>NZ_CP022991.1 GCF_002278075.1 Paraburkholderia aromaticivorans | reverse complement strand
CGCGCAATGGTCGGGCGACGGCTCGATCGCCGAGCTCGAGAACACGCCGAAGGCCAAGCTCAACGTGCTGCACTGCTATCGCTCGATGAACTACATCAGCCGGCACATGGAAGAGAAGTACGGCATTCCCTGGGTTGAATACAACTTCTTCGGCCCGACGATGATCGAGAAGAGCCTGCGCGAAATCGCCAGCCATTTCGACGACACGATCAAGGCCAATGCGGAGAAGGTGATCGCGAAGTATCGTCCGCTCGTGGACGCGGTGAACGCGAAGTTCAGGCCGCGTCTGCAGGACAAGACGGTAATGCTGTTCGTCGGCGGGCTGCGTCCGCGCCACGTGATCGGTGCTTATGAAGACCTCGGCATGAACGTGGTGGGCACGGGCTACGAGTTCGGCCACAACGACGACTATCAGCGCACCACGCACTACGTGAAGGACGGCACGCTGATTTACGACGACGTGACCGGCTACGAGTTCGAGAAGTTCGTCGAACAGATCCAGCCCGACCTGGTCGGCTCCGGCATCAAGGAAAAGTACGTATTCCAGAAGATGGGCGTGCCATTTCGCCAGATGCACAGCTGGGATTATTCCGGCCCGTACCACGGCTACGACGGCTACGCCATTTTCGCGCGCGACATGGACATGGCCATTTCCAGCCCGGTTTGGGGGCTCGCCAGGGCACCCTGGAAGAAAACCTCCTAAGCCCCGATGGCCGGCAGGCCATTGAAGCCATCGAACTGAATATCAGGAGCATCCCATGCCCCAATCCGCAGACAAGATTCTCGACCACGAACTGCTGTTCCGTGAGCCCGAGTACCAGGAAATTTTCCGCACGAAAAAGGAAAACTTCGAATTCAACCATCCGGACGCGCAGGTCAGTCAGATCGTCGAATGGACCAAGACCGAGGACTACAAACAGAAGAACTTCGCACGCGACTCGCTGACCGTCAACCCGGCCAAGGCTTGCCAGCCGCTCGGCGCGGTGTACGTCGCCAACGGCTTTCACAAGACGCTGAGTTTCGTGCATGGCTCGCAGGGCTGCGTCGCCTATTACCGCTCGCACTTTTCGCGTCACTTCAAGGAGCCGACCTCGTGCGTCAGTTCGTCGATGACCGAGGACGCAGCGGTGTTCGGCGGCATGAACAACATGATCGACGGTCTCGCCAACGCGTACAACCTGTACAAGCCCGAGATGATCGCGGTCTCGACGACCTGCATGGCGGAAGTGATCGGCGACGACCTCGACGCGTTCATCAAGAACAGCAAGCAGAAGGGCAGCGTGCCGGAAGACTACGATGTGCCGTTCGCGCACACGCCGGCCTTCGTGGGCAGCCATGTCACCGGCTACGACAACGCGCTTCTCGGGATCCTCAAGCACTTCTGGGACGGCAAGGCCGGCACGGCCGCGCCGCTCGAACGGGTGGCCGATGAGAGCGTGAACTTCATCGGCGGGTTCGACGGCTACGTGGTCGGCAACATGAAGGAAATCCGCCGCATCTTCGATCTGTTCGGCGTGCAGGTGAACATCATCTGCGATCCGTCCGAAACGTGGAATACGCCGACCGACGGCGAGTTCCGCATGTACGAAGGCGGCACGACCAAGGAGGAGGTGGAGCGCGCATTGAACGCGAAGGCGACCTTCGTGTTCCAGGAATACTGCTGCGAGAAGACCAGCAAGTTCATCGCCGAGCATGGTCAGGAAGTCGTGGTGCTGAACGCGCCGGTCGGCGTGGCGGGCACCGATCAGTTCCTGATGGAAATCTCGCGCGTGACCGGCAAGCCGATTCCGGCGCAACTGGAGAAGGAGCGCGGCCAGCTCGTCGACGCGATGGCCGATAGCCAGGCGCACCTGCACGGCAAGCGTTTCGCGCTCTATGGCGACCCGGACCAGATGCTCGGCTACACCCAGTTCCTGCTCGAACTCGGCGCCGAACCGGCACACGTGCTGGCGACCAACGGCGGTGAAACCTGGGCCGCGAAAGTGCAGGCGCTGTTCGACGCGTCGCCGTACGGCGCGGGCTGCAAGGTGTATCCGAAACGCGATCTGTGGCATATGCGCTCGCTGCTGTTCACGGAGCCGGTGGATTTCCTGATCGGCAACACCTACGGCAAATACCTCGAGCGTGATACGAAAACGCCGCTGATACGCATGGTGTTCCCGATCTTCGATCGCCACCACTATCATCGCTTCCCGACGTGGGGCTATGAAGGCGCGTTGCGCGTGCTGGTCACGCTGCTGGACGAATTCTTCGAAGCGCTCGACGCCAACACGATCGTCGCGGCGAAGACCGACTACAGCTACGACATCATCCGCTGACGGGAGCGCACGGCCATGACAGACATAGCAGATGCATCGGGCGCCGCAGATGCGGTTCTGGTCAGGATGACGCAGGACGGCCGCAAGGTCGAGGTCATTGACGGCTGGGTCTGTCTGGCCGGCGTGCGCGAGGCCGACCATCTCGTCGCGCTGACGGAACACCCCAACCGGCAGATGATCGCCCGCTCCGTGCCGGGGGCCACGCATGTGGCCGGCCGGCTTCCGTTGACGCACGAGGAAACGGCGATTGCCCAGGGGGCGATGTCGGCGGCGCAGCGGCAGTTCGACGCGAGCCCGGCCGGCATCGCGCAGCGGCTGCGCCGCGCGGTATGGGCGAAGACCGCCGCCGAGGGCGTCGAGTAGCCGGTACAGGAACACCGCTGAAGACAGGATGTCCGCGCTGCCCGGCGCCAGCCGGTCCGACCACTCCCGGTGAAGGAGCACAACGTGATCTATGTTGTCGAGCAATCAGACTCAGCACCGCCGCGCGCGTGGTTCGCCTACGATGACGACGACTTCGCCCGCAAGGTGGCGACGTCCGATCCGTTGAGCGCTGCCGAGATCTACGACGAAGTCACGCCGCGCGAACTGCTCGCGCTGGTCGATC
Source organism: Paraburkholderia aromaticivorans (assembly GCF_002278075.1). Taxonomy (NCBI): domain Bacteria; kingdom Pseudomonadati; phylum Pseudomonadota; class Betaproteobacteria; order Burkholderiales; family Burkholderiaceae; genus Paraburkholderia; species Paraburkholderia aromaticivorans. Next base: position 662,056 of record NZ_CP022991.1, on the reverse strand, counting down.
ACCTTCCCGATGCGAGCGGACGGGCGGCGTACCCATCGATCTGCGCGGTGGGTGACGAGCATGGTTGGGACACCTTGCTTTATCGCGCGGATTATCTGCTCGGCCGGGGCGTGTGCCGGCGCGAGCCGGTGTCTGAACGCGATGCTCAGGCCGCTGCGCTGGCCGCGCGCGGCGGGCGCTGCCTGATCTACTGGAACGACCGTGACGCGATCGGCGCGTTCGAAGGCGCGGACTCGCGCCTCGCGGGTGATTCGAACTGGCCGGCGCGGCGCGCGCTCTACGGGCAACTGGTGGCGCTGGAAGTGTTGGCCGACGACAACTGAGCCGCACGGGTCGCGCGACGCGAGGCAACTGCGGCAACTGCCAGCACATACCCGCTACGTGCTGTTCTCACCCGGCGATGCGGTGAACCCGCGGAGCCGGACGTTGTATGTGTCGCAAACCGTCTGTCGCAAACCGTTCAAACCCGCCATGACGACGCGCGAGAGTGTCGTGATCGAAGGCCGGTTGGACCGCATTTACGGCATTCCCCGGTGGTATGGAACTTGCCACTAGAGAAACATCCATCCATCAGGAGCCTGTCATGTCCGCTTCGCTCAACGCCAAAATTGCCGAGGTATTCGACGAACCGGGTTGCGACAAGAATCAGGGCAAGAGCGAGAAGGAGCGCAAGAAGGGCTGCACGAAACAGCTTTCGCCGGGCGCCGCCGCGGGCGGGTGTGCATTCGACGGCGCAAAGATCGCCTTGCAGCCGGTGGTGGATGTCGCGCACCTCGTGCACGGACCGATTGCCTGCGAAGGCAACTCGTGGGACAACCGGCATGCCGCATCGTCCGGCTCGCAACTCTATCGCACCGGCTTCACCACCGACATCAATGAACTCGACGTGGTGTATGGCGGCGAGAAGCGGCTTTTCAGAAGCGTGCGCGAGATCATCGAGAAATACGATCCGCCGGCCGTGTTTGTCTATCAGACCTGCGTGACCGCGCTGATCGGCGACGACATCGAGGCAGTCTGCCAGCGTGCCACCGAAAAATTCGGCAAGCCGGTGATCCCGGTCAATTCGCCAGGCTTCGCCGGGCCGAAGAACCTGGGCAACAAGCTCGGCGGCGAGGCGCTTCTCGACTACGTGATCGGCACGCGCGAGCCCGAGTACACGACGCCGTACGACATCAACATCATCGGCGAATACAACCTGTCGGGCGAATTGTGGCAGACGAAGCCGCTGCTCGACGCGCTCGGCATCCGCATCCTCTCGTGCATTTCCGGCGACGGGCGCTACAACGAGATTGCGAGCTCGCATCGCGCGCGGGTCAACATGATGGTCTGCTCGAAGTCGATGATCAACATCGCGACGAAGATGCAGCAGCGCTACGGCATTCCCTACTTCGAAGGCTCGTTCTACGGGATCGGCGACATGAGCGACACGCTGCGCCAGATCGCCGGCCTGCTGGTGCAGCAGGGCGCGCCGGACGATCTGCTGGAGCGCACCGAGCGTCTGATCGCCGCCGAGGAAGCCCGCGCCTGGGCGCGCATCGCGCACTACAAGGCGCGCCTGACCGGCAAGCGCGTGCTGCTCATCACCGGCGGCGTGAAGTCGTGGTCGGTGGTGGCCGCGCTTCAGGAAGCCGGGCTCGAAATCGTCGGCACCAGCATCAAGAAAAGCACGAAGGAAGACAAGGACAAGATCAGGGAGATCATGGGCGACGACGCACACATGATCGACGACATGACGCCGCGCGAGATGTACGCGATGCTCAGGGATGCAAAGGCCGACATCATGCTCTCGGGCGGCCGCTCGCAGTTCGTCGCGCTGAAAGCCCGCATGCCCTGGCTCGACATCAATCAGGAGCGCCACCACCCGTATGGCGGCTATGAAGGCATCGTGGAACTGGTGCATGAGATCGACCGCGCGATTTATAACCCGGTGTGGCAGCAGGTGCGCATCCCGGCGCCGTGGGGCGACGACGGCGAGACGCTGGGTGCGGTGCAAGCTCAGGCTACGCTCCCTCTGGCGGGGGCCGCGGCGTGGGTGATGGGGCTGGAACTTGGCGTGCCGGGCTGACGCCCGCGCCGGAGGAAATATCATGGCCGACGTCGTCGAATCAAAGAAAGCCTGTGCGGTCAATCCGCTCAAGATGAGCCAGCCGCTAGGCGCGAGCTTCGCGTTCCTCGGACTCGATGCCTGCATGCCGGTGATGCATGGCTCGCAGGGCTGCACGTCGTTCGGCCTCGTGCTGCTCGTGCGCCACTTCAAGGAGGCGATCCCGCTGCAGACCACCGCGATGAACGAAGTCACCACCGTGCTCGGCGGCTACGAGAACATCGAAGCCGCACTGCTCAACATCCGCAAGCGTGCCGCGCCGAAGATCATCGCTATCTGTTCGACGGGCCTGACCGAAACCAAGGGCGACGACGTAGAGGGTTATCTCGTCACCGTGCGCAAACGCAAGCCTGAGCTCGACGACACCGAAATCGTGTACGTGTCGACCCCCGACTATGTCGGTGCATTCGAAGACGGCTACCGGCACGCGGTCGCCGGCATCGTCAAGGCGCTCGTCAAGCCGCTGCCCAAGGTGGCCAGTCAGGTCACGCTGCTGCCGGGCAGCCATCTGTCGCCCGGCGACATCGACGAACTGCGCGAGATCATCGAAGCGTTCGGCTTCGACGTGATTGTGCTGCCCGACATTTCCGGTTCGCTCGACGGTCACATCGCGCCGGACTGGCGCGGCACCACGCTGGGCGGCACCACGCTCGCGCAGATCCGGGCCGCCGGCGCGTCGGCGTTCACGATCGGCGTCGGCGAGCAGACGCGTGACGGCGCGCTCGCGCTGCAGGCGATCGCCGGCACACCGTTCGACATCTTCGAGCGGCTCACGGGACTCGAACCCAACGACCGCCTGCTGCAATTGCTGTCGCAGCGCTCCGGGCGGCCGGTTCCCGCGAAATACCGGCGGCAGCGCAGCCAGTTGCTCGACGCGATGCTCGACGGGCATTTCCACACCGGCGGCATCAAGGTCGCGATCGGCGCGGAGCCCGATCTGCTGCTTGCGCTCGGTTGCCTGCTGCACGAAATGGGCGCGCAATTGCACTGCTGCATCAGCACCACGCGCTCGCCCGCGCACGCGTTGCTGCCCGCCGAACGGGTCGTGATCGGCGATCTCGAAGACATGGAACGGGCCGCGACGGACTGCGACCTGCTGATCACCCATTCGCACGGCCGCCAGATGGCCGCGCATCTGCAAAAGCCGCTGTTGCGGATCGGCTTTCCCGTGTTCGACCGGGTCGGCAACGCGCATCGCCGCTACGTCGGCTACCGCGGCACGATGAACCTGATCTTCGAGATCGCCAATCTGATGATCGAGCAGATTGCGCATCACCATCCGGGCGACTGGCCGTTGCCGCAGACCGCGATCGATCTGGCCGCGCGCGATCCGGCGCGGGAAGTGAACATTCCTGTCGTCGCGGCCGGCGCCTGATCTACCTCAAGGAGCACACAGAATGAAGATCGCATTCGCCACTCAGGACAGGCAGTACGTCGACGCGCATTTTGGCTGGGCGAAGAGCATCGTCACCTACGACGTCACCCCGGACGGCTACCGGTTCGTCGAGGCGTTCGACTTCGGCGGCAAGCTCGAAGAGGATGGCGACGAGGACAAGCTCGCGCCCAAACTCGAAGCCGTAAAGGATTGCGCGATCCTGTACGTTGCTGCGATCGGCGGTTCCGGCGCGGCCCGCGTGGTCGCGCTGAAGATTCATCCGATCAAGGTGCCGCAGCCGGAGTCGATCGAGGAAATCCTCGGCAAGCTGCAGCAGGTACTGAAGGGCACGCCGCCGCCGTGGCTGCGCAAGGCGCTCGCGAAAGACGGCGAACGCGTGTACGACTTTGAAGACGACGAGGTACCTCATGGCTGAAGCCACCGCTGAATCATCCGTAGTTCCGGGCACGGCCAGCGACGAAACGCTGCTGGCGACGCCGTTCGTGCAACATCTGGTCAAGCAGTTGCGTGCGCAGGACACGCACGGCGCGTGGGACGGCAAGTCCGACCTGCAACTGCTCAAGCCGTACATTCACACGGCGGAGGAACGCCGCGCGATTCCGATCATGGGCGACCCCGATCCCGAAACGCTGTGGCGGCTCGAAATTTTCTACAGCGCGATCGCGGTGGCGATCGAGCGTCAGACCGGCCAGATGGTCTCGCCGATGATGAAGATGAGCCACGAGGGCTTCGGCCGCATGGTGTTGATTGCCGGTCGGCTGGTTGTCGTCAACAAGCAGCTGCGCGACGTGCACCGGTTTGGCTTCGCGTCGCTGCAGAAGCTCGCCGAGGCGGGCGGCAAGTTTCTCGACGAAGCGGTCGGGATGATCAGGACGTATCCCGCCGTCGCACAGTACGGCGCCTGAAGTGATCGTGAAGGGAGCATGACGATGAGTACCGATGCCGACGAACTGAAGGCGCGCCTGAAGAAGCTGAACGCGCAAGCGACTCAGGCGAAGATGGATCTGCACGACCTCTCCGAGGAACTGCCGACCAACTGGGAGAACATTCTTGCTGTCGCCCAGCGCTGCCATGACGCGCATGCCGCGCTAATGGCGGCTCGCGCGGCCGCTGCCGCAGCCTGAAGCAGCGGAACCACGGAGGCAAACCATGAGCGATACCTTCAGCGTTACGCTGCCGAGCGGCGCCACCTGGACGCCGACCTTCGTCAACACGCTCGATGAAGAAAAATGCATTGGTTGCGGACGCTGTTTTCGCGTCTGCCCACGCGGCGTGCTGGAACTCGTCGGACTTGACGAGGAGGGCGCGCATATCGCGCTGGACGGCGAGGACGAAGACGACGAGTACGAAAAGAAAGTGATGACGATCGCGCATCGGGAGTTGTGCATCGGCTGCACCGCATGCGCGAAGATCTGCCCGAAAAAGTGCTACACGCACGCGGCGGCCGTGCTCTAGGCGATACCGTCATGGATACCTATGCAACCTTGATGGCGTGCGCGGCGGAGGACGCGGACGATCCCACCGTCCTTGCATTGGCCGGCGTGATGTCGGGTGCGTTCGAGCGCCACGGCCTGGACGCGTTGCCGATGCCCGGACTGGACGTCGACCAGACCCGCCGGATGTTGGCCCGCTGGTTCCCGGGTGCGGGACCGGCGCTCGGCCTCCCGTGGCTCTCGTGGTCCGCGCCGGCGAGCGGGCGTCGCGAGGAACCGCGCGAGGACGAGCTCGACGATCTGGTGGCGCTGCTCAATGACCACGCCGATCCGCACGCGGGCACGCCGGACGAAGCGAACTGCGTCGCGCACGCGCTCGCCTGTGCGAGCCTCGGGCAGAACCACCTTTGGCAGGATCTGCTTCTGCCGTCGCGGCGTGAGCTGTCAGCGCTGATCGGCCACTGGTTTCCGCGGCTGGCGGCGAAGAATACGCATGACATGAAGTGGAAGAAGTTCTTCTACAAGCAGTTGTGTGAGCGGGAGGACTTGTTCATCTGCAAGGCGCCGAGTTGCGGCGTCTGTTCCGATCACGCGCTTTGCTTCGGAGCGGAGTAGGCGCAATCGGCGCGAATGGGCACGAATAGGCGCGAGCAGTCCGGGTAGTCCGAGCAGGCAGACCACCGGCCACGCACGGAACACATCGAACAGCTGCGTGACGCGGTTCACCGTGATCGGAGCCTTCAGGGGCTCCGCAGTGAACGAAGGCGCGGGACTTGCTTAAGCACGCCTACCGTTATGTATTCAGGTACACAACCGACAAACCGAACCACCAACCCGACACACATATGGATTCGCTCCGATCTGCCGCGCCTGCGGCGCCCCGCGCCCGCTGGACACCCTGCACCCGGGCCTGCTATCTGACGCTGCAATGGCCGGTGGTGGACTCGCAGCAAGGGCCGCGGGCCCGGGCACTGCCGCCCGCCTGCGTGCCCGCGCTGCCGCAGCCGCCGCACCGGCTGTTGGCGATCTGCGATGAGGCTGGGTTGCGCGATCTGGTGCTGTGTCATATGCGACGGCTCAGACTCACGCCGCTGTTCGCGCGTGCGGGTCATTGCTTCGATTGCGTCGCTTCTCGCGTGGCCGACTTCGTGGTCGAGTCCTGCGGCGGTCCGCTGTACTACAGCGAGCGGCGTGCGCATCTGCAGGCGGGCTCCGGGCTGCCGTTGCTACTCGACGAAGAGGGCCGCGAACTCTGGCTGGTACAGCTGTGGCATGCGTTCGACGACGTCGGCTTCCCGCCCGCGCTGCGCGCTGATTTCTGGAGCTGGGCGGAGCCGTTGTCTGTGCATCTGCTCGCGCCGCACGCGCGCCATGCCGGCCTGACGCGCTATCCGTACGACACGGTGCGCAGCTGGTTTCTCGCCCCGGCAGCGGCAGAACCGCTTGCGGACCATGACACGCGGCGCTCACCATGACACCCATGCCGCCCGCCGATGCCGCAACCGTAACCGCAGCCGTGCGGCTCGAAGCTCAACCCGTCATGAGCCTCGGCGCATGCGTTCCCGAGAGTACCGGGCGCCTCTCGCTCGAACGCGCGCGGGCGCATGTCGCGAGCCTGCAGCGCGAGCTGTTCGCGCTCGAACAGGTGCTGCTCGACGGCGAAGCGCTGACGCGCGCATTGAGCGGGCGACGACTCGTCTATGTCGGCGGGCGGCCGGACAGCAACGCCGCGCTGCGTGCGCTGGTACGCTCCGCCGGAGGCGAGATCGTCCATCACCTCGGCACAATCGACGAAGAAGGCCGCACCAAAGGATTTGCCTCGTTGCTGGCCGGCGCCGACCGGGTGCTGTGTCCGTTGGATCTGATCGACCCGGACTCGCTGGTCGCGCTGAGGGGGCTGTGCGCGCGCTACCGGGTGCCGTGGTCCGCCTTGCGTACGTCGAGCGTGACGAGCTTCATTGCCGGTGTGTTGCGGGTTCGGCCTGCCGATCCTCGCCGTGTGAGCGCAGCGTCGCGTTTCTGCCTGCGGCACGGTTGACCACGCCCTCACAAGACGCAGAATGTGGGCGCAAAACTTGCCTTTCACCATGTATCCCCACAAGAGAACCTGCCATGTCGGATTCCGCACAACGCTATGGTCTTTTCCTCAACGTCGAGAATCCCGACGGCGATGCGCGCGACGCGCTGATGCAGACCGTGAGCCATGCAGTTGCCGCAGAAGCCTTCGGCTACCACGACGTGTGGGTCGCGGAACACCACTACAGTTCATACGCAATCGGCAGTGCGCTGACGGTGCTGCTCGCCCACATCGCGGCCCGTACTTCCACGATCCGCCTCGGCACCGGCGCGTCCCTACTCGCGCTGAACGACCCGCTGCGCGTCGCGGAAGACGTCGCCACGCTCGATCTGCTGAGCGGCGGGCGCATTGAATTCGGCGTGGCGCGCGGCGGCCCGTTTCCGGTGCAGTACCGGGCTGCGGGAATTCCGTCGGCGGATGACGCCCGCGCGCGGATGCACGAGGCGCTCGCGTTGATCCAGCGTTTATGGAGTGAGCCCACCACGAGCTTCGACGGGCGTTTCTACCATTGCAACGACATCGCGCTGCAGCCGCGCCCGCTGCAACAACCGGTGCCGGTCTGGCTGGCGAGCCTCAGCGACGATTCGCAGCGCCTCGCCGCCGGGCACGGCTATGGACTGATGGCGACGCCGTCGGCGGACCTCGCGCGCGTCGCCGGCCAGGTGGCGACGCAGCGTGCGCAGCGCGGCGATTTTCCGTTTGCGATTGCGCGCTTCTTTCACTGCGAGCCTGACCACCGTGACGCGCTCGAACATGGCGTGGCCTGCGTGCGCTCTTATCCCCGGCTGATGCAGGTGCAGTTCGCTGCCGGTTCGTTGCCGCCAATGTTTGCCGCCGACGCGAGCGACGAGGTGATCCTCGCGAATGCGGTGATCGGCGACCCCGCGTGTTGCGCGGCCCAGGTGCGTCTGTTGAGCGAGCGGTTGGGACCGCACCGCCTGCTGCTCAAGCCCGCCACGCACGATCCGGTCAAGGCGCGCTCCGCACTGGCGCTGTTCGCGCAGGAACTCGGACTGAGCGGCAGGTAAGCCGCGCGGCTGGCCGCCCGGCGCACTGGCTTGTAACTTGCATTCACGGCGTTACGTCGTTCATTTCACAACGAAACGTGTCGCCAATGTCCGATTCCCTACAAAACATAGACTGGTCGCCATTGCTGCTGTCGCTGAAAGTGGCAGGGGTCGCCACCGTGCTCGCGCTTGCCGCGGGCATTGCGCTCGGCTGGATCTTTGCGCGCCGGCGCTTTCCCGGCAGCGCGGTGCTGGAAGCCGTATGCATGTTGCCGCTGGTGCTCCCGCCGACCGTGATCGGCTACGGCCTGCTGGTCGCGGCGGGCCGGCGCAGCGTGGTCGGCGCATGGCTTTACGAACACTTCGACTACACCATCGTGTTCAACTGGCACGGCGCGGTTGCGGCGGCAGCCGTGGTGGCGCTGCCGCTGGTGCTGAAGTCGGCCAGCGCTTCGTTCGCCGGCGTCGACCCTACGCTCGAAGCGGCGGCGCGCACGCTTCGGCAGTCGCCGCTGTCGGTATTCATTCGCATCACGTTGCCGCTCGCGTGGCCGGGTATTCTGGCCGGCACGTTGCTCGCGTTTGCCCGCGCGATGGGCGAGTTCGGCGCGACCCTGATGGTGACCGGCGACATTCTACGGCAAACCCAGACCCTTTCGATGGCGATCTACGACGCGATGCAAAGCGGCCAGGACCACACCGCGCTACTGCTCGTGTTGGTGACGTCCGCGTTGTCCATCGCGGTGATGCTGGTGTCGAACCGCTTCTTTTCCCTTCGCTGACCTTCGAGGAAATCTTCCGATGCGCTTTGTCCATTCCCTTGCTGTCGCGCTGCTCGCGGCGCTGCCGCTGCTCGCTTCGGCCCAGCAACTTACCGTCTCCGCCGCCGCGAGTTTGACCGATGCGTTCAACGAGATCGGCGCGAAGTTCGCGGCGGTTCATCCCGGCGTGACCGTGCGCTTCAATTTTGCCGCGTCGGGGGTATTGCTTCAGCAGATCAGGCAAGGCGCGCCCGTCGATGTGTTCGCCAGTGCGGATCAGGAAACCGTCGCGCGCGGGATCGATGCCCAATTGCTCGACGCGGGCACGAAGCAGGACTTCGCCGCCAACTCAGTGGTGCTGATCATACCGGCGGAGGGCGCGCCGCTCGTGAAGACACTGGCGGATCTGTCGAATCCCGCGGTGAAGCGCATTGCGCTCGGTAAAGCGGCCACCGTGCCCGTTGGGCGCTACACGCGGCAGGCTCTGGAAAGTGCCGGGCAGTGGGGCGCGCTGCAGCCGAAATTCGTGCAGGCGGAGAGCGTGCGCCAGGTGCTCGACTATGTGGCGCGCGGCGAGGCTGAGGCCGGCTTCGTCTATCGCACGGACGCCATGCTGGCGCCCGGCAAGGTGCGCATCGCGCTGACCGTGGAAGGCCACGAGCCGGTGACCTATCCGGTGATCACGGTCAGCGCGAGCCGCGAGCAGTCGCTCGCGAGAGACTTCATCGCCTATCTGTCGACACCGACAGCGCAGAACGTGCTGGCGCGCTACGGCTTCGTCAAATCCTGACGAGGTGCGCGAATGATCGATATCGATCTGACCGCCACCGTGTCGGATAGCACGCGCCGCTTCACGCTGGCGACGCGCTTCGCATCCGAAGCGCCGGTGGTGGCACTCTATGGCGCCTCGGGTGCCGGCAAGTCGCTCACGCTACAGGCGATCGCCGGGCTGTTGCGGCCCGACCGGGGGCATGTGCGGGTCGGCGGGCGCGTGTTGTTCGATTCGGCGCGCGGTGTCGATCTGCCGCCGGACCGGCGCGGTGTGGGCTATCTGTTCCAGCACTACGCATTGTTTCCGCATCTGTCGGTGCGCGAGAACGTGGCCTTCGGATTGACCCGCTGGTGGCGGCGCGGCCTGTCCGGCGATCGCGCCGCGCGGGTCGATGCGCTGCTGCGGAGTTTTGATCTCACCGAGCTGGCGCGTAGCCGTCCGGCAGGATTGTCGGGCGGCCAGCAGCAGCGCGTGGCGCTGGCCCGCGCGCTCGCCTGCGGGCCGGAGCTGTTGCTGCTGGATGAGCCGTTTGCCGCGCTGAATCCGCTGCTGCGCCATGACCTGCGCGGACAACTCGCCGAAGTGTTCAGGCGCTGGCAGATGCCCGTGGTGATGATCACGCACGACGTCGACGACGTGCTCGCGCTCGCTGACGTTGCTTTCGTGGTCGAGCACGGCCAGGTGGTCCGCGAGGTGGACCTGCGAAGCGGCGAAGGGCGCGACGTCACGCGCCGGGTGCTGGTGCCGGACCTCGACATCGCGCCGCTTACGGCGCGCGAACGGCGTGTGCGTGCGCTACTCCACGTTCCCGTGGATGGCTGATGCGAACGAGTCGATCATGGCCGATTCAACACTCGTGAGCAGCGAACTGAAGCTGGCCGGCCGGCCCGATGCGTGCTTCTTCGCATTGCTCGAGGCAATCGACAACACGGGTTCCATCAAACGTGCCGCGCGCACGGCGGGCTACAGCAACAAGGGAGCCTGGTCGCTGTTGGAGAACGCGGCCAATCTGGCCAATCAGCCGTTGATCGAAGCGGCGACCGGCGGCAAGGGCGGCGGCGGGACCCGGCTCACACCCGTTGCCGTGGATCTTCTGGGGGGGCGCAAGCTCCGGACCAACAATGAACATTTCCTGCGCGAGCAGGACGCGTGGCTCAACCAACTGCCGGCGCTGGCCGGCCTTCTCAGGAGAATTGCGATGAAAACGACCGCACGCAACCAGTTTGTGGGAACCATCGACGCGATCGACACGGGGCCGGTCACCACCCAGGTGTCCGTTACGATTGCCGGCGGCCAGCAGATCGTCGCGACGATGACCACCTCCGCGGCCAATCGCCTCAAGCTCGCGGTGGGCAAGGAGGCCATTGCGCTGATCAAGTCCTCGGCCGTCGTACTGGTGGTCGATTTTTGGGGTTACGTGTTGTCGGCGCGGAATCAGTTCGCCGGGACTATTTCCCGGCTCGAGCGTGGCGCGGTGTCGTCGCTGGTGGTCCTGACGCTTCCGGGTGGCGTGAATCTGACGGCCAGCGTGACGAATGACGCAGTCGACGCGCTTGCGCTTGCCGTCGGGCAACAGGCGACAGCAGTATTCAAGGCCTACTCGGTGATGGTGGCCGTCGCGGCGGCGTGAGCCTCGGCACGTCCGCGCGCAACTGCGGGCTGTGTAGTCAACGGTAGTCCCCCCGAGAATTAACGGGTGTTCAAGGTAGAATTTTCTAGCAGCGGGATCGACAGGGAATTTTGCATGAAGACGTCCAGATTCACGGAAAGCCAGATCATCGGGATTTTGAAGCAGGCCGAAGCCGGAACAGCCGTTCCGGAGTTGTGCCGTGAGCACGGGATGAGCAGCGCGAGCTTCTACAAATGGCGCTCGAAATACGGCGGTATGGACGCTGCGCTGATGAGCCGGATGAAGGAGCTTGAGACGGAAAACGCCAGGCTCAAGAAGATGTACGCCGAAGAGCGACTCAAGGCCGAGGTGGTGCGCGAGGCGCTTGAAAAAAAGTGGTGAGGCCATCTCGCCGCCGCGAGATGGCCATGCGTGCAGTCAGGGACCGGGCGATGAGTGTACGGGCGGCCTGTGAAGCGTTTGGTGTAAGCGAGACTTGCTACCGCTACGAGCCGAAGCGCCGCGCAGAAAACAGCGTGATCGCCGAGTGGCTTGTGAAACTCACCCACAATCAGCGCAACTGGGGCTTTGGCCTGTGCTTCCTTTACCTGCGCAACGTCAAGGGCTTCGCCTGGAATCACAAACGTGTTTATCGCATCTATCGCGAGCTCGAACTGAATCTGCGGATCAAGCCGCGCAAACGGCTGGTGCGTGAGCAGCCTGAACCGCTGGCTGTGCCGCAGGCACTGAACGAGTGTTGGTCAATGGATTTCATGCACGACCAGCTTGCCGATGGCCGTAGCATCCGACTGTTCAACGTGATCGACGACTTCAACCGGGAAGGCCTGTGCATCGAGGTGGACTTCTCATTGCCGGCACTACGCGTAATACGCTCCCTCGATCAGGTCATCGAATGGCGCGGCAAACCGTCGAAGATCCGTTGCGACAACGGGCCGGAATATGTCAGTGATGCGCTCAGGGACTGGGCCGTTCGACACTGCATCGTTCTGCAGTTTATCCAGCCCGGCAAGCCGCAACAGAACGCGTATATTGAGCGTTACAACAAAACGGTTCGATACGACTGGCTCGCCCATTACCTCTTCGAGACGGTGAGCGAAGTTCAGGAGTATGCAACGAAGTGGCTGTGGTCATACAATCACGAGCGGCCGAACACCGCCATTGGCGGCGTGCCGCCGAAACAGAAGTTGCCCATCGCGGCATGACCTCTACTTCTGAGCCCCGTTAAAGACGGGGAGACTGCCCGCCCACGGGCATGATTGCCGCGGGTTACAACCTGACTGTTTCCTCCGCTGGCACCCTTGTCAACGCCGGCTTGATGTACGCAGGCAACAACGTCATCGTCGCGGCAGGAGGGCTGACCAATCAGGGCGGTAATTCACAGAACTACTCGTCTTCAGTGGGGTGCGCGTCAGGGGTGCCGAGTTCGGCTTGTAACACGGGCGGCGGCTCGTATGGCTCCAATCCGACCACGACGACATTCGGCTATAGCCAGAACGATGCGACGATCTACGCGGGGAACGACCTCGTCATCGCCGCAGGCCAGATCAACAATACGTTTGGTAACCTGCTCGCCGGGCACAATATCGTGATCGGCGGTGTCGGTACGACTGCCAGCTCAACGACGCCCGCTGGAAGCCTGAACAACACATCGGGCAATATCGTCGCGGGCAACGATATTACGCTCAACGTGTCGGGCGCGATCACCAACAACCTGCCGCCGCCTGTGCCGGTGCACGAAAACTATGGCCTGAGTGAGCAGTACTCCGGTTGCATGACGGCCGGTGGTTACAAACAGGGCTATTGCGAAGGCTATGTCGATCAGCAGTCTGGCAGTTCATCGGTTATCAGCGCCGGCAATAACCTGCAGATCAACGCCGGCAGTCTCACCAACATTGGTAGCCTGATCGCCGCAGGTAATACAGCGACAATTTCGGTTGCGGGACCCGTCGTCAACGAAGCGCAGACGCTGAACGCCTACTGGCATTCGCATTGGGTTCAGGAAACGGGGGTGTTCAGCAGCGACCAGCGCCACGACGTGTGGGCATGCGGGACGGCGGCTGAATGTACGGCGCTTTACGGCAGCGCCTATACAAGCGTCGGCGGCACGATCGATCCACCTCAGCCGGTGGGTAATATTGCCGCGACGATCCAGGCACCCAATCTGTCGATCACGTCGAACGGGCAGATCCAGAACGTCGGCAATGTGATTGGTACGTCCGTGACGCTGACGGGCCAGAAGCTTATCAACGGCATTACCACCGCGAACACCTACACGCCGCGCGTCAATGGGCCGTCTCAGGTGATTTCCCTTAGCGCAGTCAGTCTGCCGGGACTCAACCTCTCAGTGCCACGTGCGGTGGGCGCGAAGCTTCCTGCGCCGGTCGCTGGTAAGGCATCCTTTGTCGATAATTCACTGGGTGGGTCCGCGCTTGGCAGTCTGGGCCCGCAGGATCTGCTGAATGCCTTGCCGGCCAGCCTTCAGCCGGACTCGACGCTGTTCTACTACAACCCGCAGGAAGAAGACGTGATGCTGCAGCAGGCGGCATTGCAGCAGACGGGCAAAGCGAGTTTTGTCGACGGGTTGACGTACGACAGCAAGACCGGTAAGTCGGTGACGGAACAGGAGAAGCAGTACCTGTATCAGAACGCGCTGGACTATGCGACGGCAAACAACCTGCAACTCGGCGATGCGCTGACGCAGACGCAAGTCAACGCACTCGACAAGCCAATGCTCTGGTATGTCGAGCAGACTGTGCCGGACCCGTTATGTACGACGACTGGCACGGCCACGTGCCCGACCATCACTGCGCTGATGCCGCAGGTGTATCTGCCGCAGAACACGGGTGCGATGTCGGCGGGTGGCAATATTACCGGCGCGGACGTCACGCTTAATTTCGGCAAGGACAGTGGCGGCAGCGTTCTGAATACCGGAAGCATCACGGCTTCCGGCACGCTGACTGTCAACACCGGTACGCTCACAAATCAGGCCAATCAGGTCAACGTCGGAGAGATCTGGGGGTACGTCAAGGACGCCGGGTATTCGAAGACGACCGGCACGGAGGTTCAGCCCGGCGGGTTCATGAGTGCGGCAAACATGGACCTGAATGTTCAGACGCTAAGCCAGATTGGTGGCGCGCTGCAGAAACTGAACTCGGACGGCACAGTCGATTCCGCTGGCACGCAGCAGTTGCTGGCGAACCTGCAGCAGCAACTTGGCGGAGCGTTCACGCAGACGGCTGTACACGATGATATTCACACGGATTTCATTGCCCAGGGCGGTGGTGTTCCGACGGTCGTCGTTGCCGCGATCGCAATTGCAGCGTCCGTAGTGACCGGAGGGGCGGCACTTGCGACGCTGGGGCCGGTGTTGTCTGGTGCGCTGGCCGGGATGGTTGGGGCTTTTGTATCGCAGGCATTTTCAGGAAACGGACTCAATCTGGTGGCGCTTGCTGAGGCCGGTGTCGTCGGAGGACTGACCGTTGGTGCGTTGAATGAAATTGATCCAAGTGGTCAGTCGCTGCAGACGATCACTTCAGCCATCGGCAAAGGTGCGGCGTCGGCGAGCCAGATCGCGCAAGGACTCGAACTCATTGCAGAGCACAGCGTTGTCACCGCCGGTATCGACACAGCTGTGTATGGCGGGAGCTTTGGCAGCGCTCTTGAATACAGCGCGATTAGCGACGCTGGCGCGGTTGGAGCCGGAGCCATTGGTACGCTGTCTCAAAATGGACCGTCGTGGCTCGCTCAGGGCAGCCCTGGCTATGTGCTTGCTCACGCCGGTCTTGGATGCGCACTCTCGGCTGCCGAGGGAACGGGTTGCGCAGGGGGAGCCATTGGTGGGGCCACGAGTGCGGCTATTGCCCCTTGGGCGGTCAACCAGTTGGGCGGTCCGGGTAATCTTGATCCGGGTGGGCTTGCAGCACTGGCGGCGCTTGTGACACTTGCGGGTGGCGGCATTGCAGGAGCGCTGGGGCAGAATGTGCAAGGCGCAGCGACTGCCGCCCAGAATGAGGCCCTGAATAACAGCGCGGAGGATCATCGCACCGAAGCCCAGAAGGAAGCGGACTATCTGAGGGCGCAGCAATCGAAAACCCGTGCTGCTGTTGATGGGGGCGGCCAGGTCATCACAGGATACGATGCCGAAGGCAATCCGATCACGGCCTACGAACCGCCGCCGCCAGCGCTGGGTGGGGGAAAGGCCACAAACAGCGCGGCTGGGGCGGACAGTGCAGCAAACGCGACGAATGGTTTAAATCTCAACAAGTCATTGGCGAGCCAGCAACAGTTGTCTGATTTGATGTCCGGGAAAGGAGTGGCTACTTCGGGCAACGGGACAGATGTTGTTCTCAGGGATGCTCCTCGCTTGGTATGCGAATATGGAGGCCAGCTCAGCGATTGGAGTAAGGTGAGTAGTTCAAGTTATACGGCGGCCGACGGAACACAGTTCGAGATTCATGCGTATAGAAACGCCGTGACCGGTCAAGTCGTGGAACCAAAATCGATCCCGTTGAAATGAGTGGTGGCAAGTAATGAATGAACGCGAGATGATGGAGCGCCGAAGATTGGTCGAGGTGACTCACGCCATGCTTGACGGCAAGCTATCGTTCCTTGAGGGCGCAGTTCAGGTGCACGCCATAAAGAATCGGTTAATTGGTATTGCCGAGCGTGATCCCGACTTTGGTGCCTTTCTGCTTATCATGTCTGAAACCGATCATTTGCCTCTTGAAGCTCAGCGGCCTCTCTGGGCGCCTGAAGCGCTTGCTCGCCTTGAACCAGAACTCAAACGGACAGAGGAGTGGGCAAGGTCATTTGCTCCGCAGGCATGCAGGAACCTGATAGCTCGATTCGACACAGTTGATGATGAGTCGGATGACGCATGAACTACAGAAGACTGAACCCGGCCGAGAGCCGGGTTTGTCATTGGTGAAATTGTGAAGCATTGGAGTGCTGCCACCCGATTTGCGCATTCGCCAGCGATCATGCGTCCAGCATCGCGAGGGTTAAAACAGCCTTTGCGCTACTTCCCTGCGGGCGTCCTCGTTGGTGTGCATTTCCCTGATTCCGGCGATCGCACGCTGTAGCCACTCGTCGGCAATAACGCGATGCGCGTCGTATTGCCGGTCGGCCGGTTCGCTCGCCGAACTGCGAGATTGGTCGTGGTGGTTCGCCATCGAAATCCCCCTGTTGAAGCTACACACATTACGCACGCGCCAAAGCGCTTGCAAAAACCCAGCAAACCCGCACGGGTATTGGATTTGCAGCGGTACACATGAAAATTATAAAAGCCGGGGCCGGAAGCCGGGAGTCGCCTGAAATCCAGACGGGGCAAGGCTTTGTCGGGTGGTGCAATTCGCACCACCTGATGTTCGGCGCCGGAGCGGTGCTGGGTTCGTCGTGTCCCTTCGCCCGTCGCCGTGCTCGCGCACCATCTGGTCGAAATGGGCGAGGCACCGCACGAGGGTTCGCGTGTCATCTGGCTTCGTTTGCCCAGCAGTCGGTGCAGCGCACCGGCTTCATGATTCGAACTGACGCCGAAGACGCGATCACTAGCATTGCGGCCCTGAGAGTCTGCATATGCAACCAACGCAATGAACAGTACCCCCCATTCCTGTTTCACACGACGGACCATCGGCCTCTTTCGAAGCTTTCCCTGCTGTTTGACCATCAGGAACGTGAGATGCACGGTCGGTTCGGTGTCGCGTTCCGGTTTCCAGATTCGTATGTCACGCATCGTCAGCATCGCGACCTGAATCGGACGCATGGCAAACTGATAGGAACAGAGCACCATCGCCGCGTCGCAGAGCGCCTCATACGCGAGCCCTGACCAGCCACTTGCCCTTACAAGGTCAGACGTTTCATCCAGATAGCGAACAATCGCGGCTTCCTCGTCGGCGGACAGGAACACATCGCCTGATCGCACACGGGCGTACTTGTCTGTTGCGGGGCCGGGCAGGGAAGTACTGACATAGGTCAGGTAGGACTCGGACCATCCACATAGTCGATGCCGGCACAGGAGACGCAGCACGGCCTTAACGAAGCGATAGGCGTGAACGGGCAGCTGACGGGCGCGCAGTGCCAACCATATCGCTGAGATGCCTGGCGGTCCGGCTTTGACGATGTGTTCGACGTCATGCACATCAAGATGCATTGCTGCGTTCAGAACATTGAAGCAGGTCGAGATACGCAGATCTTCGCCCAGCAGGAAGACCAGCAGGTGCTTCTGGAGAGCACTGTATGTCGGAGGGTAGCGGCTAAAGTCAAGCCGGAACAGTCGACCGTTGATGTGAAGCCCCAAGGCATCGCCTTGGCGAACTTCAGACAAGGAGCGGAGTTTGTCGTCGAAGTCGTCGTAGTAACGCACAACGGGCGGCAGTTGCGGCAACGATCTCAGCATGTGTTCGAGCGTCGATGGCTCGATTCGGGGGCGGCTCTGGCCCGATGGAGCTTTTGGCATGTTCAACGGCCCTTCGGAAGCGAGCGCAACACGGCCACACGATCATCGAATTCGTCGCTCCATACGCTCGCGAGCCTGTTTTCGAAGACAGCCCGCGCATAGCGCGATGGCATGTCAGATCTTTTCGACCAGCCGAAGAATGTGCGCATCTTTTGTAGCGCTTCGGCCATCGCGTCGCCGCGCTCCAGTAACTGGTGAAGCCTCAACACGGCGCAGGTGTGGCGGAGATCGTGGCACGTCACAGTCCTTTTCCCGGTGCGATCGTAAAGTTCCTGCCGTATCTCGGAGGGCAGCGCTTTCGATATCAATGTAAAGATCTTTGTAAGCGACTCGGTGGACAGAGGGCCGCCAGTTTGGGCATTTAGCATGAACGAATGGGAAGGCCGGCCCCGATAATTTTCGCAATAGACCTGCACGAGGCGGGCAGTCGCGTCGCTGACAGGAATCTGCCTGATCGAATGAATGGTCTTGATGCTAGGTTTCGAGTAGCGGCTATCGCCGTCCGCTTCTTCATATCCATTCTGTCGGACGTTCAACCAGTACCGTGTCCGATCAAGCTTGCGGTCATGGCTGCTCTTGATGGCATCCGCGGTCAGCAGCAACAGTTCGCCTCGCCGTAGTCCCTGATGGAGCATCAACACGAACGCGATGAAGACCTGCCAGCGCGTATGAGAACGTCGGAACGGATTGGTATCCGATTCCGGATCCAGTATCTGATAGAGGCTTTCGACCACGCTGGCAGGCAGCGATCGAAGAGTCTCAGTACGGCCGCCTTGCCGTATGTGCAACTGGCGGTAAAGCGTCGACAGCCGATGGATCCGCGCTTCAATGTGCAGCATGTTCGCGTCGCCAGACTTCGAAAGCCACGTGACCATCGACGTCACGAAACCCAGTCCGGTCCGCCACCGGTCCTCGTTGGCGCCGCTTGCGACAGGCTGGTTGCGCAAACTCACGAACCACGACTCGAGAATGTCGGCAAGCCGCGCTTCATCAAGACCGGCTAGCGCGTCATCGAGCGCATTTGCCTTGAACGATCGATCCGCGTGTTCGTACAGATTCTCGATGTACCGCAGTCACATCGTCTGCGTCGACGTAGCCCACTGTGACGCAGCGATGACCAGTCAGACCGCGGCCCAGTATCGAGGAACATGATTGCTGTCGAACAGCAAAACGCCTTGGAGTGCTCGCGGCACCACGACGGCACCGATCTGAACGAACATGGAAATCCCCGCAACAGAACGCGCTCGCAAAACCTACCATATGCGCATGTCACGATTGCGGTATGTAACGTCGTGAGGCCGTGCGCTGAGCAACGGCCGAGAACATACCAATGTCCCCGCCAAGTTCAAATGTCGGGGTCTGCGCTAAATTGAAATGTCGGGTCTTGCGGCGTTTTTTCTTATGTTTTTGGGGTGGGCGGCGCAGCCGCCCACCCCCCGTTCTTCATGTTTTTTTATGCTCACCTCATGCACGGCCTGAGTGACATCCGCTAGCGTGATGGCCCGCTGTTTCTTCAGGCCCACCAACGCTTTCTTCGCCCGGACGTCCTCGCCAATGTGGATGCGGGAAGGCGAGCCCGAAACGCGCCGGTCATCACGCTGCGCCTGCACCAGCCGCGCGACTTGCAGCGCCGCGGACAGCCGCTTGTTCTCTACCTCTGCGCCCTGATCAATCTGCGTGATACGGTCATATTCGCGATACGGCAAGACGCGGCCAGAGGCCTGAATCTCGATCGCACCATCCGGGTATTCGACCACTTCAATGTACTCGTGGATGAGACGCCGGTTGGCCTCCGTGTCCTGCAACAGGTACATCACCCGGTCGTACTGCACCGTCAGCGCATTGGAGACCTTGCGCGCCACGCGATAGGCCAGGATCTGCCTCAGGTCCTCGTCATCACGCAGCGGCCGATGCGCGTTATGGTCGCTCTTCGGTGGCTTGCCGAAGCGCCGGTTGAAGTCTGCGATGAAGGAGGGCGCATACGCATTGGCCGCTTCGCGTGTGCTGATGTTACGCAACCTGAGCTCCTTGACGAGCCGGTCCTGCAACGTCAAATTGGCCCGCTCGACCCGCCCCTTGGCCTGGCTCGTGTTCGCACAGAACGCCTCGATATTGAGCTGGTACAGGGCGCGACCGAACTGTGTGACGCCTTTGCCGGCCGTGCTTGCACGGTCCTTGACGTAGAACACGCTGAACTTGTCGCTATAGAACGCGACCGGTTTGCCGTGCGCTGCCAGATGCTTGCCCAGCGCCTCGAAATAGCTGAACGTCGACTCCGTCGCCGTGAAATGCAGCGTCATCAGCCGGCCAGTCGCATCGTCAATGAACACCAGCAGCGTGCAGGCCGGCGCACGTTCCTCGAACCAGCGGTGATCGCTGCCGTCAATCTGGATCACTTCACCCAGACACGCACGACGGTTTCGGGGCTGGTAAACCTTGGCTGGACGATCCCTGCGAGGAATCCACAGACCAGCGGCCATCATCAGCGCACGCACCGTCTCGACCGACAGACCGATGCCGTGACATTCCCGAAGCTTCTCGCACGCCAGTGTCGGCCCGAAATCCGCGTAGCGCTCACGAATGATCGCCAGCGCGCGTCGCGCCACGCCATCGGACAACTGATGGTTGCCCGGTCGACCGCGTTTGCCTGACACCAGTCCGGCAACGCCCGCGGCCTGATAGCGCTGCACCAGGCGCTCGACCTGCCGCACGCTCAGCGCAAGGCGGTCCGCTGCCTGACCTGGCTTCAGACGCCGCTCGCAAACGGCCTGTACCACCTTCAACCGGTCCAACTCGGTCATCGACATGGTGATCGTCCCAGTTGCGTTCATGGCCAGCGCTCCTCAAGGCATGCTGGCCATCAGCCTGAACCCGCAAACACGACATTTCAATTTAGCGGAAAGGGGGTGCGGCGGATAAGTTGGACTACCCGGAGGTAGTTCATGTATTCGTACGAAGACCGCATTCGAGCGGTCAAACTCTATATCCGACTCGGTAAGCGTCTCACAATGACCGTTCGTCAATTGGGTTATCCGACAACGAAAGCTCTTGAGCGTTGGTATCGGATATACGAGCAATCCCAGGATTTGCCGGCGGCACGTATTTGCTCAAGGCCAAAATATTCGGACGAGCAAAAGAAGGCTGCCGTGGATCACTATCTAAGCCATGGTCGATGCCTGGCCGCGACCGTGAAGGCATTGGGATACCCTGTGGACGTAACGCTCGCAGCCTGGCTCGATGAGCGACACCCTGCAAGAAAGGCGCGCGTCGTCGGCAAAGCCACGGGCGGTCGACACGCCCAGGAGTTGAAGCAGAAAGCCGTCATTGATCTGTGCACCCGACAGGATAGTGGCCAAACGGTAGCTCAAAAGATAGGCGTGAGTCGGCCGACGCTGTATAACTGGAAAAATCAGCTACTCGGTCGTGAGGTCCCAGCATCCATGAAACGCCAGGAAAATCGGTCGCCAGCCCCGGATCGGGAGGAACTGGAGCGCCAGGTCGAGTCGCTTCAACGGGATATCCGGCAGTTGCAGCTTCAACACGACATTTTGAAGAAGGCCAATGAACTGCTAAAAAAAGGCCTGGGCGTCGACCTGCGACTCCTGAGCAATCGGGAAAAGATGTCGCTGGTTGATGCCCTGAAGCAAACCTACGCACTCCCAGATCTATTGTCTGAGCTCGACCTTGCCCGCAGTTCCTATTTTTATCACCGGGCAAGATTACGAGTATCTGACAAGTACGCTGCTGCGCGCGGTGCCATCACAGAGATCTTTGATCTCAATTACCGTTGCTATGGCTATCGTAGGATACAAGCCGCGCTGGGTAGGCAGGACGTCTTCCTCTCGGAGAAGGTTGTGCGGCGTTTGATGCGACAGGAAAGCCTGAGCGTGACGACGAAGCGACGCCGCTATGGCTCCTATCAAGGAGAAGTAAGCCCGGCGCCTGAGAACCTCATCAACCGCGACTTCCGTGCCAATGCACCTAATAAAAAGTGGCTTACCGACATCACAGAATTCCAGATTCCGGCCGGAAAAGTGTATCTATCGCCGGTAATCGACTGCTTCGATGGATTGGTCGTCAGCTGGTCAATCGGCACGCGTCCAGATGCGGAACTCGTCAACACGATGCTGGATGCTGCTGTTGAAACGGTGGCCGATAGCGTCGACAGGCCTGTTGTTCACTCTGACCGGGGCGCTCATTATCGCTGGCCCGGCTGGCTCTCACGAATGGGGGATGCAAAGCTGATTCGCTCGATGTCACGCAAAGGTTGCTCGCCTGACAATGCGGCCTGCGAGGGCTTCTTCGGACGTTTGAAAACGGAGCTGTTCTATCCTCGGAACTGGCAAGCGACGACGATTGAGCAGTTCATCGAAGTGGTTGGCTCGTATATACGTTGGTACAACGACAAGCGAATCAAGCTATCGCTTGGCTCACTCAGTCCCTCAGAATACCGGGAACGTCTCGGTATCGGTACATAAACCAGTCCAACTTATCCGCCGCACCCCCAAACACGACATCTGAACTTTGGACTAACAACCAAAATGTCGATAATTAACATTATGTCAAATTAAATGGCGGGAGGATCTCGATTATCGTGCTCCGGCTGCACGCATGCCACGCCTCGGGCACATCTGGCCGGCGGCCTGTTTTAATCAAGCCGATCAACGGGAACTCCGCTTCCAGTGATTCCTGCACTTCTTGAAGCATGGGCTACTCCGCCGCGCTCATTCGCCTGGAATTGTGCAGCAGGTTGTTGCACTAAATCCGCGTGCGGCACGCCTGCGCGAGCAAGCGGATATGTGACGCCTGATTTCCGCTGTGACTTATCTGTCTTCGGATCCAAGCACGGTCTCGTAGTCCTGCCCGCCATAAAAGACGCCCAAGATTGAGACAGTTTCGTCGTCCAGCAAGTAAGCGATGATCGCGCGCTTGCGGAAGTGCGTGATTCTAAGTCCCGGCAACAGGTCGTCGCGTGCGACCCCGCGAGCAGCGAAGGTCTGCAGTGACATGCAGAAGTCTACGATTGCATCGACATAACGTTCCGCGGTGATTGGAGCACCGACCCGTGCGATCCGTTCTTCGAGTTCCTGCAACTGGCCGAGTGCTTCAGGGGCAAACTGAACCTTCCAATTCATCCGCGACGCGCCCGGGATTTCTTGAGCTCAGCGCGCAGCTGATCGGCAGACAGCGCTCGCCCGGGGTCGTCGCGGAGTGCTTGCGCAACAGGAACAACCTGATCGCGCAACCACGCTTCGACTGCCCGATCCCGCTCACGAAGCACCCGGAGCGCATCTCGAAGCACTTCGCTGTCGGATGCGTAATCGCCGCGAGCAACCTTGTCGCGGACAAAGTCCGCCATTTCATTGGGTAGCGTAATACTCATCTGCTGCGTCGTTCGCATCGGAGCCTCCCGGCGCTGAATAGGATTAAATCCTACTCCCCAAGGACCTGTCATGCAACGATTCCCTGTTTAAAAATTGGGGACAACTTTAATAATGTGAAATTCAAGATTAAAAATGTTGTACTAACCCGCTGACGCGGGAGGGGGAGGTGAGCGAAGGCAGACCTGCAGGCGATCTGGATGGCCGCGACACGCGCCGATGCGTACACCGCGTTCGATCGTTTCGTGACGGTCTATGGGGCGAAATATCCAAAGGCGACCGAAACGTTGAAGAAAGACCGGGAGAGCCTACTGGAGTTTTACGACTTCCCGGCCGAGCACTGGCAACATTTGCGCACCACGAATGCGATTGAGTCGACGTTCGCGACCGTGCGCCACCGCACTACGCGCACGCGCAACTGCGTGTCGCGACCGACCTTCCTTGGTCTGGCATTCAAGCTGATCGAGGATGCCGAAAAAAACTGGCGGCGCATCAACGGCCCCGAACAGATCAAGCTGTTACTGGAGGGCATTGCCTTCAGGGACGGCGAACCGGTGCAAGACGATCGACCGGCTCAGCAGCAACTCGCCGCTTGAAATCGCCGACCATCAACCTGCCCATACACCAGACCTGACCTTAGCTCGCATCAACCAAGGCCCGGCCTGTCGCTAACGTTGCGCGCGAACATGGCAGCCACGCCGCCGTTGGAAATCTGCCGGGCGATCTTCGAGAGATCGCCGGAATCCGGCTGGCCGATCAACGCGTAGGCGAGTTCGTTCTGCCGCCACGATACGACGGTCATGCCATTCATCTGACGTTGGGCAATGGATTGATCCGGGCGCGAGTCTTTCATCACGCAGAGCGCAACCGGTGTGCCGCGCGCGGGCAGATAAACCATCCGGACCAGCGGTTTGCCGTTGTAATGCAAACGCTCGATCGACTTGAAGGTCATGCCGACC
Organism: Paraburkholderia aromaticivorans; assembly: GCF_002278075.1. NCBI lineage: Bacteria > Pseudomonadati > Pseudomonadota > Betaproteobacteria > Burkholderiales > Burkholderiaceae > Paraburkholderia > Paraburkholderia aromaticivorans. The sequence continues at coordinate 638,082 of NZ_CP022991.1, read as the reverse complement.
GCACGCAGATCCGGCGTGCGCAGGTTGATGCCGTCTTGATCGCGAATCGCGGCAACGGTATTCGCCGACACGGTGGGGTCAGGCGTGAGACCGGCGACGGTGTCGCGCGTGTAGAGTTGCTGATAGCTGGCGGCCACGCTCATCCACGGCCGCACGCCCGAGGACGCGACCGTTGCCGCGCGGTCGCCGGTGATTCCATGCCAGCCGCCGAGTTGTTGCACGAGCCCCGCACAAAACGCACCCGCGACAAACGCGGCCGCAAGCCACATGCGTGGCAGCGAACGCCGCAAGTTTTCCTTCGTCGCTACGGACTGGTTCTCCGCCTTGGCCGCCATTGCTTCGATGCGAAGCCGAAGGTCGTCCGGCAGCGGCGGCAATTTTTGCGCGGCAAATGCCTCGCGATACGGCAGGCGGGAAGCGCGCAGCAAGTCGACGCTCTCGCGCAGATCGGCGGACTCGGCCAGCGCGCGCTCGACCGACTCCGCCTGCGAAGCGCTAAGCTCGCCGTCGGCATACGCGATCAGTTGGCTGTCGTCGGGTTTCATTGGACGATAGGTTAAAAAAAGGGCTGGACGCCTGATTGGATCGCAACCGGGCCGGAGCGAATGTTCGCTCTCCCACAGACCTCCATGATACCCGCAGTCGCCTCTTCCCCAACGCTGTCCGGCATGGGCGGCGGCTCGAAATGCAACATGTGCGAGCCGCGGCAAAGCGTTTGCGTGACGACTCAATGCCCGCTTGCGCGCGCCACCGCGGCCTCTTCCCGCGTGCGGCGCTGGAATGACACGCTATACGCAGCAGCGCGAGCGGCAAGCAGCGGATCGGCGGAGGGCGCGATTCCGTCGGGCAGTATGGTCGGATCGAACACGACGTCGCGGCACGGACCGTCTATCTGCGTTTGCGCGCGCTCAATCACCACGGTGCCTACGTCGATCCGCAAGCGGCTTGGCGAACGGGTCCATTCGCGCGTCGAGTCATCGAGCGTGTCGCCGTCCTGCGCGACGTTCAACACGAGATGCCAGCGCAGCGGGCCTTTGCTGAGCTGCCTCATCAGATCGTATGAGAGGAAGTCGGGATCGCGCTGCTCGCGTGTATCGACGGCGCGGTACGGGTGGCCCGGCACCACCTCCCAGCGCACGAAACGCCGCACGCCGTGCGCGTCGGTCACACGGAATGCACTGATGCCGTAGTACATCGCATTGTCGTAACCAGACGACGGCGGATGCGCTTCGACATAGTCGTTGAACGCGCGAACTTCGGGATGCGCGTCGAGAAACGCCCGCATTTTCGCGGGGTCAGCGCGACCTGTGCGCGGATCGAGCGCGTCGGCCTGCAGTTGTTCGAACAAAGCTTGCGGCGTGCGCACCGCGAAGATCGGCGCTGAATTCATCGCCAGACGCCAGTCTCCGCGATGTGGCAGCGTCATGCTCAACGCGAAGCTGCGCACCATGCCGGTGGCGTCGTCGCGCGTGGGATCGCTGCCGGGCATCGACAGGCGTCCAACTAGCGGATAACTGCCGCGCGCGAACGCGCTCGCTCGCGACAAAAATTCGCCGGTGCCATTGCTGTCGAAATGTCCGGTCACGCAAATGCCTTTCGCGTGATTACGCCTGAAACCGGGATGCGGCCGGGTCATCGCCTCGAACGCATCGACGATACGCGGCGCGTTCAACCGGGTGGAAAACCAGCCGCCGCACCACGTGAACAGCGCGGCGAGCAGCGCGGGGGCAGCCAGCACGACGGCCCAGCGCAACACGAGGTCGAGACCTCGCGCGCGCGCCGGCAACTCGCGTGAGTGCGGGGACTTCATGGGCATGCGGCGACGGCATCGCGCGGCCGTCCGGCACGACGCACCGTGTGATGAACAGACCTCAGCACAAACATCGGCACTGCCCGGCACATTCCGTAGGCAGCGGCTCGCTCAACTGCGGCGGCCATCGTCACCCATGCCGATAGCGCTGATGGTGGCCGCGACCTGGCCGCCGTACAGCTGCTTGCCGAGCGCGTCGAGATCGACCGCGCCGGGTTCGCCGATCAGCGCGTAGCCCAGTTCGCCGCGCCGCCACGACACCACGTCCATGCCGTCGACGCTGCCGCTCGAGGGCGCCGCGTCCGCCTTCGCTTCGCGCAGCACGCATAGCGCGACCGGTTTGCCCTTCTGCGGCAGATAGACGATCTGCACGAGCGGCTTGTCGTGAAAGCGCAGCCGCTGCACGCGCTTGAACATGAGACCCTGGCTGCGCAGATCGGGAATGTGCACCGGCAGATTGTCGGCCTGATTGATATCCGCGACCGTGCTCGCCGTTGCGCTCATGTCCGGTTGCAGCAGCGCGACCGTGTCACGCGTGTAGAGCTGCTGGTAACTCGCCGCGGCCTTGATCCAGGGCGTCATGCCGGAGGCGTCGGCGGTGGTCGTGACGCCGCTGTTGCCGCCGCCCGCGAGTTGCGGCACGAGGCGCAACGCGAGGCCCCAACAAAACGCGCCCGCCACGAACGCGACCGCCAGCTTTGGCCACGACAACTGTAGCAAGGAGCGCGCGCGCGGCTTCAACCGATGTACGTTCGCGCTGAGCGACTCGGCGTCTTCTTCGGCATCGCCCACATCGGCTTCAAATGACGTGGACGTGGATGCTTTGGCCGCAGCCGCCGCCCCAGCGCCGCCAGCGAGATGCTGACGAATCATGGCATCGATGTTGAGGCTGAGCGATTCGGGCACCGGCGGCAGCGACTGCCGCGCGAAGGCTTCCTGATACGGCAGATCGGAGGCGCGCAGCAGCGATACGCGCGAGGCGACTTCCTCCGATTCCTGAATCGCCTTCTCGACTCTGGCGCTCTCTTCCGCCGACAACTGCCCGTCGACGTAGGCCAACAGACTGGCGTCATCGATCTTCATTGGCTGGCTCGCTGGGTTTTGGGTTCGCGCGCCGTCGCGGGCTCGCGTTCGCCGAACTGGGCGCCGATTGTCTGCCGTGCGCGCGACAGGCGGCTCATGATCGTGCCGATGGGCACGTCGAGCGCTTCGGCGGCTTCCGCATAACTCAAGCCTTCCACCGCAACCAGCAGCATGACGATCCGCTGCGCTTCCGGAAGACGTTCGACAGCGGTAATGATCTCGCTGCTCATCAAGGTCGATTCGGGATTACGTGCACCGGGATCGGGCACGGTCTCGAGAAAATTGTCGTCCCATTCCATGCTCGAACGGCTGCGCACACTGCGCGCCCGCAGTTCGTTGATCCACGTGGAATGAACGATGGAGAACATCCAACTCAGCGGCGAGGTGCCCGGCTGCAATTGATGGGCACGTTCGAGTCCGCGCACGCAGGCACGCTGAAGCACGTCCTCGGCGTCGTGTTGATTTCCGCACAGGCGAAGAGAGAATGCCCAGAGCCGCGGCAGCATGCCCGGCAAAAGACCGGGCAGATTCTCGACATCTGCTGTTGACATGATTGACAGGCTGAAAGCGGCGTTGCCGCCGGCACGCGAGCCGGAAACTGGCCATGAAACCGGTTGAAAGAAGTTCGCGGATTGTACAGCGTACGAAAAACGTTTGCGCAATGGGGTCCCCCCCGCGCAGCGCCAAACGGGCGCGCTTTTCCTCGACATCCCGTGCATGTTTTCTCCGGTGTGGCGTGCGGCCCTGCAAAGACGTGGCGTCGCAGGGGGCATGCGTGAAATCCGCATAATTGTAAGCAAATGCTAGCGCCTCCAAACCGTGCAGCGGGAACCACTAAACACGTTGCTTTCAGAAACTAAACAGAGCGAATCAAACGATTCGAGTTCCTGTCTTGTGCACCGCGTTGTGACTGTTCTGCGCCGGAATAATCGGTGGCGCTCAGGTGTTGTGATGTATTAACGCGCTGCGCGTGCGACCCGTGCGAAGGCCGGCCATTCAGGCAAACCAACCGGTCGCAGGCTGACCGGCCGGCCGGTCTCGCAAGCGCGCCCGCACGTTCTGCCGCCATTTCGCTTCCTCGCACCCCAACGCACCCGACCATGAACGACTCCACCACCACTGATCCCCTGCTGATTCCCATCGACGGCACCGCGCCCACGGGTCCGAACCTCGAATACGATCCGGCATTTATCGAACTCGAACGGATCGCCATGCCGACGCCGGAGCGCGCCATGGGCGACAGCCTGAAAGTCGCGCAGGAACCCGACTGGGACAAGGTGTCGAGCGCCGCCGAGGCGCTGTTCCAACGCACCAAGGACCTGCGCGTGGCCGTCCACCTGTGCGCGGCACACGCGCATCAGCAGGGACTCGCAGGCTGGGTCGCCGGACTCGCGCTGGTGCGCGGCCTGCTTGAACAGTATTGGGAAGGCGTGCATCCCCAACTCGATGCCGACGACGACAACGATCCAACCGCGCGCGCCAACGCGCTCATGCCGCTCGCCGATCCGCAAAGCGTGCTCCGCGGCTTCCGGCTCATGCCATTCGTGCAGTCGCCGCGGCTCGGGCGCTTCTCGTTGCGCGATCTGCGCGTCGCCACCGGTGCGATCGTCGCCGCACCATCCGCGGACGGCACGCCGCCTGCGACGCTCGTCGATCTGGAAGCGTGCTGCATGGACTGCGCCGACGATCATTTGCCCGCGGCGTCCGCGCTTCTGCACGCTGCGCTGGACCATGCCGAGGCGATCACCGCCGTGCTGCGCGAACGGCTGGGCACGGACAGCCCCGACATGAGCAACCTGGCCGGCGATATCGCGGAACTGAAGAAATTTGTCGACGCGCAACTGATCCGGCGCTTCCCCGAGCGGGCCGCGCGACACGCGCTCGCCGACGCGCCACCAGCCGGCGACGGCAGCGCGCCCAATCCGGCGCTTGCACCGGCCCAACCCGCGCAAGACAAGATCGCCGGCCACGACGACGTGATGGGATCTGACCAAGATCCGGTCAAATTGCTATCATAAGCCTGAAAGTTATGAAGCGACGGATCTCTATGCTTTGATGGAATAAGGAACTCGGGCCGTGAATGCGTCCCTGAGCTATCGCGTCCGCTTGCGCGTCGGCATGCAGACAGGTCAACGTGGTCAGTCAGCGCGGGACGGTCGCGTCCTTAGCTGACTGGTCTGAATGTGCGGTCTCTTACGCGGACATCGTTCGCAGCAAACCCCGCATGACATCCTCCAGGGTATCGTGCCGGGGACCGTCAGACGCCGCCGCTACGACCCGGAGTACGTCACCTTCGAGCCTCGCCTCCCACGAGACGATACGGCGGCGGTCATGGGGAAAACGGGCCACTTTTTCCTCAATCAGGCGCTCGATGCGCTGTGTGACCTCACGCCGTATTTCGGGTGGAACACTTTTGTCGAATCCGATCTGATCACGTAGCGCTTCAGCACGCTCGCTCTCGGGCAGGAGGCTGGTATTCCACGCCGCAACTATCGCCGTCAGTGCGCTCTGATATTCCTCCAGTGTTGGATGATCGGATACCTCATCCTGAAGCAGTTGGGCGAGGGGCCAGGAGATTTTCTGCTCCGGCGGCAGGTCATTACGATCGAGAACGATAGCGTCGGGGATCCCTGACTGAACCGCTCCCCGTCGCAATGCCTCCAGGTCGCGCGTGCCCAGCTTGCGGGCGCGCGACGATTTTTTCTGCTGGCTGGCTTTGCCCATGTTTCTGTCCCCTTCGCTGCGTTCTGAATCCGAAAATTATAGCGGCCAGCTGGTTGCACAGACTGGCACAAGTGTGACGGCTTTGCCGGATTTTTTGCGCTACACTGGCCAGCCCATTCGAGATCCGGAATCCGGCATGGCGACCATCGAACGTACCGCGTATCCGAGGTTTCCCAAGGGTTTTTCACCGGAGGAACTGCAGGCGTTCTATACGCCGGACGTCGAAGAGCTTGAGTGGGTGCGCCGCAACGCGCGTGGCCAGTCCTCGAGACTGGGCCTGCTGGTTCTGCTGAAGGTCTTTCAGCAGATGCACTACTTTCCCTTCGTTGACGCCATTCCCCCGTTGTCATCGAGCACATCCGGGCGAGCGCGAACATAGGCGCCGAGGCCGCATTCGGCTACAACAGGGCAAGGTCGCCCGCCTTGTTTCGTCACTATGCGGCAATCCGAGAATTTCTCGGCATCCAGTCCTACTACGGCTCCGATGCCAACGAAATCGCGGTACGCGCGACACATGAGGCCGCCGAGACGATGGATCAGCCGGTGGACATCATCAATGCAACCATCGACAGCCTGATCCAGCAGCAGGTCGAACTGCCCGCGTTCTCGACGCTCGATGCCATTGTGGAGCAGATCCACACGCGAGTTCAAACAGCGCTGTTCCGACGTGTCTCGCGTCGCCTCTCTGATGAGGACAAGGCCCAACTGGACCGGCTGATCAAGCGCGAATTCAACCAGCGCCAGAGCGCGTACAACACCATCAAGCGATACGCCTTACGCCCATCGCGAAAGCATATCTCCCTGCTCGTCGACCATCTTGCCTGGCTCGATGGTTTTGGCGACTTCAACCATGCGCTGGAAGGTGTTCCCGCGACAAAGCTGCGCTCCCTCTCGACGCAGGCGATGAGTCTGGACGCGGCGAATCTGAAGGAAACCCTGCCGGAGCGGCGATATACGCTCATTGTCGCGTTGCTGCATCAAATGCGCGTGCGAGCCCGCGACGACCTGGCCGAGATGTTCATCCGTCGTATGGGCGCAATCCACAAGCGGGCCAGGGAAGAGCTAGACCAGATCCAGGCACGTCAGCGCGAACAGATGGAAAGCCTGGTCGATACGCTTGACGGCGTCGTCAATATTCTCGACGACTATACCGACGACACCGAACTTGGTGCGCGTGTTCGCCAATATCTGGCGCCGTCGGGCGACCTCGAACCATTGCGCGAAAGCTGTGCCGAGGTCCGGGCCTACAGCGGCAGAAATTATCTGCCGCTGCTGTGGAGGCATTTCAAGGCACATCGATCAGTACTACTACGTCTGGCGCATGCACTGGCATGGAGCTCGACCACCCAGTCCGAGTCCTTGCTGCAGGCAATGGAGGTCGTTTTCAGGAACGAATCGCTTCATCGCGAATGGATCAACGTCGAGGTCGATCTCAGCTTTGCTTCCGAGCGCTGGCGCAAGCTGGTTTTCCGCCCGCCCGAGAAGGGTGCGACGACAAACCGGCGTTATCTGGAACTGTGCGTACTGTCCGCCATGACGAGGGAACTGCGCAGCGGAGACCTGTGCGTAGCCGGCTCGGATGCCTTTGCAGACTATCGCGATTACCTGTTGCCCTGGCATGAATGTGAGAAGCGCCTGCCGGGATACAGCGAGAGGCTTGGCATTGCCGACAGCAGTGCCGGCTTTGTGGCGCAGCTGCGCGAATGGCTCTCCGATGCCGCACGCCAGTTGGATGAGCGTTTTCCCGAGAAGTCCGACCATGTGACGGTCAACAAGGCAGGTGAGTTTGTTGTCCGTCGCACCACGGCGACGGTCATCCCGGAAAGCGCGGTGGCCCTGCAAAAGGCGATCGTCAAGCGCATGCCTGTGCGCAATCTGCTGGACGTACTCGCCAATATCGAGCACTGGACACATTTCACACGACACTTTGGTCCGTTAAGCGGCAATGATCCCAAAATCCGCGACGCCGAACAGCGGTACCTGCTTACCATCTTCGCAATGGGGTGCAATCTTGGTCCCACCCAGGCCGCGCGCCACATGGGTGACAGGATCACGCCGCACATGATGTCGTTCGTCAACCGCCGGCACTTGAGTCTCGAACGCCTTGAGAGTGCACAACGCGAGCTGATCGAACTCTATCTCCGGCTTGACCTGCCGAAGCACTGGGGAGACGGCAAGACGGTGGCAGCCGACGGCACCCAGTACGACTTCTACGACAACAACCTGCTGGCAGGCTATCACTTCCGCTACCGGAAAATGGGCGCGGTCGCCTACCGCCACGTCGCCGACAACTATATCGCGGTATTCCGGCATTTCATCCCGCCGGGCATATGGGAAGCCATCTACGTGATCGAAGGGCTGCTTAAGGCTGGATTGAGCGTTGAGGCCGATACGGTGCACGCCGACACCCAGGGGCAGTCGGCTGCGGTGTTCGCCTTCACCTACCTGCTGGGCATCAAGCTGATGCCGCGGATTCGCAACTGGCAGGACCTCAAGCTGTATCGCGTGGATGCTGCGACCCGATACAAACATATCGATGATCTTTTCGCGGAAACGGTTGACTGGGAACTCATCGGGCGCCACTGGAAGGACCTGATGCAGCTCGCGCTGTCGATCCAGTCTGGAGCGATTTCATCGCCCCTTCTACTGCGCCGTTTCGGTGCGGCCAGTCCGAAAAATCGCCTGTCCCTGGCGGCCGAGGAGCTTGGCAAGGTGGTTCGCACGGTATTCCTGCTTGAGTGGCTCGGCAGCAACGAACTGCGACAGGAGATCACCGCCACAACCAACAAGGTCGAGTCCTATAATGGCTTTGCCAAGTGGTTTTCGTTCGGCGGAGATGTGTTGCCAGTCAATGACCCGGACGAGCAGCAGAAACGCCTGCGTTACAACGACCTGATGGCTTCGGCCGCGATCCTGCAGAACACGGTGGACATGATGCAGGCGTTGCGATCGATGGTGAATGAGGGCATTGAGGTCAATCCCGACGACATTGGATTCCTCAGTCCCTACCTCACCAGCAACCTGAAACGTTTTGGCAGGTACGAACTGGATTTTGGACACGTCGAGGGGTGGATACACGATCACCTGTTCGCCGGCCCGGTCCGTTCCCTGCGGAGATCCCGATCCCATGCCCGACCTTGAGACTCCCTATGGCATCGTCGATGCCGACGCGCTGGAATCATTGCAGCAGCGATACGACACGACCGTCATCCAGCAGGCCGTGGATCTTTTCGACACCATCCGCGCCCGCTGCGAGCCCGATGGTTTGCGTGACGATCTTCTGCGCCTGCACGCCATGGCGCATACCGTTATCAATGGCGCGAGCCTGTCGTGCTCGACGGATGACCTTACGCTGGTCGAACAGGCTGATTGCACCATCGAGGAACTCGAGGACTGGATCATGGTGCTCGAAAAAATGATTCTCGCCTTGCGCCCCCTGCAGGATCTGCGATCCGAAACGGACGAACCACTGTGAAGCCTGCCTCGTACAAGTGGCAGTTCGCCCAGCGTTTCCGGCGCCACGCTTTCGGCTGGCGCTCGGACGTACCGATCCAGCGTATCAAGGAAGCGCTCGCGGAGATCCGGCAGGTGGCGCGCGGCGATACAGTGCTTGCGGCAGAGGGCGCTGTGAAATTTCTGGAGAAAGTTTCGCCCGCGCTGGAACACGTCGACGGGTCGTCAGGTGCGATCGGCACGGCCGTGAATCGTGCGATCGAAACACTGGTCCCGGTCATTGCTGGCGCACAGGTCGACACAGTCACGCGCCAGGCCTGGCTCGAGCGGCTATGGGAAGCCATTCAGGATCAGGGCGTCCCCTATATCGAAGGTCTGTCGGACGAATGGGACACACTCTGCGTGACGCCCGAAATCGCCAGCGAGTGGGCCGACAGGTTTATTGATCTCGTCGAGCACGTCTGGTCCGAGGGGCCCGGGGGATATTTTGCGGGGACACCGATCTGTCTGGCTTCGCTATATGCAGCTGGGCGACATGCGCAGCTGATCGCACTGGTGGACCGCGCTCCGTTCAAGATGTGGCACTACCGACGCTGGGGCGTCAAGGCACTGCTTGCGATGGGCAGAAAGGCTGAAGCCGTGGCCTACGCGGAAAACACGCGCGGCCTCAACAGCCCGGACGGGCAGATTGCGAAAGCTTGCGAGGCGATCCTGCTGTCATCGGGTCTTGCCGACGAGGCATACCGGCGCTATGCATGCGAAGCGAACCAGGGCACCACCTACCTGGCAACTTTCCGTGCCATCGCAAAGAAGTATCCGCACATCGCGCAAGAGACCATCCTGAGCGACCTGGTTGCTGCGTCGCCGGGCGAGCCAGGGAAGTGGTTCGCGGCAGCCAAGGACGCAGGCCTGTTCAACCAGGCCATCAAGCTGGCCAATGCCAGCCCGACCGACCCCCGGACGTTGACGCGCGCGGCCAGGGACTTTGCGCAGAAGCAGCCGGGATTCGCCATGGCCGCCGGTCTCGCGGCGTTGCACTGGATCTCGATGGGCTACGGCTACGAGATCACAGGTGTCGATGTGCTCGATGCAAGCCGCGCCACGCTGCAGGCAGCGGAACACGCTGGCGTCGATCCCGAATCCGTGCGGCAGCAGATTCGCTTTCTGGCCTCCGGAACCTCTGTGCACGCGGACTTTTTGAGTCGCGCCCTGCAGGCGATCTAAGCCGGAAAATCATCGTGAAAAATCCTGGCGGGACGTCTTTCGTGATCGGTACAGAGATAACAGTTATTATCTCTGTATTGACATTTCTGGACTAAACTCCATGTCATGAAAACGCGTCTCCCGAACCCGGTCGCCGCCGACATGCCGAACGATTTTCCCGATGCCGACGCGCTTGCCGCGCTGCGCGCCTGGTACGAAGGCGCATCTTCGCGTGACGCGGCCAGCCGGTACCTGCGGGACCGGCTCGGTCAGGGGCAGTCTGCACGCGGCGTCATCGGCCAGATCCGCCGGCAGCTTGCGCTTTACGCCCGCAGCCGGCAGCGGGCGGATCTGGCGACGCTGTTCGAATGCCAGGCCCACAAGCGCAGACATCATGCCCGTGCCACCACGCAGGCAGTCGAAACGTTGCGCACGCTGCCTTTACCGACGCCGCATATCGGGGATGACATTACGCGCTGGTTGCCGGATCGCGCTGTCCGTGTCCTGCACGCGGCGGGCATCCGGACCCTGGCTGATCTCACGGTAAGGATTCCCCGCCGTCGTCAGTGGTGGAGTGCCGTTCCGGGGCTCGGCCCGGCCAGTGCAAAGCGGATCGAGGCATTCTTTGTCGCGCATCCAGCACTCACGGAGCGGGCTCGCGCACTGATCGTCGCCGACCGGCAGTCAGTCGTGACGCCATGGGAGCAACTCCGGCTACCGCATGAGGTTGACGGATCCGCAGGCGTGTTCCGCGCACCGCTGTCGACCTGTATCCTGGGCGTCGACAACGATTACGACGCCGTCCAGGCATGGCTTGCGTTGCACGAATCCCCGGCCACGCAGCGCGCCTACCGTAAGGAAGCCGAACGGCTGATCCTCTGGGCCATTGTTGCCCGCGGCAAGGCCCTGTCGTCCCTGACCACGCGGGATGCAACTGACTACAGGGCATTTCTGCGCAGACCCACCCCGCGCGAGCGCTGGGTTGGACCGCCGCGGCCGCGCACATCAACAGACTGGAGACCGTTTGTCGACAACCTCTCGGCGCGTTCGATTGCGCACGCGCTTGCCGTGCTCAGCGCCATGTTCCGCTGGCTGGTGGAGCAGCGCTATGTTGTGGCCAACCCATTTGCCGGCATCAAGGTGCGCGGCAGCAAGCGCGCCATGGCCGTGGAAACCGCGCACGCCTTCACCGAAGGAGAATGGCTGCTCACACGCACCATCGCCAACGGGCTTGAGTGGTCGTACGGCTGGCAGGCAGCCGCAGCGCAGCGACTTCGTTTCATGCTGGATTTCGGTTACGCGACGGGACTGCGGATCAGCGAGTTGGCCAATGCGACTCTGCGAAACGTCGAGGTCGACGCCGCAGGTGATCACTGGCTTCACGTCACCGGCAAAGGCGGCAAGCCAGCCAGGGTGACCTTGACACCGCTCGCTCGCGCGGCGCTGGACCGGTATCTGCAGGAGCGGGGCCTGGCGGTAAGCCGGGCGCGCTGGAACCCAGTCACGCCGCTGATCGGTAGCCTGGACGACGGCGATGCCGGCATCAAGCCTCTGCGGTTGTGGGAAGTCATGCGCAGGTTTTTCCGGCAAGCGGCGCAGATTATTGAAAACGACCATCCGCCGCTCGCCGAGAAACTCCGTCAGGCTACGCCGCACTGGATGCGGCACACGCATGCCACTCACGCTATCGCCAAGGGCGTCGAACTCAGCGCCGTCCGCGACAACCTTCGTCACGCATCGATCTCGACCACGTCGATTTATTTGCATGCTGACGATGTAAAGCGGGCGAGGCAGTTTGCGCAGGCCTTTACTGACTGATTCCGTTATTCCAAAACCAACGGAAACCTCGTCACCCTTATAACCTCAAGGCTTATGATCGCAATTCGACCGAATCTTGGTCAGGGGCCGTGATCCGCCGGCTCGACGAAATCTGCGAGTACTACGCACGCGTCGAGCCGTCGAGCCCGCTGCCGGTTCTGCTCAAGCGCGCGCGGCGCCTGGTTGGCAAGAGTTTTGCCGACGTGCTGCGCGACATCGCGCCGGGCGGGCTGTCGGAACTTCAGGTGCTGGCTGGGCCGGACAGCGAATAAGGCTGGACAGATCACGATAGCGCCCGCTCAGGCTTTCATCGCGAACCAGCGCAACGCGGCGGCGCAGGCCAGCAAGGCAAGCGCGCCGAGCGCAAACGCGCATGCGGTGCGGCGTGCGGCGCTTGGGTGGACACGCCGTGTTTCAGCCGTTTCTTCACGAAGTCCCGCACCGTCGCGAGCTGGCGTGACCTGGGTCGGTTGCAGGTCGTTCACAGGCACCGCGCGTCGCACGGTATCGTGCCCGTTGTTTCGCGCTGCGCCGCTCAGCGAGTCCAGCAAGTGACGCCGGCGCTGCCGGTAATCGTCACGTTCGATACGGCATTGCCGATGCATGTCATCGAGCGCGCGCAATGCGTCGTTGATCTGCTGCTCACGTTCGCTCATTTCGTCTCTTTCATGGCGATAGTCACGCGGCGTCGAGCCGCACGATCACAGCGGACAGATTGTCGCGAGCGAGCCGCCCGAGTGCGAGCGCGCACAGCCGGTCTACCTGTTGCCGCACGTCGAGCGGCCCGCTGCAAATGCTGGCCATTTCGTCGTCGCTCAATTCCTTGTTGATGCCGTCCGAGCACAGCAGAAACTGCATGCCAGGACGATGGCCGGCTACTGCCCAATCGATATACAACGTCTCCTCCACGCCCACTGCGCGCGTCAGCATGCCTGCATCGACGGCGTGAATCGCACGCGCGTCCACTCGCGTGATATCCGCCGGCTGGCCTTGCACGTGGTCGCGCGTGAGCTGCTCCAGTGCGCCGTTTTCGTGGACGTAGATTCGGCTGTCGCCCACCCAGCCGCACAGCACGAACGCCGCGTCGAGCACCAGCAGCGCGACTGTCGAGCCGATCACATCCACTTGTCGCTCGACAGCGGCAGCGCGCAGCTCCGCGTTCACCTGCTGCAAGCAATCCTCGATCGCGGCGACGAACTCGTGCACGTCGTCCCGACGCTGCAACGCGCCCAACCGCTCGACAATCAACGTGCTCGCGAAATCGCCCGCCGCGTGGCCGCCGAGACCGTCGGCGACGGCCCATAACCCGAGATCGTCGCGCACGAGAATCGCGTCTTCGTTGCGGCGTCGCACGTTGCCGGTTTCGGTGCGGCCGGCGGAGCGGGAGAGCGCCGTCATGCGCGCACTTCCACGACCGCGAGCGGCCACGGCTCGTGCGCCATGTGCAAATTCGCGAGATGAGCGAGATGCGCACGGGCGTCGCCGCAGGTCGGCAACGCGAGCGCTTGCGCCAGCAACTCGCGCGGCAGTTGCGTAAGCGCGCGCGTGGCGAGAAGCAGCAGCCGGTCACCGGGTTCGAGCAGGAGCGCGGCTTCGTCGCACGCCGGCTCGCCCAGCGTGCCGAGACCGGGCATGTCGAGCCATGCGTCGCCGAACAGCAGGTCGTCGAATTCGCCGCCCTCGCCCGCCGCGCGTTCGACGAACGTCGCCTGCAATTTGCCGCGCCGCCAGTGCCACAGTGTCGCCGGGCCGATGCGCAGCAAACGCGCATGCAAGCCGTCGAGTCGCACGATAACGGCCGCGCCGTTTTCATTGACGGCTTCCGCAGCGGCAGTTTCGGCAGCAATCATATCGGCTGTCTTTTCCGTGGCGACGTAGGCGGCAATGTCGGCGGGTACGCTGGAATCGGGCGCACCGTACTTCGAATCGCGCAGCCGCTCATGCAGCGACATGAGCGCGGCACGCACAGCGGCGATATCGTGCGCGCTAGCCGAGACAGTTTCGCGGATGCTTCGCGCGGCGACACGACGAGAGTCATACGGCCCATCGTCGGCGCTCAAAACGAGCGTGCGGCGCTGATCGAGGCATAGCCATGCGGAGCCGGGTTCGTCAATAGCGGGGGCACCCTCGCTCGCGACGAGTGCTGACGCAGTCGCGCTAACCTCTGGCCGGCTGCGTCGAATCGTATCGTCCTGCGGTGACGTGGTTGCGTGCCGTACGTCTTCTTCCCCTTCGCTTGCCTTCACGCGCCGCCCGGTCAGCAAGGCCGCATAGCTGCGCGGCAAGCCACGCGTCGCGAGCAATTGCGCCGCATTTTCGGTCCACCACAAACACCATGGCTCCGCGCGCGTGCCAAGCTCACGCCACGCCTCCCGCAACGCCGCACCCGCTGCAAGCTCGCGTGGCAAATCCAGTTGCCACTGTCCGCTGTCCCACGGCAGCGCTTTCCAACGCGCGGCCAACGCGTACGCATCGGCCTGAATATGCGGCAATGAAGCGACGTGTGCGTCGAATGTCTCGACGCTGACGGCTTCGTCGTGCGCGCTCCGGTAAGTATGTTCGAGCGCGTCGAACCACGCCGCATTGTCGAGAACACGCGTGAGGTCGCCCACACATGGCGACGCCAACACCATCGGAAACTCGCGGCCAAGCCGATCCAGAGCGGGCGTGGTTACGCCACACCACGCGCTGGTGCCGCACACCTGCGGCGGCAGCGCGAAGCGCCACGCCGCGCCTTCTCGCCACGCGTTGGTCCATTGCTGACCTAATTCGCGGCGGCCGTTTTCGACCGCGCGCTGAAAATGAAGGTCCCACGCGTCGACGAAGTCCCGCGGCAGCCGCCGCTTCACGAAATCGCCCGCGCCCGGCAACTTGCCGTAAAAGCCGACGCCATTCATCGCGGGCATCTAAAATGCTGGACTTCGTCGTTGAGGAACGGGTGACGCAAGCTCGCCGGTTGAAGCGGCAAACGCACGACATGTCCGCCGAAATCGAAGCTCGCGACAAAGCGCAGATCGCTTTGCTTTTGCAGATGCCCCGCGTCGAGCGCATGAAAAAACGCCCATTCACCGTCGAAACGCAGTGGCGCGCCAAGCAAATGATTGGAGCCGTCGAACGCGCTGATTACGACATGCCCAGGCTGCGGACCAGGCCATGCCATCGCCGCACTCGTCACACCGTTCGCACTGTAGTCGTACTTCTGCCCGTCGATCTCGACGACGACCCGCGCAACCGGCGCATCGAATTGCGGCGCGAGCAGCGAGAAGCCGACATGCGCCTGAGCGCCATTGCTGAAGAAAATCTGACGGATGTCGTCGGCCACCTGCGCCTGCGCCAGCACGCTGTCCGGCCCCGGCGTCACGCCCGGCTTCCAGCGCCACGCGCGGCCGCCCGTATCCACCCGTTGCGCGAGCGTCGCTTTGAAGAAGCTGTCGAAGCGTCCGCCGTTGCCGAACAGTTCGGCGAGATTTTGTAGCGGAATATCCGACGCACCACCTGAAGAGAACGGATAGCGTCCGTCGACAAAGCTCGTGCAGTCGTTGCCCGCCGCCGCGCGAAACTGCCCGGCGAGGGCGGCGCTGCTGCCGCTCGCGACCAGCGCCGCGCTCTTGCCGGTAAGGCCCGCGATCAGCCCCGCCGCTTGCGGCGGCAACTGTCCCGCTTCCTGACGCGCGGCCAGCACCGCCGCATTGTTCTGCGCAGCAGGGTCGCTCAGGTCGTTCAGGGTGAGCAAGGTCTTGCCAAGCTGATCAAGCACGCCGATGGTGTGATCGAGCGGCGTCGCGCCGGGCGTGCCGGTGCTCAACTGGTCCAGTTGCGCGAAATGCTCTTCGATTACGGCGCCTGGCTGGCGGCCACTGTTTGCACTACCCGCATTCTCCGCGCCGCTTGCCAAACCGGCGGGCACCGTCACTCCTGCCGAGCGCAACTCTCCCGCAAGCCGCGTGTTCGATGCGCGCGTCGCCACCACTTTCCCGGCAATCGTCTTCGCCTGCGACGCGTCCGCACCGGACACGCCACTGGCGTTTGCCGCGCCGCGCAGCATGTCGCTTGTGTTGTCGCGCACGAGGTTGAGCAGCGCCTTGAGCGGCGAACTCGGCCCTGACAGCTTGGCGGCCAGCGCGCTCGCGTCCTGAATGCTCGCGACCGGCCGCAATTGCAGATCGGCGAGCAGGGCATCCCAGTTGCGGATGTAGTCCTGCTCGTACAGTGCCAGCACCTGTTGCTCGTAGCGAGAGCGCGCGAGCGGATCGACACGGCCCGTATCGAATACCCAGTAATCCTTCACGAAGTTATCCACGGACTGCTCGATCCCACCGTTCGCCTGAGAGGCGAAATAAGGCCGCGTAAAGAGCACCGGCAGCGGTTGCGACAACGGCGTTCCACTCTTGCGCGCGAACACGTTGCCGAGCAGGCCCAGCGCCTGATCGAGCCGCACCGGCGTCACCCCCGAACGCCCGGCTTCGAGTTGCACGCTGCCGTAAATCAGCGTGGCGACGTCGGCGGTTTTCAGGGTGGCGCGCGCCTGAGCGATCAGTGCGTTGTCGAGCGAGAGCGCGCGCGGCTTCTGCGGATCGTTGACGCGCGAGGAAAAATGCTCGTCGAGCGCTCTGGCGATTGCCGGGTCTTGCGGAAACAGCCGCTGCCATTCCAGACACGCCAGCGCGGCGAGCTCACCCGAATCCAGATGCTGTGGCTGGCCGAGCATCAGATAGCCCTTCAGATAGTCGTACAGCGCCTGCGGCTCGTTCGCGCTTGCCGCAAGACCCTCACGAAAGCGCACGCCGACTCCCGGCAGCAAAGTGCCATCGCTCTCACGCAGATACGCGCTGTGCGCCTGTGCGAACAACGCGTGCCCCTGAAACAGGCCGAACCGCATCAGCAGCGGCACATGCCCGCGATACTGACCCGCGACGTCCTGCGCAGCGGAGATCACGTCGAGCCGCGCAAGCGAGCGCGCGAAATACGTCTTGAGATCCGGCGCGCCGGCCAGGGTGTCGGCAGGCGGCAGATCCTTCAACGCGCCCTGCACCTCGGTAACCAATGCGCGATTACGCGCATAGCTCGTCGCGAAGCCGGCCACCAGCAGCAGTGTCACCAGTGCCATACCCGCATAGGCGGCCGCTTGCGCGAGCAGCTTTTGCCGCTCCAGACGCGGGTTCGTGCCCGCCAGCCCCGACTCGCGGAACAGCACCTCGCGCAGCAGCCGCTCGACGAAATAGGTGCGCCGCTGCCCGCTGCCGACCTGCACGCGCGCGGCATCGACGCCGAACGTGCGTGCCACCGCGCCCAGCATCCGGTCGATCGGCGCGCCTTCCTGCGTGCCCGACGTCAGATACGCACCGCGCAACAGCGGCGGCGTGCCGTACTCGTGACGGCCGAACGCACCTTCCAGGAACTGCCGCGCGATCTCGCGAAACGCGCCGAGCTGCTGCGGAAAGCTGAGCACGGCGGCACGGCGTCCGCGGTCGCGCTCGGCATGCAGACGCTCGATCAGACGCGTATCGAGCCGCTCCAGCAGCAGATCGTATTCGTCCGCGAAGCGGCCGCATGCGCTGCCGTCGAGGCTCGCGTCGAGCGGAAAGGTCATGCCCCACACCTGGCTACGCAAAGCCGGGCCGAGGTCATCGAAAAATTCACCGAAGCCCGCCACCAGGTCGCACTTGGTGAACACCAGATACACGGGCACCGCTACCTTCAGATGCTGCGTGAGTTCGTCCAGACGCCGCCGCACCGCGCGAATGTGCTGCGCGCGCGCTTCGTCGTCGAAAGCGAGCAGGTCGGACACGCTCATCGTCACGATCACGCCGTTCAGCGGACGGCGCCTGCGGTAGCGGCGCAACAGCGTCAGGAACGCCTGCCATACCGAGGCATCCGCGAGCGCGTCTGAGTTCTGCGTGGTGTAGCGGCCCGCCGTGTCGAGAAAGACGGCTTCGTCGGTGAACCACCAGTCGCAATCGCGTGTGCCGCCAATGCCGCGCAACGCCTCCTTGCCGAAGCGCGCCGACAGCGGAAAATCCAGTCCGGAATTGTTCAGCAGCGTGCTCTTGCCCGAACCCGGCGGGCCGATCACGACATACCACGGCAGCGCGTACAGATTGCGGCCGTTGCGGCGCGTCTTGCGCAAGGTATCGATGGCTTCGCGAAAGCGCCGTTGCAGTTGCGCGCGCTCGGCGTTGCCCGGCTCTTCGGCGGCAAGACGCGCTTCCTGTCCGGCGAGTTCGCCCGAGAGTTGCGCGGTCTTGCGTTGCGCGCGCCATTTCAGCAGTTGCATGGCGAGCAGCACGCCCAGCACCATCGCGAGAATCAGCGCGAGCCGCGCGGCGGCGCTCGCGAGCGGTTGATACGCGCCGATGCCGAGATACGGGCCGCCGAGCCAGATCAGTGCGGCGATCAGCAGCAGACCGACGGCCATTGCAAACCAGCGGGACGTCACCCGGTTTTTCAGCATGTTCATGGGTTCAGTTCTCCGGGATGTACAGGATTTCCACGCGCCGGTTGCGCGCCCGGTTGGCCGGCAGGTTCGGCGGCGTCGCGAGCGGTTGTGACGAGCCCGCGCCGTTCGCTTCGAGACGGCGCGGATCATCGAGACCTTGCGCGAGAATCGCCAGCGTGTTTTGCGCACGCGCCGTCGAGAGCGCGAAGTTGTCCTTGAATTGCAGCGAGTGCACGGGCTGATCGTCGGTATGGCCGACCACGATTACGCGGCCGCGCACCTGGTTCAGCGCAGCGGCAACACTGCGCAGCAACGGAATTTCGTCCGGCGCAAGATCGGCGCCGCCCGACGGGAACAACGCGCCCGCCGCGAGTCGCACGATGTCGCGCCCATCCGCCTGTTCGTCGACGCTCAGCCCGCCTGTCTGTTCGAGCGGCGCGAGCAATGCCTTCAGGCTTTTTGCGGCGACTTCCGGCGCAACGGCGCGCTGCGGCGGCGGCGCGCTGTCGAGACCGATAGCGGCGAGCTGCGCGCCGACCGGTTCGGCGAGGGCGTTCAGACGCGTGAAGAAATAGAGGAATGCGCCGAGCACGATTACGGCCGACGCTGCGAGCGCAACCCACAGCGGCACGTGACGCACGACCGGATTGCGGCGATCTTCCACGCCGCGCCAGTGCGGCGCGAGTTCGGCAGCGGGCGCTTCGCGCAGCGCGCGAATGCGGCGGTACAGATCGTCCTGAATGTCGGCGAGACGGCCGAGGCCGCCCGGCTCCACCAGATAGCGTCCGCCGAAACCGAGTGCGAGGCAGATATACATCAATTCGATCAGATCGAGATGGCGCGAGAAGTCCGCGCTCAGGCGGTCGAGAATCTGGAAGAACTTGGCGCCGCCATACGTTTCTCCGTGAAACGTGACCAGCAGCGTCTTTTGCGCCCAGCCGTTCAGGTCGCCCCACGGCGCATTGTTGACAGCCTCGTCGAGCATCGTGCACAACACGTAGCGTGCGGCCACGACGGTTTGCGAATTGATGCCGGCGTCCTGCGCGTAGCGCTCGAAACTATGCACCTGCGCGACGGCCTGCTCGCGCAGCCGTGGGATGTCGGTGGGTGCCGTCACGCTATGCCGCAATTGCACGGTCAACAGCAGCAGCGGATTGGCCGCGCGCACCAACGCGTTCGCCACGCCGCTCATGAAATCGCCGAGTTCGGCGCGCCGCGCATAGCGCGCGGCATGCACGGACGCGCGCGGCTGCACGATGTGGGTTGCGTCGTCAGCGGTGGTACGTGCATTTGCGGCCGCGTTTGCAGTCGCGTTTGCATTGACGCTGGCGTGATCGCGCGGGCGCAGCACGGTGGCGTCCACTGGCAGCGTTTCATCCTGATTGCGACGGTTCGTACTCATGCCCGCACCGCCCAGCATTGCAGATCGAGGCCGGCGAAGCCGCTGCCGAAATGCATGGCGATGCCGCCCGACGTTTTCAACATGCGCCACATCGCCGAATTGCGGTCGCATTCGAAGTAGACGAAGCCGGAGGTGTACGGCAACTGACGCGGCGCAACCGCCATCGGCGACACGCCAATGCCGGGCAATTGCAGATTCACCAGATCGCGGATCTTTTCCACCGGACCGATTTTCGATTGCGTGGGCAACTGGCGGCGCATATCTTCAGCCTTCATGTCGGCCCTGGCGGCGAGCACGAAGGTCGCCGTATCGAGCAGCGTCGGATCGGGCACCACGCCAACCCACACGCCGTATTTGCGCTGTTGCAGCGGAATCGGCACGGCGCTCTGTTCGAGCACCGCGCTCAGCGCGATCCGCAGCGCGGCGATCAGCGGCTCGAAACTCCCGCGCAACAACTCGTGCCGGTAAGGCGGGAACGTCTGCGCGCGCTTGCCCGGTGCCGTGAACGTGGCAAGTTCACCCGCCAGTTCGAGCAGCAGACGGTACAGCGCTTCCGGATGCAGCAGCGGCGCGGCAGCCAGATGCGCGATGAGCGGCTGATAGCGGTTGATCACCTGCAGCATCAGAAAATCCGCGATCTCCGCCGCGCCGCCGCGATCCGTTTGCGCGACCCGGTTCGCCAGCGCTTCGCCGCGCTGATGCAGGAGACCAAGCAACTCGGACAGAAACGTTACGAGCCGGGCGGCGGCTTCGGTGTGCAACGCCGTGGGCATGAAACCTTCGTCCAGAATCACGCGGCGGTCCGCGCGGCATTCGACCACGCGAGCGAGCGGAATCTGCGTGAGCCCTTCGTTCGGCTGCGACTCGGGCAGCAGACGTGTACTCATGCCGGCCACTTCGAGCGTCGTGAGCCCTTCCATGCTGCCCGACGCATCGCGCGCTTCGGTTTCGTGCACGCGGAAACGGTGCAATTGGTCGCTGGCGGCGCCGGGCCATGCGCTATCGGGTTGCGTCGCGGAGCGCAGCGGCATCGTCAGATGCACGGTCTGGTCGCGCAGGTTCAAGTCGATGTCGAGCGGCGGCGGCAGCGGATCGTCGCCGGGCATCGAGAACGGCGTGCCGTCGGGGAATACGCCGCGCGCGCGCTTGATGCCGAGCTTGCCGATTGCCAGCAGATCCGTTTCGAGCTCCAGTTCCTGGAAGCCCCACGCATAAGGACGCAAACCGCCCGTGCGCAATTCCACGTAGCGCTCGAAATAGCGCTCCTGTTGCTGCATGTGCTGAGGCCGCAAGAACAGGCCTTCGCTCCATATGACTTTGTTGCTTTGGGTCATGGCTATACGTCAATCCTGGTGTGTCGATGCGTTGGCGCGTCGTAACTTCTTCGTCTCGGTCTTCGTGATCATGGACTGCGGTCGAGGCGCGCTGCTTAGTCACGACGGTGTTTCAGACGCGCAAGTTGTGCTTCGTAAGCCCGCGCGAATTCGTCGCCGAACAGGCGCTGGAAGCACTCGTCGGGATTTCGTGTGAGCGCGTCGAACTGCACTTTGTAGCGTTCCCAATGACTCGGCCGACCACCGAACGACAAACGCCGCGCAGCGACGCCTTCGGTCTCTTCGATACGCGCGGGGTCAAACTGCGCGAGCATCGAATCGAACGCGGCGCGCACGCCGGCCAGCATCGCCATCTGGTGATTACGGATGTCGGTGGCAGCGTCGTTGAGCGCCGCGCTGCCGCACAGAAAGCCCTGGTCCGGCGGCGCGAACAGCTTTTTGACCGCTTCCTGCGCGGTCGGCGCGAACTTCAGCGGGTTGTTCTCGGCGCGCTGGATCAGCGTGGCGGGCAGGCGAAAACTGTTCTTCAGTTCGGCACGCGCGCGCAGCACGTCCATCATCGTGTCCACGGCGATGTGGAGCATTTCGTCGAGTTCGGGCGATGGAGGCGCAGCGGCTGATGCGCGTGAAGCGGCTGATGCTGGCGCTGTCGCGTGGGGATGCGCTGCGTTGGGTAAAGACGTGGGCCCCTTGGCAGGCGTTGGGCTTTGCAGTGCCTGCTCTTGATGCACAGGGAGTTTTGCCGACGGTGCTTCAGCGGAAGACTGCGGCTGTGCTTGCGACTGCAATAACGACTGCAGTTCCGGCTGCCCTTCTGCCAGCCGCTCAGGCGCACTCGCATGCGGCTGCGAAGCAGGCACATCGCGCGGCATTTGCGCTGGGGTCGCGAGCGGCGAGTCATTCGACCGCGACTCGACGCGCGACGCCACATGACTGCTCATCACATCCCAATCGTCCGGCAACAGCGGAGCGCTCGCGCGAACTGCTTCAACTTGCGGCGGATGAAAGCGGTCGGATACGGCAGGCGTGTGATTCCAGCCTTCGTTGGGCGGCGGCGATGCCTGCGCGTCCTCGCCGTACGACGACGGTGCGTCGAACATCGCAAGCGGATCGAGAATCGCGCCGGGTGCGGCATCGGCGGCGCCGGGAATCAGGCCGCCACCATGTGCCTCGCCGTGCTGGGCAACGGCAACATCTTCGCCCCGCGACGCGAGCAGCAGACTCAGATCGAGCGGATTGACGTTCTTCGGCGAGGACGCAGCGGGCAAGGATGGAGCCGAATGAACCGAATCCCGACCCGCCGCAGCGGTCGCTGCCGTGCGTTCGTTATCGTTCAACGCGTTCCACTGCGTCGCCGTCTCGCCCTTCATATGTACGTCGATGACGAACGTGTCGATCTGCAAGCGGTCGCCATGTTTCAGCGTGACCGGCTCGCCGCGTTGCAGCGATGTGCCGTTTAGCAACATGCCGTTGGTGCTGCGGTCTTCGATGAAGTAGAGGCCGTTCACATACCGCACCAGCGCGTGCAGACGCGACACGCCCTCCGCCCCGAGCACCCAGTCGCACTCGTCCGAGCGGCCAATGCTGCCGTCGCGGCATCCAAACTCGTGTTCGCGGCGCGCGCCCAGGCGCTCGGCTCGCTCGCCCTGCACCGACAGAGTCAGGCTTTGCATCGTGCTCATTGAATACCTCCGTCGATGCCGTTAGGAACGCCGAGCAGGCCCAGCGCGTCGCGCACGAACGCCGTGCGGCGCGCGTCGAGTTGCACGGGGACCAGCGCGGCCATGTAGTTCACGGCCGCCATCGCGGCGAGCGCGGTGAGATGTTCGGGCGGCGGAGTCGGCTGCTCGTAGCGCGGATTCAGGTTGCCGCCGGTCCAGCCTGCGGCGGCGGCCGACCACGCGCCGATGCTGCGGTAACGGTGCTCGCTCGCGAACTTCGCCGCGCTCGCGCGATGCGTCTCGCGCGGATCGCGCACCCATGCCTCGGCCAGCGCGAGCCCCGCACGGTCGCGATCGTCCAGCGTCTGACGGCTGCCGCACTGACACACCCACGCCACCGCGTAACGGCGCGGCAAAAGGCGCGCGAGCAGGCTCAAGGCGTCGGCCGTCAATCCGTCGTCGAGCAGCGTGCGCACGGCCGCAAACGGCGTCATGGCGACCTGCAGACGGGCCTGCGCCGGCGCGGACAACTGCATCTGCCGGGCGGCGTCGAGAAGCGCGCTCATAACGGCAGAATCATCGGAGCGGCGCCGCCGAGAATCGCCGTGGCGGTGCCGATCAATTGCAGATTGGTCGACTGCACGAGGCAATCGGCCTCGGACAACACCTCCATCGCCGCAACCGAACTCACGTTCAGATTGGCCTTGGAGTTGATTTCCATGGCGAGGCCGGAACTCATCGTCACGTTCATGTCGCCATTGATCGTGATATTGGTGCCCTGAATCGCGATCTCGCCGGAACTGTTCATGGTGATGCTCGCGAGACCCGTGACGAGTTTGATCTGGTTGCCCGCGCTCAACGTGTAGTTGTGCGCGACCTGCACATCGTGATCGTGCTCGGACTCTTCGCGCAAATCCTTCTGCGCATGAATCAGCACCTGCTCGCCGCCCTTCCTGTCCTCGAAACGGATTTCGTTGTAGTCCTCGCTGCCGCCGCCAGCGTGACTGCGGCTTTTCACGCCGCTCTGCGTCCTGTTGTCCGGCAGGCTGTACGGCGGCATGTTGTCCGCGTTGTAGACGCTGCCGATAATCAGCGGGCGGTCCGGATTGCCGTCGAGAAAACTCACCACGACTTCCTGACCCACGCGCGGAATGAACTGCGCGCCCCAGCGCTTGCCGGCCCACATCTGCGCGACCCGCACCGGGCATGAGTTCTCCGCGTGCGGTTTGCCGGGCCGGCTCCAGAAAAACGTGACCTGCACGCGACCGTATTTATCCACGGCGATGTCCTCGGGCGTATCGCCGTAGACCACCGCAGTCTGCAAGCCCGCGATCAGCGGACGCGGCGTGGCCTGCATCGTGCGAAACGGCTGACGGCTACGGATCACCTCGAAAGCGCAACGGAATGGTTCTTCGGCGTCGTCCGCACCGCCGCCTGTCACGTAGTCCGGTTCGACCAGACGCATCTCGGTCCCGATCACAAGATATTCCTGGTTTGCCTCGGCGGCCGGAAAATCCTTGAGCCGGAACAGCGCGCCGGTGGCGAGGCCGCATGCGTCCGTGTGGCCCGAACTCGTGAAAAGCGGCACGTTCAACGCATCCGCGCGCACCTGCGCGTAGCGCTGGCCGTCCGCGAGACGCTGGTCGTGACCGACGTGGCCGTACGAATAGTCGTACGCATCGAGACCGCTCACGTTCGAGGCCTCGTCCTTGTCAGTCAGTTCTTCGGTAGCAAGTAGCGACGCTTTCGGCTTCAAGTAGTCGTAATCGTCGAACTGCACGCGCGCCGAGTTCAGCGAACGCGCGGTTTGCCATTCGCTGATCGACGCCATCATGCGCTTGCCGCGCTCGGTTGGCGGCGCATACGGAATCTGCCCGAAACCGGGCACGGTGGTATGCGCGCCGAGCGCGTCGGCAAGCACCATGGTGTGCGTGCCTTCGGAGTGTGTGAAAAAATAGTAGATACCTTCCTGCTCCATCAAACGGCTGATGAAGTCGAAGTCGCTCTCGCGGTATTGCACGCAGCAGTCGCGCGCCGGGTAGCTCGCTGTGAGGCTCGGCTTCACGTCGCTATAGCCGATGTCGCCGAGCACCGACTGAATAATCTGCGGCACGCTCATGCTGCGGTAAATTCGGCAGTCGCGCCGGCGCGTCGCCAGCCATGGTTTCGGCACCAGCACGAAGGTGTAGACCGCGTAACGCACGTCGTCGATCGTGACGAAGCCGCCCTGTTCACACTCGCACACCATGCCGTTGAAATAGCGGGTATAGCTCTGCGGCGTGACGAGTTTCACGGTCATCGGCGTGCCGAGCAGCGCGCGCAGATCGATCGCGGCGTTCCTGCTGATCGCTTCGAGCCGGTACGAAAACAGCCGCCCGAGTGCTTCGGTCGCGCTCATGTTCGAAAACAGCAGACTGTTGCCGAGATTGGAGCTGAGTGTAATTGCGTGAGCCATGGAAAGATTCGCGTGCGTTTGTCGATGTGCTTAACGACAAATAACAGCCAGCCACGCTCATCTATTCCGTCAATCTTGAAAATTCGGCTCACGCGGCCGGGCGGACGGCCGCGCAACGCCCGCGAGACTAGTCCGTGAACAACCGTTTGATCTTGAGCAGCTTGACATCCGTGACCTTGTAGGTGTCGAAGTTGTCTTTCAGGAGCGTTGCGAATTTCGCCGGCGCGCCGCCGCGGCTGTCCCCGACATAAGTCCACGTGCCGAAGTTGGGATCGAAAAGCGCCCACACATTGCGCCATTTCGTGACCGCCATCGCGTGCCGGCCAAAAGAGCACGCGAAAATGACCATGCCGAAATAGTTGCCGTTAGCCTTGGTCAACGTCGCGGAAATACTCATCGCGCGGCCCAGCGAAAGCATGCCCGGCGCAACGGGGTTGTCCGCGTCGGTATCGCGTTCGCCGTCCAGTCTGCCTTGAGAGAGCATGACGATACCGTTCGACAGGTTGTTGTCGTCCGAACTATTGCTCAGGAACTGGTTGCCGTACTGCGCATGATCCTTCAACCCCTCGGACGCCGTCAGGCCGTGCGTAATGCCCAGGCCCGCCACACTCGGACCGCCTGAAAAGCAGTCACGCAGCCATTTCACCGAGAGCCCCCAGCAGGCGCCCTTGGCCAGATCGCTTGTCATGCCTCGCAGAAGGTCGTTCTGCCTGAATACGAATGTCGGCTGTTCCATTGTTTCCTCGTTGTTTAAGTGGCGCGGTGCGGCCCGTCATAACCAGTCGTGAAAGTAGGCGTCGCGCACCGTATTCATCGGGAAATACCAGTTGTCTCGCATGAAAAGCGAGTCGCGCAGTTTCTGATCCGCGTCCTGAGATGCCATCTGTGATTCCGCCATCGTGTCGCGCACTTTCTTGAATCCCGAACTCTCGGCGGCCGCGCTCGGTCCGGTCATCTTGATGGTCGAGCCGCGCACGTCGTGCATGTACTGCTGGCGCAACTCTTCCTTGCTCTTGAGCGCCTTGAAGTTTCGGTGAATCAACGATTTGTACGACTTCAGCCCGCTGCTGCCCGCGTGAGCCGCGATGATGGAATTGCTGATGGCCGGTTGCTGGTCTGTCCTGATGTTGTTTCTCCACCAGTCGTCGCTGAGCCAGTTCTGCGTGGTGATACCGCGGTGCCACGCAATGCTGACGGCGGAAAAGCGCGGGTAAGACTGATGGCAAATAATGTCGCCGAGTGGGCTGACGCAACTCACGTCGGTATCGGCATAAATGCCGCCGTGCTGGAGCAGAATCTCGATACGCAGAATATCGCTTGCCGAACCGAAGTTGCCGCCGCGATTCACGAGTTCCTTGCGATAGATGGCGGCGTTCCTGCCCATCCTCAGATCGCGCTGCACTTCGCGCAGCCTGATTCCGTTGGCGTTGCAGAAATTCATGATCGAGTTGATCTGCTGCACGCGCATGCCTTGCAGCGCTTCACCGCGCTGATTCAGGTATTGATCCAGATACTTGATCGTGGCGGCATCGCCGCCCTGTTTGCCGAGCGTATCGGCCACTTCCTTCCATCGTTCCGGTGTGACCTTCGGAGTCGTCGCGTTCGTGTAATGCGCGGCGATCTGACGGCGACGTTCACCGGTCAGCAACTGGTTGGCGTCGATCCACAGATTCACTTCCCAGTTCGGGTTCAGTCTCGGGAACGTCACGATGCAATCGCGGTTGCATCGTGGAATGTCTCCACCAAGCCAGATAATGTGAATGACCTTTGGAATCGCTCTCATCGTTCAATACTCCTCGGGCTGCACCGCGCACTCATCAAAGCGATAGGCGAAATCGCCGTGTTCGACGCTCACGCGCACGCGTTCGAGTGCAACACCGTCGATCATGCGCGCGAGAAATTCCCGGCTTATCGCCGGCAACATGGTGTTGGTGAGAATCGCATCGATCATGCGTCCGCCCGATTCGCTTTCGGTGCAGCGGCTCGCCACCAGCTTCACGACCGCGTCGTCATAATCGAACGGCACGCGGTAGCGTTCTTCCACGCGCCGCCTGATACGGTTCAACTGCAACGTAACGATTCGTGCGAGCATCTCGCCGCTCAACGGAAAATACGGAATGGTCACCAGCCGCCCGAGCAGCGCGGGCGGAAAGACATCGAGCAACGGTTCGCGCAGCGACTGCGCGAGTTCGTCGGCATCGGGCATCGAGCCGGCGTTCTTGCACATTCCGGCAATCTGATCGGTGCCGACATTCGTGGTCAGCAGAATCAGCGTGTTGCGGAAGTTGATGGAGCGGCCCTCGCCGTCTTCCATGGCGCCCTTGTCGAACACCTGGAAGAACATTTCGTGCACATCCGGGTGCGCTTTTTCGACTTCATCGAGCAGGACCACCGAATAGGGCTTGCGGCGCACTGCCTCCGTCAGCACTCCGCCTTCGCCGTAACCTACGTAGCCCGGCGGCGCGCCCTTCAACGTCGACACCGTATGCGCCTCCTGAAACTCGCTCATGTTGATAGTGATGAGGTTATGCTCACCGCCATACAACGCCTCGGCCAACGCGAGTGCGGTCTCTGTCTTGCCGACGCCCGAGGTGCCCGCGAGCATGAATACGCCGATGGGCCGGTCCGGATTGTCGAGCCCGGCGCGCGAAGTCTGGATGCGTTTTGCGATCGCTTCCATCGCGTGGTCCTGACCGATCACGCGTTCGCCGATCAGGCTCGCGAGATTCATCACCGTGCGCAGTTCGCTGCGCATCATGCGGCCGACGGGAATACCGGTCCAGTCGGACACCACCGACGCCACCGCCTGATAATCGACGTTCGGCAAAATCAGCGGTGTTTCGCCTTGCAAACCGGCCAGCTGCGCCTGCAAGCTCCGTAACTCTGTGAGCACACCGGCGCGCATCGCGTCGCTCATGCCCGAAGCTGACTGCGCCGCCACTTCGAGCTCACTGCCGGGTCCCTCGACTGGCGCGCCTTCGCCACGCAGCTGTGCACGCAGCACGAGAATTTGCGAGACCAGCGTCTTCTCTTGCGCCCACGCAACCTCGCGTTGCGCGAGCCGCACGCGTTGTGTTTCAAGCGACGCCACCACCTGCGCCTCGCGTGCGGCCACATCGACACCCACGCTCTTCTCGCGCGCGATGATGCGCCGCTCGGTCTCCAGCGCCTCGATCCGCTTCAACGTATCGTCGATCTCAGCGGGCACTGCATGCTGGCTGATCGCGACACGCGCGCAAGCCGTGTCGAGCAGGCTCACCGACTTGTCCGGCAACTGGCGCGCAGGAATATAGCGGTGCGAAAGCTTCACGGCGGCTTCGAGCGCTTCGTCGAGAATCTGCACTCCATGGTGTTGTTCCATCATGCTTGCCACACCGCGCATCATCAGCACGGCTTTATCTTCGCCGGGTTCGTCCAACGGCACGGTCTGGAAGCGGCGCGTCAACGCCGGATCTTTCTCGATGTGCTTGCGGTATTCGGCCCATGTCGTCGCGCCGATTGTGCGCAAGTTGCCGCGCGCGAGCGCCGGCTTCAGCAGATTTGCCGCGTCGCCAGTACCCGCCGCACCGCCCGCGCCGACCAGCGTATGCGCTTCGTCGATAAAGAGAATCACAGGCCTCGCCGAGGCTTGCACCTCGTCGATCACCTGACGCAAGCGGTTCTCGAATTCACCCTTCATACTCGCGCCCGCCTGCAGCAGGCCGATGTCGAGCGTGCGAACCTGCACGTCCTTCAACGCAGGCGGGACGTCGCCGCGCGCGATGCGCAGCGCGAAACCCTCCACCACCGCCGTCTTGCCCACCCCCGCCTCGCCGACCAGCATCGGATTGTTCTGCCGCCGCCGCATCAGAATATCGACCACCTGGCGAATCTCGCCGTCACGCCCCACGATGGGATCGAGCTTGCCGTCGCGCGCCTGCGCGGTCAGATCGATTGTGAATTGCTGCAGCGCCTGTTGCTTGCCTAGTTGCGCGGGCGCCATCGCACCGCTGCCTTCGCCGGGCGCCGCAGTATCCACGCGAAACCCGTCGCTTGCGTGCAGACGTTCTTCCGGCGATCCCGCGACAATTTTCACGAAGCCATCAGCAAGCGCTTCCGGCTTTACTTTGGCAAATTCCGCCGAGAGCGCATGCAACGCATGACGCAAATGGCGCGTGCGCAGCAGTCCGACCAGCAAGTAGCCTGTGCGCACCTGAGCCTCACCGAACATCAGCGTGGCGAACACCCAGCCGCGCTCCACTGCTTCTTCGACTTCGGCGGAGAGGTCAGAAATGGTCGTGCTGCCGCGCGGCAAACGCTCAAGTGCCGCTGTCACGTCGCGCGCGAGACTGGCCGGATTCACGTCGAAATGCCTGACAATGCGATGCAGGTCGGAGTCCTGCAATTGAAGGATCTGATGCACCCAGTGCGCAAGTTCGACGTACGGGTTGCCGCGCAGCTTGCAGAACACGGTGGCGCTTTCAATACCTCTGTAAGCCACTGCATTAAGCTTGCCAAACAGGGCGCTGCGGCTGATCTCGGCCATGATGTCAATCCTGTAGAAAGTGAGGCAGCCATCCGGCGGCCTGCGGTTCAAAATGGAAACGCTGTCGCGCTGCCTGTTTGCGTCGCTTCAGTCGACGGGCGTCAGCACGACCTCATCGGCGTCGGCCGGTCTCGGATAGCGGCCCATCCACGTGCTGAAGCCCATGCGTCCCGACTGGCCCAGATGCATCGTCGGCACGTCGTCTCTCTTCAATACGAGCTGCACGTCCCAGCCTTTCTCGCCGCCGACATATAACTTCACGGCAGCCACGAGTTCCTTGAGCGCGCTGCCCCCCGGTAAAAAACGGTTGAATTCGTTCAGACTCAACGGTCCGATACGAAGCCTGAAACGATGCTGCGCGCCTCGCACCTGTGCGCCGAGCGTGGCGTTGCAGCCCATCTGCGCCATTGCGCCGCCCATACGCAAATGCGCCTCATGCCGCAGCTTCATCCAGCCGACCACGAACTCCATCACGCTCACCGGCACGCCAAAGTAGTGTTCGAGAAAACCCTTCAATCCCTCAGCATTGCGTGCCTGGTGCACCAGCCGTCCAGCGAAAAAGCGCTTGTACTGATCGGGCAGCGCATCGCGCTCTTCGAGCCGCGGCGTCGCCATGCCGATCAACGCGCCGATATAGGTGCGAAAACGATCTTCGTCCGGACGGTCGAGCTGCACCGTCGGCTGCGCGTCGGCCCACGCGCGATAGAACAGACTCAGCATGCGGTGATGAAACATGTCGGCGAAAGCGACGAGCGTCGAGTCTTTCGCGTTGCGCTGCCGGTCCACCGCGTGCTCGGTCAGGTGCAGCGGCAGCGGACCATTCGGCCCGAACAGCCCGAGAAAGAGTCCGTACAACCGCCCCGGCGAAGCCGAGTCGCCCGCCTTGCGCGGCTCGAAGCGCTCGATGCTGCGCGGCGGAAATTCGAGCGTGGCGACATGCGCGAGCCGCACCGGATCTTCGGCGGGCTTGGTCGAATGACCGAGGCGCGGATGCGCCGGATACGCGCATTCAAGCCGTCGCATCGCCTCGAAGAACTCGAAATCGAACGGCCGGTCGCGTAGCGCCGCTTCGAGCGCGGCCGCATCCTGCCTTACAGGATTGGGCGTTTGCCGGGTGTCGCGGGCCATCGCGCTACCTCGTTACGTTCGTAGGTCCGCAATACGGTTTCGGTGAACGAATTCAGCGAAACGTAGCGCGCAAAAAAATGCTGCAATACCGAGCCAAGCAGAAACGCACTGCTTCCCTCGAATGCGGCGTCCGCGCAAGTCAGCGTGATTTCTAGCCCGCGGCCATACGTGATTGGTCCGGGCACAGGCAGGCGACGCGTCGCCGGTTTGGCAACCACGTGCTTGATGCCTTCGATCTGCCGCCGCACCGCCGCGTCGAACTCGTCGTGATAGAGGCTGAGCATTTCACGCAACGCGCCCGCGCCGCTTTCGTTGTTCTCGCCATCTTCGTCGAGCAAAGACAGATAATTCAGTTGCAGATGGCTGATGAGCCGCCACGCGGTGTCGCCGCTCGCGGTGGGTGCGCGCGGCCGGGTCGGGCCCGCGACGCAGCGAATGGACGCGACCGGCGCGTCGGTGTCGAGCGTGAAGTCGGTGTAAGACTTGCCCACCGGCATGTGCAACGGCAGATCGCGGTTGGTGCACAACACACGCAAGCCGAGTTGACGCAGCGCGGTGGAGTACGGCGCGTCGTTCGCATCCACCAGCGCGATAAACGTTTCACTGCCGACATAACTCGAACGCGCACCCTTCTCTTTCTGGCGAGTCGACAATAAGCGCGGTTCGCGTCGCAGCGTGTAGAACGCGGCCTGACCGCCATGCCATGTACGCGAGTTGCCGCTGTAAAAAGGCAGAAAAGCCTGCTCCGGTTCTTGACGGTCGCCGTAGCCCTGCACGTCGAGCACGCTGTGCACTTCGAAATCCATCGGACGTGTACGGTCGCCGAGCACGTGATACTCAGTCGTGCCCTGCTGCAGATGAATGCGGTCCGCGCGGCGTTCGAACAGGTTCACGGCGGGCGTGCAGAACAGCCTGAAATTGCCAGCGTCGATTGAATTGTGCAGACGTGTCACGCTGCGATCGAGCCACACCACGATTTCGAACTCGTTTCCCTGGGCGCGAGCGAGCAGCGAACGCAGTCCCGTGAATTCGACAAAGCGAAAGCGCTCCGGGCACGCGAAATATTCCTGCAACAGCCGGTAGCCGCTGAACGAACGGTCGCCGTAAGGCAGCATCGCTTCGTGCTCGCTGAAGCCGAGCGCGCGCAAGGCATTCGCGTCGTAATGCTGGCTGACGAATTCGCCTTCCCGTGGCGATGCCGCGCGCACCGTGTAGCCCATGCCGTTGGCGAACAACTGTTCGTGGATCAGGCTGGGCAATTCGTCGGCACCCGCGAGATAAACCGTCAAATTGTCGAGCGCAAGCATGTTTGCCTGCACACCGGACAGCGTGCGCAAACGCAGACGCAAACCTGCGCGCACCTGGCGATTCGGCGGCGGCACGAGACCTGCTGCGGCCAGCGCTGCGGGCGTGTCGAAGTAACGCGCCTCGGTAAGTTCGAGCGGCCACAGCGTCACTTCGTGCGCGCTGCGGTATTCGCATGCGGTGCGCTCGCCGAAGCCGGTGAGGCTGCGCATCACCGTATGCCGCGCCACTGCGTGACCGGCGGGCGGCAAATCTTCGGTGACGTCGGGATGCATGTGCACCACGGCCATCGACGGAATCGGCGAGAGGTAGTGCGGATAGATCATCTCCAGCAAATGCTGGGTGAACACTGGGTACTGCGCATCCATCTTCAATTGCACCCGCGCGGCGAGAAACGCGAAGCCTTCGAGCAGGCGCTCGACATACGGATCGGCGCATTCGAAGCCTTCCATGCCTAGCCGGCCGGCAATCTTCGGATGCGCGCGTGCAAATTCAGCGCCCATTTCGCGGACATGCTGCAATTCGCGGTTGTAATAACGCAGGAGACGTGGGTCCACGATAATCAGCCGAAATGTTGCGACACGCGAAACTCGCCGGTTTCGAGATCCACGTCTGTGCGCAGATAGAGACCGAGCGGCATGGGCTGCGCCCACATCTGCGCCTCGATACGAAAACTCAGCGAGCGGCTGTCCATGCGCGAGTCGTCGGCACTCACACTCACTTGCACTGTGTCGGCGATCAGACGCGGTTCGAAGTCGAGCAACGCGGTGCGAATGCGCTCCTGGAGCAAGCCGGCGTCGATGCCCGACAGCGCCATACCCGCAAGATCGGAAATGCCGAAATTCAGCACGGAGTTGCGAACGTGGTCGAGACCGTCGAGTTCGTCCAGCCGCTCCCCATCCCATTGACGCGTGCAATTGAGCAACGCAGCGATATCGCGCGTTACGCATTCGCGCAACCGTGCCGCCGTAATTACGCGCTGTTCGCGGCTTTCGTCGCGTTCGTTCGGCGCGAGGTCGGTCAGCCGGTCTAGCAGCGAAGGCTGCAGGCGCTCCTGGGGCGTGAGTTCCGCCATGAAGTTCTCTCTGAATGAAGCCGGGTGACGGGCCCGGACCCGGAACGCCGCAGCGCGGCATTCTGTGCACGGCAACGGCCAGTCGCACAAAACATTGCGATGTGTCGCGCGCGCTGGCCATCAGGCGAAACTGCTTACTGCTTCGCGACCTGCTGGATATCGAACGTGAAGTCCTTCGTGCCGCCGCTCGCTTTACCCTCGTCGTCCTGCGGCTGGAACGAATACTTGAACTTGCCGAAATGGAGCGTGATGTTTTCAGTCAGACGTTCGTCGCCACCACTGCCGCCGGTGTTCACCGACGTGATCAGCACACCTTCGCTTAGCTCGATCGTCACGAAGTCGGTCTGCTGCCCCGTTGCGTTCGTGACGTACAGGTACGCGGTGTCGAGGCGCGCGCCGGTGCAGCACGCGTTGAGAATTGCGTTGGAGCAGCTGTCCACGTATTTGGTGATGGTGATGTCCTGGATGTTGGCCTTGCCGCCCGACGCGTAACCAGCGCCTGTGTGCAGGTTGCCGGTATTGCTCACGCCCCACGACCACGCGATGATCGGGACTTCGTTCTTGTGCTTCGAGTGATTGGACGCGCCCTGGATCGTGACTGAACCAGAACCGAATTTCAGGTGCATGTCGAATGCCATATTGACCTCCATCTTTGCTAATCAAAGTACTCGCCGGGTCGGCGAACAAGGGGGCCGGCGCGCTGTGCGTCGGCCGGAATACTTAAGCCGCGCGTGCAGACGGCAGCCGCGAAACGAGACGCAGCGAAACCGTTAGACCTTCGAGTTGGTAGTGCGGCTTGAGGAAAAGCTTCGACGTGTAATAGCCGGGATTACCTTCGACTTCCTCGACCACCACCTGCGCGGCGGCGAGCGGCTTACGCGCCTTGGTTTCTTCGCTGGAGTTCACCGGGTCGCCGTCCACGTAATTCATCACCCAGTTGGACAGCCAGCTTTCCATCTGCTCGCGCGTGCTGAAGGAGCCGATCTTGTCCCGCACAATGCACTTCAGGTAATGCGCAAAGCGGCAGCACGCGAACATGTAGGGTAGACGCGCAGAGAGATTCGAGTTCGCGGTTGCCGAAGGATCGTCGTACTCTTCGGGTTTCGCCACCGACTGAGCGCCGATAAACGCGGCCACGTCCGAGTTCTTGCGATGCACGAGTGGCATCAGACCCATCTTGTCCAGTTCCGCCGAGCGGCGATCCGTAATGGCGATTTCAGTCGGGCACTTCACGTCCACGCCGCCGTCGTCGCTTGGGAACGTATGCACCGGCAGGCTTTCCACCGCGCCGCCCGACTCCACGCCACGAATGCGCGTGCACCAGCCATACTGCTTGAACGAACGGTTGATATTCACCGCCATCGAATACGCGGCGTTTTGCCACGTGTATTTCGACGAATCCGCGCTTTCGGTGTCTTCCTCGAAGTCGAATTCCTCGACCGGATCAGTCTTCGCGCCGTACGGCAAGCGTGCCAGCGTGCGCGGCATGGTCAGCGCGAGATAGCGCGCGTCGTCCGTTTCGCGCAGCGAGCGCCAGCCGGCGTAATCGGGGGTGGTGAAGATCATGGAAAGATCGCGCGGATTGGCAAGCTCGTTCCAGTTCTCCATGCCCAGCAGCGTGGAATCCGCCGCCGAAATAAACGGCGCATGCGAGGCGGCGGCAATCTGTGAAATGCCGCGCAACAGTTCGACATCCTGCGGACTGTGATCGAAGTAGTAATCGCCGATCAGGCACCCGTACGGTTCACCGCCCAACTGGCCGTATTCTTCTTCATACACGCGCTTGAATACGGGGCTCTGGTCCCACGCTACGCCTTTGAAGCGCTTGAGATTCTTGCCGAGTTCTTTCTTCGAAACGTTCAGCACCCGGATCTTGAGCATCGGATCGGTTTCCGAATTTGTCACGAGGTGATGCAAACCGCGCCACGCGCCTTCGAGCTTCTGGAATTCCGCGTGATGCATGATGCGGTTCAACTGCTCGCTCAGCTTGCGGTCGATTTCGGCGACATACGCGTTGATGGTTTGCGTAACGTCATCGGAAACGATGTTCGAGTCCTGCAAGACCTGCTCGGCGAGTGTGCGCACTGCCGCTTCCACTTCCTCTTTCGCGCGCTCGTTCTTCGGCTTGAATTCCTTGCTGAGCAGCGCCGCGAAGTCGCTGGACTCAGCCGATGCGACGTTCGCATCGAGCATGGCCGGGTCGAATTGATTCTGGCTTTCCATGGTCGCCATTACTCCTGTTCGGGTTCGGTGCCGGCGGCCTTCGGCGCGGCGCTAAGCGATTGCAGCAGCGCCGGGTCCTTCAGCGCCTGCGCAATCAGTTTTTCCGCGCCGCCCTTGCCGTCGAGATAGGTGCCGAGATTGGCGAGCTGCGTGCGAGCTTTGAGCAGCGTCGCGAGCGAATCCACTTTGCGCGCCACGGCTGCGGGCGAAAAATCGTCCATGCTGTCGAAGGTGATATCCACTTCGAGGTTGCCGTCGCCGGTCAGCGTATTGGGTACGTGAAAATTCACGCGCGGCTTCATGGATTGCATGCGGCTGTCGAAGTTGTCGACGTCGATCTCCAGCGCCTTGCGCTGTTCGATGGCCGGCAGATCGCCGCCATTCGCGCCGGACAGGTCCGACATCACGCCCATAACGAAGGGAATTTGCACTTTCTTCTGCGCGCCGTACAGCTCCACGTCGTACTCGATCTGTACGCGCGGCGCCCGATTGCGTGCAATGAATTTCTGACTGCTCTGCTTCGTTGCCATGCGCTGGTTCCTTTTGGGGTGCGTTGGGTTTCAGGGATTCGACGCGGCCGTTGGACACGACCCGTTCGCGATGGACTTGCCCCGTACCGCGACCGTCGTCCACGCTCACAAAACAACCCAGCCTCGCGATCTATTCCAACTTTTTTCAAACGTTGTGGATGAGACCGTGTTGCGCGGCGTCATAAGTGCCTGCCAACCAGAACAGCCGGGACGCCGCGAATATTCCGGGAAATAGGCAGTCGCATGCGATGGAATAAAGATGGAGGGCTGGCTGTTCTGTGAGTACCGGCGCCTTAACAGACAGTGAATTCCCTGCAATGCATGCCATGAAGAACTCCGTACCATTCGGCAGAAATAGTTTGCGAGGTCCGCTGCGGCTCGCGCCGCTAGGCCTCTTCGCCATCGCTTCGTATGCGAACGCACAGGCGGACTGGACGCTAGTACGTGCCGACACCCTCGTCACGGCGATTCACGCGACGAGCGTGTACTCGGCGCAGACAGGTCAGCGTTTTTCGCAGGACGACATCGTCGAGAGTTCGGGGAATGGCGTCGTACAGATTCAGGACGAGAGCGGCAATATCGTCGCGCTGGGCCGCGATACGCGCGCCATGTTGACACGCGATTCGCATATCGCGCTGTTGCGTGGCTGGCTCAAAGTCATGCACATGTGCGCGAATGCTGCGTGTGCGACTCCGGTGATCGAGACGGAGCGCACGCGCATTACACCGGCGGATCGCACGGCGCTCGTGATCGCCGCGACGCCGGAGGGTTATGACAGCGCGGACGCGGTGTTCTGCGAAAGCGGCTCGGCTCAGGTGCATTCGCTCGGCAAAACCCGCGGCAAACCGCTGGATGTGCATCTGGACGCGCATCAATCCGCGTTCGCGCGGCACGCGGGAACGGTTGAGCCGGTTTCATTTGCCGCGAGCCCTGAAGCTGCCTTCGTTACAGCGATGCCGCTCACGTTCCGCGACGCGCTGCGTCCGCTGCCCGTGCCGACCCCGCCTTCGCCCAATGCCGCGCATACTCTTCCCGCGCATGGCGTACGTCCGGTGGCTTTCGCCGATATCGCGGACTGGCTCGGCAGTTCGTTCGCCGCCCGCACCGATCCCACCACGCGTTTTAGCGAACGCTTTCGCCCGCGCTTATCCGACACGGCGTTTCGCCGCGACGTGAAGCAGCACATTCGCGCGCTGCCCGACTGGCACGTACTGATTTTTCCGCCGCCCCGACCCACACTCAAGCCGCTCGCGGCTTATTCATCAACTACGGCCCGCCCATGAATTTGTCACTCGCCATCAAGTTCAACCTCGTGTTCGTCGCGATCTTCGCGATCGGACTGACTGCCGCGGGCGTCGTCGCGGATCGCGTGTTGCAGCAGCAGGCGCTTGACGAAACGCGCCACGACGCCAACGTGCTGATGAGCGCCGCAGAAGCCATGCAGAACTACACGGCAAAGCACATTACGCCGCTCCTTTCCACGCAGATTCAGTACTCGTTCGTGCCCGAATCCGTGCCCGCGTTTTCCGCAATCGAGATGCTCAACACGCTGCAAAGCGTGTTTCCCAACTTCTCGTATCGCTCGACCATGCTGAATCCGACCAATCCACGCGACAGGCCAACGGATTGGGAAACCGAAGTCATCGCACATCTGCACGATCAGCCCGCCTTGAAGGAAATCACCGGACAGCGGCAAACGCCCGGTGGCGATCATCTGCTGTTTCTCGCGCGACCGAGCAGCATTAACGACTCGACCTGCATGCAGTGTCACAGCACGCCTTCGGCTGCGCCGCGCACGATGCTCGATAAATACGGCCCAGCGAACGGTTTCG
The DNA here is from genome assembly GCF_002278075.1 of Paraburkholderia aromaticivorans. Classification (NCBI taxonomy): domain Bacteria; kingdom Pseudomonadati; phylum Pseudomonadota; class Betaproteobacteria; order Burkholderiales; family Burkholderiaceae; genus Paraburkholderia; species Paraburkholderia aromaticivorans. The sequence goes on along the minus strand of NZ_CP022991.1, from coordinate 600,085 downwards.
GCTGGAAACTACACGATGTGATCGGTGCCGAGTTCGTCTCCGTGCCGATGTCGGAATCGATTGCGCGCGGCCGGGCCTTGTGGCGCAGCTTCATGGAAGCGCTGAGCGTGGTGTTCGCGGTCGTGCTGATCGTGCTGAACGTGATGGTGCATTTTCTCGTCACGCGGCGTTTGCAGGCGCTCTCCCGCGCCGCTGACGAAGTGAGTCTCGGCAAACTCGGCGAAGTCGAATTGCCGACGCGCGGCAGCGACGAAATCGCCTCGCTTGCGGTGTCGTTCGACCGCATGCGCACGAGTCTCGTCACCGCATTCTCGATTCTCGACGAAGCCGGCGCGGCCGAAACCGTGCCGCCAGGCGCACGATCATGATCGCGCGCACGGAAGTCCTGCCGCGCCAGGTTGGCCGCTATCAGGTCGAGCGTGTGCTCGGCCGTGGCGCGATGAGCACGGTCTATCTCGCCACCGATCCGCACATTCAGCGGCAAGTGGCGTTGAAGACGATCCGCGCGGAACTGCTGAATGACGCGCACGGCACAGCGGCGGACGCCGAACTGCCAGCGCGTTTCATCAACGAAGCGCGTGCGGCTGGGCGGCTCGTGCATCCGCACATTGTCAGCGTGTTCGACTACGGCGAGGCCGACGGCGTCGCGTTTATCGCGCTGGAATACGTACGCGGCGAAACGCTCGCCGCGCGGCTCGCGCAACATGCCGCGAGCGGCACGGCCATGCCGCTGATTCGCGTGCTCGTATGGTTCGCGCAACTGCTCGATGCGCTCGCCTATGCACATGACGTCGGCGTGATTCATCGCGACATCAAGCCGGCGAATCTGCTGATTGCGCCGCGCGGTGAATGCAAGATCACCGACTTCGGCATCGCGCAACTCGACACAGGCCGCCTGACGCAAGTCGGCATGATGATCGGCACGCCGAGTTATATGTCGCCCGAGCAATATGCGGGCGCGCAGATCGACGCACGCAGCGATCTGTTCTCTGCAGGTGTTGTGCTGTATGAAATGCTGACGGGCATGTGTCCGTTTTCCGGCGCGTCTGCGGTGGTCATGCAGCAGGTGATGAACGAAATGCCGCCCGCACCGTCTTCACGAGCGGCGGCCCTGCCGCCGGAAGTCGACGCGATGGTGCTGAAGGCGCTGGCCAAGCAGCCCGCGCAGCGCTACGAGTCCGCGCAAGGCTGGCGCGTCGAACTGCTCGCGTTGCTCGATACGCTCACGGCGCGGATCGATCCGGACCAGACCGTGGTGGTCACGCCACTCGTACGCGAGGGACTCGCGCCACCTGCGAATGCAACCGCTGCGCACGCAGCGCCGCTCGCGTGGCCGCCGGAATTGCTCGCGCAGCTCGAACGGCGGCTCGCGAGTCACGTCGGGCCGGTGGCGTCGCGCCTCGTGCGGCGCGCCGCAGCGCAGGCCGCGGATTCGCACACGCTCGCGGCCCAACTGGCGCGCCATCTTCCCGACGACGCCGCGCGGCAAGAATTCACGACCTTGCTGGCGCGGCATGCGACCTCATCGGGTATCGTCACGCCGCATGCCGCGCGCCTCGAAAGCGGTGCAAGACAGACGGGCGCGGCGATCGATCCCGCGCGTGTCGAACTGGCCGCGCGACGGCTCGCCACGCATATCGGGCCTATCGCGCGCATCGTGGCGCAGCGCGCCGCGTTGGGCGCGGATATCGCGGCCTTTCACGCACGCCTTGCAGATGCGTTGCCCGCGTCGGTGGATAAACGCGCGTTTCTCGACACGCTCGACACCCCCAACGCGCCGGACAATTGACGCGTTCAAAACGGAACAGACGTATGCGGCCACCTGAATGACGGTGACCGCATACGTCCTCAGAACCCGCTACTTGTAGAACACATATTCCGCGAGATACGGCGAGCTGCCGCTCTGTCCCGCGACCGTGCATGGCGCGGACGGCATCACACCGCCAACGGTTTTCACGCGCTGCACGTAACGCACCGCCGATAACATGCCGTCGCCCGCCGTACTATGCGTTTCCAGCAGCAGTTGCGGCACGCTCGCCGGCGTGTCGCTCGGCCGCTGCGCGATGGCGCGGCCGACGATACGGCTGCCGTCGTCCGCTTGCCACGACGGTCCTGCTGCGTGTCTGAGTACTGTACGGCCGCTCGCATCGAACAGCGTCGCCTGCGGGCTTTTAAACACCCAGGCGAGGTGCTGCTGCGCGTCGGCTTCGCACACATAAGTCTGCACGCCCGATGCCGTGAGCGCCATGATGCGCTGACCGTCCGGCGGATTGATGGAGGACGGCGAAGTGGCGGCCGCCGATGTGGTTGCCGGCGGTGTGGTGGCCGATGATGTGGTGCAGGCGGCCAACGTCAGTGCGCCGCAAGCGATCACAGCGCGCGATTGCGCAAGTGTGATGAACATGAATGCCCCCTCGAATAGATCTCGAAACGCTTCACATGGAAGCGCATACGAGAATCAGACACGCTCGAAGTTCGCCGAAGCGAACGCCCAGTTCAAATGCTTCGATACGGTCGCCACCAGATAGTCGGGGCGGCGATTCTGATAGTCCAGGTAATACGCGTGCTCCCAAACGTCGACCGTGAGCAACGGCGCGAGTCCTCGCGTGAACGGTGTTTCCGCGTTGCCGGTTTTCACTACCGCGAGTTCGCCGCGATCTACCACGAGCCAGCCCCAACCGCTGCCGAATTGCGATGCCGAGGTGGCCACCAGTGCTTTCAAAAGTGCTTCGACAGAACCGAATTTGCGTTCGATCGCAGCCTGCAGTTTCGCGCTCGGCGCAATCGCTGCGGAAGCTGGCGTCAGCGAATTCCAGTAGAAATTGTGATTCCATGCCTGCGCGGCGTTGTTGAACACATCGGCGAGCGCGGGCTGGTCGTGCGACTGCACGATGATCTGTTCGAGGGACGCCTGTTCGAGCGGCGTGCCGGCCAGCAGCTTGTGCAGATTATCGAAATACGCGCGGTGATGCTTGCCGTAGTGAATGCCCACGGTGCGGGCGGAAATGGTCGGCTCCAGCGCGTTTTCCGCATACGGCAGCGGCGGCAGTGTCTGCGGCGAGACGCCCAGATACGCGGGCACGACGCCGAGTGTGGGCTTGGCGTCGGCGGAGGAATTCTGACGCGTGTCGCCGAAAGCGAGGCGCGAAAGACCGACGCCGAGCGAGGCCAGCGAGCCGGTTGCGATGAGACGACGGCGGGAAATGAGCGAATTGAGCATAACGAGCACCGTAATTGTGGAGAAAGCGCAGCCGCCGTCCGTGGGGCGGTCGATCATGGCTACCCACCCATAACAGTTGATGAAGCACGGCTATTCCATCGGACTCGAAGGCAATTTTCCGACGGCGGGCTTTCCGCTCGCGCGATTAAAAAGCGCGGTGGACTGAATGCCCGCGACGCCCTCTCATTGACGCATAGCACTCAAAAAGGTTCTGTCGCGATAACGAGATGGGTTAGGATTTTCTGATGAACAATCTGCCAGAAGCGCCGGTGAATAAGGAACGGATTTCGCGAAAGGCGTTGGCGCCGGGCGTCGCCAAAGTTTTAAAACGGCTGCATTTCCCGCTGGACGTGATCCTGCTGTGCGTGCGCTGGTATGTGGCGTATTCGCTGAGCCTGCGTAACCTGGAAGAGATGATGGCCGAGCGCGGCATCGAGGTGGATCGTTCGAGCGTGCATCGCAGGGTGATCAAGCTCGTGCCGCTGTTCGAAAAGGCCTTTCGCAAACGCAAACGTCCGGTTGGCAGGAACTGGAGGATGGACGAAACGGCACTGTCAGGTTAATGGGTAGGCGGCGGTAGAATGCAAAAAATGAAGAAGACAAAATCGCTCTATCACGGCCACCGCTTCCCCGCCGTCGTCATCAGCTGCGCGGTTCGCTGGTATTTTCGGTTCAGCCTGAGCCTGCGCGACGTCGAGGAGTTGTTGCTCGAGCGTGGTGTCATAGTCACGTATGAGACGATCCGTCGCTGGTGCGACAAGTTCGGCACCAGATTCGCTCAGTGCGCGAAAGCGGCGCGGCGCAAGCCGGGCAGCACATGGCATCTGGACGAAATGTTCGTGACGCTTCGCGGTGAACCGTATCTGTTGTGGCGAGCGGTCGATGAGCATGGTGCTGAACTCGACGTGCTGGTGCAGAAGCGGCGCGACAAGGCCGCGGCAAGGCGCTTCTTCCGGAGAGTGTTGCGTTCAAACCCCGTGCCGCGCAAGATCGTTACCGACCAGTTGCGCAGCTATCCGGCGGCGAAGGCTGAAATTCCTGAGCTCGCTCATGTGAAGCACGTTTTCGTCAAAGCGGCCGCGCGGGTGAACAACCGTGCTGAGAACAGCCACCAGCCGACCCGCAGGCGCGAACGCCTGATGTGCGGCTTTCGCGATGCACGACGCACGCAGGTGTTTCTCTCATGTTTCGGCCCAATCCGGCAGCACTTCGCGTTGCCCAGACATCAGATGAACGCGGCATGTCATCGTGCCACACTCCAGAGACGTTTCGTCGCATGGCATGGTTGGACTGTCACTGCCGCCGGCGCCAAAGTGATCTAATAAGGATAACTACTCGTACGCCATAAGCGAAGCCTACATCCGTCAACTTGACAGAGCCGTTGCGTCAGATCGGCAACGACAAACCAAACTTCACGCGCGACATCACCACCATCGTTTCGAAATGGCGAATGTTTGGGTTTTGCCGAAACACTCGATTGGCAAATTCCTCGTAGTGATCGATGTCGCGCATCGAGATTAGTAGCACGAAGTCGGCCCTCCCGGTTACGACGTAGCACTGCATGACTTCGGGCACCTCGTTCAAAAAACGCTTGAATTCGTCGAGCAGGTCGAGCCGTTCCCGCTCGACCTGCACCTGTACCCACATCATGATCGGCAAACCGACCTTGTTCGGCGCCAGCACAGAAGTGTCCTGCAGGATATAGCCGTCCTCGCGCAAGCGCTTGACGCGCCGCAAGCACGCGGGCGGGCTCAGATTGACCAGCGCGGCGAGTGCCTGGTTGCTGATCTGGTTGTCGATCTGAAGCTGGGCCAGGATGCGGCGATCGTAATCATCCAGCGGCGACTCGGGCGGTTTGTCCATATTTCGCGCATACGTTGAAAAATGAAATCCAATTAATCAAACATGGCCTTCGAGAATATTGGATTTCTCAAAGCCTCCCTAGAATCGTATCACCAACTGATGCTTGATTTCACGGAGAAAACCATGCGACACCCGCTCCTCACCCCCGCGCTCGCGCTGGCGTTTTGCTGCACCGCCGCGCATGCGCAAACCGTCGTCACAATTGGCTATGCGGGCGCGCTCACTGGCGCTCAGGCTCATTTCGGCAAGGATAGCGAACGCGGAATCCGGCTGGCGATGGACGAAATCAACGCGTCGCATCCGTTGATCGGTGGCAAACCTGTGAAGTTCGAGCTCGACGCGCAGGACGACGGCGCCGATCCACGCCTGGCAACCACGGTCGCGCAGCGGTTCGCCGACAATCGCGTAAGCGCCGTCATTGGTCATCAGAATTCAGGCACGTCAATCGCGGTAGCACGCACCTACGCGCAGCAACACATTGCCGAACTGACTCCGTCAGCAACCAACCCCGAGTTCACCCGGCTGGGTTTCGATACCACGTTCCGCATGCTGGCCAACGACGATTTCCTCGGTGAAGCGCTCTCGCGCTATGTGTCCGACACGCTGCATGCCAAGCGTGTAGCAGTCGTCGACGACCGCACCGCCTACGGCCAGGGCATCGCCGATGTGTTCGCCAAGCAAGTACAGGCATCCGGTGACACGATCGTCGCGCGGGAGTATACGACCGACAAGGCCTTTGATTTCGCGGCGGTGCTCACCCGTGTCAAAGGCGCCAACCCGCAGGTGATTTTCTTCGGCGGCATGGACACGCAAGGTGGCCCCATGCTCAAGCAGATGCGCCATTACGCTATTGAGGCGCCGCTCATTGGCGGAGACGGTCTGTGCACCGCCGAGATGAGCAAGCTCGCAGGCGCGGCACTTGACGGCAACCTGTATTGTGCCGACGGCGGCCGCAGTCTTGCGAAGATGCCAGGCGGCCCAGCCTTCGCTGCTAAGTTCAAGAAGACCTACGGCGAACCGGTGCAGTTGTACGCGCCCTATGCCTATGACGCGATGATGGCCATCTACCAAGCCGCCGTGCTTGCACAATCAACCAAGGCACCGGACATCGTATCTGCCCTGCATCGTGTCGCGTTCCAAGGCGTCACGGGGTCGATCGCCTTTGACGCCCACGGCGACCTACGCAGGCCTGCCGCCACTATATCCACCTATCACGCAGGCAATAAAACGGCTTTGACCGAGGTATCGAAATGACGCGGGAAATCCTTCCGGTCGGCACGCCATCGCTGCGCGAAACGGCATCGCCCGTAACCGACTTGAGCGACCTCGCTGTCGTCGCCGAAGCGTCTGCCCTGGGAGACGCGATACGCGCCTTTCGCGCCAAGCATGGCTTCGGACGCGCCATCGCGGCGCCTCAGATCGGAATACACAAACGCATGATCGGCCTCGCGCTGCCCGGCTGGCCCGAGGTAATCGTCAATCCCGAAATCGTCTGGCAGAGCGACGAACGCATGACGCTTTGGGACGATTGCATGTGCTTCCCCGACATGCTCGTACGCGTTGAGCGTTTCGCTTCGATTTCGGTGCGCTTCACCGATCTCACCGGCGCGGTGCATCTTAAGGAACGCTTGTGCCAGGCGGACGCCGAATTGATGCAACACGAGATCGACCATCTGGACGGCAAGCTCTCGTTTGACCGCGCGGTAGGGGCCAACCCGATCGTGCACCGCAGCGTCTTCGAAGCTGCCCGCGTCGACTTCGCCCGCGAAGTCGACTATTACCCCCAACCTGCACGAGATCCTTCATGACCCAACCTGACGTGGGGCGCATCGATGGCCTGACCTACCCGCACGGCGTCGCTTATATGGCCGGGCGTTTCCTTCCCATGTCCGAGGCGCGCATCTCGGTGCTCGACTGGGGCCTGCTCCATTCTGACGTGACGTACGATACCGTGCACGTCTGGGACGGCAAGTTCTTCCGCCTGGCCCTGCACATCGAACGCTTTCGCCGTTCGCTCGCCAAGTTGCGCCTTACCGTGCCACACGACGACGACGCGCTGCGCGACATTCTCGTCGAGTGCGTGCGCCGATCGGGGCATCGCAACGCCTATGTCGAGATGCTCTGCACGCGCGGCATCTCGCCGACATTCAGTCGCGATCCGCGCGAAGCGCTCAACCAATTCGTCGCTTTCGCCGTGCCGTTCGGCTCGGTGGCTAACGCCCGCCAACTCAAGGAAGGCCTCCATTTGCACCTGATCGACAGCGTGCGGCGCATTCCGCCAGAGTCGGTCGATCCGCAGATCAAGAATTATCACTGGCTCGACCTCGTGACCGCGCAGTTCCATGGTTTCGACGCCGGTGCAGAAACGGTTGTCATCAAGGACATGGACGGGAATATCGCCGAAGGCCCGGGGTTCAACATCTTTGCCGTCAAGGACGGCACGCTATACACGCCCGAACGCGGCGTTCTGCATGGCATCACGCGCCGCACCGTGTTCGACATCGCCGCGCAAGAGGGCTTTGCTGTAAACGCAGGCGCAGTGAACGAAGCATTGCTGCGTGGAGCTGACGAGATCTTCATTACTTCGACAGCAGGCGGCATCATGCCGGTCTCACGTCTGAACGACACGCCGGTAGGTAACGGCCGGCCGGGCGAGATCACCCAGGCGGTCTTCCGTGTCTACTGGGCCTGGCACAATGATCCGGCGTACACGCTCGCGGTCGATTACGACGGGGACCATCATGCTCGATGAGGCGTTGCGCTTTCGGCTCGACGCGCGCCAGCAAGCGCTGGCGACACGACACGCGACCACGCGTGAACTGGCGATCACGTCGGCGCAGGGCGGGACTGTCGTGGCGCGAGTGTCGCCGGGCGGCAGGACGCACGACTACGTCAACCTGTGCGCCAACAATTACCTGGGACTTGCCAGCGATCCTAGGATCGTCGAGGCCGCCATCGACGCGATCGCTCGCGTTGGCTTCGGTATGGCATCGGTACGCTTCATCAGCGGCACACACGAACTGCACTGGACGCTTGAGCGCCGGCTGGCGGCGTTCCTCGGCACCGAGGCCTGCGCGTTGTTCCCGTCGGCGTTCGACGCAAACGGAGCCTTGTTCGAGGCGCTGCTGAGCGAAGGCGACACAGTGGTCTCGGACGCGCTCAATCATGCGAGCATCATCGACGGCATTCGCTTGTGCCGGGCGCAATGCAGCCGCTACGCCAACCGCGACGCGGCCACCGCCGCGCACGCCCTTGCCGCGGCGTCCGACGGAGGCGCGCGGCTGCTGGTCACCGACGGGGTCTTCTCGATGGACGGCACGCAGGCGCCGCTGGCCGCGCTTGGCGCCGTGTGCAGGCAGCACCGCTCGCTGCTGGTGATGGACGATTCGCATGGCATCGGTGTGATCGGTGCGACGGGGCGGGGCACTGCCGAGGTCCAGCAACAGATAGCGGCGGTCGATCTCTACGTCGGCACATTGGGCAAGGCACTGGGCGGCGCATCGGGCGGCTTTGTCGCAGGTCCCGCCGTCGCCGTGAACACCATCCGCCAGTTCGGCCGTCCCTACTTATTCTCGAATGCGCTGATGCCGGCTATCGCGGCGGCGTCGATCCGCGCACTGGACCTCATCGAGCAAGGTGAGATCGATTTCGCACGACTGACTGCGATGAGCACGTACCTGCGGCGTGGCCTGACGCAGGCCGGCTACGACGTCATGCCTGGCGACCACCCCATCGTGCCGGTCATGTTCGGCGACGCGGCACGCTCGCAGGCTGCGGCGTGCGCGTTGGCCGATTGCGGAGTGCTCGCCCAGTCCTTCTCGTATCCCGTCGTTCCCGAAGGTCGGGCCCGACTTCGTTTGCAGGTCTCGCTTGCCTTGTCCGACGACGATCTCGAGAGCGTGCTGAGCGCGTTCCGTTCGATACGCCGCTGAGCGCCGGCTGCGCTACGCCATGACTTGATGGCGTAGCACGTCTCTCTTCCCGTTACCTTTCGTAGGTCCGACCATGAACACGCATGCTTCCCGAGCGCACGACACTCGGGCTCGCCCCGGCGCGTCTATCGCAACTACACCGACCCGCGCTCGGCGAGCCGTGATGGCGGCATCGCTTGGCAATATCCTGGAGTGGTACGATTTCGTGTTGTATGCGTACTTCTCCCCCCAAATCGCGCATCACTTCTTTCCGGCCGCCAGTGAGACGACGTCGTTCTTAGTCGCCACTGCCACGTTCGGCGTAGGTTTTGTGGCGCGGCCACTGGGAGCGATCGTGCTCGGCGCCTACGGTGACCGGGCTGGCCGCAAGGCGGCGTTGCTGTGGGTGATTGTTATGATGTCGATCGGCACTGCTCTGATCGGCGTGACTCCAGGCACTGAAGCGGCAGGCGTAGCCGCCTCGGTGTTGATCGTCGTCGCGCGGGTGCTGCAAGGCTTTGCGTCGGGAGGTGAATGGGGCGGTGCGACGAGCTTTATTGTCGAACATGCCCCGCCCAACCGGCGAGGTCTCTACGGCAGTTGGCAGCAGGCCAGCCTTGCCGTGGCGTTGCTGCCGGATCCCTGAGCGCGGGGACGCTGACGTGGCTGATGTCGCCCGCTACGCTGGCTGACTGGGGGTGGCGCCTGCCGTTCGTGGCGGGGGCGGTGCTGATCGGTGCGTTCGGCTTTTGGCTGCGGCGCAATGTCGAGGACTCCCCGTGCGCCGTGGCACATGATACCCACGCGGCACCGATCCGCACCGCGCTGCGCGAGCACGGCTGCGTGTTGAGCATCGGCAGCCTGTTCACGATCGGCTGGACGGTTACCAACTACCTGTACCTGCTTTACATGCCGATCTACCTGACACGTACGCTCGGCCTACCCGCGTCGCAGGCACTCGTGGCCGCAAGCCTGCAGATCGCCTGCTTCATGATTTTGTCGCCGGTCATCGGCCTTCTCTCGGATCGCTGGGGGCGTCGCCCCATGATGACAGTGGGCGCGCTATGCGTGTTGCTCGGCACCTATCCGCTATTCGCTTTCATGACGGCGCAACCGCATCTCGGTCAGATTATCGGCGCCGTGTGCGTGTTGGCCATTTTTATGGCGACGCTGACCGGGGCAGCACCCGCTTGGCAGGCCGAGCTGTATCCGTCGGTAATACGCACCACGTCGATATCGCTCAGCTACAACTTTGCCGTCACCATCTTCGGCGGCTTCGCCCCGTTCGTGGCGACCTGGCTAATCGGCATGACGGCGGACGCGCTCTCGCCGACTTGGTATATCGCTGGCGGCGCCCTCGCGAGCCTGGTCGCAGTACGCCTTTCACGCGAGACAGCGCATGTACCGTTGCGCTAATGCACAAGAACGGAGACCCATATGACGTTTCAGACGATATCCGGATCAATGCCGCCGTCCGGGGCCGCACTCGATTGGATCGGTCGGCTAATCGCCTTCGACACGACAAGCCGCAATTCCAATCTCGGTCTGATCGAAATGCTGCGCGACACTTTGCTCGATTGGGGCATAGATGCCTGGCTCGATCATGACGCTAGCGGTGCGAAGGCAAACCTATTCGCCACTTTGCCCGCAGAGGACGGTAACACGCTGGACGGCCTGGTCCTGTCTGGGCATACCGACGTGGTCCCCGTCGACGGCCAGGACTGGCGCAGCCCGCCGTTCAAACCCTCGATCCGCGATGGTCATCTGTATGGCCGTGGCGCGTGCGACATGAAGGGTTTTATCGGAACAGTAATGAGCCAGGTGCCACAGTGGTGCGCTACACCGCCGCGACACCCGGTGCATCTGGCGTTTACCTACGACGAAGAGGTCGGATGTCTTGGAGTGTCAACGCTGCTGGCTGCGATTTCCCGCCGAGGCATCCGCCCGCGGGGATGCATCGTTGGTGAACCGACCGGCATGCAGATGATCGTGGCACACAAGGGAATAAATATCTACCGTTGTTGCGTGCAGGGGCACGCGGTGCATTCGTCACTCACGCCGCGTGGCGTCAATGCTATCGAATACGCGGCCCGTATAATCTGCCGGATTCGCGACATCGCGGACGAGTTCGCTCAGCATGGCCCGTATGACGAGGGCTTCGACGTGCCGTTTAGCACAGCCCAGGCGGGCACTATTGCTGGAGGCATTGCCCTGAACACGGTGCCCCAAGCATGTGAATTCGTCTTCGAGTTCCGCAACCTGCCGGGAGTGGATGCCGACGCGATATTTGCGCGCATCGAGGCCTATGCCAACGAGACGTTGGTGCCGGAGATGCGGCGGGTGCATAGCGAAGCGAATATCGATTTCACATGCATCGGTGCACCACCGGCGATGCAAGCAGACGACACCGGAGCGCTGGTATGCCACCTCCGGGCGATTGCCCCCAACATGACGTGGAATAAGGCGTCGTATGGCACGGAGGCCGGTTTCTTCCAGCGTGCCGGAATTCCAACAATCGTGTGCGGGCCGGGACATATTGCTCAAGCACATCAGGCCGATGAGTTCATTGCGCTCGACCAGATTGCACATTGTGAAGATTTTTTGGACAAACTGGTGCGCTCGCTTTAACGCGAACTAGTTATGCCTCTTCGCGCCGTTCGACGATTTGTCGCGCGGCACAATCGACTGGCTCATGGGAATGAATGGCACCGACCTTGCCGATGCGGTCTTGTCGAGCACGCTCAAGCTGCCGCAGCGCGAACCGACAGATGACGTACCGCAAGCCATTCGCGGGCTGATCCATGAGCCAGATTCACGAAACCGCTTACCCGGCATTGCCCGCTGATCTCGGTGAGACGGAGCTGCGCACGGTTTATACGCCGAGCGTTGCCGAAATCCGGTTCGTCTTTGACCAGTTCCGCCAAGCACCCACGCGCGTGCTGATTCTCGTGCAACTGAAGCTGCTGCAGCGTCTCGGGTACATGCCGGTGGTCTCGGACGTGCCACCAGCGATCATCGACCACATGTGCACGGTACTCGGCGGCCGCCCGCTACCGCGCACAAACCTCTCGCACTACGACCGCTCGGGCAGCAAATCCCGGCACCAGAAAATCCTGCGCGAGTACGTGCGGATCCAACCCGTCGATCGCGCGGCGAATGATTGGCTCGCGCGGGTGGCAGCCTATGCGGCCCGGACCAAGGCAGAGTTGCCGGACATCATCAACGTGATGCTCGAGGGACTCGTGCGGCGCCGTTTCGAGCTGCCGCCGCTCGCGACACTCTCCCGGATTGCCGGCCATGCGCGCAGCCAGTTGCACGAAGAAATCTACCGCGCCTTTGTCGAATCGCTCGATGACACACGGAAAGCCCGACTCGACGATCTGTTTCAGGTCCGCCGCGGCCGAACATTCTGGGACGAGCTCAAGCGCGAGCCGAAGCGACCCGGGCCGCGCGAGGTCGCAAGCTTTCTCGAGCATATCGAGGCGATGAACGCGTTGGCCGACGGCATGCCGGTCGTACCCGACATGCTGACAGTGCCGAAGCGGACGCAGTTCGTTGTCGAGGCCCGCGCGCTCGACGTCCACGAGATGCGGGCGCTCAAGCCTTCAAAGCGCTATGCGCTTGCTGTGTTGTTCGTTCTCGCGCAGCGGCAAAAGGCGCTCGACGATGTCGCGGAGATTTTCATCAAGACCGTGCGCAACCTCGAGAACGCCGGCAAGCTGCGACTTCAGCAGTACCAACTCGCGCACACCGACCAATTACAGTCACTCGTCAGCCAGTTCCGTGACGTCCTGAACGTGCTGCAGGATGACGAAACGCCCGCGGCCGTGCGCATCGCGCAGATGCGTACCGCATTGAACGATGATCCCGATGCCGTTCTGATTCGCTGCAACGAGCATATCGCCCAGGCCGGGAATCACATTTTTCCGTTCCTGCTCATACCGTACAGGAATCTGCGCTCACTGCTGTTCCAGTGCGTGGAAAATCTGTCCCTGAAGGCGAGCTAGCAGGACGATGCGCTGCTCAGGGCACTCGACTGACTCAAGATGTACCGGTCGTCGCGGCGCGAGTACCTGTTGCTCAGCGACACCGATCTCGCGCAGTTGCCGCTCGACTGGATTCCCGAGAAATGGAAGCGATGCGTCCTTCCGGACGGTCTGTCCGCAGCGCTTGCTGCACCGCAAGTATTTCGAGCTGTGCGTGTTTAGCCAGATCATGCGGGAACTGAATTCGGGGGATGTCTACGTAGAGGGCAGCGATCAGTACGACGACCCAAGCGTGCACCAAGTCTCCTGGGATGAATTCCGCGAGGAGCTGTCGCGCTACCGCGCACTCGTCGATTATTCGGTCGACAGGCACACGTTTGTGCAGCAGATGAAGGATGAACTCGGCGCGCTCGCCGACCAAGTCGACGCCGGTTTCCCGGAAAACGATCACGTCGAAATCAGCGAGGAACACGGCCTCATCCTGCACCGTCTGGAGAAAAAGCCCGATCCGCCAAACAAATCCCTGATCGTTCAAGCGATGGAGGCGACGATGCACCCCGTCAGCATCCTGGATATCCTCACTGAAACGGAACAGTGGCTCGACCTGCATCGTCTGTTCGGACCACTTTCCGGATTCGAGGCGAAGATCGACGAGCCGCGCAAACGCTTCATCACGACGCTATTCTGCTACGGCTGCAATCTTGGGCCAACGCAGACGGCATGGTCAGTCAAGAATCTCAGCCGCAAGCAGGTCGCGTGGCTGGATCTGGAATACGTGACCGAGGATCGCCTCGACAAGGCGATCGTGAAGGTCATCAACGCATGCAACCAGTTTGCACTACCGAAATTTTGGGGTTTTGGCAAACGCGTCTCGGCTGACGGCACGAAGTGGATTCTGTACGAGCAGAATCTGCTGTCCGAATATCACATCCGGTACGGCGGCTACGGTGGGATCGGCTACTATCACGTGTCGGACAAGTACATCGCGCTGTTCAGCCATTTCATCCCGTGCGGTGTGCACGAGGCCGTCTACATTCTCGATGGCCTGATCAAGAACGCGTCCGACGTACAGCCCGACACCGTGCACGGCGACACGCACGCGCAGAGCGCGCCGGTGTTCGCGCTCGCGCACCTGCTCGGCATCAAGCTCATGCCGCGCATCCGTGACATCAAGGACCTGACGTTCTTCAAGGCCGATCGGCGCCGACGCTACAAGAACATCGAGTCGCTGTTTCGCGCGAGCATCGACTGGGCCCTGATCGAGCGGCACTTTCCGGACATGCTGCGTGTGGCGATTTCGAACAAGGTGGGACGGATGACGCCGTCGACGATCCTGCGGCGCCTAGGATCCGAGAGCGTGAAGAACAAGCTGTACTTCGCGTTCCGCGAGCTCGGCCGCGTGATCCGCACGACGTTCCTGCTGCGGTACATCAATGACCCGGAAATGCGCCAGACCATTCACACGGCAACGAACAAGAGCAAGCAGTTCAACGATTTTGCGAAGTGGCTGATGTTCGGGGGCGAGGTCATCGCCGAGAACGTCCGGCACGAGCAGCGCAAGGTCATCAAGTACAACCAGCTCGTCGCGAACATGGTGATCCTCTACAACGTCCAGTGAATGTCGCGGCGGCTCAAAGTTCTGCAGGAGAAGGGGCTGCCGGTCGACGTCGAGGTGCTGCAGGCGCTCTCGCCGTACCGGAAGGACCACATCAACCGCCTCGGGTCCTATCTCCTGGATCTTCAGCGGAGGGCGCCGCCCCTTGATCCAAACATCGATTTCTATTTCGAATCAGCAGCTTAAGGCCATTTTGGCGAAAAATTAACGAATCCCGGCCGACCCTCGTAATCTTTCTGACGATCCTTGATATTGCTACCGGTCGGAGTGATCCGAGCGTTGCCGGCGTGTCGTGGTCTTTTATCCAGGAAACGCTTGGCGGTATCTTGCTTGGCTGGCTTCTTGGTTGGATTGTGCTTCGCCTGCTTCGCAAGATCGACGACTATCAGGTCGAGGTTCTGCTTTCCATCGCGCTATGCATGGGTTCGTACGCACTCGCCGACGCGGTTCATATGTCAGGGCCGATCGCCGCGGTCGTCGCCGGGCTGTTCCTGGGCAACAATGAACGGAACCTGGCGATGTCCGAGCAGACGCAAGCGTATCTAGAGACGTTCTGGCAACTGATCGACGAGATTCTAAACAGTTTGCTGTTCCTGCTGATCGGGCTGGAAATTCTCGCGATCAGGGAGACTGGAACCTATCTTGTCCTCGGACTGGTAGGCATTGCGTGCGTATTGGTCGGGCGCTGCATCAGCGTCCTGATCCCGATCAGGATGGCATACGGATCTCGTAGTCGTCGGTACACACGGCCGGCGCGGCCTCTCCCGCTGGTTTCTCGGAAGCGTCGCAGGCCGAACAGCTCGCATCACTCAAACGCCGCTGTTGATGGTTCGTTCCCGGCTGAATTCTTCATCTTTACCTTGACGCATGCAGCAACTGATCCACTATTCATGGATTCTATGGGTTCACCTGCGTGATGCAAGCGGCAGCGCGGTTACGTTAGTCACGTATGGGCATTCTCGCCGGGCCGGGGGCGCCTGAAGTGGAGCCTGTGCTCGTTAAGTGCAGCGCTCCAGTCGATTCGCATCAGGACGAAGACGAGGCACAGCAATGCCAGTTGGGTGACGACGAAGTAGGCCCCCAGGTACCCTCCCTCGAGATCCAATTCCGGGTCCAGGTACGAGTGCGCGACCTGCGCAAAATGTGTCCAGGCCGCATAGCTCGCGAGGCGTCCGAAAAAGAACGGCACACCGATGAGCCATAGCCTCAGCCCGGTTAGCCCGTACGCGATGAACAGATAGTTCGATGGAAATGGACTGAATGCATACAGCAGCAGCACACCGGCAGTCACCGCCTTCCTCTTTTCGAGCCACGCCTTCACGACATCGATGTTTTGCCGGTCCGCGTCGCGCATCAGGTGGCCGCGTACGAGCCATCCGGAGCATCGCGCGAGAATAAGGCGCCCCATTGTCGCGGCACAGGCGGCAATCACTGCGAGCAGGAATGGGTTCTGGTCTGGCTGGTTGAATCCTATCCACGACATTGCCATCCAGGTGGGAGGGGCGAAGGCCGGAATGATGTTGAGCAGCAAAATGGCTGCGAAGAGTACCGCCATCGAGATCACAGGAACATTCTCCAGGTTTTCCTGCCATCTGCACCGTCAGGCGCTCAGCAACGCAACCAGTCCAAACAGTCGCGCCAGGGCAGGAACGGTCATGAGAAGCAGAAGCGCCGCGCCGGTGACACCTGGAACAACCCAGAGGTAGCGATTCTGCTGACGTGCGCGGACCCCAGTCTGTGGAAATAGTCG
The DNA here is from genome assembly GCF_002278075.1 of Paraburkholderia aromaticivorans. Taxonomy (NCBI): domain Bacteria; kingdom Pseudomonadati; phylum Pseudomonadota; class Betaproteobacteria; order Burkholderiales; family Burkholderiaceae; genus Paraburkholderia; species Paraburkholderia aromaticivorans. The sequence goes on along the minus strand of NZ_CP022991.1, from coordinate 583,740 downwards.
GATCACAAAGATCAACGCCACATTGCACGCCACAAGCGCCACGAATGACAATGTGCGAGCGAAAGGAAGGTCGTAACCGTGAGTCAGCAAGCCCGCATATAGACCGAGCACCAGCATGGCGGCTAGCGCGCCTGCCATCGCCCCTTGTCCCAACGCGCGGTTCGACAGCAGGCGCGCGCCGGCACGGCGCGGTGGCAAACGCATCAGGTTCTCGCGTTCAGGCTCGTTCTCGAACACGACCGAGCAGACGGGATCGATCACCAGTTGCAGAAAAACGACGTGAACCGGCGCCAACATCGGCGGCCAGCCAACAAGAACCGGAAACATGGTGGCGGCTATCATCGGAATGTGAACGGCAACCGTGTAGCTGATCGCCTGCACGAGATTTGCGTAGATACGCCTTCCTAGCCGGATTGCCGACACGATCGGCGCGAAGTCGTCACGCAGCAGGACCAGCGAGGCGACCTCGCGCGCAACTTCGGCGCCGCGCAACCCCATCGCAATGCCGATGTGCGCCGCCTTAAGTGCGGGCGCGTCGTTCACACCGTCGCCCGTCATCGCGACCACCTGGCCACTCTCCCGGAGCGCGTTGACGAGCCTTAGCTTCTGCTCCGGTTTGACGCGGGCGAATGCATCAACGTTCTTTATGGCATCGCGAAGTTGTGCGTCGTCCATCGCTGACACTTCCTGCCCAGTCACGATTCGCGTGCCGTCGATGCCGACCTCGGCCGCAATAGCCCGCGCCGTCGATGGATAGTCGCCGGTGATCATCACCACGCGGATGCCGGCTGCCTGACATTCCGCGATAGCGCCCGCGACCTCCGGACGGACAGGGTCTAATAGACCGACCAGCCCCACGAAAGAGAACTCGAAGTCATGCTGCTTTTCCGGCCAGTCGGGATGTGAGTGCCGTGCCTTGGCCACCCCCAGCACCCGCAGTCCGCCCGACGCCATCTGCGCGGCCTGATCGAGGACAGTCTGCGTTTCCCGCTCCTCCAGGTGACACAAAGCACAGACCGCCTCCGGCGCGCCCTTGCAGGCCACTGCGTGATGGTCGAGTTCTGGCGTGTGCCATGCGTGGGACATGGCCGGCAACTCCGGTGTCAGCGCGTACTCATGAACCAGCAACCAGTCCTTGTGGAGACGTCCGGTGCCGGCGAGTCCAACCCGGCCTGTTTCGTGAAATGCCCGCTCCATGGGATCGACCGGCTCGATTTCGCTGGCGAGCACCAGATATTCGATGAGTTCGTGATATGTCTCGTCAATACGCTGAGTGGCCTGATCGATGACTTGCCGCTTTCCTTGCGCGAAGAGCACGCTCACGGACATGCGGTTTTGCGTCAGTGTGCCCGTCTTGTCGACGCACAGCACCGACGTCTGGCCAAGGGTTTCGATGGCGCTCATACGGCGTGTTAGTACGCCTTCGTTGGCGATGCGGCGAGCCCCTAGTGCCATGAACACGGTCAGTATCACCGGAATCTCTTCGGGAAGAATCCCCATGGCCAGCGTGATCCCGGCGAGCACGCCCGGGAGCCATTCCCCGGAGCGCCAGCGATAAGCCGCGACCAGCAGCAGACACAGTGCGATCGCAGCCAGCGCAAAGCGATTGACGAAGGTTCTCGTCTCCAGTTGCAACGGCGAGCGTGCTTCCGTGATGCCGGTCAACGACTTGCCAATGCGACCGAGCGTCGTATTCGGCCCGGTCGCAGTCACGATCATCTGCCCCTGACCCTGCACCACCATTGACCCGAAATAAAGCTGCCCGCCAGGATCCTCCTCCGGAAGTGCATTGGCTCGCGCCACCGACTTGTTCACCGAAACGGACTCGCCTGTCAGCAGCGACTCGTCTACGCTCAGCTCGTGAGCCTCCATCACGGCGCCGTCAGCGGGCACGCGTGCGCCTTCGTCGACGAAAACCACGTCGCCGGGCACTAGTTCAGAAGCGGAAACGAGTTGCCGCTGTCCATCTCGAAGTACCTGCGCGCGGGGCGCAGACAGTTCGCGAAGAGAGTCGAGAACCTGCGCGGTGCGGTGACTTTGAAAAACCGTGAGAAAGACAATCCCCATCACGAACGCGAGGAGCGTCAGCGCTTCCGAAACGTCCCCGAGCACGAAATAGATACCGCTCGCAGCGAGCAACAGAAGGAACATGGGCTCACGGACTACCTCCGACAGGGTCTGCCACCAGGTGCGCCGCGCCGTTGAGTCCACGACGTTGCGGCCGAAGCGGGCACGCTGCTCGTCCACCCGTGCGCTCGACAGCCCCCGCTTCCTGTCGGCGTGCCCGACCGGTGGTGACAATTCGCCGTGGGCAGGGACTACGTCCGGGACAGGCTCAACGGGATTTGTCTGCATTCTGGTGTCGGTCAGTACGCGGATTGCGAAACGGAACAGGCCGCTCAGGGGCGGCCCGAATCTGGACAGCTTTTGCAGATGTGCACGACTCCGTGACGATCCGGATCGTGCCAGTAGAAACGCAATTCAGCTCCGCCACGTGCGGGCACCTGGACCCTTCTGGTTTCCGTGATGTGACGCCTTTGCGCCCCAATCTGATAGCGCCCTGCAGGTAGACGGACAAAGAGGAACGGTCCCTCTGTCCGAACGGTCAGGACTCGCCGTCCGGCTCCCGACGTTATCGTTACATCGACGTCGGACAGATAGCTCCCTGCCTTCGACGCGAATGTCATGCGAAGGTTATACCTTGGAGCTGCGGCGCGAAATGCCTGAACTTCATCTTGGCCCACACCACCGGTTATATACGAGACGCCGTTTTGCGAAGCGGGTTGCGGCAGCGATTGCGCGAGCGCAGCGCCACTTGCCCAGGCGCAGAACATGAGAGGTAGAAGCAATGAAACGCGGGCGTTCACGAACATGGTAATTCTCGATATGCGAACTTTCTGGCGGCGCAGGCGACCGAAGCTGTGATTTGCCGTCGCGTGGACAAGGAATGGTCAATCCCCTACCGAAAGACGCCCTGTGCAAACCGCAGACCCATTTTCAGAATGACGCCAGGCGAACACGCCGGCGTTGACCTGCATCAAGCAGCTGACTTCCGGGTGAAATAGCCTGAACTCAGCGATCCGTTGTTGCAGCGTTGTGCGGGCCGAAGATCTGAGTGTCGGATGCCCGGAGGTGGATGATGATCAAGCTGTTTCCAGGGCGGTGGAGCATCCTGGGTGCGCTGCTGATATTTTCGTCTTCCATTGTCATAGCCAAAGAGCTGGCGACCATCGAAACGCATACCCAGCGATATGGCTCTCACATCGCCATTTCGGCTTACGACGATCCCCTTGTGAAAGGCGTGACCTGCTATGTCTCAGAGTCGCATTCCGAGGGCGCACTGGGAAGTGGACGCATCACCCATGGGACGAACTCGACAGCTTCCTGCCATCAGACAGGCAACATCCGCATTGCCGGAACTGTTCCCAGGCAGGCGCAGGTATTCACGGCAGAGTCAGATCCAACTTTCGACTCGCTCCATATAATCCGGGTACTGGACACTGAACGTCACTCGCTTGTCTATTTCACGTACAACGAAGACGAGGCTGCAGGAGACTTGCCGGGCCGCATCTATGTGATCCGGTTGCCAGCAGGTCCCAGGATGCCCGCCAGATAGGTAAGTGCTCGTGCCGACTTCGCCGGGACGTTGGGAATCAGAACTGCTGATCCACGTCGAAGCTGGCTTTCACGGCCTTTGATTCATTCTTCTGCGTGACAGTGAGGCTTACGTGATATACGCCTCGCCAACGCATGTCGAAGTAGTTTCCGTAGGTGACCGAGTCACCGATCACCATGGGGCGGAGCCGCTTTGTGACGGGGCGTGAATGGGCGTTGCCTTTTGGCCCCTTGGGTCCCTTGACCGTAGCAACCACGGTCGCATCTTTGATGCGTTCGTCGGTGTTGCTACGGAAGAGCGCGACCACCAGGTGATAACTCGACGATCCTGGGGTGGTCTCAGCGCCTTTTTGGGAGGCATCGGCGCCTCGCTCGACCATTTGCGCTTTCGTAGCAGGCATCACGCCGTAGTGGACCCTCAAGCCGTTTTCCGTGATGCTTTGCGTTGGCTCATCCGCATATGCCGCAGCAGCTGTGGCAGCGAGCAGGCTGATCACGCTTGCCATAATCAATGTAACGCCTCGATGCATTGCACACCTCCACAAACTTGTCGCGCCTGATTGCTGCCGACCGGGATCAACCCCTCCAAGCAGGATGCGTGGCTCAGCGAACCCGGCTTTGGTTTTCCGTCGCTCGCAGGAGACTTCGCTTGTGGTTGACCGGTTTGGGCCGCACGCAAAGGTCGCTGCTCTCACTGGTATCCTGCATGGTCTTCCCCGCCTGCGTGCGCGCCCTTGATCAAGGTCAACCTTCACTGTGCGCGTCGCCATGAATCCGATCACGCAAATTCAGACCGGAGAGATAACGACGAGTGCAGGTCTGGAAAACCGGAAACGGTCCTTCAAATGGAAGGGCCGCCGAACAGGTTGATATAGGTCAATCCCCTGGCACGCGATCACGACTACCGTAAAGATCAGTTGCTGCGAGCCCGGACTGCATCGCCGTCGACGGATCCACCGCCCCGCCAGACCTGACATGCGAAATGCTGGTACTAAATTGGCTCCTGCCGCGCGGATGTAACTGCCATGAACTCCACTCCGTTCGGCGTACGGGGACTCCCCATAGGTCAGGGCGGGGATTGCCCATCCTCGTATAGTCTTTGCGATCGGAGTCGCTCTTGGTGCAATACGCATCCTGGTGCTGGTGTCGCATCTCGGCGTAACTGCCTCCGTGGTACTGGACACGCCAATCATGCTTACGGCCAGTTGGAAGGTTGCTCAACGGAGCGTGCAGTGGTTCAATCTGCAACGCCGATAGGCGTAGTCGTCTTCTGATTGGGATCGTGGGCTTCATCGTTCTCGTGGTCGCAGAACCTGGTGTCGCTGTATTCGCATTCGGTGAATCTCCGGCACGGTATGTTTCGGGTATCGCGTCGATCGCTAAAGGGATCGGCTTTGCGGCACAGATCTGCGTTGCCGGATTCCCCTGGCGACAAGCCTACCGACCTTGAGCGGTTACGAGGATCAACATGGAGATCAGTTCGGGGGATTTTCGTGTCCCGGAAGGCGGAAGGGTCAAGCTCGACAAGTGGCCAACGAAAGTGGCGCCCGTGTACAGGTCTCGGGAACACTACCAGCAATTGCGCGGTGAGCATGTCGCCCGCCTGAGCTCTCTGCAGCAGTTGGTCTATGCCTTCAACCGCTATGCTGTTCTGCTTATCTTCCAGGCGTCGGGAGCGGCCGGCAAGGATGGCGCCATCAAGCATGTCATGTCCGGCGTGGACCCGCAGGGTTGTCAGGTTTTCAGCTTCAAACATCCCAGCCCCATTGAGTTGCAGCACGACTTACTTTCTCTGCCGCACCACGCGCGATCTGCCAGAGCGCGGGCGAATCGGCATCTTCAACCGGTCCTACTACGAGGAGGTGTTGATTGCCCGCGTCCATCCCGAGATTCTTCGTAACGAGGGCCTGCCGGATGCACTGCTCGACGAGAAGGCCGTGTGGTATGACCGCTTTCGTTCGATCGTGGACCCGGAGTTACACCTTTCCGGGAACGGCACGCGGATCGTCAAGTTCTACCTTCAGATCTGGAAGGAAGAGCAGCGCAAACGCTTCCTGCAACGCATAGACGACCCTGAAAAGAACTGGAAATTCAGTGTTGCCGATGTCGAGGAACGGCAGTACTGGAACCAGTACATGAATGCCTATGGGGAATGCTTCAATGCAACCAGCACCCAGCGTGCCTCCCTGGTACATCGTGCCGGCCGACGACAAGGAGAACGCCAGGCTGATCGTGTCGAGGATCGTATCGAGACGCTTGACGAAATTGAAATGACCTATCCGAAGGCAAGCGCTGACCGCAGAAGGGAATTGCAGTCAATTCATGCGCTGCTCGAGAAATGAGGAACGGAAATTGAGCGAAGTCAGGACTACAAGCGGGGCCCGCTCCGGAAGTGCGGTAAGTGAGTGCCATCCACCCACTTGGAAGTGGGTCATGCTCAACCATCGCGACTTTAATCGACGCTCGATGACCTGGCGGTGTCGCCATGTCTAGCATGCTTACGGCAATCGTCTTGCAGGGCGGCGGTGCACTGGGAGCTTATGAATTCGGCGCAATCAAAGCCATCTTCCAGCGCCAGAACTTCCGCTCGCATGTGATAACCGGCGTATCGATCGGCGCTCTGGCCGCGGCTGTCCTCGCCGGAGCAAAGGGCGATCCTCTTGAAACCCTTGAAGAAATGTGGGACAGATTTTCCGTCTCCACTCTTCCGGCGATGCCCGGACTGGACGCATGGTTGGCGATGTTCGGCGCGCACGGAATGATCCGCATGGCCCCGAGTTTTCTCCTGGCGCCGTTGATCGCCACCAGTATTATGGACATGGCACCGCTAAGAGAATGGCTGACGGAGTCGGTAGATTTCGACAGGCTGAACGCAAGTGCGACGCGAGTAATCATCACCGCGGTGAATGCCACGACCGGCGCCTATGAGGAATTTGATAACAGGGACGGCTTAACTGTCGATCATGTCATCGCGAGCGCGAGTTTGCCACCGGCATTTCCGATGACTTTCATCGACGACAAGCCGTATTGGGATGGTGGCCTTGTCTCCAACACTCCGTTGCGGTGCGCCATCAACGCGCTGGAGCAGATCGACGCCGACGATCCCGACGTAAAACGCGAACTGATCGCGATGGATGCAAGTCATATCTCGCCGTCGACACCTCAAACGATGTCGGACGTAGTGGGCCGTCTGTTGCAGATCTATTTCTTTGGAAAACTGCGGCTCGATCTCAAGCTTTTCGAACAGTTCAACGGCTATCTCGATCTGATTGAACATCTCGATCAGGAACTGCCGACAGCGAGCCCGTTGCGTCAACACCCGGCGTACAGACGCTTGATGGCGCACCGGAAAATCGACCGCTTCGTGCTGATATCCAGCGATGGGCAGGAATCGATTGGTGCGGCAACTGACTTTTCCCGTTCGTCCACACGACGCCGGATCGAGCGCGGCTACCGGGATGCAATTCGCACCTTGAGTTCCGGCGAATGATCAAGCCTGGAGAGCATGTCAGCAGCGGTAACGTCAATATCGGTGATCGGCTCCGCGGCAACGACCAGCCATTCAGGTGGCTGCGCCGCTTGTGCGATATCCCGTCGCACGTGCTGGCTAAAAGTCTCCGCATTCGCGAAAAAGGGTGGCGCATCCCAGCGAATCAGCAGAAGGCCGGGAACCTGTTTTGCTTCAGGGTGTCGTACAACATCGTGATAACCAGGCCCCCCCTCGATCTTGCCCAGAATGGCGTCGTAAGGGTGTCACGCGCGCCAGACAAATGACAGCAGCGACAGGCCAATAGCAATGAAGATGCCCTGCACGACACCAACCATGAGAACGCCTGCGAAGCAAACAGTGGACAGCGCGAACTCGCTGCGGCGCATTCGATAAAGACGTGTCACTCGTTTTCAAGGCTCCTGACTGCAGGTTATGCCATGACATCGGACTATCCCGGCCGTACGCGAACGCGGTCCGCTCCGCTCGTGCTGCCGCTGGGCAGATCGATGAAGCCGCTCACGCGCGCCGCACTGCATACGATCGTCAAGGGCATCTTTGCCGGCGCCGCCGAACGGCTCCGGTTGCGCGGCGACGGCTTCACGGCACAGGCAGATCTGCTCGATCACGCCTCCGCTCACTGGTTGCGCCATACGGCAGGTTCCCACATGGCCGACGGCGGCACCGATCTGCGTACCGTGCGCGACAACCTGCGTCACGCGTCGTTAACGAGCACGAACCCCTACCTGCATGCGCCCGATGACCAGCGTCACCGCGAAACCGAGGAAAAGCACCGCATCGACTGGTAAACCCTTCAGGAACCACGCCCCCGGGGTCGGCCGACGCCTCACAGCACTGACGCCTATATGACCAGCCCGATGCTCAAACCGCATCGCGTATGCAAAAACCCTGTCAACGCGCTCAATACCGTTGCCCTCTGACTGCCCATGGAAACCGTCGAAGTTGAACCACACGTGCTCGCCAACCGCCGCGGCGTGGCGTTTGGCCTCGAACGCCCGAACAGCATGGTCGAATGCGTGATCACGATCGCCACACTGGAAATCCATTTCTGGCTTGAACCCGGGGCCAGTGACGCCCGGATCATGAAGACCTTCCGGGACGGGTATGGCCGCATCCGGGCAATCGCCGAGCGCAAGCTGCTCGTCCATCCGGCCGCACGTCCTGAACTCACACCGGACGATTTTGCGCGTCCCTGATCGCGGGCTGCCGGCAACATGAGATAAGCGGAAAGAGGCTCACAGTCCTGTCTCCACAAGATAGCTGCTTCGTTACAGACTGATTGCTGGCGAAGCCGGGTATGGCTGCGAACAAGGCAGGCCGTTAGTTGCGTGCATGGCTCGGGCCTGGTGAATGCTCATATTTGCGGCGATATGCTTCGCATCGGCACGCGAATCGCGTGCTGTGCAATGAGGCCCGGGCACCGAGGGTTAAGGCGGGTCCACACGACGGGAACGATCCTCTGCCCGGCTATCTGGAGATCGACTTCGTCGAGCATTGCAGCGGCGTCAAGTGCGATTGCGATTTCGGGCATAGCCGGGTGATGACCGATATCGCGACCGGCTAATCCGAATGTCTGGCGATGCCATCTCGTAACCATGCATTCGTCAGCGAGCACGTTGAGCGTGTACGGACCGCACTGCCATTTCCACTGCGTGGCCTCGACAGCGGCCGGCCAAGATGATTGTCGGTGTGCCAGGAAGGAAAGCGACCGTACGTCGCTCTACGTAATTCACGAGGCTCTTCAGGTTGGCGGGCTGCTGTCGTCTGCTTGGGTATTACAGGGAGAAGCCGGGAACGTCGGTGAGAAGCTGCTCGCGCTTCAACCTCCTGGCCCGGATGTTAGCTCTGCAGGCTCGATTGAAAGCAGTACACGCCTTCGAGGCGCGTTCGAAGTCGACGGACCGCAGCTTCTGATCGCGATGCCGGTTGCCCTCGCCCTTGCCATGACTCACCTAGCGGCAGAGGACTGCCCATCATGAGCACGCTCGACGTCAACGTCCGTGAGTACGAGGTGGACGCCGCCCCGGGTACCCCGATTCACTGGGGCCATGCGCGACAGATCGGGAATGACGGACACGACGAAGAGCGGCTGCCGCACAACGCTGCGCGGCACCTGTATCGGGCATCTGGACGGGAGCTCAATTCGAGGCTTCACCATTGACTGATTCGCCGGTTTGCAGAAAGCTGTTCCCGAACTTGGCAAAATTCGTTGCGGACGTCTGTGACGCACGGACCGGCGTCGTATCGGAAAAAGCGTGCGCGACATCGCGTCCTGATAACGCCACCATTTCCGCTTCCTGGTGGTTCAGAGCGCGTGATCGTCCGCCGGGTTGCCAGGCTGCATCACCCGGTCATTAACTTCATCAAAGCGCCGTCCTACTCTCCATACCCCACGCCGTTCCGGCGCCGCAACTGCACTACATCACGAAGTGGAGGCGCCCCGAACAGCCGGCTATATTCGCGGCTGAACTGCGAAGGACTGTCATACCCAACCCTGATTGCCACGGACCCGACATCCCCGTTCTGTCCGAGCAATAATCTCCGGGCCTCGTGCAACCGCAGTTGCTTCTGATACTGCACCGGACTCAGCGTCGTGACGTTCTTGAAGTGATGGTGGAGCGAAGACACGCTCATGTTCACCTGCTGCGCCAGGATCTCTACCCGCAAAACCTCGGTGTAGTGATTCTGGATCCACTCTATCGCCCGCGCGATCCGGTACGTCGGGCTCCCGTTCACGGCGATGTGCCGCAGCCGCTTGCCCTGCTCGCTTGTCATGAGCCGGTAGACCAATTCCTTCTCGATGAGTGGCGCGACAACAGGGATGTCACCCGGAGTATCGAGCAAACGCACGAGCCGCAACGTCGCATCGAACACCGGCGCCGACAGCAAACCCACGGTGATGCCTTCGCCCACCGATACGGCACCCGGCTCGGGCAGATGCAGTTGCGTCGCGAGTTCGGCGATGCACTGCAAATCAAGCGTGAGCTTCACGCACAGATAAGGCGCGTCGGACGACGCCCGCGTGACCTGCGACGTCATCGGCAAATCGACGGACGTCACCAGGCAATGCAGATGATCGTAGTCGTAAGCCTGCCCCGCGACCACGACCCGCTTGGCGCCTTGCGCCGCAAATACGAATGCGGAGTTCGCCACACCGCAGCCGAGATCCGCTGGCGCGGAGTATCGATAGAAGGTCAGCGAAGGAATTGCCGTCTGATGCGCGCCGTCCACTGGCGCGAAGCGACTGACGAGCGCGGCGAGTTCGCGGCGTGCCGCTTCGCGCGATGCCGACGGATTGAACCGGGGAAAATTCTCTTCCATGTGCACTGAACTCCATTGACGGAATCGAGCATACCCAACCGCTACCGGGCAGCCACCGCCCACCGGCTCGATTTGCAGGATTGTTCAATATTTTTGCAGGATTGTGCAAGCGCAACGCCGCGCGGTCCGTCACACTGCCGCGTACACCCGGCGCCAAGTCCGGGCTTTCCCCACGGAGAGGTTTCATGTCTACATCGTTTGTCCTCAACGGCAAGAACGTTACGCTCGATGCCGATCCCACCACACCGCTCCTCTGGGCCATCCGCGAGAACGCCGGCCTGCACGGCACCAAGTTCGGCTGCGGCATGGCGCAATGTGGCGCCTGCACGGTTCATCTGGACGGCGAAGCCACCCGTTCGTGCGTGCTGCCGCTCGCGGCCGTCGCGGGTAAGCGCATCACGACCATCGAAGGCATTGAAAGCCGGCCCGCGAAAGCCATCCAGACCGCATGGGTCAAGCTGCAGGTGCCGCAGTGCGGATACTGTCAGTCTGGACAGATCATGTCCGCGACGGCTCTGCTCGAACGCAACGCCACGCCGACGGACGCCGATATCGACGCCGCGATGAACGGCAATCTGTGCCGCTGCGCCACCTATGCGCGCATCCGTGCGGCCATTCACGAAGCCGCTGCCACCCTGAAGGCCTGACCATGACGACCGACCTTGACCTCACGGAGGCGGTACGCCCGTCCCGCCGTTCCTTTCTGAAAGCAGCCGGCGCAGTCGCGGCAGTCGGCCTCGCCATCGGCTTCGAGTGGGTGGGCACGGGCCGCCGCGCGTTCGCCGCCACGACGCCTGAGGCGGCGTTCGCACCCAACGCGTTCCTGCGCGTCGCGCCGGACAACAGCGTGACGGTCATCGCGAAGCACGTCGAGATGGGCCAGGGCGCGTACACCGGTATCGCGACGATCGTCGCCGAAGAGCTGGATGCGAACTGGCAGGACGTACGTGTCGAAAGCGCACCTGCCGACGCGAAGCGCTACGCCAATCTCGCGTTTGGCATGCAGGGTACGGGCGGCAGTTCGGCGATGGCCAACTCGTGGATGCAACTGCGCGAAGCCGGCGCGAAAGCGCGTGCGATGCTGGTCTCCGCCGCCGCGACGCAGTGGCAGGTGCCCGCAAGCGACCTGACGACGCGCGACGGCAGCGTCCACCACGCAGCCACGAACCGGACCGCGACCTACGGCTCGCTCGCGTCGGCCGCGGCCCGGTTACCGGTGCCGGACAAGGTCGCGCTCAAGTCGCCGAAGGATTTTCGTTTGATCGGCCATCAGGTGCCGCGCGTCGACGTGCCTCCGAAAACCGATGGCTCCGCGCAGTTCACGCTCGACGTGACGTTTCCCGGCATGCTCGTCGCGCTGCTGCAGCGTCCGCCGCTCTTCGGCGCGACGGTCAAGTCGTTCGACGCGTCGGCTGCGAAAGCGGTGCCGGGCGTCGTCTCGGTCGTGCAGGTGCCGGGCGGCGTCGCGGTGGTCGCGAAGGGCTTCTGGGCTGCGAAGCAGGGCCGCGACGCGCTGAAGATCGAATGGGACGATTCGAAGGCCGAGAAGCGCAGCTCGGACGCGATCATGGCCGAATACCGGCAGCTCGCCGAGCAACCCGGCGCATCCGCCCGCAAGGACGGCGATGCGACGCGTGCGCTCGCGGGCGCAGCGAAGAAGGTCTCCGCCACCTACTCGTTCCCGTATCTCGCTCACGCGCCGATGGAGCCGCTCGACGCTGTCGTCAAGCTCACTGCCGACAGTTGCGAGATCTGGGCCGGCGACCAGTTCCAGACGGTCGATCAGGGCAACGCCGCGCGCACAGCCGGACTCGATCCGCAGCAGGTGAAGATCCACACGCTGTATGCGGGCGGCAGCTTCGGGAGGCGCGCAAACGCGTGGTCGGACTATATCGTCGAGGCCGTATCGATCGCAAAGGCGCTGGGCGCGAACGGCACGCCTGTCAAGCTGCAGTGGACCCGCGAAGACGACATCCACGGCGGTCTCTACCGGCCGATGTGCTTCCACAAGCTCGACGCGGGCCTGACTGCGGACGGCAAGCTCGTCGGCTGGCGGCACCGGATTGTTGGCCAGTCGATCCTCGCCGGCACGCCATTCGCGAGCGTCATGATCAAGAATGGGATCGACGCGACGTCCGTCGAGGGGGCCGCTAACGTGGCCTACGCGATCCCGAACATCTCGGTCGAACTGACCACCACACAGACAGGTGTGCCGGTGCTGTGGTGGCGGGTGGTCGGCAGCTCGCATACGTCATTCGCGGTCGAGGCGTTCATCGACGAAGCCGCGCACGCCGCCGGCAAGGACCCGTTCGTTTTCCGCCGCGATCTGCTCGAGCACGAACCGCGCATGCGGGCCGTGCTCGAACTCGCCGCGCAGAAAGCCGGCTGGGACCCGGCCAAACCGTTGCCCAAAGGCCGCGGGCGTGGCATCGCGGTGGCCGAAGCGTTCAAGACTTTCGTCGCGCAGGTCGCGGAAGTCTCCGTCGACAAGGACGGCAACGTGAAAGTGGAACGCGTCGTCTGTGCGGTGGATTGCGGCACGCCGATCAATCCCGACGTCATCGCCGCACAGATGGAAGGCGGTATCGGTTTCGGCCTTGGCGCGGCGTTGCACAGCGCAATCACGCTAAAGGACGGCAAGGTCGAGCAGAACAACTTCGACGCCTACCAGGTGTTGCGGATTGCTGAAATGCCGAAGGTCGACGTGCACATCGTGCAGTCGGGCGAAGCGCCCACCGGCGTCGGCGAGCCGGGTGTCGCGCCAGTCGGGCCGGCGGTGGCGAACGCGATCTTCGCGGCCACCGGCAAACGGCCGCACAGCCTGCCGTTTCCGGCCGCTGCGAATAAGAGCGCCTGACGGCCGTTTCTTCGGGACCGTTCGGTGCCAGGTGTTCGTCCTCTCCTACGCGACGGGTGACGTCGCGCAGGACAGGGCGTGGATCGGGTCGTGCTCGGCGCAAAGAGGCAGTGGGAACATTCGCCCAAGCTGCGCCGGATGCACGGCTGTGCAGTGCGCGCACCGCCATCGTGCGTCTCGACGGCAAGGCGCTGCATTCCGACCCTGCAAGGCCAGTGACCACTCAAGCGAAGCCGCAAACAGTAGATCCACAACGCAGACCTTGATTGTGAAAAGAGAGGGTAGTCCCCCCGAGAATTAACGGGTGTTCAAGGTAGAATTTTCTAGCAGCGGGATCGACAGGGAATTTTGCATGAAGACGTCCAGATTCACGGAAAGCCAGATCATCGGGATTTTGAAGCAGGCCGAAGCCGGAACAGCCGTTCCGGAGTTGTGCCGTGAGCACGGGATGAGCAGCGCGAGCTTCTACAAATGGCGCTCGAAATACGGCGGTATGGACGCTGCGCTGATGAGCCGGATGAAGGAGCTTGAGACGGAAAACGCCAGGCTCAAGAAGATGTACGCCGAAGAGCGACTCAAGGCCGAGGTGGTGCGCGAGGCGCTTGAAAAAAAGTGGTGAGGCCATCTCGCCGCCGCGAGATGGCCATGCGTGCAGTCAGGGACCGGGCGATGAGTGTACGGGCGGCCTGTGAAGCGTTTGGTGTAAGCGAGACTTGCTACCGCTACGAGCCGAAGCGCCGCGCAGAAAACAGCGTGATCGCCGAGTGGCTTGTGAAACTCACCCACAATCAGCGCAACTGGGGCTTTGGCCTGTGCTTCCTTTACCTGCGCAACGTCAAGGGCTTCGCCTGGAATCACAAACGTGTTTATCGCATCTATCGCGAGCTCGAACTGAATCTGCGGATCAAGCCGCGCAAACGGCTGGTGCGTGAGCAGCCTGAACCGCTGGCTGTGCCGCAGGCACTGAACGAGTGTTGGTCAATGGATTTCATGCACGACCAGCTTGCCGATGGCCGTAGCATCCGACTGTTCAACGTGATCGACGACTTCAACCGGGAAGGCCTGTGCATCGAGGTGGACTTCTCATTGCCGGCACTACGCGTAATACGCTCCCTCGATCAGGTCATCGAATGGCGCGGCAAACCGTCGAAGATCCGTTGCGACAACGGGCCGGAATATGTCAGTGATGCGCTCAGGGACTGGGCCGTTCGACACTGCATCGTTCTGCAGTTTATCCAGCCCGGCAAGCCGCAACAGAACGCGTATATTGAGCGTTACAACAAAACGGTTCGATACGACTGGCTCGCCCATTACCTCTTCGAGACGGTGAGCGAAGTTCAGGAGTATGCAACGAAGTGGCTGTGGTCATACAATCACGAGCGGCCGAACACCGCCATTGGCGGCGTGCCGCCGAAACAGAAGTTGCCCATCGCGGCATGACCTCTACTTCTGAGCCCCGTTAAAAACGGGGAGACTGCCGTAGAGACCGGCGCCGGATACTACCTCGTGCATCCGCCGCGCAATGAATATCGAGAAAAGTTGAAGCCGCTTCTGAAGTGGTTACTCGCCAGCGTTGCAGCGTGAGAGGCAAGCGGGCAGTCTGGAATGTCAAAGCTTCAAGTCTGGTTTATCTGAGCGATTGACACACGTCCACGGGCGGGAGGTATTTTCGAACTTTACCATGCGCTCTCGGCGCTGACTCTTCATTCGGTGCAGCAGCCCCAGGCAGGTATACCTGATCCCGTCTCGCGGCGACATTCCGCGGTCCTGACCGGTGAGGCAGCCTGATGGCGCCATGCGCACCCAGTTCACTCCCCGCGCCCGTACCATCAAGATCCAAGGACCCGATGCTGCGCGGACGTCTCATCAGTGGCGGGGTTCAACACTGGCCCTGCCGAAGACCCAACGTTTTCTATCAGCTCCATCAGCCACTGGCGAGTCCCGGACGACGGCCAGCCTTTCAGGTTTGAAATGGCTGCCGCTCTACCCGTCTTTCATGGCGTAGGCAGTGAACTCCGGTGGAGAATGGACATGTCGATTCATCATACGAGAATTACCGGCAGCGATTATGCCGCCATGGCCGACCTGGTCAAAAAGTACAAAGTCACGGTCGCCCGTCACACGGTGGAGAAAGTACGCGACGGGTACCGGGTCGATGCGCACGCGAGCGACGCACAAATTCAAGCGCTTGAGGCAGCCGGCTACACGGTGGAGCATCTTGAGGATGCTGAAGCTGAGGGCAAAGCGCGACAGCGGGAGATGCGCGACAACGCAGGAGCCGCCTTATCGGTCGCAACGGCCACCGGATACCTCGACGTGTCTCACGTCGAAGCGGCGCTCGCCACCGAAGCCGCTGCTCCAAACGACCGGTTCACTACGTTGATCAGGTTGCCGAACGAGACATGGGAGCAACGCGCCTGTCACGCACTCAAAATTGGCAATGGAAGTGGCCCGGGGCGCACCGGAATCTATCTCCTTGGAGGCGTTCACGCGCGCGAGTGGGGCAGCCCGGACATTCTCATCAACTTCATACAACAGCTAACCAACGCATATCGGGCCAACACGGATATCACCATTGGCAATAGAACTTTTACCGCTGCACAGATCAAATCCATCGTGGATACGAAGGATATTTACGTCTTTCCGCAAGCCAATCCGGACGGACGGCACTACAGCATGACGACAGAACCGATGTGGCGCAAGAACCGTCGGCCGGCGCCGGCTGGGCATACTCAATCGCAATGCGTCGGGGTGGACGTCAACCGGAATTACGATTTTCTGTGGAATTTCCCGAAATACTTCGATGCGAACTCTCCCGTTCAGAACTCCACCGATCCGTGCGATCACGATGTGTACATCGGTCCAGCGGCAGCTTCAGAGCCAGAGACAAAAAATGTCGTGTGGATGTTCGACACGTTTCCGCATATTCGCTATTTCGTCGACCTACATAGCTACTCCGAAGACATTCTTTACAACTGGGGCGACGACAACGATCAAAGCACTGATCCGCAGATGAATTTTCAGAATCCTGCATACGACGGAAAGCGCGGCATTGCCGACGATAAGGCTTATCGTGAATACATTGCGGCTGAGGACAAGAAACTTGCCGTCGGACTGGCAAACGAGATGCGTGACGCGATCAAGGCGTCGCGTGGCAGAGTCTACAAGACCGAACAGTCAATGAGCCTCTACCCGACAGCCGGCACATCGGACGACTACGCCTTCAGCCGTCACATCACGGACGCTAAAAGAGCAAAGGTTTTCTCCTACACGATTGAGTGGGGCAGCCCGAAAAACCCTACACCGTTTCATCCGCCCTACCCGGAGATGAAGCAGATCATCGACGAGATCACCTCGGGACTGCTTGCCTTTTGCATTTCTGCGAATTGACGATCTCAGTAGCTATCCTTATCAGATAACTTTATCGGCTGCGACAGTGATGCTCGAACCATGGCATGTGGCGAGCCGTTCCTGGAGAACGGCACTATGACATGCCGCGTTCAACATTAAACCACTCATCATCCGCGGCCAATTCTTCCGGGCGCACGCCTGAGTGCCGCCGGATTCATTCGAGTTGTCCACGTATTAGTTGGGATTTTTTCGCAATGCTTCTGCAAGCAACGCAACCCATCGTGAGGCAAGCCGATGAAAGTCATCCCGTCTATCCGTGCCGTCACGCTGTGGGCATTTTCGGTTAACTGCTTCTCGGACCCGGTCACTTACCCGCCGCTACCGGCGCTGAACATCGACATCAGCCAGACGTCGGTCTCGGGAATTTCGTCGGGCGGTTTCATGGCGGTGCAACTGGCGGTGGCGTATTCGTCCATCATCAAGGGCGTAGGCGTCGTCGCGGCCGGCCCCTATTACTGCTCACAGAACAACGTGCTGATCGCGACAACAAAGTGCTCATGCACCATCCAGCCTGCAAGCTTATGCCAGGTCTCGCAGACCAGCACCGACTTGCCGACGCTCGTAGCGTTCACGAAGACATCGTCGGCGAATCACCTCATCGACGATGCCGCTAACATCGCGCGCCAGCGCCTCGTCACCCTCTCCGGCGCGGACGACACCACCGTGCCACGGCCGGTGGTCACGCAGTTGCAGGCCTACTATTCGGCACTCGGCGTACCGGCGCAAAGCGCGTCGACAATCGAACTGAGCGACGCGGGCCATACCATGCCGACCATCAACTACGGCGTGGCATGCTCGAAGACCGAGTCGCCGTTCATCGGCAAGTGCAATGTGGATGGCGCAAAGGCGATACTCGGCTGGATCTATGGTCCCGCCCCGCTCGCGCCACCCGCAACGACAACCGCGCAAAAAGGCCGCTATCTGCGCTTCGATCAGAACCGCTATCTGCCAACCGACCGTCCTTCGAGTTTCACGTGGACCACGGGCATGGACAGCAGCGGCTGGCTCTATGTGCCGCGCGCCTGCGATGCCGGCGCGCCCTGCCGTCTGCACATCGCGCTGCACGGGTGCGAGCAGGGCCAGGACTATTTGCCGATCGATTCGCCGCCGGGCGGCGGTCTCCTCTTCGGCACGACGTTCGTTCGGCATGCGGGCTATACGCAGTGGGCGGACAGCAACCAGATCGTCGTGCTATTTCCGCAGGCGCTGTCGATTCCCGGTTTGAACCCGAATGGATGCTGGGACTGGTGGGGCTACACGGGCAGTCACTTCGCCGACCATCAAGGCGTTCAGATGCGCGCGATTCGCAACATGATCGATCGGCTGACTTCGGGCGCGAGTCATTGATCGACCGGGCACGCGAAGCAACGGTGAATCCAGGCGAGACACCCGAGGAAACGCCGTACCGTCTTTCGTGCGGCGGCGACGGCCGTCTCCGCACGGCTGATAAGCCCCGCTCATGCAACGACCGCCGGCAAGGCGTTCGGCAGTCGCGGCTTGCCGGCGATGCGCGGGCCGGCGCAAAAGTCCTTTTTCGGGACGGCACCTTGAACTGGTGCGCAGGGGCGCGAAAGGGCCGACGACTCTACCGTCGCAGATACGATCGCCGCCTACCACACCACCCTCGCGGCGACTATCAAGAATGGCAATCAGACCTGGCTCCGCTATAACTACGGCGGCTACGGCGAGCACAATGACGGGAGCAACGTCGACGGCCCCGGTGTCGGCCGCGCGTGGCCGATCTTTACCGCCGGGCATGTCGGCGTCACGATCAGCGTCAACGCAAAGACGCAGCCCGGGCAGTGCCTGTACATGACGGGTAGCACTGACGCCCTCGGCGACTGGAATATGAAACAACACAGTCAAATCTACTGGCGAGCGGCAGCGTCCAATACAACTACTCCCGCAAAAACGCGGGCAGCTGCGCGACGTAAGAGAACTTGCCGGGCAACGGCAATCGTACGCTCAATGTGCCGCCTTCGGGCAGCACTGCGTTGAACGATACAGTGGGCTGGAGGACGCGGCAAGAAGGATTCTCCGGGCCTTCGCGCTCGGGGTTCAAAACGGGAATGGCCTTCGACAGCCACCCCAAACAGCGCGACCTGTCCCATTCAAAATCCACAGCCCGCGCCGTCTTGTTTAAAGGAGTGCGGCACCCTTCTGCACTGGCCGTGCGGCAGCCCGCATGACGCAATCCATCCGTCACTGACTCGCTGCGAGACAACCGTCGCAGAGAGTATTCGCCTGCGGTATATCGTAGACAGACCCCCAACCCATCATGCTGGAGGTATCCAACTCGTTCGTGCCGCACAGCGGGAGCATCCCGCCGTGGCGCCGTGTGCTTGTCGTAACGTTGATGAACAGGAGGCACTTATGTTGGCAACAAAAGTTGGACTCGTCGATGCGACGGGCGAGGTGGATTCACAAACGATGGCGGCGGTGGCCGCGGCCATCAACGTCCAGGTGACGAGGGACTTGCCGCAATACTGGTCGGTGAAAGCGACAGTCTCGTATCTCACCGACCCTAAAAAAATCCCGCAGGGCGTGTGGCCGGTTCAGCTCGTCAAGTCCCTGCCGCCAGGCGAGGGAGGCTTTCATATGACACATCATAACCAGCCCTACGCGAAAGTGATCGTCACCCCGAACAGTGAAGAATGGGCAGTCGACGCAAGCCATGAAATCATAGAAATGCTGATCGACCCGAACGGCAACCGGCTCCAAACCTCGACCTCGATCGGGATCGTGAACGGCCGCATCCAGGACGGCACAGGCCGCTTCGAATACCTGATCGAGGCCTGTGACCCGTGCGAAGCCGATCCTTACACCTATACGATCGACGGAATATCGGTGTCCGATTTCATCACCCCTCACTTCTACGACCCGCAGGTCACCGCCGATGCGCGCTACAGCTTCACGGGCGCGATCAAAAAACCGCGCGAGATCTTGCCTGGCGGGTATATCAGTTGGATCGACCCGAGTACTGACATGATGCAGCAGATTCTCTGGGTCGACCCGAACAAGCCACCGGTTCAGCGCAATCTCGGACCCGCATCGAGCGGCAGTCTGCGTCTTTTTGTCGAATCAAAGACGTTCCATCTCTCACGTCAAGACCGGAAGCCGGCGACGGAAGAAACAAAGGCGAAGAGGTCAGCCTATCGCGAAGCGTTGGCCGCAGCGGCCGCGACGCGTGCCCAATACTATAAATGAGGGTGCTCCGGCCTGACGACGATGAAGCCTTGTGACGCAGGCGCCTGGTGGTGAAGAAGAATCCAGCGAAGCATGCATCAGCAACATGGCTGCATGTCACGACGGTGCGGTGGTCACCGTCGATCTTTTAGTAATGCAGAGAAGGCGCTGTGGACTGTGTGTTACCCACCACCAGCAAAAACATAGCCATCAAGATTAGCTATAGACTCGGCCGAGCTGTGGATGACGGTTTGACCCCCACCGAAGCGCCTGCAACGGTATCGCACCTGCTGTACTTAACTCGATGGCCAAACGCGTTCCCGGCTGTGCCGGTGGTTAAGGCTTTATTCGAGAGTCGTGCGGAATAGCGGGCCGCTCTCAAAGCGGTGACCCGAGCCCACCGGCCCGGCACCCACGCTCAAGACAACCGCCCTATGGTGTCACCCCCCACCCCCACCTCGTAAGAATAAGCAAACCCTAACAACGCCCCCTCATCCCATTGCCTCCCCACAAAAATCAGCCCAAACGGCGCCCCAGACGCATAGAACCCCGCAGGCACCGCAATCCCCGGCAAGCCCGCAATATTGATCTCGCCCACCGTCGTCTCCTGAATGACATCCTGACCGTGAAGCGCAGGAAGCTCGCCTCGCATCTGCGGAAACACCAGTGCATCGAGCCGTTGCGCATCCATCACCGCATTGAAAATCCGCAGATAGCGCGCCTTCACTTCGACGAATTCAGACATCTCCGGCGGCGCCGACGGATCAGCCAGCGCGGCAGTGAAATCCGCGAGACTATGCAAATAGCGCAGTATCCCCTGCGCCCCAAAAGGATCGTCATCCTTCGTCGCCGCAGCGAATTCCGCGAAGGTCTTCAGCGACGCATGCTTGCCGAGCCGCTGAAGATACTTCTCCAGATCGTACGGAATCGATTCCAGACCGCGCGCATCGAAATGCGCTAGCGGCGGCGTCGGCTTCCTCAGTTCGGCGAACCCGGAGCCCGCGAACGGATCGTCAACGAGAATCGCACCCAGACCAGCCAGTTCGCCCTTGACCCGCTCATACAGTACAGCAGCTTCGTCGGACAAAGGCTGATTGCGCCAGCCCGGCCCATACAGACCGATGCGCTTGCCGTTCAACGCCTTCGAGTCCAACGCCGCGGTATAACCACCTTCCGGTTGCCGGCCGACGCTCGCGAGCGTCTTCGGGTCTTCGCTCGAATAGCCCGCGAGCACGTCGAGGCACAGCGCGGCGTCCCTCACGTTTCGTGCAATGGGCCCCACCACATCGCGGTTACCCGACAGCGGCACCACGCCCGCATTCGGCACCAGCCCGATAGTCGGTTTGATCCCGACGAGGTTCTGCGCCGACGCGGGGTTCTGAATCGATCCGCCGGTCTCTTCCGCGAGACCGAGTACAGCCATGCACGACGCAACCGCCGATGCCGTCCCCGCACTGCTGCCGCCCGGCACCCGATCGGGCATCACTACATTGATCGTGGGGCCGGCCCAGCTATCGTTCGCATGCGAGCCGGTGTGGCTCAGGATCGGCACGTTCGTCTTGCCGAGCAGGATCGCACCCGCGCGGCGCATCCTCGCGACGACCGGCGCATCACGCTCGGGCATCAGGTCGACGCCGCCTTTCTTGCTGTACAACTTCGCCCATCCTGCGGTAGTCGGAAAGCCGACCATGTCCATAGGATCCTTGATGACGACCGGCACCCCTGCAAGCGGACCCAGCGGTTCGCCGGCAGCGCGCCGCTCGTCGATCTTGCGCGCGTCGTCGATGGCCGCCGGGTTCAGGAAGATCACTGCGTTGTACTTCCCGTTGTCGCGCTCGATCCTGTCGAAACAGGCGCGCGCCAGTTGCTCGGCCGTGAACGTGCCGGCCTTGAAACCCGCCTGCACGGCCTCGACCGTCAGGGCGTCCAGATCGATACCAATCGCACTGCCTCGTTCCATTCCATGCTCCTGTTGAGTTGACCGTGTGTCAGAGCTGCACGCCGCGCGTGAGTGCTCCATCGACGACGAAGTTCGTGCCGCTCACAAAGCTCGCCGCCGGACTCGCGATGAACGCCACCGCGTTAGCGATTTCCTGCGGGCGCCCCATGCGCCCAGTCGGATTCAATGCGAGTGCGCGTTCGAATAGTGCTGCATCGTTATGCTCGATCCAGTCCCACACGCCGCCCTCGAAATACACATTGCCCGGCGACACCGTGTTCGCGCGAATACCCTTCGACGCGAGCTGATTCGCGAGCCCCTGTATGTAATGAACGAGCGCGGCCTTGAACACACCATAAGGACCCGCGGCGAAATCGATCTCGCGTCCCGAGACGCTCGATATCGCGACGATCGAGGCGGCCCGGCTCGCTTCGAGATACGGCATCGCCGCATCGACGAGATTGACGGTGCCGAGCAGATCGGTTTCGAATTCCTTGCGCCACGATTGAATGTCGTTGCCGATCGCGAGCGCACTCACATTCGCCACGATGATGTCGAGGCCGCCCCACGCCGAGGCGGTACGCTCGACCCACGCTTTCAGCGCGGCGCCATCCGATACATCGACTGCCGCGCCCGATGCTCGCGCGCCGCTCAGTTCGGCGAGCGCGCTTACGGTCGCGTCGACGACAGCCTGATCGCGTGCGCAAATGGCGACCTCCGCACCTTCCGCTGCGAGCGTCCGCGCAATGGCAAGTCCGATGCCCTTGGTGCCGCCGGTCACGATCGCCTTCAAACCCTTCAGTTGCAGATCCATGTTCTAAGCTCCTGTGCAGGTGTTTGCATGTCCGTTAATCGATCGAGCGAGGGCGCGCTCACTCTTTATCGCGCCCCTCGCCTGACGTCATGCCGCGAGAAATCTGCAGCACTTCGCCTGCCTGAATGACGGAGTGACAGATATCGTCGATAGTTATGCGCTTCTCCATCGCCTGCGCACGCAGCATGTCGTACGCCTCGCGTTCGCTCACGCGATGCATGGTCATCAGAATTTTTTTCGCTTCCTGCAAATGCCGGCTGTCGAGCAGCTTTTGTTCCAATTTGGCGATACGCTGCGCGTGCTGGCGCGAACGCTTTGCGTGATACAGCGCCATCACCACGGTGGACAGCAACCCCGATGCGCGCACCGGCGTCGTCACGATGCCGTCCGCTCCGAGCTTGATCGCCTGATCGATAAAGGTCGGATTCTCGTAGGCGACCACGCAAATAACGGGCGGTGCATCCGGTCCCGACCATTCGCCCTTCGGCGCGCGCTCGTCAGGCCGCAATGCACGGAACACCAGGTCGACACGCTCCGGCAGGGTCTCCACGGGCGGCCAGCATCGCTCGACCTGAAAGCCCATGCGCCGAAGGTGGTTCGTGAGCGTCACCCCGTCGTCGTCGTCGGGATGAAAAACGACCACGCGCGCATTGCGCTCGAGGATCGAACTCGTGAGGCTCCGTTGGCCTCTGTCCGGGCGCGCGCTCACGTCAGTAGTCCCGCGTGCTCAATTTCGTGACCCAGTCCCCGAGCGTCTGACGCGTCATGTAGGGATCCGGGCCGACGGCGAACTTCGACTCGCGCAGGATAGTGAACTGGCCGTCGGCATTGACGCGGCCAATGCGCGGATAGAGGGCCATGTGGTGATTGACCGGATCGATGCGCACCCGGCCTTGCGGCGCGGTGAACTCCGAGCCGAGCAGATGCGGCATGATGGTGCCGAGTTCATCCGAGCCGGCACGCGCGAACGCTTCCGCGAACATATGCATTTGATAGTAGGCGGCTTCCCAGTTCATGTCGGTTGGCGTGTTCGCGCCGAAACGCGCCTGATGATGTCGCACGGCGCGATGATTCTCCGGCGTATCGATGCTCTGAAAATAAGGCGCGGCCGTAAAATGCCCTGTCGCGACGCCGCGTTCCATCGCGTGAATCTCTGTCTCGGACGTGTTGAGGCTGCCGATCGGCATGCTGGCCGGATCGAAGTCCGCGCGCGCGTAGGCATCGTAGAGATAGGGCACCGTCTCTCCGATCACTGTGCAGAAGATCCAGTCCGGCGACTTGCGCCCGATATCCGCGACCACCTGGTCGAACTGGTCGCGCGTGGCATCGAGCGACAAATAGCGCTCACCCAGGATCGCGCCTTCGGGATGCTGAAGCAGTAGCTCCTGCATCGTCCGGTTGCATTCGTACGGATAGACATAGCTCGAACCGACAAAGTACACGCGCGCGCCGAACGTCTCCGTCATGAAGTCGGCGAGTTGCACACCGTTCTGGTTAGGCGACGCGCCGCTATAGATGATGTTGTCCGAATACTCGAAGCCTTCGTACATCTGCGCGTAGATCAGCAGCCGGTTGTGCTTCTCGACGACGGGCAGCATCGCCTTGCGGCTGGTCGACGTATAGCCGCCGAAAATGGTATTGACGCCGTCCCTCACGATAAGCCGCTCCGCCAGCTCGCGAAACGCGGCCGGATCGGAGCCGGGATCGTAATGAAGCGCGACGAGTTCGCGTCCGCCTATGCCGCCGCGCGCGTTGATCTCCTCGACGGCGAGGCATGCGCCGCGCCATTGAGACTGTTCGAGCAACGCGGTCGAACCGGTCGTCGAGCTAAGCAGGCCCACACGGATGGGATCGGATAATGCCATTTCTTCACGTGCTCTCGGATGCGCGCGGAGCATAGGCTCCGCGCTTTGGTCGTCTTACTTCGATTTTCTCTGATGATGCGTTACTTCAGGTAGTGCTTGGCGACCATTGCGCCCACCGTATATTTCGGGTCGACAAAATTACCGAGACGTACCTTGCCGACCTGACTCAGCATCATGTACGCATCCCACTTGTCAAAGCCATACTCGGCAGCCATCCACAACACGAGTTCGCGATAGGCGATGCGCGTCGCGTCCTCCAGCGGCCGCGCGCTGCCGATGCTCATCAGCGCGTCTTCGTTCTCCAGACGCGGCCAGTCGATCTGCCACTTCTTGATAAGATCCACGCGCACGGTCGTCGTGCTCTGATACTCGACGGCCGTGCCGCACACTTCGCCGTCGCCCTGACAGGCGTGCGCATCGCCGATGAAAAGCCGCCCGCCCGGCGAGCGTACCGGCAAATACGTGATGCTGCCCGGCCCCATGTCAGGGACGTCCATATTGCCACCGTGATTGTCGGGCGTGAGCGAATTGATCGAATCGATTTCGGGAGAAAGGCTCAGCGTGCCGATATGCGGTTTGTACGGCAGCGTATTGCGTTTGCTCCAGTACACGTTCTCTTCGTCGATCTTTATCTTGCGTACGATTTCAGGCAACGGCTCGTTGAGCAGCGCAGTGTAGTCCGTGCCGGTCAGCCCGCCGAAGTTCGGAATCATGCAGCAGAAGCCGTGCGGATCGTCGCCGCGCGGCGCCATCTTCTCGATATATACCGCAACCACGTCGCCCTTCTCGGCGCCTTCGATCATGATCGGCCCATTCTGCGGATTGAGAAAAGGCACCTGCAGCACCTGCGACGGTTTGTCGGTCTCCTCCCTGATCTTGCCTTCGAAGGCGTCGCGCGTTTCCACCACCACGCGATCCCCCGGCTTGACGTGCAGAACAGGCTGCGAATAAGGGCCGATCGTGTAGTGATAGGTCTTCTGCATCTCCTCGGTGAGATGGTGCTCCACCGGCTCGCGATCGGCGCCGACACCGCGCTTCATCATGATCGATTCTTCAAGCCATTTCATGTTCCGCTCTCCGTCACAGTGCCAGATACTGGCGAATCAGTTGTTCGTCGCCGAGTTGCTCGGGGCTCAATGTCTCGACGATACGGCCCTTGTCCATCACACAGCAGCGATTCGCGATACGCTCGACCATGCCCATATCCTGCTCGACCAGCACCACGCCGATACCCGTGTCCTGCGCGATATGCTGCAGCGTGTCGCCGATCAGATCGACGATAGACGGTTGAATGCCTTCGGAAGGCTCGTCGAGCAACAGCACCTTCGGCGCGCTGATCAGCGCGCGGGCAATCGCCAATTGCTGCTGTTCTCCCCCGCTCATGGTTCCCGCTTTCTGCGTATAGCGTTTCTTCAGAATCGGAAAATAGCCGACGACTTTCTCCTTCATGTCCGCGGCGCGCGCCCGATTCGCCTGCGCGCCGACCTGCAGATTCTCGGCAACGGTCAGCGCGCCGAAGATCTCGCGCCCCTGCGGCACATAGCCCATGCCGCTCTGCGCCCGAGCGTACGGCTTGTCCTGGCCGATCGCATTGCCTTCGAGTCTGATTTCGCCGGCATCGAGCCTGACAAGACCAATCAGCGCGCGCATCAGCGTCGTCTTGCCGACCCCGTTGCGCCCGATCAGGGCCAGCACCTCGCCGCGCCTGACGCCGAACGACACGCCGTTGAGCACGCGGCCGCCGCCATATCCCGCTTCAACGTTCGACACCTCCAGCAACGCGCTCATTTCTTCTTCCCCAGATAGACTTCCGCGACGTCGTCGCGCGCGAGGATCTCGTCGAGCGGCCCGTCGGCGAGCAGACTGCCGCCGTGCAGCACCGTGACGCGCGAGGCGATCTGCTTGACAAAGGTCATGTCGTGCTCGACCACCATCATCGTGAGTCCATCTGCCGACAGTCGCTTGATGAGTTCGCCGGTCGCATGCGTCTCCTCCACGGACATGCCGGCCACAGGTTCATCGAGAAACAGCAGCTTCGGGCGCAACGACACGGCCATCGCGATTTCGAGCCATTGCTTCTTGCCGTGCGACAGGTTGCGTGCGAGCACATGCCCTTCATTCTCCAGCATGAAGCGCCGCAGCAGTTCGTCGAGACTTTCGGGCCGGTCGTCCTTCGCGCGATGCAGCGACAGTTGCAAATGCTGACGCACGCTCAGATCGGGAAACACGCCGGGGATCTGGAACTTGATACTCATGCCCATCCGGATGCGCTCGTGCGGAAGCACATGGCTCATGTCCTTGCCGAGAAACAGCACGCTGCCTTCGGAAGGACGATGCTCGCCCGTGATGAGCTTGAAGAACGTGCTTTTGCCCGCGCCGTTCGGCCCGATCACGCAGCGAATCTCGTTCGCCTCGATACTGAAGTCGATTCCGTTGATCACATGCGCGCCGCCAAAATGCTTCTTGAGCCCGCGCGTTTCGAGCAGCGTGGTCATGACTTGCCCTCCTCTCGCTTCAGACATGCGCCGGCGTGACGTGAACCACCGCCCGTGCGGCTCGACAGACGCCGCAGATTCCGCGCGACGAACGGCAGCAAACCTTCGGGCGCGGCCAGCACGACAATCAGCAGAATCGCACCGAGCAGGATCAGCGCGTACTGGCTGCCGTACACCGCGAGATTCTGCGAGAGCCACACGAGAAAAGCGGTGCCGATGATCGTTCCACCGATGCTCTTTCTTCCCGACGTTGCGACCCAGATCACCGGCATCGCGGCAGCGGTGAGGCCCATTGTCGACGGCGTGATGTAGGAGCCCCAGATCGTGTACAACGCACCCGACAATCCGCCCAGCGTGCAGC
This sequence comes from Paraburkholderia aromaticivorans, assembly GCF_002278075.1. Lineage (NCBI taxonomy): Bacteria > Pseudomonadati > Pseudomonadota > Betaproteobacteria > Burkholderiales > Burkholderiaceae > Paraburkholderia > Paraburkholderia aromaticivorans. The sequence continues at coordinate 556,368 of NZ_CP022991.1, read as the reverse complement.
CGAGCACGAACACCATCAGTTGATGACGGCGGATGTCGACGCCTAGCATCTCCGCCCGCTGCGGATTCTCCCGGATAGCGATGAGGGTCAAACCGAAGGTGCCGTCGAGCAGCCTGCGCATGATCGCGTAGACCGCGATCAACAGAAGCAGCACGAGGTAGTAGAAGCTCACGTTCTCCAGCGTGAGCGGCCCGCCCGGCCACGGAATGGTCAATTGCGGCATGCCGCCCATACCGTTGTAGCCGTTCAGCCGCGCCTCGCCGATCGCCCACTGCGGCCCTGCTGTCTGCGACATGAAGGTTTCGAGCACGAGCGTCACCGACAATGTGACGATGCCGATGAACACGCCCTTGATGCGTCCATAGAAGATCATGTAGCCGATCAGCGCCGCGACGACGATGCTCACCACGATGCCCGCGCCGAGCCCGAGCCACGACTCGAACCACGTGTCGCCATAGTTGAGCGTGAAGATACCGTAGGTGTAGCCCGAAAGCCCGAAGAACGCGGTCTGCCCGAACGACAGGATGCCGCCGTAGCCCCACATCGCGGCAAGCCCGAGCGCGCTGAACGCCCACAGCAGACAGTAGGCGAGATTGCCGCTGGTGTTCGCATCGACCACGAGCGGCAGACATAGCGCCACGAGCCACGGCACAGTATGCAACGCGCGCGTTGCGGCTTGGGTCGAAGGCCCTTTCATTTGCTTCACGTCTGCCTCCTAGCGCAAGCGGGTGAAGAGATTGCCGAGACCTTGCGGCATCAACCGGATCACGACGATGACGGTCACCAGCAGACCGATCTGTCCGAACAGCTGCCCATAGGACGCCGTCAGCGCGGTCTGGATGATCGCGAGCACACCGGCTGCCGGTGTCGTGCCGGCGATCACGTTGGCACCACCGACCACTACCGAGACGAAGGCCTGCACGATGAAGTTGCTGCCCATTGTCGGCACCGCCGTCATGGTCGGCGCATAGAGCGCGCCGGTGAGGCCCGCGAGCCCCGCGCCCAGCGCGAAGGTCAGCGTATAGAGCCGGTCGGTGCGCAGGCCGAGACATTGCGCGATATTCGCGTTCTGGATCGTGGCGCGCGCGCAGACGCCGTAATTGGTTTTGAAGAACAGCAGGTAGAGGCCGAACAGGATTGCAAGCGCGATACCGGGCAGCACGGCGCGATACGTCGAGAACGAATACTCGCCGAGCGAAAACGAGCCGAACGGTGTGCCTATCCCTTCGATCGACGGACCGGCGACGAGCAGCATGGTCTGTTGCACGATCAGGCTGATTGCCCATGTTGCCACGACGGAGTCGAACAGACGGTCATAGAGATGGCGAATCACCAGCCGTTCGATGATGACGCCCGCGAGCGCCGCCGCGAGCGCGCCGAACAGCATCGCGAGCGGCAGCGGCGCGCCGTGCTTCGCCGTGATGATGGTCACGTAGGCGCCGCACATGATGAACTCGCCATGCGCGAGGTTGATGACACCCATCATGCCGAAAATCACCGCGAGACCAAGCGCCGCGAGCACCAGATACGCGAAGTTGTCGCCGAACTGATAGATGAGCGAATAGAGAACCGATAGAGTGGCCATGCGTGCTCCACGTTCAGGAGGCCGGCGCGCGTGAGCATGCTGCATTGCCCGCGCGCCGGCTTCGGATCAGGACTTCTTGGGCAGGTTCGACGGCGTGTACTGACGATGATCCGGCCGGTTCGGCAGATCGCAGCCGACCTTGCCGAGCCAGTAGGGCTGCACGTCGTCCCAGACCTTCGGAATCTCAACCGAGTGATCCTCCTTCACGTGCACCAGATAAATCGTGTGACTCGCGTGATGGCTCTTTGGATCGATGCAGACCTTGCCTTGCGCGCCGGTCGTGCAGATGTCGCCGCTTTCGAGCGCTTTGCGCACCGCGTCCTGATTCGTCGACTTCGCTTTTTCGACCGCGGCCTTGTAAAGATAGAGGGCGTCGTAGGCGTTCGCGGCTTCCTGGTTGATGTACGGCTCATTCGGAAACTTCGCGTGGAAGCGCTTCTTGAAGTCGTTGCTGGCGGGTGAATCGACCTCTTCGACGTAGTTCGCCGTCACGTACATGTCCTTGAGTGCAGGCGGTTTGAAGCGCTTGTGCTCATAGGCCTGACCGACGTTCACCGAACTCGCCATCGGCAGATTCAGATGCGCCGACGCCTGCTGCTCGTAGTACGAAGACTGATTCGCGCCGACCAGCAGCGTGACGACGAAGTCGGGCTTCGCCTTCTGGATGTTCTGAATGGTCTGGCCGAACTGCGATACCGACAGCGGAATGAATTCCTCGCCGACCATCGTGCCGCCGTTCTCCTTGACGATGTTGCGTACCCACTCCGCCGAAATCTGCCCGAAGTTGTAATCGGCCGCGATGGTGTACACCTTCTTGCCGTACTTCTGCATCATCCACGGAATGAGCGTCGAAAATTGCTGCTCGGGCACCGCGCCGGTAACGAAGGTGTTCGAGTCGCAGACGCCGCCCTCATACTGATTGTCGTACCAGTAGAGTTGATGCGCGCGGTCCATGATCGGGCGGATCGCTTCGCGCGATGCGCTGGAGAACGCGCCGAAAATCACATCCGGCTTGTCGGTCTGCACGAGCCGCCGGGCCAATTCCTGAAACTTGGTGTTGTCCGACTGTGTGTCGTAGGCGATCAGCTTCACCGGGCGGCCGAGAATGCCGCCCTTCGCGTTGATCTCGTCGACGGCGAGTTCCGTGGCGTGAATCTTGGGAATCGTGGCCAGTGCGAAATTCCCCGAGGCGTCTTCGAGCAAGCCGATCTTCACGGGATCGGCGGCGCTCGATGCGAGCGAAGTCAGTGCGAGTCCTGCGGTAAGGGCGAGACGCATCCAGCCCGACGGCTTCAGCAACATGCGGGTTCTCCAGAGGTGGGCGCCAGACGTGAGCGCTAGAACAGGGAAAAAACGTGCAAAAAAAAAGCCCCCTGACGAACGGCGAGTTCGTCAGGGGGCTTCTGTGCCGGGTCCTCGGGCGGACATCTTTGTCGGGCCTCGAAGGAGTGACTTGAGTCTAAAACGCCATATTTTTGTTTGTCAACTGTGGTCAAAAATTTTTGGAGTGCTTCGCGAGGGTGGGCTGGGGGGAGGTTCAAATCGATACCGTGTTCTCCGATTGGTGAGGCGTGGCGAGTCCGCAGCGTTCTCAGAGTGACCGTTATTAAATGATGCTGTTACGGATGGCGCCGCCTACTTCATCATTCATTCGCTGACAGCGGTTGCGAACATCTGCAGTCGACGTCGACGAATGGGTGCTTTCGTTTGGGTTGGTTCGACGCCTGGCGTGAGCGCACGACGACGCGTGCGGGCAGGCATTCGTCATCGGCATGCTGGGCTGCCGTACGAATCGTCGAAATCGGCCGCAACGTGTCGATTCGACAACCCTTCGTTCGTCGTGGTCCTGAAGCACCACTCAACCCAGGAGAACGACAATGCGATTCATCATTACGGCCCAGGCAAGCGAAGACCATTCGGAGCCGGATGCCGGCGGCGGTTTGGACGAGGGTCTTCTCACGGCATACATGAGGTTCAACGAAGAGATGTACCGGGCCGGCGTCCTGGTGGCTTCCGAAGGCTTGAACCCAGCAGCGCCCGGAGCGCGAATTGCAGTTAGCAAGGGGAAGCGCTACATCGTCGATGGCCCGTTTGCCGAGTCCAAGGAACTGGTCGGTGGCTTTTACATCATCGAAGTTGGATCGCTTGAGGAGGCGATTTCCTGGGCATTGCGCGCGCCATCCGGTCTCGGCGCGGACGATGTACTGGAGGTGCGCCAACTCACCGGAGCGGGCGACCTCCCGCCAGATGTGCTCGACATCATCCGGACAGCGGCGCCGACCTGGAGCGAGTCGGTTTGGCAGGCGCGGAAGTAAAGGCCGCATACGGAACCGCCGGGTTCCCATCTAGCCGGGCGCCCGAGCCGCCGTCCGCAGGCAGATCACCGTCCGCGGCTCAGGGCACTGCGCGAGGAATCCATAGGTGTATGTGTCGACGCGCGGGTGCAAACCTTAGCCTCGATCGGCAATGGCCGCCCGTCATTGTGATGGGTAAGTCGGGTCAGCACGAGCCAGTCCTGAGCCGTGCGTGGTCATCCACGTGCCCGCGTTGCAAACCAGTACGCCGCCCGCCCAAATGCCGTCGATGAGGTGTTTCAGCGAACGGAAGACGCCCGTTGCCGGAGCGCTCACGAATGCCCCGGCGTATTGCCGCCGTGGAAACGGCCGAAATGTCGTGCCGAGGGCAGGCTCAGTGCGAGGACGCCGAGCCCAAGCGCGACGCCGTCACTCGTGTTCCTTAGGTCGAAATCACCCACGTGGCAGAGCAGTACGTAGCCGACGACCAGATTGAGAAAGCCCCAGAGTACGTTCACGGTCGATGAGGACAGGCCTTGCCCCGACGGTGTCGCGAATGGACTTTGGAACGGTTTTCCCATCACACCGCTGACGAAGTGCGGCACGGCGTTCGTGAGAAAGGCGCCGCCGAAGAACCAGGACACGAGATGAAGCCATTCCATGCTTAGGCACTCCTCGTTGCCAGTAGATCGATGATGTCTTGAGCCGTGCCAGTTTCGCCCAGCTTCGGGAAGACGTTCTTGATGCTGTAGTCGTGGGCCTCGGGACGCGCGTCAGTCATGGCGTCGAGGGCCAAGGTGACATTGAAGCCATGCTCATACGCCTGGCGTGCGGTCGACTCGACGCCAGTTCCGGTGGCGACACCGGTGACGACGACCTGGGTGACGCCCATTGCCTTCAGCCGGTTCTCGAGGTCGGTGCTGGCGAACGCACCCCAGGTTCGCTTCGTCACAACGATGTCACCGGGCTGCTGATCGAGCTCGGGGATGAAGTCGGTCCACCCAGCCGGAAACGGTTCGCTGTGGCGCTGCCGTTCAGTGCGGCCGGGTGCTACGCCGGCAACATTGACGAGAACGACCGGCAGGCCGCGTTCGCGAAACGCATCGAGCAGCGCGCGCGAGCGATTCACGATCCCGTCAATGGGATGAATGAAGGGGGAGCCGACGATGCCTTTTTGCAGATCAACGATGATGAGTGCGGTGTTCGGATCGAGCGTGGTGAGCGCCATGTCATTTCCTGAAGGGGCTGGGATGGCTCAGAAGTCCGCGAGTCGCTGCAGTAGTTGCACAGCGGCCGCGAGTTCGTCTTGTTCCTGAGGGGACAGTTGAGCCTGCAGGGCACGGACCAGCCAGTCGTCTTTGGCAGCCCGGCTCGCCTTGAGGGTTTTGCGGAAAGCGGGGGTCAAGGCGATCAGGGTCTGCCGACCATCGGTCGGGTCGGGTTCGCCACTGATGGCCCCCGTCGCCTCCAGACCGGCCACCGTGATGCGCATGGACTGCGGGCGCACGCTCTCTGCCCGGGCGAGAACGGAGACGGTTGCGGGGCCGTCACGATCCAGTCGCAGTAGAACGGACTTCTGGGCAGATGTGAAGTCGCCCGGATGCGCTTGCTCTCGCACCCGTCGAATCAGTTTGCCCAGGGAAATGCGCAGCTCACCAGCCAGGGCGGCCAGCTTGGGAGTTTCGGACGTGCGTGATTGTTTAACCATGAGCCGACAGTAGCATATATACAGCTAATCTGTACAGATTAACTGTATATATGCTACCAAGCATGCTCATATTCTTCGTGTTGGCGGTCACGAGCAAGCCAATCTTCTTCAGCGCCGGGTCAGCATCCTCCAATTTCCATATTCTTCAGAACGCCTGCGAGGCCGCGGACGCCGTGTCGATCGCGCAAGAGGCGTCCCTGTCTGCGGTCTTAGCGGGCGTCCCCACGTCCGATGTTGAACGGCAGGGCGCACGAGCGGTAGGCTCGGGTCGATCGGACCCGGCAGTTGTCGCGCTCAGTCCAGCCAATTGAGTCAGTCCGGCGAGTGTTTCGACCGTCCGCTTTGCAACAGACGTGAGCCCATCGGCGGGTTACCGCCAGCCCTGTGCTCGCCAGGAGAAAAGTTGGTCAACGGCAATCCGCCGTTTTAGCGCTATTGACGAAAGGAAGGTGACCGCAAGGCGTTACAACGTCGTGAGGTATGGCAGGGTTGCATAGTGTGACTTGCAAAAAGCCAACACCCGCGCTCCGGGTCCGCCCATTTCCTAGTGTGGGAGACCATGCGCCCGACGGCCTTTTCTATCGCATAGTAGCCGGATTCAGTGTGGTGCGAACCGCTGTCAGGAAGAGCTTTGGGAGAAACAAAAAGCCGCTGACCTCGCGGACAGCGGCCTTGCTTACAACGGCTGGTGACTGAGGGCGCTTCTTCGCTTTGTGCCTGCGCTTTGTGCTTGGCGCCCGGTGCGTTATTAAGCGCCGTTATTTACCGGCTGGCGACGCTGTGCTCGGGGTTGCCAACGTGTTGTTGACCCCGTAGGCGCTGGAATTGGACGCCGAGCTGGTGTTCGTGGTTTGCTGCAGGCCCGAGTTCGCCGACCCGGCGCTCATGCCACTGTCCGAACTGGTGGCGCCAGGCGTGCCGTAGCCGCTCGTTGCATTGGCCGGCGATACGGCGGCGGGCGACACTACGCTCGGCGTTGCCAGCGTGTTGTTGCTTTGCGCATAAGCCCCGCCCGACAGCGTGAGTGCGGCGACAGCCGCGATTAATGTACTGGTTGCCTTGTTCATGACTTGTGCCTCCTGAATTGGACTGGAATTTGATGTAAATGCAGGCACTCAACAGTCTAGGAAAGCGTTCGCTAATAATTGAGCGCATTGTTCGCAAGGACTCATTTCGCTTTTCGGAATGGTGTCTAATGGGCTTTGCTCCCAGATCTGAAGCTCGCGCACTCCAGCATTGCGCGGCGAATAACAGATGGCAAATCCGCCCAAAGCCGCTGTGGGAAACCGTCCCGGTGTTCTCATGGCCGATTCTGATGGAGCGCTTGCTGACTGAGCCCTGCGACTCGTTCGTCTGCTCGACACTCCGAATGCAATCGGGACGATTGCGCCATTGGTAATCCGCGAGATGTGCTACTGGATTCTATTCCGTATCAGGAGCAGCCTCGTCTTGTTGAGGCCCGACGGTTGATGTTGTCTCAGTCGCGAGAGGCCGAAGAATGCCGGCATTCACAGGCGGCAGCTATGGCCAAACGGGGGCGATGCCAACGCGGCGAGTCGAGTCATGAATAGGAACGGCCATTACCATGTTCGCATGAACGGCGTGTGACCTCCCCTTCTCCTGCGTGAAGTGAAGGCTCGTTGCTCAACGTCTCGAGTCGCCACAGTGAAAAAAACCACCGTGATCCGGCTATATCGTGGACCGGCGCACGGGACCGTGGACATTTGGTTTGTATAACTTACGAATGAATAGTGTCATGTAGTCGCTTAAAATAACAATCGGACAAAAGCGACTCGCTCACTGCCGTCGCCTGCGAGCCTAACAAGATGCTTCTCTCATAAAGAAATTCAATAGCGCGCCAACGTTTGCGAGCCGCCCCTTGGGGAAGCTCCGCCCTTCAGCATGTCGGTCCCATCGCCGTTGTACCTGATGCGGGTGACTGATTCGTCCGTTCAACAGGAACAAGGCCGCATTCCAGCATCCTCCAGGGCGATAACGCAACAGCGCTCCGCCATCGTCGTCATTACGCTTTCAATGGAATCGAAACATGAACCTTAATCAGCTGTCAGTGAAGGCCCGGCTCGCGTGGGCGTTCGGCGTATTAGCCGCGCTGGTTCTTGTCGTCTCGGGCCTCTCATTAAAGGCGTTGAGCGATTCAAACGACCGGTTTTCAGCTTACATATCGGGCGCGAACGCCCGCGAAGACGCAGTCGTGAGCGTTCGGACCGCGGTTGATCGACGCGCCGTCGCCGCCCGTAATCTCGTGCTGGTGACAAAACCGGAGGATCTGGCGGTTGAAAAAGCCGCGGTGACGCAAGCCCACGAAGACGTCGCGACCCACCTTCGAAGGCTTAACGAAATGATCGCCACTGCCAGCGACGTGAGCCCGCAGGCGCGCGAGTTCGTGGCGGAGATCAATCGGGTCGAATCGCTCTACGGACCGGTTGCGCTGGCTATCGTGGAGCTTGCCCTGAACGGCAAGCGGGACGCAGCCATTGCCAAGATGAATGACGAATGCCGGCCCCTGCTCGCCGCATTGGTCAAGGCGACGAAGGCTTATGCGGATTACACCAGTAGCCGTGAGTCGCAGTTGGTCAAGGAAGCGGCTGAGCACTATGCCAGTCAACGGAATGTGATCGTCGCGATCTGCCTCGCGGCGGCCTTGGCTGCGGCGCTGGCGGGTGTGTTGATTACCCGCAGTTTGACGCGGGCTCTCGGCGCCGAGCCCGCCGCGCTGGGTGAAGTCACCCAGCGCGTGGCGGGCGGGGATCTGAGCCCCGTTCCGGGGGCGCAGAATGCGCCTGCCGGGAGCGTGCTCGCCTCAATGGGCGAGATGCAGGCAAGCCTCGTTCGCCTGATCGGCCAGGTTCGCGCCTCCGCGGACAGCATTGCCACCGGTTCGGGTCAGATCGCATCTGGCAACGTCGATCTTTCTTCCCGCACGGAACAGCAGGCCGCGTCGCTGCAGGAAACCGCCGCGAGCATGGAAGAGCTGACGGCAACGGTGAAGCAGAATGCCGAAAACGCGCAGCAGGCCAGCTCACTCTCGGCCAATGCTTCCGAAGTGGCGGGACGGGGCAACGAGGTTGTCAGTCAGGTCGTCGATACGATGGGCGAGATCAGCACGAGTTCCACCAAGATCGCGGATATCACGGGAATCATTGAAGGGATCGCTTTCCAGACCAACATCCTCGCGTTGAACGCGGCGGTGGAAGCAGCCCGCGCGGGCGAGCAGGGACGCGGCTTCGCGGTGGTCGCAAGCGAAGTGCGCAGCCTTGCCCAGCGCTCGTCCGGCGCGGCAAAGGAAATCAAGGATCTGATCAACGCCTCCGTGCAGAAGATCCAGAATGGCTCGTCGCTGGCGAATCAGGCGGGAAAGACGATGTCTGAGGTCACGCAGGCCGTGGCGCGCGTGACCGACATCATGGGCGAGATCGCCGCCGCGTCGACCGAACAGAGTCGGGGCATCGAGCAGGTCAATCAGGCGATCACGCAAATGGACGAGGTCACGCAGCAGAACGCCGCACTGGTGGAAGAAGCGGCGGCCGCGTCGAAATCACTCGAGGATCAGGGGCGGCAATTGAACCAGGCGATTTCATTCTTCCGTCTGGACGCCCAGACCGCTACGCATGCAACGGGCGGATCTGCCAGTCCGTCAAACCTCCCGGCCACCCGCGCGGCGCGACCGGCGACAAGGAAGGCCGCAACGCCGGCCCGGCCGGCCACAGTGCCTTCTCTGGCAGGTGCCAGCGCAACGGCTGCCCACAGCGAAGGCTGGGACGCGTTCTGAGTTTGCCTGAACGACGTCAACAGCGGAGCCCGCCATGGAAACGATTGAAAAGGTTCAGGCCGCTATGGCCGCAAGATTCAACGGCGCGGCCAACCGCGCCTGCTGTCCGGTATTCCGTCCTGTTCCATTGAAAAGCTATCCGCATTTATAGCAACGATATCGGCGGACCCAGCTATTGCCGTAGAGCCAAATGCTCTGCCTTATCGATAGCACTCGCGCTGCGAATCGCTTCGCAGCGCGACGACTTGAATTGTCACTGGGCGGTCAGATCACCACTCTTGAGATCAGGCCTGCCTTGCAGATAGTCCACCGCGACCTGGACCGCTTCGCCCATCTCGAGCGCGGCATTCTGCAGGCTGGTGCCGACCATTGTGCCGCTCTGAACCTCGCGCATGCCGTCCTTGATGTCGCCGATGCCGCCAATGCCGTCGGTGCCCGCTACCACGATCTTGCCGTCAAGCCCCTTCGCCTTGAGCGCCTGAGACGCACCAATCGCCATGTCGTCGTTCTCGGCAATGATGCCGTTCATCTGCGAGATTTGCGTGTTGACATCCATGTTCGCGCCGACCCATAGCAGATCGACGTTGTTTGCCGCCGCAATCTTCGGTGCGCGCTGCTTGCCCCACGCCACCCACGCGGCATACCGTAGAGCGCGGATCCAATCACCGGATTTCAAGGCCCGCGCGTCGTAATGCCCCATCTCCCGGCCCTTCAAATGCCCGTTTCTGGACGCCCGACTCTTATATAAGATATAAGATGTTTGACCCCGGACGCCTACCCCTTTAAAATTGCACCCAAGCACTACCCGGCACAGCCACGGCGGGCCGGGAAGCCGTCCCCTGAAACGCCAACATCCGCAGGTTCTTTCATGCTTGAAAACTTTCGCGCTCACGCGGCCGCACGCGCCGCGCTCGGTATTCCTCCCCTGCCGCTGACCGCCCAGCAGACCGCCGAGCTGGTGGAACTCCTCGCCAACCCGCCCGCAGGAGAAGAGCAAACCCTGCTCGACCTGATCACCAACCGCGTGCCCGCCGGCGTCGACGAAGCGGCCCGCGTGAAGGCCGGCTTCCTCGCCGCCGTCGCCAAGGGCGAGGCCGCTTGCGCGCTGATCTCGCGCGCCCGCGCCACGGAACTGCTCGGCACCATGCTGGGTGGCTACAACATCCAGCCGCTGATCGAACTTCTGTCGGACGCCGAAGTGGGCACCGTTGCCGCAGAAGCGCTGAAGAAAACCCTGCTGATGTTCGACGCGTTCCACGACGTCAAGGAACTGGCCGACAAGGGCAACGCCAACGCGAAGGCCGTGTTGCAAAGCTGGGCCGACGCCGAATGGTTCACGAGCCGTCCGGAAGTGCCGCAAAGCCTGACCATCACCGTGTTCAAGGTGACGGGCGAAACCAACACGGACGACCTCTCGCCGGCGCCGGACGCCACCACCCGCCCGGACATCCCGCTGCACGCGCTGGCGATGCTGAAGAACGCCCGTCCCGGCATCACGCCGGAGGAAGACGGCAAGCGCGGCCCGATCAAGTTCATCGAATCGTTGAAAGAAAAAGGCCATCTGGTCGCCTATGTCGGCGACGTGGTTGGCACCGGCTCCTCGCGCAAGTCGGCCACCAACTCGGTGCTGTGGTTCACGGGCGAAGACATCCCCTTCATACCGAACAAGCGCTTCGGCGGCGTGTGCCTCGGCGGCAAGATCGCTCCGATCTTCTATAACACCATGGAAGACGCGGGCGCGCTGCCGATCGAACTCGACGTGTCGCAAATGGAAATGGGTGACGTGGTCGAACTGCGTCCCTACGAAGGCAAGGCACTGAAGAACGGCGCGGTGATCGCCGAATTCCAGGTCAAGTCCGACGTGCTGTTCGACGAGGTCCGCGCCGGTGGCCGCATTCCGCTCATCATCGGTCGTGGCCTGACGGCCAAGGCGCGTGAAGCGCTCGGCCTGGCTCCGTCCACCCTGTTCCGCCTGCCGCAGCAGCCGGCCAACACCGGCAAGGGTTTCTCGCTCGCACAGAAGATGGTCGGCCGTGCGTGCGGCCTGCCGGAAGGCCAGGGCGTGCGTCCGGGCACCTACTGCGAACCGAAGATGACGTCGGTCGGCTCGCAGGACACCACGGGCCCAATGACCCGCGACGAACTGAAAGACCTGGCGTGCCTCGGCTTCTCCGCCGACCTCGTCATGCAGTCGTTCTGCCACACCGCCGCGTATCCGAAGCCGGTCGACGTGAAAACGCACCAGACGCTGCCGAACTTCATCAGCAACCGTGGCGGCATCGCGCTGCGCCCCGGCGACGGCGTGATCCACTCGTGGCTGAACCGCATGCTGCTGCCCGACACCGTCGGCACCGGCGGCGACTCGCACACGCGCTTCCCGATCGGCATCAGCTTCCCGGCGGGTTCGGGCCTGGTTGCCTTTGCGGCCGCCACCGGCACGATGCCGCTGGACATGCCGGAATCGGTGCTGGTTCGCTTCAAGGGCAAGATGCAGCCGGGCGTCACCCTGCGTGACCTCGTCAACGCGATTCCGCTGTACGCGATCAAGCAAGGCATGCTGACGGTTGCCAAGCAAGGCAAGAAGAACATTTTCTCGGGCCGCGTGCTCGAAATCGAAGGTCTGCCCGATCTGAAGGTGGAGCAGGCGTTCGAACTGTCGGACGCATCCGCGGAGCGTTCGGCTGCCGGCTGCACGGTGCACCTGAACAAGGAGCCGATCATCGAGTACCTGAACAGCAACGTCACGCTGCTCAAGTGGATGATCGCGCAGGGCTACCAGGACCCGCGCAGCCTGCAACGCCGCATCAAGGCAATGGAAGCATGGCTCGCCGACCCGCAACTGCTGTCGCCGGACGCGGACGCCGAGTACGCAGCCGTGATCGAGATCGACCTCGCCGACATCCATGAGCCGATCGTCGCCTGCCCGAACGACCCGGACGACGTGAAGACGCTGTCCGACGTGGCCGGTGCGAAGATCGACGAAGTGTTCATCGGCTCCTGCATGACCAACATCGGTCACTTCCGTGCCGCGTCGAAGCTGCTGGAAGGCAAGCGCGACATTCCGGTCAAGCTGTGGGTCGCGCCGCCGACCAAGATGGACCAGAAGCAGTTGACCGAAGAAGGCCACTACGGCGTGTTCGGCACGGCCGGTGCTCGCACCGAAATGCCGGGCTGCTCGCTGTGCATGGGCAACCAGGCACAGGTGCGCGAAGGCGCGACGGTCATGTCCACGTCGACCCGTAACTTCCCGAACCGTCTGGGCAAGAATACGAACGTGTACCTCGGCTCGGCCGAACTGGCGGCAATCTGCTCGCGTCTGGGCAAGATTCCGACCAAAGAGGAATACATGGCCGACATGGGCGTGCTGACCGCCAACGGCGACAAGATCTACCAGTACATGAACTTCGACCAGATCGAAGACTTCAAGGACGTGGCAGATACCGTCGCGATGTAAATGTAATGACGAGCTACGGCGTGCACTGCGCGTTGTAGCTGACAAAAAAAGCGCCGCAGGTGTTGAACCTGCGGCGCTTTTTTGTTCATGCGGAGATTAAACCGGTTAGCTCGAAGTCGACGTCATGTCGTTCTTGATGTTCTTGCAAAACGCCTTGTTGATAGCGCCTGAACCGGGCCGGCTTTGGCGCCTGTTCTTATCGAGGACGTCTCGGTGATTCGCCACTACGCCCGACAGCCTTGTTACGGCGGTAGACGAATGCGCCGAGCGCAATCGCGATGAGGACGACAGGCGCCAAACCGGCACTCAGTCCGCTCACGCCGCGAGGCTCGCTCGCGCCGGAGGCCGCGGAAGCGACAGTTGGTAATGAGGCTTGGCTTGCGACCGGTTGCGGGAGCGCGACGCCGGCTGCACTCCCTTGGCGCACCAAGGACGCTTCGGATGTCGGCAATGCCTGGGATGCAGGAAGAGCACTGGTATCAGACGCAAGGGCGTAGGCATCAGAAATAGGCGCGATCGAGCCTGGCGCCGTCGTGGCCGACGCAACAGCCGGACCGGAGACAGTCGCCGTGGCGGCATTAGCCGACTTCGCCACCGCCTTCCACTGCGAGAACACCGTGTCAATACAGTGGACGTCGGTACAGGCGTTCCGCGTTTGCCTCCATCGGGCAATTTGCTCGGGCGACAGCTTCCCGGCACTCAGCAGAGCCCGTTGCTCCGCGAAGATGTCGTCATACTCGTTGTTCAGAATTGCGTGGTCGCATATGACGCGCTCAGCCGGTTGACGCGTGGTCGAACATTGAATATCGCTCGCCCATGCTCCGGTCGAACCTAACGTTGCCACTGACAGCAGCACTGCGCTGAATAGCTTGAGATGCATCGGTCCTCCTTGAATAGGGTTGCCATGCCTTCATAGCGGCCGCCCGCGAGCGACATCTTGCGCACCCGAGACGGCGCCATGAGCCCCGTGACAGTGTTTCCGCACGAGGCGTGCCAGCGCCGCTTCAGTGGTGAGACCGGCCTGCCCTAAATCCATTTGCGGCCAGTGGCAGCAGGCACGACAATGAATCCGCCCAGCTTATCCCCGTACGCCACGATCTCTCCTTTCAGCAAATAATTCGCCGTCAAGGCACACAGCGTGGCATCCACTTCGTCGATAGACCTCAACGAGGTCGTTTCAATTCCTGCATCTTCGAGAATTTCTCGACGCTGAGTTCGCTTGCGCTTTGCAGATGCGATTTCTGACCCGAGAAAGGCACTGGTTATTGCATGGGGAAACGTCTCAAAGCAGACTCGTTCGCCAATTTTTCGCTCGTTATTGAATAGTGGAAAATGTGGCGCGAACGCCTGATAGATACGCTCGCCGTTAAACATCCAGCCGTAAAACCCGCTTTTGCTGGCCTTGGCCAGCTCACGAGTCGGCGTGGCGAACGAAAAGATTCGTCGCCGTGCGAGTTCCTTCTCTGCTTGCCTTCCAGCGTCACCGGCCCGCCATAGACAGGGTGCGTCAATACCCACCGCGGCGACCCCGAATTGGAGGCATATTTCGAGCATATGCTCCGGCGCCTTCTGGCTGAGGTTGCACACAATCTCGGTGCCACGCAAGATAACGAGGTGATTGCCCTTCCGGTCTCCCCCAATGTCGATTCCTGCTACAGCTTGTCCCGAGCTCATCATGCAATTGCCCTTTTAGATAAGTCCCAGCGTTCGCAGCGGAGGCACGCAAATAACCCGCCGCATGCTCGGCGTAGAACACCATGGGAGCCACGTCTCCGGATATGCGCTAGTGCCGGCACCGAACCGTTCGTCGACACTGCCCGGCCAAAAAGCAATGCCGCCCGAACAGGAGGTTCGTTCGGAGTTCGGAGTTAGGAGTTCGCACCAGGGCAGAGCCTACCCGTCGATTGGCCTGGATCCCAGCAATAGTATGTGCACCAGCCTCCTGGCACTTTGTTGCCAGTCTGGAGCCGAAGCTACGTTCGATACGCCAACCAGTGCGCGCAGCAGGTCCAGTGGCTCGAGATCTGCCCGTACATCTCCACTCTCAACCGCTCGGTCAACTAGCGTCCGGATTGCCGCCTTGATCTGTTTTCCCGAGCACTCGAACAGTTCGGACGACGCCCCACCCACTATCGAATTCAGCGCAGGCGCAATGATTTTCTTTGTCGCAATGTAATCGACGAACAGCAGCATCCATTCTCTGAGGGCGTCACGTGCGGGCAACTCGTCTGTCAGGCGAAGCTGCTCTTGCGCGAGCCGCTCAACCTCCGCGCGATACACGCTCTCCAATAAGGCTTCGCGCGTGGGGAAATGGCGATACAGCGTTCCTGGACCAACGCCCGCCTGGCGGGCGACATCATCCAGGCTGATATCGCTGCCTTCGTGTGTGAAAGCCATCTTTGCAACCTCAAGGATGCGCTCGCGATTACGCTGAGCGTCCGCTCTCGGTTTCCTTTCTTTCGGCATGGAATCAGTCATGGGCAAATCGGCACTTGCAAACGGAGAGATACTCCGCTTATCATTTATAAAACGGAGATTAACTCCGTTTTAGCGGGTAGCATAGGTGGCGTCAATCTTACAGTGACGGAGAGATGGCATGACCGAACATTTTGGTGCGACATCAACAACCGACGACGTACTGTCGGGCATCAAGCTTCACGGCAAGCGAATTCTGGTGACAGGCGTATCTGCCGGGCTTGGCGTCGAGACGGCAAGAGCCCTCGCGGCCCGCGGCGCAACCGTTGTCGGTGCAGCGCGCGATTTGAGCAAGGCGGAACGCGCAACCAGCGGCGCGCAGCAAGAAGCGGCTGCAGGTGGTGGGAGTATCGAGCTGATCGAGCTTGACCTGGCGAGTCTGGCCAGCGTTCGGGCGTGTACCGACAAGTTACTCGCCGAGGGCAAGCGGTTCGACGTCATCATCGCCAACGCAGGCGTCATGGCGACCCCCAAAGGCACGACAGCCGATGGTTTCGAGACCCAGTTCGGGACCAATCACCTTGGCCATTTCGTTCTGGTGAACCGGCTCGCAACCCTGCTTTCGGCGGGAAGCCGCGTCGTGATGCTCGCGTCGTCAGGTCATCGGTTTGCACACGTCGACCTCGACGACCCGGACTTCGAGCGTACGCCGTATGAGCCGTTCGTGGCATATGGACGGTCGAAGACAGCCAACATCCTGTTCGCGGTTGAGTTCGACCGGCGGCATCGAGCTCGCGGCGTGCGAGCTGCCGCGGTCCATCCAGGTGGCATTCACACTGAATTGGGACGTCACATGGGCGAAGAACAGTTGACCGCGTTCGTTGAGACGATTAACAAACAACTGGCGTCCGAAGGCAAAGATCCTTTCCAGTTCAAGACCATTCCACAAGGTGCGGCCACCTCCGTATGGGCTGCCGTGGTCGCGTCTGCTGAAGACGTCGGCGGCCGATACTGCGAGAACTGCCACGTAAGCGATGTTGTTCCTGACGAGGCCGTGATTACACCTGTCAGCGAGGGCGTTCGAGGCTATGCGCTCGACCCTGTCAATGCGGAGGCGCTGTGGCGTAAGAGTGAGCAGATGGTCGGCGAATCCTTTGCCGTTCCGGCCCGCTAGCACTACCCGGCGAGTCACCTGACTCCATGTATGAAAGAGACGGCCGTGTGGACTGTGCGATGGCAGTTTAATCCTGGCTTGATGCAGGTTTGCGGGGCAGCTCGGCTCAATACCTCACCAAACCAGGCGCATCCTGTCTGCCGTCTGCCCTCGTCCCGTTTGCTCGCCTCGCCGAATCTTTTGCATGGCGAAGCGAAGCCTGATCAGTAGATACACCTGAGGGTCATGGCGCCTTGCCGGCGCGCTTGTCGTCGCCTTCCCGCTCCGGCGCGCGCACGGCTTCCGCTCTGGTTTGTTCGTCGAGGCGGAGTAGCGCGGGCGAAAGGAAGCAGCCCATCACCGCGGACAGGATAATGAAAATCGAGGCCGCATCGACCAGCAGCCCGAACCGCATGAAAATAAGGAAGCAGCACAGAAGGTTCAGCAGATGCAGGCATATCCCCAAAGCAGTGACTCCTTTGGGGAGGGTTCTTATGAATAGCGCGAACCGCGAATGGGGGCGCGGCACATACCAGATGATCAGCAACCCGAACGACATGATCAACGCGCATTCTGCCCATTTCAGCCAGGTGGGGCGGCGCAGAAAACGCCCCTCGAAAATCGTTTCGATAACCTGCGCCTGAATTTCAATACCCGGCACCAGCTCCCCCAATGCCGTCGTGCGCATGTCAGTCACGCCGGCCCCGGTCAATCCGAGCAGCACCAATTTGCTCCGGATCCGTTCCGGATCGACTGTTCCCTGCAGGACGTCGCGGGCCGATACGTAGCGGCTCAGCGTCGACCGAATGGAGGCGAAATGCAACCAGATGTCCCCGCCGGGTTGCGTGGGCACCAGCACGTCTGCGACACCCAACGCTTGCACGCCCGACGTGTCGGCAAAGACGCCGATCGCCGCTGAACCCGTGGCGAGGCGGAGCATTTCAATCGGCAGACTGGGGACCAGCTTCTCCCTCAAGCCCATGATGAGGGGAATATGCCGGATTACGCCTTGTTCGACCGCCACGCTCAGCATCGCCTGTCCGTGAGCCGCCGCCTGCAGTTCCGGCAGGCTGGCGAGCACATAGTCGAACCGTTGCACGTGGTCCAGCGGGTCGGCGCCATGCACGAGAATCGGAGCGCTTCGCAGATCGGTGCTGGTGGCGACGCCCGCATGATCGAGCGCCGCGGCACCCAGGATGGTCGGCGCCGCGCGCAACGATCTGGCGAGGATGGCTTCGTGACTGGGCAGCGCCCGTAAGCCGGCGGCGAGAGTCGCAGCCGTTTTCGGCAGATTGCCGGCGACCTTGTCCGGGGAGGTCTGATCCGGCTCCGGCATGTAGATGTCGAGACCGATAGCCAGCGGTTTCAGTGCCGCAATGGCATCGATCAGACTCGCGAGTCGATTTCGCGGCCAGGGCCATTGACCGACGGTTGCGAGCGTCTCCTCATCGATCTCGACAATGGTCACGGGCTGGGCAGTCGGAAGGCGCGGAAAGTGACGCTGATACTGATCGAATAGAATTTGCCGGGCTGTTTTAAAAGAGTCGGGAAGCGCCTCGTCGAGCGTGTCCACGAACGCGGGACGCGCTATGTCGCTCGGCCATTCGCTGCACAGATTGAGCAGGCTCAGGCCAAACAACACCACGAGTGCCACCGGACGCCCCTGAGCCGCCCTCAGCAGATTCCTGATCCGGGCATGCCATGGGTCGAAAAAGCGTTTCATCGACGGAAAGGCCATTTAGCGCCGATGACGGGCGCGGGTCATTGGAGTGTGATGACTGCGCGCCGGTTCATGCGATTGGGAACGCCGTCTGCGGTGGGCACCAGTGGCTCTCGCTTGCCCCGGGCAGCAGTCTCCACCTGTTGGGCAGGAATGCCTTGCTTGATCAGGAATGCTGCAACTGTCTTTGCCCGCTGCATGGAAAGCTGGTCGTTGAATTGATGAGAGCCCGCCAGGTCAGTATGACCGACCACCACGAGCTGCGGCGCAGGCCAGGTCGCGAGAACGGCTTTTAGCTGTTTAACCGTGGCCGTCGACTCAGGGGCCAGTTCGGTAGCCGAATCAAAGAGAAAAAAGATCGTAAATGTCATGGGGCGAGGCGGCCGGGCCGCAAGCAGCTCGCCATATCGCGTCTCCACGGCGGATTGGCTATCCATCGTTTTTTCGATGGTTCCGCTCCTGGTGACGTCGACCCCGGCGTAGGCTTTGTCTATTTTCTGCTCTCCGGCGGCGCTGTGGACAACGACCGCGCCGACTTTGCCATCAGGATCCGGCAATAGAATAATTTTGTCCGGCGTGCCGCACCCAGCGAGGAAAAGCAGCATGATGCACGCCGCGGCAAAGGCCAGCCCGTGAAGTCGAATTGCAGCCTTCAACGTACCCCTCCCCTTCATTTATCGCCGACTTCGATGATGAATTCGGTGCCGCGCACGCCCAGCGTGGTAGTCGGCGTGCTGAAGCGGACCGCATCCGGATTCGCCTTCGCCAGCTTCCCGGAAATCACAGCGAGGGAACCGCGTTTAATGGAGGCGTCGAGCGCCCCCTCATGGGTCGTGGTATTGAAGGCGAATTTGTTGAGCTCGAGGATGGTATTGGCGCCCGCCGAGAGTTGGGTGGTGTCCCGCAGGGTGATGCCCACCGAGGATTCCGGGCCTGTCACGATGCGATCGCTGCCGTAGACCTCGCTGCCTATGGTCGCACCCGAACTTCCTCCAGCCCGCTCGATCTGCACCGTACCCCTAACGGTCTTGACGACGCCGGCAGCATCCGCGGCCAGCGCATCGGCGGCTGCCATGCACCCGCAGGCAAGAATCAAGGCATATCTGATGGTTCGAAGACGCATCGGTGGCACCTGACTGCGTAAGGCTGCTTTCCGCGGGGCAGCACGGCACCCCCATGTCGACCCGGCGTTGCGAGCGAGCAATCCCCAACTGTCCGTGGCGCGCGCTTGTGAAGGACCTGCAGAAATACTGCTCTTGGAAGTCGGGTGGAGACGTGTCTGCTGCATCGAACAGAGTATGGGCCCGAACCGAACGATTCTGTGCGGTTCCGCGCATATCGCACCAGACACTTCTACGGGAGCTGAGTACCCGGTACCCGAATACTCACTGGACTCCGTTTGCTGGATTGGCGCTCCGCTTAAGCGTCTTCCATGACGTATTGGCGACGTGCGTCGGAGAGCGCGGCAGTTACCGCGGTCATCTCCTCAACGCCACCCGTTAAGACATCGATGAAATGCCAGTTGTGACCGTCAGGCGCGGTTGGCACAAGCCGCGCGGGCAAGCCGACGCGATAGGCCGGACCGAGTCCGGCCGCTTCGAGCTTCGTGTTGATCAACTGCTGGATCTCCTTGGCGGAGCGGATTTCCTTGCTCATGCGATGTACTCCCGCAGGTCCCGGGACATGCCCGGGGGCGAAGCCTAGCTGCCGGCTTCGTCAGTGGGTGAGGACTCACCCTTCGTTTCTTCGTGCTTGATGTGCGGCTTCTTTCCCGGCTGCGGCGCGTGATCCGCGTCGGGCGCGACATCTTCGCCGTGATGCCTTTTTTCCTGGTGCACTTTCTTATCGTGCGCGATGTTGCGGGGATCAGTCATTGAGATTCCTCGACGGTGAATGAACGGGCCGCGCAAAATTGCGCTCCCCCCGAACGACTGCGCAGATTCCGGGCCAGCTATGGGACGTGATCGGTGTCGAAGCGTTTCGTCACCCCGAGCGGTCGATGAGGGACCGCCGGTAGTCGCATGGTAGGGATACCACGGGCGTTCCAGAAGCCGGGAAGAGGATTGGCTGCGTAACGGCGAAAAGTTCATTCTGGCCAGTTAAACGGCGAATAACGCCAAAATCCCGAATGCCGGTTCAAGCCGCTGGGGACTTCTTACTCGTGCTTCCGACATCATAAGGAGCAGGATGGCTCGTATCGAACCTGAGATCGTCGGCCAGCG
Source organism: Paraburkholderia aromaticivorans (assembly GCF_002278075.1). Lineage (NCBI taxonomy): Bacteria > Pseudomonadati > Pseudomonadota > Betaproteobacteria > Burkholderiales > Burkholderiaceae > Paraburkholderia > Paraburkholderia aromaticivorans. The sequence continues at coordinate 536,027 of NZ_CP022991.1, read as the reverse complement.
AAACCCAACGTCCGATATACGCCGGCGGAAAACTGCCAGCCGTTTGAAGCGCACAGCAGGAACAGCACACACAATTACGGTCCAAGAGGTGTGGGCAGGGTCTGGATTCAGTAAGGCTGCGTTACCTGCGCGTCAACGGCATCTGGTTGTACTGTGGTGCACGCGTGGAGCACGCCGCATTTGCATAGCGACTATTCTATCCGGGGCTGTGCTTCGTCTTTTCAGAACGAGAAAACCGGCAATGCGTGCCCGTCGAACCAGCAGCGCCCCGGACATCACCAGTCACACCGGACATGCACGCTTCGACCGCCGGGTGAGTGGGCCCAGCACATTCGATCTGCTGATCGGAAATCTTTAGAATCCCTACGTCGGTATTTCGTCGTGCGCTTGACTCTTCCGTCGGAGCATGCCGATTTCACGAGTCATTTTGTTTCTCAACCAGACAGACGCAAGAGCATCCAGGCAATCGTTCACATTCGACTGGCGCGTCGAAATTGAAAACGGATGAGCACTCGCGGGCGGCGGGCACAGAATTCGTTCCGCTCCCAATGTCAAACAACGAAACACTGGCTCGCATCGACTTTAACCATCTTCGCGCGGTCGACCCACGCCCGTCACCCCTTCAACTCAAAAATGCTGTCGATCTCGACCGGGATGCCCATTGGCAACGAATGCACTCCCAGCGCGCTTCGAGCCGGCAGATTGTCTTGCCCAAACAGCGTCAGCAAGAGGTCGCTGGCGCCATTGGCCACTTGCGGATGTTGGACGAACGACTGTTCTGCACGCACGTAGACTGTTAGCCGGCTGCATCGTCCGACGTTGTCGAGTCCGCATGCCTCGTCGACACAGGCCAGGATCATGAGCATCGTCAGGCGCGCCGCGTCTTGCGCCTGCTCCAGAGACATATCGCGGCCGACCATGCCGACGATTGGCTTGCCGTCTTTGAAAGGGCCGAGTCCGGATACATACAGTTGGCTCCCCGAAACGGAAACCGTTCGATAGGAGCCAAGCGGCTTGATGGGCGACGGCAATTTTAGGCCCGCTTGCGCGAGGCGCTCGAATACATTCATGTTCGGGCTCAACGTAAGAAGAAGAGATAGATTTGGCCTGGTGAATATAGCGCGGTGCGGTGAGTTCGCGCGTCCGATGCAGCGGACGACGCTCGTCGGTTGCGGATCGATTCCGCCTGCCGAAATGAACGACTGCTCGCGCACTAGCGCTGTGCTTGCGGATGGTTGCCTGACTTCCAACGCGTTGATGTAATCGAGCAGTTCGGCCAACGCATCACATATCGAGAAGCGTGCGAGTCCCGTTTTACAGATGCTGATGTGTACGCACCACGGGAAAGTCAATCTCCGTGTTTGTAACGACGTTGGCGTAGTTGGTCAAGACGCTCAGTGCGATGTGCACGACAATCTCGACGATCTGCGCATCCGTGTAGCCAGCCCCCTTGACGACGCGCAGATCGTCGTCGGAAACGCGGCCACGCTCACGCGCGACCTTCGCGGCGAACTGCACGGCAGGGGCGGCCTTTGCATCATTCGAGCCACCATTTCGATTGGCGGACATTTCCGCTTCGTCGAGCTTCGCCACGTTCCTTCCCAAATAGCTGTGTGCCGACATGCAATAGTCGCAGCCGTTGATTTCGGCGACGGCGAGAGCGATACGCTCGCCGGTTTGGGCTGGAAGCGCGCCTTTTACCAAGGCTCCGGCCAGACCGAGGTAGCCCTCGAGCGCTGCAGGGCTGTTGGCCAGCAGGCGAAACAGATTCGGCACAACACCCAGTTTCTTGTTGACGGCCTCAAGGAAGGGCTGGGAAGCGGCGGGTGCATCTGCGATCGTGGCGGGTATCTGAAGACGGGACATATTGGTTCTGCCTTTGGAAACAAGAGAAATTGTCGAAAACACCTGACGCAAGCGCGGGTGTTGCAACGAGAAGTGTTATCGCAAGCCGCGTGAGCAACTTGCGCATGAAAGATCCGAGCCATAGTGCGTGAGAGCCTTTCTCCTCTTCTGATACGGGAGGACCTTGGCTATCCACTCTAAAGAACGTACCCTGGACTGACCATATCCCGGCGTCTGATTTGCATGATCTATCGTCCGATCGACGCACCCGGACAAGCGGAGCAGCTCGACCCGCGTGGGCACTGACGCAATGCCGTTGAAACGAAACCGCCACAATGACAGTTCAACCGACGAATCGAGCCAACGGTGTGAAAAGGACTGTCAAAGGAGTTCCGAACTTCGCGCGACAAAGGCCCCTGTCTGTTCGATTCGATGCGCGTCCCGCGGTGGATAGCCGAACTCCTCCTTGAAGGCGCGACTGAAGGCAGCCTCCGAACCATAGCCGGCACCGTGGGCCACTTCGGTCACCTTCAAGGTTCCTCCGCGTAGCAAGTCTGCTGCGATCGTCAATCTCCACCGTGTCAGATAACGCAACGGTGGAAGTCCCACCACCGCCGTGAAGCGGTCCGAAAACATCGATCGTGACATCATCGCCGTCTCGGCGAGCGCCGAGACCGTCCATGCACGGTTAGGTTCCAGATGCATTGCGTTCAACGCACGGCCGACGCGTTCGTCACTCAGTCCGGACAGCCAGCCGACCCGATCGCCTTGCCGGCTAACCCACATCCGCAAGGTGCGGATAACGAGCAAATCGATGAGCCGCGAGATCATCAGCGCTGACCCTGGCCCGGCGCTACGCGATTCCACGTCAAGAAAATGCGAGATGGAGGCCAGCCAAGGGGGTTCGCTGACTTTGTCGCATGTCAGATGAATCAGCCCGGGAAGTCCGGTGAGCAAAGAGCGTAACGGCGCCCCGTCAAAATAGAATGATCCCGCGAGAAAGGATCCTGCGATTCGGTCGTCAGCCGCCCATCTGAACGTCTGAGCCTGTCTGCTGGGAGTAAAGTCCACCGCCGCCTCAAAGCGTTGATGTGCTTTCCTGTCCGGCTCGCTTCGAATCGTATGTCCATCCGCATGAGGCAAAAGAACGAAGTCGCCTGAGCGCAGCATCACGGAGGCGCCATTGCGTTGAGACACTGACAGTTCGCCGGTGCGCAAATGCAAAAACGTCGCCGGTCCTGGCGGAAAAGTCACCTCGGTAGAACTGCCCAGCTCGCCGTGGAAAACGTGGTCCCCGCGAAGGCGAATCAGCTTGAGTACCTGGGACAGGACATCGGCGTGCTCGGACGGCATGGGTTACTCCTCTGGGGCATATTCACAAGACCGCCGCCATCAACGATGTGTGCGAAGTCAAGAGTTCGAGCTTTGCACACACATAGCGGCTGCTGGCCGATCAGAGGGCGCCTCGCGTCGAACCGCAATCGGCCCGGAACAGTCGCCGAAGTCATCCAGCCCGTACATCCTCATCCGGCACATCTTCGGCCACGGCGTCGCGCTGATGTCGTGCGGCGAGCGCCTTGATTCGCTGGGCGACTTCACTATCGAGCGGCGTATAGACGATCAAGCCCAGGTCTGGTCGGCCGTCAACGGAAAATGCCGAGTACTCCAGTTCGACCGGACCCAGCGTGGGATGCTGAAGTCGCTTGACGCTGTCTCCTTCGCTCTGGTTAAGTACTTCGTTGTCCTGCCACAGCGCGTCGAACTCCGCGCTAAGATCGCGCAATTCGGCAACCAGCTCGCCGACCTCGGACGCGAGACCGGCGCGAGCCACATCTGCTCTGAACGCACCTACCACGACACGAGCGACGCTTTCCCAGTCGTGCTGCTTCGCACGGACGGCGGGATTGCGGAACAGGAATTGGAGAATATTGCGCTGACCGGGCGGCAAGGTCCCGTAATCGGTCAGCACCACTGCGGCGGCATGGTTCCAGGCAACGACATCCCAGGTAGCGGTCTTGATGATCGCCGGACTGGCGTCGAGCGAATCGAGCAGTCGCTGCAACCGAGGATTGACCGTGTTGACGGGGTTATAGCGGACCTCGGGCGGCCGCCCAAGCCCGAGCATGAAAAGATGCTCACGCTCGGCAAGCGTCAGCATCAGGGCACTGGAGATCCGCTCCAGCACTTCCGCAGAAGGCGCGCCGCCACGCCCCTGTTCGAGCCATGTGTACCACGTCGGGCTGATATTAGCGCGCTGGGCAACCTCTTCACGGCGTAGTCCAGGCGTTCGCCTGCGCCCAGTCAATCCAAAGCTCGCGGGGTCAAGGCGCGTCCGGCGGCTTCTCAGAAAAGCTCCAAGCGAGCTGGGGGTATTGACTGACATAGTGAACCTGTTAGTCACTTTACTATGATGAGATCACTACTTTAACGGGATAACAAATGATCGGATAGTGGATGCCTGACGACCAAGGAGGCTTCACCATGCGTATTTTCCTCACAGGTGCGACTGGCTTCATCGGTTCGGCGCTCGTTCCCGAACTCATTCAGGCCGGTCATCAGGTGATTGGTTTGACGCGCTCGGACGCGGGAGCGCGAGCGCTCATCGACGCGGGCGCCGAGCCGCATCGCGGCACGCTCGATGAACCGGAAAGCTTGCGCAGCGGCGCCGCAAAGGCAGACGGCGTTATTCACGCGGCGTTCGACCACGATTTCACCCGGTTCGCCGAGAATTGCGAGAAGGACAGGCGCGCGATCACCGCCCTCGGCGCCGCACTCGCGGGTTCCGATCGACCGCTGATCATCACGTCGGGGACCGGTATGGGCAGCGGCCAGCACGGCGAACCCGCGACCGAAGACGTCTTCAACGCCAGTCATCCCAATCCGCGCATTGTCTCCGAACTGACGGGACAGGCCCTGCTGCAAGAGGGCATCAACGTGTCGGTGGTACGACTGCCGCAAGTTCACAATCCGTTCAAGCAGGGCCTCATTGGGCCGCTTATCGACGTGGCTCGTGAAAAAGGCGTAGTTGCCTATGTCGGTGACGGAAGCAACCGCTGGCCCGCCGGCCACCTATCCGACGTCGCGCGTCTCTATCGCCTCGTCCTGGAGGCGCGCGAACCGGGCGCGCGTTATCACGCTGTCGGCGAGGAAGGCATCAGCAGTCGCGAAATCGCCGAGGCACTGGGTCGAGGCCTTGAATTGCCGGCCATTTCGATCGCCCCGGAGGAAGCCGCGGCGCATTTCGGATGGATGGGGATGTTCGTCGGGCTGGATATGCCCGCTTCGAGCGCGTGGACACAGGCGCGGTTGGATTGGCACCCGGCAGGACCCACGCTGATCGCGGATCTCGACGAAGCGCGGTACAGGAAATAAGCGTCGTTTCTTGAGGTTGCATTGCACGACGTTCCCTCGCTCCAACCTTGTGCCCCGAGCCGGGTGGATGCCCGCCATGCGCATGTCGTCGATCATGCGCTGGCGCAGTGGCCGTTAGCGGCGTTGCCGATTCCGTTCACGCGACGCGTGGAATGCGGGCCTCACCTACGGCCAGCGATACGCCAATACGCGGTCTAGCGGATAAGCCAATTCACGCACCTCTTCAAGCTGATTGCCTCCGAACAGGTGAACGTTCCGCGCGTCTGATCCCAGAAAGAATCCCACATGCCCCTTCCATTCAACGGCATCGTCGGCAGTCAACACTGCCACGCAGCCGTAGATAGGGGCGGCGAGCTCATTTCCCCAAGTCAGCCAGGAGCGGGCCAACGCCGACCGCGTTCCGGCAATGTCCGATTGCTTCATGCACCAGTTGAGGAATGACGAACACCATGCGATCTTGTCGTCGTAGCCTGCCAATTGAGTGCTTTCGTTATACTCCGCGATCCTCGGGTTGCATTCGCCCACGCCGTAACGCTTGACACCTCGCTCCTTGAAGGCGATATCCATCCAGACGGGCGTGAATCCGTTCGTTGCTTGCTTGTCGCGATGCCCTTGAATCATCCGCGCGCTCCTTACAGACACTGTTCTTCCACTGGGCCGTAGATGGCACGTGGCTCATCAGATATTACCGCCCAGTATCGGTCGCCATAGGACCCGTGCCACCATTCCGACGGATAGTGACGAAACCCGCGGCGATCATAGCAGTCGCCAACAACTGACGGTTGCCCTGCGCCTGCCGGCTGATGAACCGACAGGCTGTGTAACACACACCCGATGACTCTTCATCAGTGGCGTTCAACACGCTTCCCATATCGGCCGCGTGCCGCCTCATGCAATCGCCATGCGCGGCTTCACCCTCGCACGGCTGCGAGCCGCAGCACGCGACCCTGAGCAGTAGTTCACGATGAGCCGGTCAAACCACGGCTCGCGTGTGAGAAGCGGACACCTTCGCCAGAGTCGACCTCGATCGGACACTCGCTACGCACGATTTCAACGTCAGTTCGACTCCGAAGTTGTCATCGATCCTCGCGTGAGTGCGCCCCTACCCGCCAACCTGATGCACGCCGAAGCCGTACCGGTGTCTGCCAGCGAACCTCAAACCGCCAGCCTGTTCCACGGCTGGCGTTACTCATCTCACTGATCAGGGTTGGCGTTTGCCGCGGCCACCAGCGGGTTTGCCAGCCGGCTTGTGTGAACTCGCAACGGGCCTGCCGGCGGGTTTGCTACGCGGCTTTTGCACGCTGAATGGACTACCGCTGGACAAGCCTGTGCCTTTATCCGCGGCCACAGCGCGTTGCGCCGCAGGCTTGCGTTTGTTTTCGCCACTTTGCGGGCGCGTTTTTTTGCTCGGCTCCTGCACGGCACGCGGCGCAGCTTGCGGCACTTTGGACTTCTTGGGCTTTTTGGGTTTCTTGATGATCTGGCCCGTCGCGCTCGTCTGCGGCACGCGGTGTTCTGCCTCAAAACCCGGCTCTTCTTCGCGGGGCAGCGTTTGCCGGATCAGCGCTTCAATCGCGGCCAGTTGCGGCGCTTCATCGGCACACACAAGGGACACCGCCACGCCGCTGGCGCCCGCGCGTCCGGTACGGCCAATACGGTGCACATAGTCTTGCGCCACGATCGGCAGATCGACGTTGATCACCAGCGGCAGGTCGTCGATATCGAGCCCGCGCGCAGCCACATCGGTGGCTACCAGCATATGTACTTCGCCCGACTTGAAGCGCTCCAGCGCACGCAGGCGCGCGGGTTGCGGTTTGTCGCCGTGGATGGTGTCGACCGCATAGCCCGCTTCATCCAGCATGGCCGCGAGGTAATCCACGCCATTGCGGGTTTTGACGAACACCAGCGCGTGCGTCCAGTCGTTCTCAGCCACAAGGTGCATGAAGAGGTCCGGCTTGTTCCTCTTATCCACCGGCACCACCCACTGCTTGATCCTGCTGGCCGTGGCGTTGGGCGGACTGACGCTGATATTGACCGGGGCGTGCAGAATACTCGCCGCCATGGCGCGGATATCATCGGTAAACGTGGCAGAGAACAGCAGGGTCTGGCGCTGAGCGGGCAAGGCAGCAAAGACGGCGTTGAGTTCGCGCGCAAAGCCCAGATCAAGCATACGGTCGGCTTCATCCAGCACCAGCGTTTGTACTTGATCGAACTGCACTGCGTTCTGGCGGTTGAGATCCAGCAAACGGCCCGGCGTGGCGACGAGCACATCCACGCCTTTGCGCAACTTCATCATCTGCGGGTTGATACTCACGCCGCCGTAGGCGGCCAGAAATCGTAAGTCGAGGCCTTTGCCGTATTCGATAAAGCTTTGCAGCACCTGTTCGGCCAGTTCACGCGTGGGCACCAGCACCAGAACACGCGCGCGGTTGCTCGACACCGCCGGGCCGTGCTGCACCAGCCGTTGCAACAGCGGCAGCGCAAAACCCGCCGTTTTGCCGGTGCCGGTCTGTGCCGCCGCCATGACGTCCTTGCCGCTGAGCACAGCAGGAATCGCCTTGGCCTGCACCGGCGTAGGTGCCTGGTAATTGAGGTCCTGCACATTACGCAGCAAGGGATCGATCAGGCCAAGCGAGGCAAAAGACATGGACGCATTCCGGGCTAAAACCGCAATTCTAGCGGTTACCGCCTGATTGCACCGCGCAGATCAATGGTCAAGAAGATCGCCGTTGAGCGCCATTGAAAAACGTAGCGGTGCCGGGCGCCGCGTCGGCAAGCGGTTCTACGAGACACGAATGGGCGGCGCTGCCGCCACCGCCATTCCCAATCGCCGCCTGATGCGCAACGACGGCGGCACAAACTGCAGCGGAGCAATTCTCTTCTGGCAAGGTACGGCTTCCTACTCATTCATGAATTCTGTCGCTTCGTTTGGGTTATCGCGACACAACCATCAGGCTTCCGCCGATCGACCTGCGACTTCATATCGGCAATCTCCTGATTCGTATCGCGTGCATTGCAATACGCGTAAGGCGAGCGACGACCTCACGCACAAACCGCTTGCCCATGCACGACTTGGGTCCGACGTTCATCAAACTGGACTGAGATCTACTGGCGAGTCCTGCATGAACGGCTCGATGTGTCGCATTGCACGCGAAACGTATTCATCCTTTTCGCCTACAGGGGCGACGTAGTGAACCGCGCTGGCAGCTTCGGCGATACCGGCAAGCCGGCCAATAATCCATGCGGCGAGGTACTGCGAGGCAAGGCATCCGCCCGCGGTCGCGACGTTGCCGCTGACGAAGAATGGCTGGTTCAATACCTCAACCCCCGCCTCCTGAACCCATGGTTTCGTTGTCAGATCTGTGCAGGCGGAAACGCCGTCGAGTAATCCCAGTTTGGCAAGGATGAGCGTGCCCGAGCATTGCGCCGCGAGAAGCTGTCTTGAAGGATCAAGTTTTAGCTGCGCCATGATTGCCGCATCGGCTGCGATCTCGCGGGTCTTGATCCCGCTGCCGATGACCACGGCATCCGCGGCGCTTGCCTCCGCCAGAGACACATGAGAGTCGAGAACGACCCCGTTCATTGACCGGACCTGCTTCGTTGGACTCGCGATGGATACGCGCCATCCTGCCTTCTTGACCCGGTTGAGAATGCCAAGGGCGATGAGCGAGTCGAGTTCGTTGAAACCGTCAAAAGTGAGTATGGCGATATGCATGCTGAGGGACTCCTGAGCGACCCGGATGGGGGGGGTGGAGCGGCTGCGGACCACGGAAATTTCGCCATTGCGGCTCACTCCCGGCGCAGTGCGGATCCGAAAAATTGCGAGAGATATCCAGCATCTTAGGGACGACAACCAATACAATCAAATAATTGTCATGGATACATTTGCCTGTGGCCACTCCCCGCTATAAGACCCTCGTCGACGCCCTTGCTGCAGATATCCGGGCGGGACGGCTCTCACCCGGCACTCGCCTGCCGACGCATCGCCAGCTGGCAGCGCGGGAGGGAATCGCCCTGGTCACGGCCTCGCGCGTGTATGCGGAACTCGAAACGATGGGGCTGGTCAGCGGAGAAACGGGGCGAGGTACGTTCGTAAGGGAGACCTCGCTGCCGCCCGGACTGGGCATCGAACAGCACGCAAGCGTTGCGGGCCTGACTGATCTCAACTTCAATTCGCCATCCGTGCCAGGTCAGGCGGAATTGCTGAGAAGCGCCTTGCGGCAGTTGGCTTCGTCAGGCGATCTCGAAGCGTTGCTGCGGTATCAACCGCACGCAGGACGAATGCATGAGCGTGCGGCTGTCGCGCGTCACCTTCTGACGCGGGGGCTGTCTGTCGAAGCCGAACAGGTCCTGATTGTCAGCGGTGCCCAACATGGGTTGACGGCGATCGCGATGGGCCTGTTTCGTCCGGGTGATGTCATCGCAGTCGACGCGTTGACCTACCCCGGCTTCAAGCTTCTCGCTGAGACGATGCGCCTCGAACTTGCTGCCATTCCCGCTGACGGCAACGGTCCCGATCTCAGGGCGCTAGAGCGCTTGTGCAGTCGCCGCGCCGTTCGCGCTGTCTATGCGATGCCGACATTGCATAATCCGCTCGGGTGGGTGATGCAGGACCAACAGCGGCACGACCTCGCGGCGATCGCCCGGAGGCACGGCGTACTTATTGTCGAGGACGCGGCTTACGCCTTCCTCGTCGAAAATCCGCCGGCTCCGCTAGCGGCGCTTGCGCCCGAGTTGACCGTGTATGTATCGGGCCTCTCGAAGAGCGTCGCCACCGGATTGCGCGTTGGATTTGTGGCGGCGCCGGATAAATTCGTGCCGCAGATCGAGCGTGCCATTCGGGCTACGACGTGGAACACGGCCGGTGTGATGACCGCGGTCGCTTGCAACTGGCTTGGCGATGGGACGGTCGCACGGCTCGAAATCGAAAAACGCCAGGACGCCATGACCCGTCAGTCGATGGCCGGAGAAGTCCTGACCGGAATACGCCGTATCTGCCATCCAGCGTCGTACTTCATCTGGCTTCCTCTGGCGGACGAGGTTCGTGCGGATCAGGTCGCCATGTCACTCGTTCGCGAGAACATCTCCGTGTCGACTGCCCAGCCATTTGCGACATCCGAACATGTGCCACATGCAATCCGGCTCGCCCTGGGGTCCGTTGACCTCGACTCGCTGAGGCAAGCGCTGGAAAAAGTAAAGAATGTCATTGGCAGGTACACGTATTAAGGCCTGCCGACACTGGCCCCTGCTGATTTCATGCGTCGGTCAAAATTGACCTGGCCTGTTCGAGAAGAGCATGCGCCGCGGCAAACTCGTTGCGTCCAGCCATGGTTAAGGCGGCGTGGGCAGTACGAGCAAATAGCTCGTCGTTGGATCTCGCAACCCTATGCGAAACGGCGCCAGACTGATCGTCCCGTCGAAAAAGTTCGAGCAGCTGGAGCGCGCTTGCGCGCCGGTCCGGCGGACCGGCCGTAGCGAGAATTTGCGCCGCGGCCGCCAGTTGTCGCTTGGCCAGCAGGAGTTCAGAACCGTCCATGGCACCATCCTCATGAGATGCAGTCGCCGGTACGTGCCAGGATATTTGACGTCGCAGGTCGCTGGCCTGCCCGCAGGGCAACATTGATAACGCATTGGCTTCACCAGGCGCCCCCGTTTTCGACGACCATCACGGGCGCGACATCTATCCAACTTCGACGCGATTACGGCCAGATCTCTTCGCCCGATAAAGCGCACGGTCCGCGCGCTTCATCAACGCGTCAACGTCGACCTCTCCTGCTTCACGTGTGACCACGCCAATGCTAACGGTGAATGGAATCGGCTTATGAGGCCACTGGTGCTCGAAGTCCTGTCGTTCATAGCGCTGCCGTAGTTCTTCCGCGATCACATGCGCGAGATCCGCGCCGGCGCCAGGCAGGGCCGCGACAAACTCCTCGCCGCCCCAGCGGGCGAACAAGCCCGCCCCGTCCGTCATCGAAGCGCCGACCTTCGCGAGCACGCGTAAGACCTCATCGCCGGCGTCGTGCCCATGTTGATCGTTGATCTCCTTGAAGAAATCAATGTCGAGAATGAACACCGACAAAGCGTCGCCGGTGCCAAGCACTTTCTCCACGAATTCCAGAAACTCGCGACGATTCGGCAGACCGGTCAGCGCGTCAGTCGCGGCCTGCTTTTTCAGCAGATCCATTAGTCGGGCGCGATCGGTGATGTCGCGGACGACCGCCATGAACTCGGTCCCACCGTTCAAGTCGATTCTGGAAACCGCGATTTCGACCGGTATTACCGATCCGTCGCGATGCTGGCCGTACACACTGTTGCTCTGGTCCATGCGCGGCGCGGTTGCCTGCCGCAGGCCCGGCTGATACGAGTCCGAGAACTGCTGCACCTTCCGCGGATGATGCGCGCGAAACTTTTCGGGCAACAGGGTCACTATGGGCCGCCCGAGCACCTCGGCCGCCGAATAGCCAAAGAGATTCTCCGCCGCGCGATTGAACAGCGTGATGTTGTGCTGGTCGTCCATTGTCACGATCGCGTCATAGGCCAGGTCGACCAGGGCACGATAACGCGAGGCATTAGCTTCCGGTTCCGGTGTCGAGTTGATCTTCGCCGCCATGTCGAAACCAGTCACCAGAATCTCGCGCACGCTCCCACCGTCGTTTCCATGCCTGATCGGCTTAAGCGTGAGACGCCACCAATGTCCACCTTCGCGGACGTCGTGAGTCTGCTCCGGCTCCTGTGGTCGGCTGGACGCAAAGCACGCGAGCAGTTTCTCGCGAAATCCGGGCGGCGCGGATTCCGTAACCAGTGCATCGAATGGAATGGGAAAAGTCTGTCTATCTGCGTCCGCTCCGCCCGTCAATTTAAAGAATGGGGCGTTGCAGGCAGTGACGATCAAGTTCTTGCTCTCATCGAGCCTGATCATGGCGGCGCATAGGGAGATGTCATCCATGCGCCGGTTCGGTTCCTTGGGCCTATCAGACAAAGTTTCACCTTGCAAAAGCTTTACTCGGTACCAGTTTGAATCGCGCCGAGTCATTGTCGCACACCGTCAGCGCGTCCTCATTTCGTACCAACCGTGGCGCAGCCTTGCATTCTCATTGACCATCGGATTACTCTTTTTTAGTTGATCTCCGGTTTTTTCGGGTGTCGAATCTCGCCGCATGTACTGACATACATCGATAATCGATCCTTTCACGCGAAGCTCGGCAAATTCACTGTCTATGGCGAACCACGACCATCAACAACCGGAATCGAACGCGACCCCGTCGAATCGATCGCTCGAACGCGGGCTCGAGTTGCTGCGCGCGTTCGGCCCCGGTGCGACGCTTCTCGGCAACGGGGAACTCGCGGAACGCACGGGCCTGCCGAAAGCAACGGTAAGCCGCCTGACGCGAACGCTCGTGGAGGCGGGTTATCTCGAGCACGATGCGGCACGCCGGGCGTACAGACTGGGCTTACCCGTTCTCAGTCTGGCGCAGGCGTTGCGCAGCGGGTCCACAGTGCTGAATGCCGCAGGGCCGCTCATTCGCGATACTGCCCAAGCAAGGCGCATCAATGTCGGAATCGCGGGCGCCGACCGGGAAGAGATGGTCTATCTCGAGTCCATTCGTTATAACCAGCGAGCCTCGCTGCGTACGATCGTCTCGGGACAACGCGTACCGATGGAACTGACCTCGCTCGGCCGCGCGTATCTCGCGGCGCTGCCGCAGGCGGAATTCACCGCCCTGATGGACGCCTTCAGGCGGCGCAAACGCAGCGGCTGGGAACGCCTCGCGCGCGAAATCACTGACGCCGTAGATGATGTGCGCCGAAGCGGCTTCTGCGCTACAAGTTGGCAGCCGGAAGTCATCGCGCTGGCGACGCCGCTCGCCATTCCCGGACACCGTTTGCTGGTGCTCAACTTTAGCGTCCGCACGGCGGCGTCAAAAGATAGCGTTGTAAGCGAACTGGGGGCGCCCCTGCTGCGTCTACGCGACGACATTAAGGCCGCATGCGCGCGGCAGGAAGGCTGAAGACTGCAAGCGTCCCGTTCATTCCCGGCGTTCGCTGATCGCGCGCGCTGGAATACCGAGTACCACGGCAAGACCGCCAAGAATGGAGACGACTGCAACCGCGTAGAGGCCCACGGCGCTGCTACCGAAGTGCGTCGATGCGTAACCGATCACCGAGGGCGCCGAAATCCCGCCGAACTGCCCGAGGCTGCTAACGAGGCCAATGCCGCTTGCTGCGACCGAGCTCGACAGATACGCGGGTGGCATCGTCCAGAACAGCGACAGCATGCCCAGATAACCGGCCGTCGCCACGCAAAGCAGTGCCACCAGAATCGCTGCGTGATTCGCCGCCGCCGGCAGAAGCACGACGCCCAGCGCGGCCATCAATGCGCTTGCCATAAAGTGCCACCGCCGCTCCAGCATACGATCCGAGTTGCGGCCAAGCAGATACATCACCACTGCGCCGACCACATAGGGAATCGCGGAGAGAAGCCCAATGTGCCAGTAGTTCGACACGCCGCTTTTCTGGATTACGCTCGGCGCCCAGATATGCACGACGATGCTCGCCCACGGTACGCTGAAATAGGCGAACGTCAGGAAATAGAACTTTGGCTCCTTCAACGCAACCCAGATCGAACCATGAGCGCGAGCGGCCTTCGTCTGCGCGTCGCGATCAAGCTCTGCCAGCAAGAGAGCCTTCTCGTCATCCAAGAGCCAGGTTGCCTGCTCGGGCCGGTCCGTCAGATACACATAGGCAAAGACACCGGCGATCACCGACGGGAGTCCTTCGAGAAGAAACAGCCATTGCCAGCCGTTATAGCCGAGTAAGCCCGACATGCTATTGAGAATCCATCCCGACACCGGCCCACTGATGATGCCGGATACGCAGATCGCCGTCATGAAGATGGACGTGACGCGCGCCCGGCGCACGGCCGGAAACCAGTAGGTGAAATAGAGAATCACGCCGGGGAAAAATCCTGCTTCCGCTGCGCCCAGCAATACGCGCGCGATGTAGAACTGGGTCGGCGTTTGCACGAACGCTGTGCCCGCCGAAACGATGCCCCATAGCGCCATGATTCGCATGAGCGTTTTTCTCACGCCGACTCGCGCGAGCCACAGGTTGCTCGGCACCTCAAAGACCATGTAACCGACGTAGAAGAGTCCTACGCCCAAACCGAATGCGGCGTCGGAAAGACCGATGTCACGCGAGAACTGCAGATGCGCAAAGCCGATATTGGCGCGATCCAGATAGGCGAAGACGTAACAGATGAAGAGGAACGGCAGCAGCCGCCAGGTGACTTTCCGGTAGAGGGCCTCTGTCCGCGGTTGCGCGACCGCGCTGACGTCGATGGGATTGGAACGGGCTGCGTGCATCATGTCTCCAGGCTGTATTCGGTCGCAGGTTCGTCATGGCAAGTGTCCTGCGTTGGAATCCATTATCGGTGCCGAATGGTTGATGACAATCCGCCAATTCCATCCAGTGGAATTGCTCCGCCCCTCGGCTGACTGCGCCTTCGTTCCATAGAGTGGAATTGACGGGGTGTCTCTGGCGGCCGCTGAGGCTAAGCTGCATTGGCAGATTGACCTTGTCAGTCGACTCCAATTCAACCATCGAGACACGCATGAGCACCTCCACCGTCCAAGTCACCATCACCTCGCGGGTCGCCACGATCGCGCTGAATCGTCCTGAAAAGCGCAACGCCATTACCAACGAAATGCGCACCGAACTGATCGCGGTGCTGGAGACCGTGTCGCGTGACCGTGACGTGCGCGCCGTAGTGTTGATCGGCAACGGCAAGGGATTCTGCGCGGGCGGCGACGTCAGCGGCATGGCGCAGCGCATGGAAGCCCCAGCGGGCGAAGTTGCGTTCAATGGCTGGTCACGCCAGCAGCTCGTTCATCACACGGTCAATCTGCTTTACTCGATGCCCAAACCGACCATCGCGGCAGTCAACGGCGCAGCGGCGGGCCTGGGTGCCGATATGGCGCTCTCCTGTGACTTCATCGTCGCGTCGCAGGAAGCAAGCTTCACGTGGAGCTACATCAAACGCGGGCTGATTCCCGACGGTGGCGGCATGTACTTTTTGCCGCGGCGAGTCGGCCTCGCGCGGGCGAAGGAACTGATCTTCAGCGGCCGCAAGGTAGATGCAAAGGAAGCGCTCGAAATCGGCATCGCGGATCGCCTGAGCGAGCCGGATTCGCTCATCGCCGACGCCCACGCCTGGGCCGCCGAATTGAGCCAGGGTTCGACCACGGCACTCGCGCTCGGCAAGAGCATCCTCAATCAGAGCTACGAGCTGTCCGCGCATCAGGTGTTTGCACAAGGCAGCCAGGCACAGGCCGTCTGCTACACAAGCAGTGAACATCGCGACTCGGTGCTCGCATTCCTGAACAAAACCAGCTGAGCACGAAGGAGACCGGCATGAACGCAATCTCAAAGTTGATGCGCCCGACGAGCGTAGCGGTGATCGGCGCATCGGCGGACGCAGCCAAGACTTCAGGCCGCCCGGTGGCTTACCTCAGGAAGCACGGCTTCGACGGCGACATCTACCCTGTCAACCCGCGTTACGACTCGATCGATGGCTTGCCCTGCTATCCCGACGTAGCGTCGTTGCCGCATGCACCCGATGTCGGAATCGTGCTGCTCGGCGCGGAGCGCGCCCACCTTGCGGTGCGGGATCTGGCGAGCCGCGGGACGAGCGCTGCAATCGTGCTGGCGAGCGGCTATGCAGAAATCGGCGAGGAAGGTGCGAGGCGTCAGGCGCAATTGATCGAGGCAGCAGGGTCTATGCGGTTGCTCGGTCCCAATACGATCGGACTCGTCAACCTCACTGACCGCATCACGCTCTCGGCCAGCGGAGCGCTGGAGACCGACGCTTTCACAGTCGGCGGGATCGGCGTGGTATCACAAAGCGGCGGGATTCTTGGTTCGCTGTTGTCGCGAGCGGCGGCACGCGGCATCGGCTTGTCAAAGCTGGTGTCGACGAGCAATGAAGCGGATCTCGACATGGCGGATTTTGTCGATTATCTGGTTGACGACGATTCGACCTCTGTTATCGCGCTCTACATGGAAGGACTGCGTCATCCGGACCGATTCCGGCGCGCGGCGTTACGGGCGGCGGCAGCAGGCAAGCCGGTCGTGGTGTTCAAGATCGGGCGCTCGGAATCAGGCGCGCGCTCGGCGGTCTCGCATACCGGCGCGCTGGCGGGTTCCGACCGCATGTACGACGCGCTTTTTAGCAACGTCGGCGTGATTCGCGCCCAGACGTTCTCCGACTTGCTCGACATTCCTCACGCACTCGCGACGGGGCGCAGGCTTGGCGGGCGGCGGGTGGCAATACTGACCTCGACTGGCGGAGCGGGCACGCTCGTCACCGATAGCCTCGGTATGTCTGACTTTGAGACTCCGCCTCCCGATGAGGCGACGGCCGCAAAGCTGCGCGCACTCCAGAGCGGCGACCATGCGGTACTCGACCGCAATCCGATCGATGTGACGCTCGCGGGTCTGGAACCGGCCCTCCTGCGTGGTGCGATCGGCGCGCTACTCGACAGTCCGGCTTACGACGCAATCGTGGTGATCGTGGGATCGTCGGGCCTCGCGATGCCTGACCTGATGGCTGGCGCAATCCGCGATTCGCTGCCCGGGAGTGACAAACCGGTGATGGCGTTTGTGAGTCCACACGCGCCGGAGATCACGCGCTTGCTCAACGAACAGGGAGTACCGGCGTTTGTGTCGCCCGAAAGCGTGACGAGCGCACTTGCGGCCATGTGGCAGCACGGCCAGTACCTGCCACACACCCTGAGTGGGAACGAACGACACGCTGAAGCGCAAGTCGACGTAAGCGATCTTCCGGCCGGATCATTAAACGAAGCGCAGGCCAAAGCGCTTTTTGCCCGCTTCGATGTGACAGCGGTACGCGAGTTTGTCGTCACGAACGCGAACGAGGCCGAGAGCGCCGCACGCGAACTGGGGAACAAAGTCGTGCTTAAACTGCTGTCGAACACGATCACCCACAAGAGCGATGTCGGAGGCGTAGCGGTTGGGGTCACGGCTGACAGCATCGGGGCGCGCCTGGACCGCATGCGGGACGACGTTGAAACCGCAACCGGCTTGTCCGCGCATGCATTTCTCGTTCAGGAGATGGTGGCCGGCGGAACGGAACTGCTTCTCGGCCTTCATCGGGACCCGTTGGGCACCGCATTGCTCCTCGGCATGGGCGGCGTCACAGCGGAATTGTTCAAGGACACGACCATGCGGCTCCTCTCTGCCGACGCGCCGCTGTCGCGCGACGACGCACACCAGATGATTCGCGAACTGAAAACGTGGCCGCTGCTTGACGGCTATCGCGGACGGCCACGCGCTGATATCGATGCCCTGGTGACGGCAATCGTCGCGTTTGCGCGAATGGCGGTGCGGCTTGGCGGGCGTATTGTCGAAGCAGAAATCAATCCGCTCTTCGTGCTGCCAGCGGGCCAGGGTGTACGGGCGGCTGACGGCGTTGCCGTACTCGCTTCGGAGGCTCATGAAGGGTGAGGCTTGTCGGGTCGCGCTCGACTGGCGCGCCGAGGCCAGTGGGCCCGGCGTCGAGCCGGCCCTCGAACCGCGCCGGTCCAGATGCACGTTGTTTTTCATGCAAACCGCCGCTGTCTTCACGATTCGCGAAAAGCCCTAAATACCCGACGGAAGGAAGTCGGTCATGGCCGACGTTTGCTTATTGAACGTCGGCGGTGCCTGCAGGTTGAACAACCATCCATTCAGTCGCCGTTCCGAACCGCGGCGTGCGCATTCAGCGGACTTGTACCCTCGACACGCTGCTGAGAGTCGCTACACTACGCTGCGGTGAGGTGAGGATGGCGCGCGCGGTTTAAATTTTGCGCTCACGGCCGCCCCCGTGCATACTTTCTTTCCGCCACAAGAAAGTGCGGTGCGACGAGAAGACCGCGCCTCGGGAGACTCAATGCGTTTTGATTTCCAGTCGCTGAAACTATTCGTTGCCGTCTGCGAGCACGGCAGTATTGCTCGCGCGGCAGAAGCCGAAAACATCGCGCCTTCGGCGCTCAGCAAGCGCATGTCTCATCTCGAGGACACCCTCAAGACCGCCCTCTTTGTGCGGAGCAACAAAGGACTCGGGTTGACGATCGCGGCTACCGCCCTCTTGCAGCACGCCCGCGTGCTGCTGCGCGATGTCAAACAAATGGAAAGTGAACTGCTCGACCATGCCGAAGGCGTGCGCGGACAGATCCGGCTACATGCGAGCCTTTCGACCATTGTCCAGTACATTGCCAACGACATTCGCGACTTCCTGGCACTCCACCCGGGACTGCGTATTGACCTGCAGGAAAGTTTGAGCCCAGCCGTGGTCCGCGCGGTCGCGGAGAACACAGCCGACATTGGCGTGTTCGGCGGCACGACGGTGGCTGCCGGCCTGCAGGTATTTCCATACCACAGCGACCGGCTGGTGGTGATCATGCCGCCCGATCATCCACTCAGCCATGCAGACAAGGTGAAGTTTCGCGAGATGGCCCAGTACCCACTAGTGGGACCGCAAGCTGGCAGCTATCTGAATTCGCTCGTCTTGCGCGCGGCGGCGGATCTCGACCACCCGCTCAAGCTGTCGATCAGGGTAAATGGTTTCGAGCCCGTGCGCAGCATGGTCGAAGCGCGGCTTGGCATCGGGCTCGTGCCTGAACATCATGCCCGCCGCTATGTGAGCTCGGGGCCCTTGGTCGCCGTGCAGCTCGACGAAGTCTGGGCCGAACGACACTGGAAAATCTGCGTGCGCGAGGCCGAAACGCTCCCCGCACCGGTGCAGCTCTTCCTCAAGCACTTGCTCGCACGTAGCCGTCAGGAGTAAGCCAGTCTCAACCCCGCTTGCGGCCAGTTCAAGGTCGCGAGGCGCCCCGTGCCCGACAGCGTAACGTAAGCGGTCTTCATGTCGGCGCCGCCAAAGCAGATGTTGGTCACCATGCCATCGGGCACCGTCACTTGTCGCAGTACCTCACCGGAGGGCGCCACCACTGTGATGCAGCCCGTGACCAGCGTCGCCACGCAGATGTTTCCCTCCTCGTCCACGGCCAGGCTGTCAAAACGTTGGTAGCCCGGTAATCCGCAAATCAGGCGACCGCCGTGCGGAGAAGGATAAGGATGCCTGCGCGCCCTGCCGGGCGCCTCGAGATCGAACGCCCATAAGCGCGCGGTCTCGGTCTCCGCCACGTACACGACACGATCGTCAGGCGACAGGCCAACGCCGTTGGCCGTCGTGAGCGGGTAGGCTACTTCAACGATGATTGATCCGTCAGCTCGTCCGTAATAGAGACCTGCGTGATCGCGCTCGCGTAGCCGGTTCTTGCCGAAGTCGGTGAAGTAGAAGCCGCCGTCGTGGTCAAACACGATGTCGTTGGGACCGCGTAGCGGGTATTCACCACAGTGGTCGTACAAAGTCTTCAGATCCCCGGTCCGTGGGTCGAAACGCTCGATGCGCCCGCTGGTATAACGCGGGTGTACGCCTGGTTTGGTGCGATTCAGACCGGCAACGGTACGGAACAGGAAACCTCCGTTATTGCAGATGTAGAACGCCCCATCCGGCCCCAAGGCCAGGCCGTTGGGGCCGCCGCCCACCTCCTTCAATACGCTGACCGTGCCCTCGGGCGTCACGCGGCTGATGGTCTCGCGCTCGATTTCGACCAGCACGATTGAGCCATCGGCCATCGCCACGGGTCCTTCGGGAAACTTGAGCCCTTCAGCCACGATATGGATGCCGCTCTCCATCATTGACCTCCGTGCAAGTCAGTGCTTGCTGGCATTTTCGACGAAATGATTGTCATACGTGGCTTTCAGGTCGATCGAGGCCTTGCCGATGTCGGGATCGAAGGCAGCAAGCACATCGCGCACGGTATGCGCTGCGGCGTCCGTCATCAGTCCGTCGCGCGAAATGCAATTCTGCATGTTGCCGTAGGCTCGAGCGAACACAGTCCTGTCGGCGAGAGCATATTGGGCGGGGACTGCTTCGGCCACCTGCTCAGGCGTGGCCTGCGCCATCCAGCGCTCGGCCGCGAGGACAGCGTTCGTCACGGCTTGCACCGTATTGGGATACCTGGCCGCGAACTCGCTCGTGGTGTAGACAGACGCTTCCGGGTAGTCGCCGCCTAGCGTCGCACGGGTTCCGGCGGGGTCACGCATCACGGCCAGCGGAAAGAGATCGCCGCTGCCCTGCAGTACGGTCGCGACCGGGTCGTTGCTCATCAATGCATCGATCTGCCCGCTGCGTGCCGCGGCAATCGCGCCGGCAGACGAACCCACGCCGACGATCGAGACATCCCCCGTTTTGAGGCCGGCCCTGTTCAGCAGATAATTGACGCCCATGTGGAAGCTCGAACCGGGCGAGCTTACGCCGATGCGCATTCCCTTAAGATCCGCATAGGTCTTGACCTTGTCATGGCTGGCCCGCGTCACGCCGAACACCCAGCCCGGGCAAGAAGCCAGCGTCACGAACGAGACCAATTTCTGTCCCTTAGCCGCCATCGTGATCGTGTTGGAATAAGCACCCGCGACCATGTCGGCGCTGCCGCCCAACATTGCCTGCAACGCCTTCGCGCCGCCGCTAAATACGCCAATGTCCACGTCCAGCCCCGCCTGCTTGAAATAGCCCCGGCTTTGCGCGATGACGAAGGGCAAATAGGGAAAGCCAACGCCGGCGGCAGCCAGGTGAAGTGTTGGTTTCTCTGGCGCCGGCGCCGGGGCTGCGCTCGCGCCCGAGTGGCTCGTCAGCGCGAGGCAGGCGGCTAGTATCGGCAACAGCAGGCGCCTGATCGTTAGCACGATGTTGTCTCCTTGTTGTCCAGATCGGCTTGGCGGCGATTCTCTAGCCCTGTACGACGTTCTGGCGTTGCTGACCCAGGCCGTCGATGCCGAGCGTCACCACGTCACCCGGTTTCAGATACACGGGCGGCTTCTGTCCCAACCCAACGCCCGGCGGCGTGCCGGTGGATATGATATCGCCCGGCTGCAACGACATGAACTGCGACAGGTAGGCTACAAGGTAACGCACGCCGTAAATCATGGTCGCCGTAGTACCGTTCTGGTAGCGGTGGCCATTCACCTCCAGCCACATGGGCAGTGCTTGCGGATCGCGCACTTCGTCTGAAGTCACCAGCCACGGGCCCGTCGGACCGAAGGTGTCGGCCGACTTGCCCTTGGTCCACTGCCCCTGGCGCTCCGCCTGAAACGCGCGCTCAGACACGTCATTGATCACGCAGTAGCCGGCCACGTGATTCATCGCATTGCTCTCGCTCACGTACTTCGCGGGCTTGCCGATGACAACACCCAGTTCGACCTCCCAATCCGTCTTGAGGGCGTTGCGCGGGATCTCGATGGCATCGCCCGGACCTACGATCGCGCTGACAGCCTTCATAAAGACGATGGGTTCCGGCGGTATCGCGCCGCCCGTCTCGGCGGCATGGTCGGAGTAGTTCAGCCCGATGCAGATGAACTTTCGCGTACCGCCCACGCATGGGCCGAGGCGCGGATTGCCTTCCACGCGCGGCAGCGAAGCGACGTCGAGCGCTTTCAGGCGGGCCAGACTGGCGGGCAGCAGAGTGTCGCCGGAGATGTCGGCCACATGGCCCGACAAGTCTCGCAAGTCTCCATCGGCGTCGAGCAGGCCCGGCTTCTCCTCGCCGGGCGGACCGTAGCGTAACAGCTTCATTTTTGGTGTTCCCTTCAATAGGTCGCGCGACCGCCAGACAGATCAAAGACCGAGGCCGTGGTAAATGAATTCTCTTCACTGACAAGCCAGGCAATCATTGCGGCCGCTTCATTGAGTTCGAGAAAACGGCCACGCGGAATCTTGCCCAGCATGTAGCGGATATGCTCGGGCGACTGTTCCATCGCGCCTGGTGTACGCGCCACCGCGGGCGTCACGCAGTTGACCGCGATGTCGTGGCTCGCCAATTCCTTTCCGAGCGACTTGGTCATGGCAATCACGGCAGCCTTGGCCGAGCTGTACGCCGCGGCGTTCGGGTTGCCTTCCTTGCCAGCGACAGAAGCCAGATTCACGATGCGGCCGTAGTTCTGCCGGATCATCGCGGGCACCACGGCGCGGCAACAGTGGAAGGTGCCGTTGACGTCGATGTCGATCACCTGCTTCCAGAGGTCGACGGGATACTCGGCCAAGGTCGCATTGGGGCCGACGATCGCTGCGTTATTGATCAGGATATCGATGCGTCCCGCCGCTTTCAGCGTACCCGAGACGGCAGCTTCGACGCTGGCATAGTCGGCGATATCAACGGGTTCGACGTGAACATCGGAGCGTCCCAGTTCAGTACGGGTCCGCTCAAGGCCCTCGGCATTGATATCCCAGATCACGAGGCGCGCGCCAGAAGCCAGCAGCCGGCGGCCGACCTCCAGGCCGATGCCTTGTGCGCCGCCGGTCACGACGGCGACGCGTTCCTTCAGGTTGATTGCATTGGTCTGCAAGATAGTTTCCTTGATGTTGGATTGTCGATCGCGGCCCGCACGCTCATGCGCTCGCGGCCACGGTCTGCCCGGCGACAGGCCGCCAGCGCAGCAGATAGTCCTCGACGACGGATACCGCTGTATCGAGCAGCAGTGCAAATAAGGTCAACACAAGAATGCCGGCGATCACCGAGTTGATGTCGAACACGCCCTCCGCCAGCAGAATCAGATACCCTACGCCCTTCTCCGAGCCCAGATACTCACCGACCACGCTTCCGACAAACGCGATACCAATCGCGTTGTGCAGGCTTGAGAACACCCAGCTCGTCGCCGAAGGCAGATACACGTGCCGCATCAGCTGACGCGCATTGGCGCCCAGCATGCGGGTGTTGGACAACACCGCGGGGCTGACCTCGCGCACACCCTGAAAGACATTGAAGAAAACCACGAAGAAGACGAGTGTCACGCCCAGCGCCACCTTGGACCAAATGCCGAGGCCAAACCAAAGTGCGAAGATCGGCGCAAAGATCAGGCGCGGCATGGAATTCATGGCCTTTATAAATGGATCGAACACGACCGCGAGAAACGGATTGAGCGCGAGCCACAGACCGCACGCCAGACCGGACACCGTCCCGATGGCGAACGCCAGCATGGTTTCGAGCAGCGTCGTGTACAGGTGGCGAAACACCGAGCCGGTCACAGTCCATTCGACGATGCGACGCACAACACCCAACGGATCGCCGAAGAAGAAAGGCGACAACCATTTCTGACTGGTGCCGATCCACCACAAGAACAGAACGCCGCACAGAAGTGCGAGCCGCGTGACAAGAACGACAACGCGATTGTTTGGGTCAAACACGATTGCGCGCATAGCTTTTCAGAACCTCCCCTCGAAGCACGTCCCAGATCTGGGTGTGCAGTTGCAGGAAACGCTGCGTCATGCGGATTTCCGACATTTCGCGTGGACGCACAAGGTCGATTTCAAACTCGGCGATAGGCCGCGTACCCGGCCCTGCCGACAGCACGATGACGCGGTCCGATAAGGAGATAGCCTCCTCCAGATCGTGAGTCACGAACATCACGGACTTGCGGTCGCGCGACCACAGGCGCAGCAGTTCGTTTTCCATCAGGTGCCGGGTCTGAATGTCCAGCGCGCTGAAGGGTTCGTCCATCAGAATGATGCGTGGATTGAGCGCCAGGGCCTGCGCGAGGCCGGCACGTTTGCGCATGCCGCCCGACATCTGGTGCGGATACTTTTTGCCATGGCCTTGCAAACCCACCCGCTCGATCCACTCGTGCGCCACCTTGAGCGCCTCATCGCGGGGCGTGCCACGGAAGATGAGGCCCACCGCGATGTTCTCTTCGGCCGTCTTCCAGGGCATGAGTGCGTCGACCTGGAACAGGTAGGCAGCTTGCTTGTTCAGGCCATTGCTCAGTTTCTCGCCGAACACGCTCAAACTGCCCGACGAAGGCCGGGTGAGCCCGGCCGCCACGTTCAGCAACGTGGACTTGCCACAGCCCGTGGGGCCGACTATCGAGACGAACTCGCCGTCGCCGATCGTCAAATTCCCGCCGGAAACGGCCGTGTAGGTCTGAGCGTTCTTGCCATTGCCGGCGAAGGTGCAGGTCACATTGTCAAAGCGCAAAGCCTCACGCATTGCCCTCTGGCCATGCTCTGGAGTGATAGTGCACGGTGCGGTACTCATGGCTGGATCTCCGCCGCTTTCTCGACAAACCGGTTGTCGTAGGTCGACGTGAGATCGATTTTGGTCGACGCCACAGTCGGGTCGAACGCCGACAGCACATCACGCACGGTCTGTGCGCCTTTGACTGTGACCTCCCCGTTCTGTGCGATGCAACGGCGGCTGTTCGTGAAGGCATCTGCATACAGTGCCTTGTTCTCGCCCAGATACTCGGGCGGCACATTGTCCGCGACCTGCTGGGGCGTGGCTTTGGCGATCCATTTCTCCGCGCGCACGATCGCATTGGCGACCGCCTGTACCGTCTTCGGATTCCTGTTGATGAAATCCCGAGTCGCGAACAGGCTCGATTCGGGGTAATCCGAGCCGAACACCTTGACGTTACCCTCCGCGGTGCGCATGTTCTCCAACGGTTTGAGGCTGCCGTCTTTGGTCAGGATCGTGGCGCTCGGATCATTGACGATCAGCGCATCGATCTGGCCCGCCCTCACTGCCGCCACCGCTCCCGCAGCCTGGCCGACACCGATGATGGATACGTCCGAGGGCTGAAGGCCTGCCTTGTGCAGGATGTAGTTCAGTGCCATGTGTGTGCTTGAGCCCGGCGCACTCACGCCGATACGCATACCCTTCAGATCCTTCGTCGACTTGACTTCGGCCTGGCGCTTCTGGGACACGCCAAAGATCCAGCCTGGACAAATGACCTGCGCTGCGATCACTACGAGGTGCTGCCCCTTGGTAGCCATCGTGATGGTGTTCGAATAGGCGCCCGCCACCATGTCGGAACTCCCACCCAACAACGCCTCCAATGTTTTGGACCCACCGGAGAAGGCAGCGATGTGCACATCCAGCCCCTCGTCCTTGAAGTAGCCGCGTTGCATGGCGACCAGCATGGGCAGATAGGTGATGCCGACGGAGGCCGCCGCAATGTGAAGTTCGGGTTTTTCAGGCACGTCCTTGGCCACGGCCGCGACAGAACCGCAGCCAAGCTCGAACGCGGCACAAAGCGCGATGGCAAATTTCAGCTTCATGGTTGTCTCCTCCCTTTCAGGGGATATTTGGGTGCGACATGCCGCCGAGGACGGACCGGGGTCTTCACGTCCCCGATTCCTTTGATGCTGAGAACTGCCGAGGATCATCGGCTCCTCATGCTCCCGATCCTCGTGCTGCCGGCTTTCGTCCTGCTGCGCGATGCGCTTACGCTGCCTGCTTGCGCAGTGCCTCGACCACCGCATCGCCCATGTCTCGGGTACCCACGGATTGCGTGCCCTCCTGATGGATGTCGGCAGTTCGATAGCCGGCGGCCAGCACTGCACGCACGGCCTGCTCGACGCGCCTCGCGGCATCTTCCATCTCGAAGCTCTCGCGCAGCATCATCGCCAGCGACAGGATCGCGGCGAGGGGATTGGCGATATCCTTGCCTGCAATGTCCGGCGCCGAGCCGTGCACAGGCTCGTACAAGCCCGTTCGGTTATAGCCCAGCGATGCTGAAGGCAGCATGCCGATCGAACCCGTCAACATGGCCGCGGCATCCGAGAGAATGTCTCCAAACAGGTTGCCCGTGACGATCACGTCGAACTGCTTGGGTCGACGCATGAGCATCATCGCGGCGGCATCCACAAAGAGATGGCTCAGTTCGACATCCGGGTAGTCATCGCGCCCGACGCGCGTGACCACTTCGCGCCATAACTGGCTCGCCTCCAGCACATTCGCCTTGTCCACCGAGCACAACTTGCGGCTGCGGCGTCGAGCGCTCTCGAAGGCAGCACGCGCAACCCGTTCGACCTCCGATTCCGAATAGCGCATTGTGTTGAAACCCACGCGCTCCCCTGCCTGGTTGGTTTCGAACCCTCGGGGTTGGCCGAAATAAGCGTCGCCATTCAATTCACGCACGATGACGAGATCCAGCCCATCGACGACCTCTGGCCGCAAGGTCGAAGCGCCGATCAGTTCCGGGAACATGTAGGCAGGCCGGAAGTTGGCATATAGCGTCAGCGCTTCGCGCAACTGCAGCAATCCCGTGCCGGGGCGACGTTCACGCGGGATATCGGCCTCGTCGGCCACTCCCACCGCGCCGAACAGGATCGCATCGGCTTTGCGCGCCAACGCCAGAGTGGATTCGGGAAGCGGCACACCATGGGCCTGAATGCCCGCCTCGCCCACGGGCGCCTCCTGAGTCTCGGCATGAGGCGCCACGATCCGCAGTACCTTGACAGCCTGCGCCACCACCTCCGTGCCGATACCGTCACCCGGCATGACTGCAATCTTCATTTGAACTTCTCCTTGGTTGCTATCCGTATGAGTGCGCCTTCAATAAGCCTGGGCATGGTTGCGCTCGAACGCGTCAATGCGATCCTGATGCGACAGTGTGTAGTCGATCTCGTCCATGCCGCGCACCAGACACTGTTTC
This sequence comes from Paraburkholderia aromaticivorans, assembly GCF_002278075.1. Classification (NCBI taxonomy): domain Bacteria; kingdom Pseudomonadati; phylum Pseudomonadota; class Betaproteobacteria; order Burkholderiales; family Burkholderiaceae; genus Paraburkholderia; species Paraburkholderia aromaticivorans. Next base: position 509,261 of record NZ_CP022991.1, on the reverse strand, counting down.
GCGAAGGGCTCCATCTCGAAGGCATGAATAGAGCCGTCGGGCAACGTCGCGGTCTGTGCGGGCACGTCGATGGCAATGCGGCTACCCGGACTGGCCAGCAAGGTGTCCAGCAGTGGCAAAACCACGGCCTCGGGCAACACGATGGGCAGCAGCCCGTTTTTCAAACAGTTGATGAAAAAGATGTCGCCGAAGCTCGACGAGATCGCGGCGCGGAACCCGTAGTCATGCAGCGCCCAGACAGCGTGCTCCCGCGAAGAGCCGCAACCGAAATTGTGGTTCGCTACGACGATGCGGGACTCCCGGTAAGGCGTCTGGTTGAGCACAAAGTCCGGCCGCTCCGCACCGTCCTGGTCGAAGCGCAGCGCACGGAACAGAAATTGACCGAAATCGTCGGAACGGGGTTTCTGGAGAAAGCGTGCCGGCAGTATCTGGTCGGTATCGCAGTTGATGGCGGCAATCGGCACCGCGGCTGAGTCAAGGTAGTTCAGGCTGTCCATGTTCAGACTCCCATGAGGCGGCGCACGTCCGTCAAACGACCCGTCACCGCGGCGGCGGCGGCCATGGACGGGCTCATCAGGTGCGTGCGCACGCCCGGCCCCTGACGTCCCACAAAATTACGGTTTGAGGTCGAGGCACAGCGCTGGCCAGGGGCGGCGATATCGCCGTTGGTTGCGAGGCACATGGAACAGCCGGGGAAGCGCCACTCAAAACCGGCCTCCCTGAACACGTGGTCCAACCCTTCGGCTTCGGCCTGCGCGCGTACCTGGTGCGAACCGGGCACCACCCATGCCTCGACGCCGGGTGCAACGCGGCGACCGCGCGCGACCTCGGCCGCGCCGCGCAGATCCTCAATCCGCCCGTTGGTGCACGAGCCGATAAACACTCTATCGATCGCCACGCCTTCCAGCGCCTCGTGAGGCTTCAGTCCCATGTAGTCGAGAGCCCGCAACATCGACGCACGAAGATCAGGGTCGGCCTGCTCCGCAGGATCGGGCACCCGGCGGTCGATTGCGCATGCGTATTCGGGCGTGGTTCCCCATGTCACCATGGGCGCGATATCCGCCACGTCGATATTCACCTCGCGATCGAACACCGCGCCTGCGTCGGTAAACAGTTCGTGCCAGCGCGCCATCGCCCGATCCCACTGCTCGCCTGTGGGGGCGTAAGGACGGCCGGACAGATAAGCGAAAGTGGTGTCGTCGGGAGCGATCATTCCGGCACGGCCGCCCGCCTCGATAGTCATGTTGCACAGCGTCAACCGTCCTTCCACCGATAAACCCGCGATAGCCGGGCCGGCGTACTCGATCACGTGGCCTGCCGCGCCAGCCACGCCAATCCGCGCAATCACGGCAAGAATCAGGTCTTTGGCGGTCACGCCCTGCCCCGGCCTTCCGTCGAGGATGACGCGCATGTTGCTCGATTTGCGCTGCCACAGGCATTGTGTGGCGAGCACGTGCGCCACTTCGGTTGCGCCGATGCCGAACGCCAGCGCGCCGAGCGCGCCGTGGGTCGACGTGTGGCTGTCGGCGCAGACGACGGTCATGCCGGGCAGACTCAGGCCCTGCTCCGGTCCAACGACGTGGACGATTCCGCGCCGCGAGTCATCCATGTCGAACAGCGTGATGCGCGACTCCGCGGCATCACGTTGCAAAGCCGTGATCATGCCTCGCCGCTCGGGATCTGCCACGGACGCGAGATCGTTCGCCGTGCTGGAAACGTAGTGATCAGCCGTGCCGAAGATACGCTCGGGAGAGCGCGGTTTGAGTCCACGCTCACGCAACATGTCGAACGACTGAGCAGTGACGTCGTGGACGAAATGCCTGTCTATGAACAGCAGGTCCTGTCCATCGTCACGCCTCATGACCCGGTGAGCGTCCCAGATCTTGTCGTAAAGGGTTCGCGGACCACTCATGGCTTGGTCGAGTTGCATTGCTTCGTCTCACTCCGTCAATTTGTCGACCATGGTTGACACGGTCATGCGGTTTCGCAATTGATTCTGGTGTGGAGGCATCATGCATCAGGCACGCCGGCTCGTTCGTGGTCTTTTGGAAAGGCACCATCGCCGATCGCGATGACGAAAGATCATCGATGTCGGCGTTCTCTAGGGCGCGACAGAATCTCGTGACCTGTCCGGATCAAGAAGTGGTTTACCCGACTGGATTTCCGGGCTACTGCACTATACGGATTCAGCAAATCGACAACCGGTTTCAATGACAACCGCAGTTTCGGCGCGGGCATGAGCAACAACCTCGGCAGCCTGACCTGCTCGCGGAATACAGACGCCCAAGCGATAAATTGAAGCGGGCGCGCGAGCCCCGTGGTCAACATGAAACATCAGCCGTCGGGCCTGTTCGCTCGCTAAATTCCGGCGCTGGACGACGGGCAAGGGGAGCCGGATGGATGGAAAAGTCACGTCCGCTCTGCGATAGCCCGAGGGTGCGACTTCCGTGGACGGTCTCAGCTAAGGTGGATTGACACACATCAACGCTTCACGTCATGCAGAGGTGTGGAATAAGAGCTTCCTGAGCTCTACGCAATCGGGGCATCCGGCGGCGCACGACCCTGGGTCAACGCTGCCGCCCAGTGCCTGGCGTTCGCATATCGCGCGAGCCCCGTTTCCCATCTGGAGGTGAATTGTGTCGGCCAAGTCGCTGGTCTTTCATCAGAGTGCGAGGCACTTGCTGCTTGACGGTGTCAACGCATTAGCGGAAGCAGTCAAGGTTACCCTCGGCCCAGGCGGGCGCAACGTGATTGTCGAACGTCCTGGAGGGCCGCCGCTGATTGCAAATTCGGGTGTGGTCGTGGCCCGGTCCATCGAATTGCAGGATCCTTTCGAGGCGATGGGCGCGCAACTCTTGCGCGAGGTGGCGACAAAGACGAGTGAAGTGGCCGGCGACGGCACGACCACCGCGACCACCCTTGCCCAGGCGATGATGATCGAAGGCATGAAATGCGTGACCGCAGGCTACGACCCAATGGCACTGAAGCGTGCGATCGAAGCGGCCGGCAAAAGCGTCGTCGAAGAACTGCATCGCCTGGCGCGGCCTTGCTCCACCATCGAGGAGATGCGCCAGATAGCGACTATCTCGGCTAGCGGAGACGGAAGTATCGGCGCGCTGGTAGCGCAGGCGGTCGAGCGTGTCCACAAGGACGGGGCAATCAGCATCGAGGACGGCTCGAAGCTCGACGATGAACTCGAGATCGTTGATGGTTCCCTGATCGAGCGCGGCTACCTCTCGCCCCTGTTCGTCGAAGCGCAGAACCGCGAGCTCGTGCTGGAAGAGCCGCGCATCCTGCTGTGCGACACGACGATTACGGCTGTCTCGCATCGGTTGCCCGTGCTCGAGGCAATCATCGGCATCGGTAAGCCGCTTCTCCTGGTCGCCAACGAAGTCGAAGGCGAAGCGCTGGCCACGCTGGTCGTCAATCACCTGCGCGGCACGCTGAAGTGCTGTGCGATCCGCTCACCCGGATTCGGTGAGGGACGTTCCGGACAACTCGCCGATCTGGCCGCTCTGACTGGTGCTACGGTCATTTCGCCGCAGACGGGACGCACCGTCGAACATGCGACGCTAGACGATCTGGGCTCCGCGCGGCGCGTCGAGATTACGCGGGATACGACCACGATCGTCGCCGGCGGCGGGGAGCGCAAGGGCATCGACGGGCGGATCGCCAGTCTGAAGCAACAACTGGAGACGCTCGGCGCGGGACGCGAACGCGATGCGCTGGCAGGCCGGCTTGCGAAGCTCGCGGGCGGAGTCGCCGTGATAAAGGTTGGCGCCGCAACTGAGGCCGCGCTCCATGAGCGCAAGAACCGCTTCGAGGATGCATTGCATGCGACCCGGGCGGCCGTCGAGGAAGGGATCGTACCGGGCGGCGGCGTCGCGCTATTGCGCGCCCGTTGCGTGCTTCTCGAGTCCAGCAGCAACACGGAGATGCAAGATACGGGGGCAAAGATCGTCTTCAATGCACTCGCCGCACCGCTGCGCCAGATCGCGGAGAACGCCGGCGCGGACGGCCCCGCGGTCGTGCATGCAGTCGCCGCGTCGAACGGTTCGTATGGATACGACGCGGCACACGCCGAGTACGGCGATATGTTTGCGGCCGGCATTGTCGACCCGGTCAAGGTCGCGCGCACCGCGTTGCAGAACGCGGTCTCTGTTGCATCGCTGCTTCTGACGACCGATTGCATGGTGGTGGGCAGGCCGGCCGCGGACAGCGCTTCATCCTTAGGCGGTGTTTCGCCCGATCTCTATGGCGGTGGCATGTGATGCTTGTGCCGGAAGCGGGGCGGCGGGCCCGTCAGTCCGCCGTCACTCGCTTCTGTTTCCGTTACCGGCACGCACGTCATCGTGCAAGGCAGTACGACGTGCTGATCGTACTCGACGATGCAACGCGCGCTTGCCGGCTCGAAATCCGTCATGCCCTCACCGTCGACGACCTGCCCCCTCTGTCGAGCGGCAGGCTCAGTGCCACCTGCCTGCGTAAAGCGGTAAGCCTGCTGGGATTGGTCGAACGCCTGACCCGCAACGATCGGACGGCGAACATACCCGGCACGCTTGTCGCCAACATTCATCGGCAAGCCCCGCACCGTTCGCTGCGCTTGCAGGCATTGCTCAGGCGGACAACGGTGCGCGATCGTCGCAAACGGCGAGCGGGTCCATCGGACTAACGGCCCGCTCATCGACCCAACAACGCCGGACTCATTCCGGCGCTTTTCTGGCGCCGTTCAGACACTACTGCGAACTCGATCGGGCGGTGAATTGTTTTTCGACGACGACGTTCTTTTCATCGAACGGTATGGTTAGCCTGTAATCACGTGCGATGGCCCCGCCTGTCGCGTTATATCCGGCAGCAGCCATCCAAAGCAGCTTCACCTTACTCCAGGAGTACCCCAAGCACGCTTCGTCCATAGAAATGAAATCAGGTTCGCCCAAGGCAAGGCGCACATCCTCTTTGGTGGTCACACCGATGACGATCCTGTCTATCGTTTCCTTTGAGACGTTCTTGCGGTCTCCATATTCGGTATAGCTGACGGGCACGACGATGTAACTCGCGCACAGACTGGCACATGCGATGATGAACGTGATTCTCATCGGTATCATCGCGCGCTCGCCTCCATCAAAATCACCTTACCCGTGATTGCCGGTTACCTGACCTGACCCAGAGCGTGTTTCTTCAGGACACCTGCGTCATCGAAAACAAGCACAAGGCTGAAGTGGGTATCGACCCAAGTGTCAGATGCAGTTTCCCACTTGTGCTCGCGCTGTCGCGAGATCGTGTAACCCTCATTCTTACGGCTGCCGACCCGGTAGGTCACAATCCTTTCGCCTTCGAACGTGGCAGACGGTTGCCCGAGCCTCAGGATGACCTCTTCCCGCGAGGTCGTCCCGTCACGCAGGAATTCCAGTAGTGTGCGGTCACCATGCGGCACATCCGTTGTGCACGCGGAAACGCAAAGAAGATCAGCACCTATCAGCCGCTGAAGGCGCCGAAAGATCGTCCCTGAAATGGATGAAGCATACGATTGGGGAGGCTGACTCATCGAAGTCAAGATCCACTTTGCGAGAGCATCGCAGGAATCCCGCATTGCGTCAGCCGGCGTCAGTGCCAGCATGTCTTGCCATGCGCGGACTGTGCGTGGCATGACAGATCACCAAGCTAACCCTCGACGCCAGCGAGGGCTTGACGCACGTCAACCGACGTGGATCTCTCAAGTCGCGGTGAGCCTCTCGTCGAGTGGGCAAGCGAAACCAATTCGTGCGGCAACTCACAGCATCGACCATTCCACAGAGGCGCGGCATTCGTGGAATGGTTCGCCGAACCGGCGCTCCGGGACGGGCATCCGCCTTGCTCATTCCCGACTGGGTCGACACAACCCTGAACCAACCGAGAGACGGATACATGGCAACGTGTTTGGCGGTTACGCAATGTTCGCGCGCAGTGCGGTGGAATTATCTGGTCGGACTCAGGCGTGGCAAAGTTCACCGGCCGCGCAAAGGCACTTTTGTCCGACCTGTGGATCAGTGGCCTTCATGGAATATCTCGAAAGCGACGAGTTGGACCTGCCATTGGGCGCCTTCGACCGGGTTGGAACTTACGAGCCGACCTACGAATTGTGGTGCTGCCATAAGGAACCCTGGTTGCCTGTTGGGGTGCGCACCGAATTCGAGAAGGACAGGCCCGCGTAGTCGGCAAGAGAAGTTACAGCCACATGCGACGAGGCAAATGCACAGCAAACACGGTTTCTGCGTCGTCGGACTGCGCCTCGATCTCGCCGCCATGGGCCTTCGCAATCTCTCGCGCGATATACAAACCGAGCCCAAGGTTGCCGTCGGCGTTATTTGAGCCTTGCTGATTCAGGCCACGCTGCAGTGGGTCGAAGATCCGTTGCATAGTCGTTCGATCGATGGCAGGTCCCTGGTTTCTGACCTCGAAACGAACTTGCCGCCCTTCGCCGGTCATTGCCACCCGCACGGGTGCGTCCGGCGTGCCGTATTTGATCGCGTTCAACACCAGGTTGCCGAGCAGTTGCTGCAAACGGCGGCCATCCCACAGCCCCCGACAGTCCCCTTCCACTTCGAGATGAATCTGACAGTCTGGGTGCGCTGCCCGCAACTGGTCGAGCTCGTCGGCAAGCAGTGTCGCCAGGTCGCCCTCTATCGGCGCGATATTGATCCCCAAACCCAGCCTGGTTCGATTGAAATCAAGCATATCGTTCAGAAGGGCTTGCATGCGAGCGCCGCTCCTGATCAGGCGGGATGCGGCTACGGACACCTGCTCCCCGGCGTTCAATGCCGCCAGATACTGGGCCGTCAGCACGATGGTCTGTAGCGGGCTGCGCATGTCATGCCCGAGCATGCCAAGCAGGAGATTACGAGCCTGATCTACCTGCGCACTGAAAAACCCGACCGATTCGGCGAGCGCCTGGTCGATAGCCTCGTTGAACCGGACGACATCGTCCGGATGCGGTACTTCGGGCTGACATTCATCCATCCAGAGGCGCAGGACGCTCGCGCGCAAGGCCCGGTACTCCGCAGCCAGCTGGTTAATGTCGAATCCGCCTCGCGCCCGCACAAGGGCATGGGTCTGGGCAGCCGTCTCTGGCGCCCCGATCAGGATGGGAGCACGCCCCATCGACTTTTCGGCTTGCGCTTTCCGCGTCTGGGCGGTCGACAGATCCTTCGCTACGGCGTGCAGAATCTGTTGCGCGTGGTCTCGCAGAGCGAGTGATTTCATATCCCCGGCTGCCGGCAGCAGCGTAGCGGCGAACGTCTCCCATTGCACCAGAATCGTTTCCATGTCCCGCACGATGAAATCGGCCAATCGCATGTTTAGCCTCAAAGAAGCGGAAAAGGTCAGTGGCCAAAGCCATGAATCCATATTACGCGCAAGTAGCTGCGTTGATTCTATCGGGTCCCCAAATTGCGTCTCATAGGGGCAACCTACAGGAATCCAATGTCCACTACGAAAGCGGAGCGCCTACTCATCGCGGACGACGACCCGGATTTGGTCAATGCCTACGTGCTGTTCTTCGAGGCTTACGGTTTCATCATCCAAAAGGCTACAGACGGAGTAAGCGCGCTCGCCGCGTACTCCGCCTGGCGTCCTGATGTGGTGATGCTCGATATCCAGATGCCCGGTAGGGACGGTCACGCAGTGGCGAGAGAAATCCGGCGCATCGGCACCGTGCCCAGACCGTTGCTGGTGGCGGTGACCGGCCAGCGCGCATCCTCCCAAAGGGTCGAATCGTTTAGGGCGGGTTTCGATCACCATTTTGTAAAACCGGCCCAATTGCCGATCATTCTGGCTGTGATAGCGTCCCGCTCAACCCCTTGAGACGGGACGTTTTCGGCGAAAAAAGAAAGCGGCGCCAAGCGACTGCTTCCGCGGGGCGTATGAGTGAGCGCACGGCCGGCTCCGCGTTCGCAAGCGCCATGGTCGATCCGGGTGATGGTGGCGGATGGTGAGATTTTCTTGGGTTTACCGTGCGGGATATCTAGACCACTGACGGCACCTTGCCCCGGAGTGCGTGATTTACTGGAGGTCCGCAGGGGCTGGCAATGCCGAAGAAAAACTATTTCTAGCGCCGCAATGGCGCCGACCCGTGTGACCTACATGCCGGAACCGGCAGCGGGTAATTCGCATATCGCTCGTACTCGCAAACGCGAGACACTGACCGGCTCTTGACGGCCGACGATTGCCTCATGTTTTCGGCATGACACCGCCCCTGTTGACGGTCGAGTCGTTGCATTTCCCTCAGCGCGTGTCGGCGTGGAGCCATCGTTCCAAAGAGCCTGCATACCGAGCCGCACCCTCCCCTCTATCGCGGATAAAGTAGTGTGCGATGCCACACATACGGCGCACGTCGAATCCATATGCTCTGGTATATCGCTCCAGTCGATGTGGGCGCTGACCTGCCAGCATCTATGCAAATGATGTTCGGTGCATGGTTTCCGTTGTCGAAACTTGCGAAGGGAATAGTCACATGATTACTCCGATATTGCAGAGCGTCGAGCAGGCGTGTAATGATTTTTCCGGCTACACCGGCGTTCCGGTCAGTCGTCAAGCCGCAGAATTCATCGCTGAGGTAATCAGCCTGATCACTGAGGATCCGCATCCCAGATGGAATGTTCCAGGAGCAAATGTCGAGAGGTTAACGCAAGCCTACGAGGTGGCTGTACCGATTTTCCTGTACCAGATACTTAAGCAGATGGACTCGGACAAAGGGATTACTGCATTCGATGCTGTGCACTGGCTGGCAACCAATCTCGATCAATTTATTTGTGTGATCAAGAAATAGCGGCTTCGCTAAAACGCTCCCATGTCATCGCCTTCGCCGTCACCGTCGCCGGGCGCACCCGATCCTCCGCCGAGCCCGTGGACAGTCCTCAGTGAGTTTTCGAAGGGCATTGTCACGCTTTCGAGTGCGATTTTTGCGCTCACGGCGACGTTCTCAGGCAATCTGCTGGGCAAGCCTAACGGTTCGACTTACATCTGGATCCTGCTCCTGTCGTGGGCGTGCCTTGCCTTCTCCATCTGGAGTGCGGCGACCTGCCATGCGCTCCTCGTCAATTATCTAAGAGACGACACCGACATCGTGAGCCGAAGTCGGGCGATATGGCGAGCAAACGCGTCGCACATTACGATGTTGCTCGGTCTCCTGCTGTTTGCTGCTTTCGCGATATTTTGCTTGAGTGACAAACCGGCAGAAATGCTCGACGCGCGCGGAGCTGCCAGCAAGACCGTAGGGGCTGCGATCGATATGTACAAACGCCCTGCGTCTGACTTCGCGCTGCACGCAGCGAATTGGGCGGAACGCACAAAGACATACAGCGTAACCTTGGACGAGGAATCAAAGTCACGGCGGCTTTACTTCGAAATTGACGCATCGAATGGACACGTCATTCAAAGCTCCGCGCAGGACATAGCAAAGCCCGTGGTTCATCATGATTTGTTCGAGGCCCAGCTTCAACTGGTCAGACAGGGCTATAAGCCTGGACCAATCGACGGTGTAATCGGAAAACGAACAACAGCGGCAATTGTGCGGTTTCAGGCCGATCACCTCCTTCCAACAAGCGGGATCCTGGACGAGGCCACATGGGCCGCCCTATATCCAGTTGACCGCTCTTCGCAAACCAGGGCTCCTTGATCGAATAATTGGCGAGAATCGTCGGTGGAAGACTGATCGAAGCCAATAGCCAGATGACAGCCTGGGCCAAGCTGGTTCTATCGTGCACCCGGCAGATGACGCAATCAATTCGCCATCGCAATGACGCATTCTGCGTTGCGCTAATGTCAACTACTGGCTGGTCACGCGCACATCGCGCGAACTCCGAAAGCGGCCGCACGATCGTATTTACCGCCGTGCGGCTGCTAACGCGTCGATTTCTTACCTACCAGCCGGCGAAGCCAGGCAGCGAACGGGTGAAAACGCGCCCCGCAAGCCAACGCATAAGCAGGCACCGATCGTGCGCAGCGACACCACGTCGGCCGGTTGCTCGAACCGGATGACATGTGACTTTCTGAGGACTACGACCATGCCCGGTTCCGATACTGGCTCCAACTCTCCCCACCTCGATGACGGCGAACAGCGACAGGCTGCTGAGCATTCGTCTCCCCGCGCCCTCGTCATCCATGAGGTCGTCCGTGAAGAGGGCGAGGCTGCCATGGACCGGACAGCCGGTGCGCTGATCATGTCGGCCCTTGCCGCAGGGCTGTCGATGGGATTCTCCTTTCTGACCCAGGCGGTCATCGAGAGCTCGTTGCCTGATACCGTCGAGCGCTCTCTGATTGCATCGTTCGGCTATACGGTCGGGTTTGTCATCGTCATTCTTGGCAAGCAGCAATTGTTCACGGAAAGCACCCTGAGTGCGGTACTTCCGGTCCTGACGCGCCGCGACTTCAAAACTGTCGTGAAGACGGCGCGGTTATGGGGACTCGTGCTGTTCGCGAACGTAATCGGTACGGTAGTATTCGCGGCCATGCTCCAGATCCCGGGTGTTTTTTCCAACGATGTGATCAAGGCGCTAGGCGCGCTAGCCACACAGCCGTTTTCCGGCAGTTTCGCGGTGACGGCAGTGCGCGCGGTGTTTGCCGGCTGGCTCATCGCACTGATGGTCTGGCTGCTCCCAGGTGCGCGCTCGGCGCGACTTGTGACGATTCTGCTCATCACCTATGTCGTGGCAATCAGCAGGCTGTCGCACATCATCGCGGGCTCGGTCGAGGCAAGCTATGCGGTGATGACCGGCGCTGCAAGCGTGGAGGACTATCTGTGGAGGTTTTTCGTGCCGACGCTGCTTGGCAATATGATTGGCGGTATCTCGCTGGTAGCCATCATCAACCACGGTTCAATCGCGGCAGAAATCCAGTCTCCCGGGAACACTGTCGACGGTAAGCCTAACGCGGCCCCGACGCAGTGAGCGCGTCGGGTACGGGCATCAACATCGCGCCGGCCGCATGCACCGTGCACACTTCTTCGCCTCCGGTGCCGGGCATCCGGCGGAAGTCGATTCTGAAACCGTTGTCGGCAGCGTCAATGACCGCCGCCCGTCGCTTGCTCGCGAGCCAACGCGTAGGGCTTGAGGCACTCGCGCAGAGTCGTCTGCCACGCCTCGCGGTTCACGCCCGATGCATTTCAGCCGCCGCCGACGCGTCATCAATGGTGGCTTGGCTATCGCCGGGTTCAACGGACTGTTGATCCGAACTCATCAGGTCGATCGCCTCGACAATTTCATCGGGGACCGCGTAATGCGCCATGTGGCCCGCCCCGGGCGCGATTACGAGCGTGCTATGAGTGATTTCGCGATGTAATCGCACTGAATTGGATTGGGGATCAATGACCTTGTCATCCGCTCCCGCAAAGATGCTGACCGGCATCTTGAGGTTCGGATAAAGGGCACTGTACTTTGCCGCAGCGGGGATCATGAACGCGGCATCCTCGGCGTCCGCTTTGAGCTGCACCGGACGGAGGATCATTTCTCGAGAAACAAAATCAAAGAAGTCGGCTGGCATGGGCAATGGGGCGAACATCGCTTCGACGGCCCGCTTTAACAACAGTCGGCCGGTCAATGGCGAAACCGTGTATCGCAGAATGTCCCCAACGACAGGGAGCGCTGCCGGCGCGGTGAGCGCAACATCGACGCGTGCCGTCGGATAGTAGTAGCCGGAAACCAGCACCAGACCACGTACGTCTGCGGCGCGGTCGGCCGCCATACCCAGCGCGACCAGAGTGCCCCAGGAATGGCCGAGCACGACCGGTTTCACGACGCCGATTTGCACGAGCGCCTGTTCTATCAGTGCGGCCTGAGCCTGTGCGGTCCACAGGCGGTCGCGTGGCCGGCCGCTGTAGCCGAAACCTGGGCGGTCAAACGCGATCACGCGATAGCGCTCAGCTAACCGGTCGACTAATCCGCTGGCGATAAAATCCTGCAACAGCACTGCATTACCATGCAAAAGCACGACGGCGGGCCCTGTGCCCTTGTCCACGTAGTGAAGCGGTACGCCGTCTACTTCGACAAAACGGCCGGCAGGCGGGTTGTCGCGTTCTGCTTTGCATGCGCGATGTTCGACCCATAGCGCACCAAGAGCGGCGGCAGTCGCCGCAGCCGCAAGTGTTCCGATGGTTTTGGTAGGTAAGGCAACTTTATTGAACGAGCGGCGCATGATTTCTCCAGTAATGGCCACGGGCGGAAGACGATCCACTTCAGAGAAGATCGGCCGCCCTGCCGCAGCGTGAATGTTCGATATTTTCGTCAGCGCCGATTCGCGCGGCCAAAACAAAGGGTTTTCCAACTTTTTCCGCGCAACGTTCATGCCGCGGCGCGCAATTGCACCCAGCCCACTCGACGTGTCACCCGAGATCGGTCGCTTCGATGCATCCGCGGGAGCGACGCGCGTTGTACAACCGATACGCGTCATATGTTCAATCTGGGGCCCGCGCCCATCGGCGGTTCAGATCCATCGACTCGTCTATGGACGGATAGAGCCGCGCCGCGATCGTGCGGTCGCATTCGGTTCAAACACCTACTGGCGGTCCGATCCCTGTGGCGACTTGATATCCGACGCACCAAACGGCAAAGGTGGATCGAACTTGTGCATCCGTTGAAGTCGGATGCCGCCGCGAGGAAAGACACCGATCCGCGCGTACTGGCCATTGCGGGACAGGGCAAACCCGTAGTATGATCCCGCAATTGATAATGATTCTCATTTCAAAGTAATTCTACGACCCTCTTGCGCAGGCTGGCTCTTCTCCATTACCGATGCGTCCTCATTCCATCTATTTCGCTATCCTTACCGTTTTTGCGTTCGGTTCGTCCCAATCCTACGCGCAAGCCGCCACTTCGGACTCATCCACCGCCTCTTCGCCTTCATCGAGCTTGCCATCCGCGCCTGCCGACCACGAAACCGACTCCGCCGCGAGCGTTGCCGACAGCGAACTCCCCGCGATGAAAGTCACGGAGACTAGATCGCCGAGCACCGCGTTCGACATGCCTGCCACGGCACAAGTCACGAAGTCATCCGTTCCATTGAGCGAAACGCCGCAATCAATCAGCGTTGTGACACGTGATCTGATGGACGCGCAACAGGTCCAGACTCTCAACGAAGCCTTGCACAACGTGCCCGGCGTGATCTCCGGCACTTATGGTCGTCGCGGCTGGGACGACTTCATCATCCGCGGACAGACCGCATCGGATTCGGTCTATCTCGACGGGCTGCGCACGGCGGTCAACAACCGGTTTGCCGAAGAGGTTTTCGGCATGCAGCAGATCGAAGTGCTCAAGGGTCCGGCTACACTGCTCTCCGGGCTCGTGCTACCCGGCGGCATGGTCAATATGGTCAGCAAGCGTCCGGAAGCCGATGAGTTCGCCAACCTGGACCTCACGGCAGGCAGCCACGGCTATTATCAGGCGAGCGTCGACATGGGCACGCCGCTGTCGGAGAACGGCAAAGCCGCGTTCCGCCTCAATGCGCTCGCGATGAACTCGAACGACGCCACCGATTACGTCTGGTCGCGCAATCGCTACATCGCGCCGTCGCTGTCGCTGGATCTTGGCCCACGCACCGAATTCACGATCCTGACGAGCTATCAAGAACGCAATTACATCCGTCAGCAGGGCCTGCCGTGGTCCGGCTCCGTCCTGTCAAACGCGCACGGCAGCCTCTCACGCAGCCTGTTTACCGGCGAGCCTGACGAGCAGCCCTATTCAGGGCACGAGGCGCGCGTCGGCTACAGCTTCGCCCATCATTTCGATTCGGGGTGGACCGTGAACCAGAATTTCCGCTGGCAGCAGTTTTCACTCGGCGGTCAACTCGTCGGCAACGGCAAGGTCGCCTCGAACGGCGTCACGCTCAGCCGTACCGCCACGGATTCGCAATGGTCCGGAGACACGATCTCGCTGGACAACAACGCGCAAAAGACCTTCGACACCGCGCTCGGACGCCATGAAGTCACGGCGGGCATCGACTACATGCGCGGACGCGAGGACGCGACCTCGTACACGTGCACGGTCGGCTCGATCAATATGTACAACCCGGTCTACACTGGCACGATCACCTGCCCGGCCAACCCGAAGACGCACACCTACACGACGATTCGCGACCTCGGCTTCTATCTGCGCGATCAGATCGCGCTCGGCGAGCGCTGGCGCGTGCTCGCGGGCGTGCGCTACGACGACGCGTCGAGCGACGCGCTCAACAAACTCACCAACCTGCGCAGTGGAAATCCGTCCAGCGCAACCACGGGCTCCGTCGCCCTGATGTACGAACTGTTCCCTGGCGTTCGGCCCTACGTGAGCTATGCGACGTCGTTCTATCCGAACAGCGGCGCGGACGTAAACGGCAAGGTCTTTGATCCTGAGACCGGCAAGCAATGGGAAGCGGGCGTGAAGTTCGACGTGGAAAAAGGACGCACCAGCGTGACGGTCGCGGCTTTCGACCTACGTCGCCGCAACGTGCTCGAAGACGATCCGATTAACGACGGCTACAGTATCGCTGTGGGCGAGGAACATTCTCGCGGCTTCGAATTCGGCTTCAACACTGAATTGACGAAACACTTGAGCGTGACCGGTGGCTACGCCTACACCGCTGCCGTGATAGCCGACGACGGCGGCCAGGTGCCGTCGACGGACGGCGAGCGCATCAACAACGTGCCACGTCACAGCTTTAACGTGTTTACGCGCTACAAGCTGCCGGGCGAACTCTATCGCTGGGAAATCAACGGGGGCGTGCGCGGTCAGAGTAATCTCTACGCGTACGGCTACACGATTCCGGGCTTTGTTGTCAGCGACGTCGGTGTAAGTTATACGGCACCGCGATGGCACACCTCGTTGCGCCTGAGCAATATCTTCAACAAACACTACTACACTGGCGGCCTGAGCAACGCGGTCGCACTCGGCGACGATCGCTCCATCATGCTCGCCGTCGGCTATATGTATTGAACGTCGGCTGTACGCCGGCATCTCACGAGCGAACATGCGGGGCGTTTCGCTATGGAAAAGCGGTCGGCGCCCACCTGGTTTTCGGCAAGCGCCTTCACGCACTAGAGGCGATTCGGTTCCTGGTGGCCTGCAGGAATGGGAAGCTGGCGAAGCAAAGTTGGGCCGCGAGTCCGATCGCCCCGGCCATCGACCGGAATCCGGCAAAGTACTCGGCCACAGTCCTGTTGAAGCAAAGCACCGCGGTTGCCAACTCCGCAGACATCAGGACGGCAGCGGCGATTGCGCCCATCGACAACGCGCCGCGGGTATCGGTCAACAAGCCGTGTTTTTTTGCGCTCCATCGCGACATCCTCCAGCTCACGGCAAGCATGACCGGAGTTTCCAGCGATACAGAGGCCGTGTCCCCCAGACGCGGGACAAGCAGCAGGATGCGGATCGCTCCGAGGGCAAAGCCGATCGCGAAAACGCTCAAGGCATACACACTGCCTGCCTTGGCACAGGCCGCCCATCTGATCCGCCTGCAAGCGCACCGTCTCATGGTTTGCCGCATCCATCTCACGAAACGGGTTTTAGCACGTGACGAGATCCGTGTGGCCGAAGCCTTGCGAATAGTCGAGCACGGAAATGACCGTCGGCGTGACTCGGAATATTCGGACATCTTCAGGGGACGGCATTGGCATCGGCAAAGTAACCTGTTCCGGATACTTGAGCGCAAGCATGCGCAGGACCTTTTCCGCTTCAGTACGATCTGTCACCGGTCGCGCGTGCGCCGCCATGGACAAACCAGTAATCGCCATCAGATCCGAAGTGTCATGATCGATCGCAAGCGAGACGCGGGCATCTCTGGCCAGATTGGCTGCCTTCTGACTATCCAGACCGCAAAGGAAGTAAAGCGTAAGCCCCTCATTCACGTAGCCTACGGTTGTGGCCTGCGGCCAGCCGTCCGACCTTAGCGTGGCGATCGTCATGATCCGGTGCTGATCCAGCAGTGCCAGTATCTTTTCCTTGATCTGCTCATTCATGGATCGTCTCCAGTCTCGATACGGACCCAGCATGGACCGACGTCTCATCCACCCGTTGACACAGATCAATGGCAGACTACGATCGACTTCGCGGCGCGCACTGCGCGAACGGGTTGCGCATCCTTTGTCGCGATCGCACGCTCGCCGCCGGCCCCGACGCGACAGCCACGACAACGTACGGAATGTGCTATGAACAGGCGAACGTTTTTCATCGGCGCTGGTGGCGCCCTGATGCTGGCGGGCAGCACGACTGCCTGGATGTCGTCCGTGGGATCGATGACGGACTATGAGGCCTATGCAAAGCGCCTGCGCGCCGATCTGACCGTGCCGCCGAACATTCGCGACCTCGTCCGCTATGCAACGCTTGCCGCTAACAGTCACAATACACAGCCTTGGCGATTTCACGCCGGTGACGGGTTCATCGACATTCTGCCGGACTTCTCCCGCCGCACACCCGCTGTTGACCCGAACGATCATCATCTGTTTGTGAGCCTGGGATGCGCGGCGGAAAACCTCGCCATCGCGGCTGCGGCAACGGGATGGCCCGGCGAGGTTCAGATGACTCCCGAGGCAGACGGCGCACGCTATGCATTCGCAAGCGGATCGATGAGCACGAGTCCGCTCTATGCCGCCATTACCCAACGACAATCGACGCGCGTCGAATATGACAGGCGTCCCATTCCTGTTGCGGACCTCGCGTTCCTCGAACAGGCGGCCGACACGCCTGGCGTTCACCTGACCCTCCTCACGGACCGGGTACGAATCGGCAAGGTGAGAGATCTGATTGTTGCCGCCAACGGCGTTCAAATGGCGGACCCGGCTTTCATTAGCGAACTGAAGCGGTGGATCCGGTTCAACCCGCGCAGCGCCCTGGCCTCGGGCGATGGCCTGTTCTCCGCCGCAAGCGGGAATCCCGTGCTGCCCAACGTTCTTGGCCGCTTCGCGTTCGAACGGTTCTTCAATGCCCGAACAGAGAACGACACCTGTGCCCGCCAAATCGATTCTTCAGCAGGCGTCGCCGTGTTTGTCGGCGATCGGCAAGACAAGATGCATTGGATCAGGGTCGGCCGGTCCTGTCAGCGCTTCGCGCTGACAGCGGCGCACCTTGGGATCAAGGTCGCCTTCATCAATCAGCCCATCGAGGTCGCGCGCTTTCGTCCAGAACTGGCAGCCCTCGTCGGCGACGCTGGCCGGCGGCCTGATATCGTTCTGCGCTTCGGCTATGGGCCGACGCTACCGCTTTCGCTCCGCCGTCCCGTGCAGGCGGTGCTGGGTTAACCTAGGCGACTTTCGCACGCTGACGCTGATCCAACCTGCATCCTGGACATGTCGTCCTCGATTCCGCCGAACTGCGCGACCTCACCCATCGTTGCCTCGCCGCCTACGAGCGCGTCGCCGGCCAGCCATTTCCGCAGGATCCGCAGGTTCAACTGGCGAACGCCATTGGCGCCGTGCTGACAAGCTGGCAGTCAAACAGGGCCCGTGCGTGCCGCAAACAGTGCGGCATCAGCGATGCAATCTGGACCGCCGTGACCGTGCAGGCAATGGTATTCGGCAATGCGGAGGGGCGTTCGGGCGCGGGGGTCGGATTCACACGAGACCCGATCAGCGGCGAGCCGACGCTGTGGGTCGATTTTCTGTTCAACGCGCAGGGCGAACATGTCGTCTCGGGCCGGCGTAACGCGCATGGCCACGAAGCATTCGCTCACGCGATGCCCGCGGTTTGGGAAGCGTTGCGTGACGCCGCGACGCGCCTCGAGCGCGCGTTCGGCGACATGCAGGACATCGAGTTCACCGTGCAGGATGCGCGCTTGTACATGCTGCAGACGCGAACTGCAGGCACGCCTTGAGCGGTTGCGTGCGCAGTAAGCCGACATGGACTACGCGCCATCCAGCATGGCGACGCGCGTGGCGACCTGGAGCGGATGGCCGCGCTCATCGAAAATGACGTTATGTCATCCGCGCGATCCGAACGCAGCTCAACGACCTCGTGTCTTGCCGGCTGACAGATTTCGCCAGACACACCCACCTGCTTTTTGAGGGAATGCGATAGCCGCACCCTACCCAGGCAGTATTGCCACAGCCTTGATTTCGACGATATAGCCGGCCGTCCCGCCGAGCATATGTGCGCCGACTGCCGTCCAGGCCGGTCGCGGGTGCGTCGCAAGATACCGGTCACGCACCTGCATGAAGAGCGGAAGGTCGCGCATGTCGGTATGGAACGTGGTCAGGTCAACCACGTCGCTCAACGACGCGCCCGCGGCATCCAGAACAAGCTTGAGGTTTTCGAAGGCCTGGACCATCTGGGCCTCGCGACCTTCGACGAGCTGCATGGACGCGTCGCGGCCAATCTGGCCGGATACGTAAATGGTGTTGCCGGCCTTGATAGCGGGCGCATAACGAATCTTCTCGTACACCGCTTCCATACCCGCCGGGATGATGGCTTTGCGTTCAGTCACGGATCTCGCTTCCTTTCCAGTACGAACTTGCGATTGTCGGCGTTGTCAGCCGTTGTCCCCACCGGCGACCGGGAGTACTGCGCCAGTGATATAGCCTGCGTCATCAGACGCGAGAAACAGAATCGGTGCAATTTGTTCCTCGAGCGTGCCGTAGCGCTTGAAGAACGTCGACTCCGTGACCTGCTTCACGGCTTCACCCATCCAGACCTTCTCCTGCGCGGTGTCCCCGGAAGCGTTCCGCGGCACCCGGCGAGGCGGGGCCTCGGTTCCGCCCGGCGCGGCCGCTACGACGCGAATTCCGTGCTCACCGTATTCCATGGCGAGAGACTGCGTCAGTGCGTTCACGCCACCCTTGGCCGCCGAGTACGGCACGCGACGGATGCCACGCGTAGCATTCGATGACACGTTGACAATGGTTCCTCCGCCTTGCTCCAGCATAAACGGAAGCACCGCGTGGCAAGCGTACAGAGTGGGCATAAGCGAACGGCGGATCTCGGCGTCGATGTGTGCCGGTTCGAACTCGGCGAAAGGACGCATGCGAATCGCACCGCCAACGCCGTTGACGAGAATGTCCACTCGACCAAACTTTTTCGCGGCGAAAGCGATTGCCGATGCGGCGCCCTCGTAGGTCTCGAGGTCGGCCACGAACCCGGCCGCGTCATCACTGTTCGCTTCGGCCGCGACCTCGGAAATGAACTCGGCCCGATCCACCAGCAGCACTTTGGCGCCTTCGGCCGCTGCCCGTAAAGCCACGCCCCGGCCGATACCTTGCGCCGCGCCCGTGACGACCATGACCTTGCCGGCAAATCGGTCGGCGCTCATGCGGGCTCCGGTGCAGTGTTGGGGGTGAACTTCTCGTAGTGGAAGCTGTTCGGCTTCACGCCGTTCTCATCGAAATACTTACGTACCGCGTCGACCATCGGAGGGGGGCCGCACAGATACACGTCGACATCGCCGTCGTTCAACGACTCGACCGGCATGTGCTGTGTCACCCAGCCTTTGCGGGGATGGTTCGACTCCGCATCGGCAACGACGGTGCTATAAGTGAAGTTCGGCAGCCTGGCGACGTAGGCTTCGATCGCATCGACCTGCACGAGGTCGAGCTCTCTCGTCACGCCGTAAATCAGATGGATCCTCTGCTGGGAATTCGTGCGCGCCAGCACCTCCAGCATCGCCAGGAAGGGAGCCAGACCGGTGCCGCCAGCAAGGAATAGCAGCGGCCGCTCAACCGGGCGCAGATAAAAGCTTCCGAGCGGCCCGGTGAACTGCACGTCGTCGCCCGGCTGCGCGGACTCGAGCCACGTGCTCATCAAACCACCGGGAATCTTCTTGATCAGAAAGCTGATTCTGGTTTCGCCCGGTGCTGACGAGAACGAATACGAACGATGCTGGCCGCTGCCGGGGACGTCGATATTGACGTACTGGCCTGCCAGAAACACGGGCGCGGCCGCGTCCACATCCAACTCGAGCACGACGGCTGCGTCGTTATGCGGTTCGACCTTGCTGACAGTCGCGGCAAACTTGCTCTGTTCTGTCTTGCACACCGCCGACGACGCCGGCACGGCAATCACGCAGTCGCTTTGCGGCACCATCTGGCACGTGAGGACTAAGCCGCTTTCTTTCTCCTCGTCGCTCAGCGCGTCTTCGATGTAATCGTCGCCCAGGTCGTAACTGCCGCTCTCGGCTCGGCACTTGCAGGTGCCGCATACGCCGTCGGAGCAATCCATCGGCAGGTTGATCCTGGCGCGAAAGGCGGCGTCGAGAACCTTCTCGCCGGCCTTGCATTCGACGAAGCGGGTCACCCCATCCTCGAAGTTCAGTGCAATGTTGTAACTGGTCATGTTGCCTCCTGCTTCCTGTCTCGTTCCAACCGTTGGCATCAGACGTGGTAGACGTCGAGTACCTGGCGGATGTAGTCGTTTTTAAGCGCAATCTTCTTGTTGGCAATCAACAAGCGCTCGCCGACCTTCCGGAAGGTGACGTAGATGGTGCCGAAAAACTGGTCAGTAACCTTGTAGCGATGGTTGAGCGTGTTGAAGTTGTATCGAACGTCCACTTCGTTCTCGCGCTCCGCCAGCACTTCCACATTGGTGACGTTGTGGCTGGTCCGCGGTTCCGGCATCGAAGCGCCGCTGCGTTCGGTCTTGATGCGAAACACTCGGTCCTCGAGTCCGCCACGGTCCGGGTAGTACATCAGCGAGATCTGGCTGTGCGGGTCTTCAGTGAGGTTGTCGTCGTCGTCCCAGGCGGGCATCCAGTAGGTAACATCCTCGGTGTAGCAGGCAAGCCATTCGTCCCACTGGCGGTCATCCAGAAAGCGCGCTTCCCGATACAACGCGTCGCAGATTTCTTGATAATCGAAGTTCATACCATCGCCTCCGCTTGTTCCTTCTGCAGAGCGTCGCGCATCACCTTCACCCAGTATTCATGCTGGACCACGAAGAGCCCTTCATCCTCGCTGCGCTCGCCCGAGATCAGCGGGTTCAGGCCCATGTTCCTCGCGTTCTCGTCCGCACCGTGAATCCACAGCGGCGCCCCGCGGGAAAGGTCGTTCCACATCGTCGTCGAACCCGCGTAGCCTGACTGACAGGCGCGGAATTCTTCCAGGTCGTCGCTGGTTCCCATACCGGACACGTTGAAGAAGTCTTCGTATTGGCGGATACGGGTCGCACGGCTTTCCGCACTTTCACCCTTTGGAGCGAAGCAGAAGATGCTGACTTCGGTCTTATCGACGCTGATGGGACGCACGACCCGAATCTGCGTGCTGAACTGGTCCATCAGGAACACATTCGGATAGAGGCACAGATTGCGGGTCTGGTTGACGATAAACTTTGCCTTGTCCTCACCAACGCGCGACGCAATCTCTTCGCGATGTTCATAGACCGGACGCACTTCCGGGTTCATCGAGTTGGTCCACAGCAGGATGTGGCCATGCTCGAAGCCGTAAACACCGGCTACCGACTTGCTCCAGCCATTCGCATCCACGGCCTTCGTGCCCTCTTCCTTGCGCCGGCCCATCGTTGCGGCATAGTTCCAATGCACGGTGCTGACGTGGTAGCCGTCGCAGCCGTTTTCCATCTGCATCTTCCAGTTGCCGTCGTAGATGTAGGATGAATTGCCGCGCAGCACTTCGAGGCCGTTCGGCGCCTGCGCGACGATTTGATCGATGATGACCTTTGTCTCACCCAGATATTCCTCGAGAGGCATCACGTCCGCGTTCAAGCTGCCGAACAGGAAACCCTGATAGCTCTGGAAGCGGGCCACCTTTCGCAGGTCATGCGAGCCTTGCTTGTTGAATTGCACGGGATACTCGGTGGTCTTCTCATCCTTTACCTTGAGCAGCTTGCCCGAGTTCGAAAACGTCCAGCCGTGGAACGGGCAGGTGAAGCTGCCTTTATTGCCGTGCTTGCGGCGACACAGCATCGCACCCTTGTGTGCGCAAGCGTTAATGACCGCATGCAACTCACCGGCTTTGTCGCGCGTGATAACAATAGGCTGACGACCAATCCACGTGGTGTAGTAGTCGTTGTTATTGGCAATCTGGCTTTCGTGCGCCAGGTACACCCAGTTATTCTCGAAGATGTGTTTCATCTCGAGTTCGTATAAATCGGCGTTGGTGAAAATGTCGCGGCGGCAACGGAATATACCGTTTTGCTCGTCGTCCTGAACGGCGGTGTGCAGCAGTTCATCCAGCTGCCTGGCTTTGTCGATAATGGCGGACATAAGTGTTCTCCCCACGCGTGCTCAGGTAAGCGGGCACGCGCATCGGTGTAAGAGGATTTTGCGCAGAATCAGGCGGCAACTGTGATACGACGCTGTGGCCGCGATGAGCGTTACGCCGTGGCAGACGCTCGCAGACGATTGACCAACTGGTTGTCCTTGCCTTGTACCCGTGGAGTCAACTCAATGTTGAACTCGATTTCCTTGTACTCGTCCGCTTTCAGACCCAAAGCGGTGCCGCCGGTCTTTTCGACCACATGCGGAATCAGATCTTCGCGAGTCGCATAAGCGAAATCGTCCCAAATGAGCGGGTCGCCTTCGATATTGATCTGAGTCGTCAGCTTGCGGTACTTGTCGGAGGTAGCGAAGAAGTGCACGTGGGCCGGACGATTTCCATGGCGGGCAAGGACATTCAACAACTGTTGAGTCGCGCCGTGCGGCGGACAGCCGTACCCGACTGGCATGAGCGTACGAAACTCGTACTTGCCATTCGCATCGGTGCTCACCGCGCCGCGAAGATTGAAGTCGCTCTGCGCGCCAGTCGGGTCGAAATGCGAGTAGAAACCTTTGGAATTGGCGTGCCAGCATTCGACAACCGCACCCGCGACGGGCTGGCCGTCCGGACCGGTTACCGTTCCGCGGATCACGAGCGGCCCCGCGTCCTCGTCCGGATTGACGTCAATCTTCGCGACACCATCGCGCACCGGTGCGCCGGCCACATAAAGTGGGCCTTCGATGGTACGCGGCGTACCGCCATTGATATCCGCCGCCTTATCTTCCGCGTCCATGCGGATATCGAGGAATTTCTCCAGACCGAGACCAGCAGCAAGCAGTGCAGCTTCGCCGTCCTGACCAAGCTTGTTGAAGTAGTGGACGCCGGCCCAGATTTCGTCGGGCGTCATGTCGAGGTCGTCGATGGCCTTGAACAGGTCGCCCAGCAGGCGATTGACAATCTGCTTTGCGCGGGCATTGCCGTCCTCACTTCCAAGGTTCGCAGCAGCCCTCAACAGGTCCTGAACTTCCTTCGTATCAAACACTTTGACGCTCATGTCTGCTCCTGAATCTCTGTATTTTCTGGTCGGGTTAACCCGTGATTCGGTTTCGAGCCATCTATCTACAGAAGGTATAATCGAATGCCGAAACTGAGTGTGAATGCAGGATAATGGACGTGAGAAGGCGTCGTCCAACACCGTTTTAGTATCGGGCTATATCCTGGAGGTATCGAAATGGAACTGCGGCATCTACGTTATTTCGTCGCGGTGGCCGAAGAACGCAACTTCACGCGCGCAGCACAACGGCTGAACATTGCGCAACCGCCTCTGAGCCGCCAGATACAGCAACTCGAAGAGAATCTGGGCGTGCAGCTACTGGAGCGCAACTCGCGGCCGCTCAAGCTGACGGAGACGGGGAAGTTTTTCTATTCTCACGCTGCGCAGTTGTTGGCGCAGACGGCAGACCTTGAATCCATGACACGGCGCGTGGGCAACATTGAGCGCAGTCTCTCGGTCGGGTTCGTGGGTTCCACGTTGTACGGGATGCTGCCGAAAATCATCCGGCGTTTCCGCGACGAGCACACAACGGTTGAGCTCAGCCTGCATGAGATGTCGACGATGGACCAGATCCGAGCATTGAAGGACGGTCGCATCGATGTCGGATTTGGCCGCATCCGGCACGAGGACGCAAACATCCGCCGGGTGATTCTTCGCGAGGAGAAAATGATTGTTGCCTTTCCGGATGGCCATCCGCTTTCGGTTGCCAAACCCGTTGTCGCTCTGCGTGACCTGGTCAATGAGACGCTCATTATCTTTCCCAAAGCGCCCCGCCCCAGCTATGCCGACCAGGTGCTGTCGGCATTTGACGACCGCGGCCTCAAACCCCGCAAGATATATGAAGTGCGGGAATTGCAGATTGCGCTTGGCCTCGTCGCAGCGGGAGAAGGCATCGCAGTTGTGCCCAGCAGCGTGTACGGGCTGAAGCGAGACGATGTGAGCTACAAAGAACTGGACGACCCAACTTTGGTGTCCCCAATCATCATGAGCATGCGCGCACTCGATGAATCGCGCGACATTTCGGAAATGCTCGAACTCATCTATCGGCTCTACGAAGAAGAGAAAATACCCTACACACCCCGCGCGGACTGGGCGCGTTGACGGCCACCATACCCGCACGGTATCAGGCTAGACGTTAATGGTGTTGGACAGGCGGTTATTGGGCACGCAATACTGCGTCAACCCAACTACTCAGCCATCCAAGGTATGAACGCCCAAATCACCTCCGTCGAAGCCATCCTGGTTGACCTTCCAACCATTCGCGCGCATCAGTTGGCCATGGCGACGATGCAGCAACAAACCTTGGTTATCGTTCGTCTGCGCTCGAGCGACGGCATCGAGGGCATTGGCGAGGCCACCACGATTGGCGGCTTGTCGTATGGCGAAGAGAGCCCCGAAGGTATCAAGCTGACCATCGACACCTACCTCGCACCTGCGCTTGCCGGGCTGGACGCGACCAACGTGAATGGCGCCATGCTCAAGCTGAATAAGGTCGCGCGAGGAAACCGCTTTGCAAAATGCGCGATTGAAACTGCATTGCTGGACGCACAGGGCAAGCGCCTCGGTGTTCCGGTCTCCACGCTGCTTGGCGGCGCTGTTCGCAAGACACTCCCTGTCCTCTGGACGCTCGCAAGCGGCGATACACAACGGGACATAGAAGAAGCGGAAACGCTGCTCGCGCAGCGGCGCCACAACACCTTCAAGTTGAAGATTGGACGACGTAGCGTTCGTGATGACGTCGCGCACGTGTCGAAAATCAAGTCCGCTCTAGGCGAACGCGCCAAAGTGACCGTCGACGTCAATCAGGCGTGGAACGAAGTGGACGCCTCGCTGGGAATCCAAGCGCTCGAGGCGGCCGGTATCGACCTCATCGAGCAACCCACGCCGCGGGAGCAGCGCGGCGCGCTTGCCAGACTTTCCGCACGCTTCATCGTGCCGATCATGGCGGACGAAGCCGTCACGGGCCCGGAAGACGCACTTGAACTCGTACGTGACGCATGCGCGGACGTGTTCGCGTTGAAGATTGCGAAGTCCGGAGGCATTTACGGAATGATGCGCGCGGCCGCTATCGCGGATGCCGCCGGCGTAGCGCTGTACGGCGGCACGATGCTGGAAGGCAGCATTGGGTCGATTGCGTCAGCTCATGGATTCAGCGCGCTGCCGCAACTCGCATGGGGAACGGAGTTGTTCGGACCACTTTTGCTGAAAGACGACATCGTCACCGCGCGACCTCAGTATCGGGACTTCGACCTTCACCTGCCCGAGGGACCGGGGCTAGGCCTGCATATCGACGAAGAAAAGCTCGCTTTCTACCGTCGTGACAAAAAATAACTGAACACACTGCCGTCACAGCACCAGACACATTTCGTCATTCCAATCGTGTGCTGGCGGACCTGAGAGACCCTTACCTTTTCAAATGAGAGACACATGCTCTATCTCGTAAGAATGGATGTGCACCTGCCACACGATATGCCGGTGGCTCAGGCTGACGAAATCAAAGCCCGCGAAAAAGCTTACTCGCAGGACCTTCAACGTCAGGGCAAATGGCAGCAGCTCCATCGCGTGGTCGGTGAATACGCGAACTACAGTATCTTCGACGTCGACTCGCATGACGAACTGCACACCCTTCTCTCCGGTCTGCCGTTGTTTCCGTATATGACGATGAAAGTGACGGCGCTCGCACGTCACCCGTCGTCAATTCGCTAAGGTGGGCTAAAGTTAGCGCCGGCCCCGCCCGCTGACAGTGGGACGCGAAGCAACAGACGTACCGGGGAATTAGAAAGCTAAGTCCCCGCGAGGTCGCGCTGATAGAACCCGGAAAATTGCTCCAGGTGGCGGGCGGCCTCCGCCGGATCGAGTCCGTCGTTGAGCACGGCGCTGGAGAAGCCGGTTCGCGCCATCTGCAGGAGTTGGTCGATCTGGACATCGCCCGTTGCCCGCAAATCTCCCGTGAAGCGCAGCCTGCGGCGCAGGAGATAGGCCTGGCTGTACGCACGACCGTCGGTGAAATGCGGGAACTGCAGTTCAATTCGCTCGACGCCGGCGATCCTGCCCGCGAGCGTCATGGGGTCAGCGCCATTGGGCAGCTTCAGAACGTTGGGTTCTTCATTATCTCGAGCAGCGCGCCCATCGATGATTTTCATTCGGGGGAGACTATTCACGCATGCACCTCGTGGTTCGCTCGCGCGCCATTCGCGGCCGCTTTGAAGGGGTCGAGGCCGGTCCGACGCAAGGTTTCAATGAAGCGCTCGTACCGCCCCTGTTCTCGATGTTCGCGCAGGTCTCGGTAGGCGCCGAGGATAGCCTCGATTGCATCGGGCACTTCAGCCGCGGAGAAGGAAGGACCCACCACCCTGCCCGGTTGCGCCGCGCCGCTCGCCAGGGTTCCGTCGGCTCCGCCCAACGTAATCTGGTACCACTCCTTCCCGTCCTTGTCGACGCCCAACACGCCAATGTGCCCGCTATGGTGATGGCCGCAGGAGTTGATGCATCCGCTGATATGCACGTCGATGTCGCCGATGTCATCCAGTTCGTCGATGTCTTGATACCGCTCGGCCAATGCCTGAGCGATAGGAATCGAACGCGCATTGGCAAGCGCGCAAAAGTCGCCTCCCGGGCACGCGATCATGTCGGTCAGCAATCCAATGTTCGTGCTGGCGAGGCCGAGTTCACTTGCCGCCTGCCACAACGCATGGAGGTCGTCGGCAGCAACCCAGGGCAGAACGATATTCTGCGTATGGGTCACGCGCGCTTCGCCCCCGGAAAATCGGTCCGCCAGGTCTGCGAGGCGCTCTAACTGTTCGGCTGAAGCATCTCCGGGCGCCTGGCCGAGTCGTTTGAACGACAGCGTCACGATGCGCAGTGCCGGTTCCTTGTGCGGCGCCACGTTGCGCTGCACCCATCGCGCGAAACGGTTCGAGACGGCTGCCGATTCCGTGGAACTCTCGGTAGACTCGCGCGTTGCCACGGGCGGCACAAATGCGGCGGTCACACGGTCGAGTTCCTCATCTGCAATGGTGTGCGGTCCGCCATCCAGTTCGACGATTTGCCGGAACTCTTCCTCGACCTCATCGATGTAGCGCTGCCCTTCGGTTTTGACCAGAATCTTGATGCGAGCCTTGTATTTGTTATCGCGCCTACCGTAACGGTTATAAACGCGCACGACTGCTTCGATGTAGTTCATGATCTGGTTCCATGGCAGGAACTCCCGAAGAACAGTCGCAATCATTGGCGTTCGCCCCATACCGCCACCCACTGAGACACGAAACCCCAGCTCGTCCGCGTCATTGCGTGTGAGTCGAAGCCCGACGTCGTGCCAGTCGGTGGCCGCCCGGTCTTCCGTCGAGCCGGTGACGGCGATTTTGAATTTACGCGGCAGGTAGGCAAATTCGGGGTGGAGGGTTGTCCACTGCCGCATTAGCTCAGCGAAAGGCCGAGGGTCGGCAATTTCGTCGACCGCCACGCCGGCGCGTTCGTCGCACGAGATGTTCCGGATGCAGTTTCCGCTGGTCTGAATGCCATGCATGTCGACGGACGCGAGAAGGTCCATTACGTCGGCGGCTTTATCCAATGGAATCCAGTTGAACTGGACATTGGTGCGCGTTGTGAAGTGAGCGGTATTGGTGGGCAGATGCGTCGGCCCCAATCGTGCCTGCGCGTCCATGGCGCTCCGATACACGTCCGCAGCCGGGTCGTCGTATTCGCGAGCAATGCGCGCCAGGACGCGCAGCTGTGCGCTCGACAGTTCGCCATAAGGCACGGCCACGCGCAACATGGGAGCGTGTCGCTGCACGTACCAGCCGTTCTGTAGTCTGAGCGGACGAAAGTCTTCCTCGCTCAACTGGCCACTTTGCCAGCGCCCCAACTGGTCCCGAAACTGGGCGGCACGGCTTCTAACGAATGCTTTGTCAAAATCGGTGTATCGGTACATGGGTGGGGAGCTTCTCCGGTCACGTGTTCCAGTTGGTTTAGCGCGCGCTCGTACCGCGCGACGCACACGGGTACGGTAGCGTCGGCACGGATGAGCGGAAAGAAGCAGATGCGGTCATTTCTTGCGCAGCAGCAGGGCTTGCATGAGCCCGTTGACTCGAGAAGCTGCAAATCCGGGTAGCATGGCAAACAAACATCGAGGGGACCCGGGGACGTCACGAAGGCGCGGCCGCTCCAGGTTCCGCTGCACCAGCACGCCGCAGGGTCAACCTATGAATCGCTTCGAAACCATTGCGAATAATCTTGCAGAGCAGATCCGCGCGGGGCAAATCCCCGTCGGGACCAAGCTTCCGTCTTTGCGCCAGATCATCGCGCAATACGGCGTCAGTCAATCTACTGGCTTTCGCGCTTACTATCTGCTGGAGCAATGGGGCTTGGTCCGCGCCGAAGAACGCTCCGGCTATTTTGTAACGCCCGGCGCCGCGATCAACGCGGTGTCCGCTGAAAAGCCGGTGGAGGCGCCCAAGAAGGTCGATATTAGCGACCTGGTCTTTTCAGTACTGGAATCGACGCGGCACCCAGACATCGTGCCGCTGGGCTCTGCATTTCCTTCGCCGAAACTCTTTCCGTCGGCGCGGCTTCTGAAATCGCTGGTCGCGGGCACTCGCTCGCTCACCCCATGGAGTACGGTTGAAGACTTGCCCGGTAGCGACCAGCTTCGTCAACAAATCCGGCTGCGATACGTTGCGACGGGGTTCGCCGTCGCGCCGGAAGAAATCATCGTGACCAGCGGCGCGCTGGAAGCGCTGAATCTGTGCCTGATGGCAGTGACCCGCCCGGGCGACGTCGTGGCCGTCGAATCGCCCGGCTTCTACGCCGCACTGCAGGCAATCGAGCGACTGGACCTGAGGGCGGTCGAAATTCCCGTGGACCCGGTGTCGGGCCTCGACCTGGATGCACTGCGAGATGCGCTCGAGCAACATCCAATCCGGGCATGCTGGTTCATGCCCAACTTCCAGAATCCGACGGGGACCTCGCTGACTGTCGAGAAGAAACGCAAATTGGTCGAGATGCTGCGCGAAAAACAGGTGCCGCTTATCGAGGACGATGTTTATCAGGAACTCCACTTCAGCCGCGAGCGTCCGTTGCCCGCAAAGGCATTCGATACGGAAGGACTTGTCATGCACTGCAGTTCATTCTCGAAAACGCTCGCGCCCGGTTATCGAATTGGCTGGGCAACGGCTGGACGGTACGCTGACAAGGTACGCCGGCTCAAGCTGATGACAACGCTGTCTGCGTGTATCCCGGCGCAAGCGGGTGTCGCCGACTACCTGGAACATGGCGGATATGACAAGCACCTGCGCTCGCTACGGTCGTCGCTTCACGTGCAGCTTGAGCAGATGGAGACCGCACTGCATAAGTGGCTGCCCAGCTCGGTCAGATGGACGCGTCCGGACGGCGGTTACATGCTCTGGCTACAGCTTGCGCAATCCGTTAGAGCAATGGAGCTTCATGCGCTTGCGAGCGAACGGGGCATCAGCATTGCGCCAGGCCCCATGTTCTCAGCAAGACACGCTTTCCAGAACTGCGTCCGGCTCAACTTCGGACATCCTTGGGAAGCCCGCTTCGAAAACGCGATTGCGTCACTCGCCGAAATCCTTGATGACCCGGAGGTCCATGAGTGTTAAGCGTTGTTCGACGCCTGCCCATGTCTGCCACCGCGTGAGTACACGACGAGGGATGCGGGCAGGCGTTGGACAACGCTCGAGGGAGGAAACCGCGGAGTGGACCAGGACGGCAGGAATATTGCGCTGCTATGGGGATTTAAGTGCTCTCATGAACTGCAGAGACTCACAATCTTCAGTCGAAGCGAGGGTTTGGTGGTCGCGTAAAGATTCTGCTGCATCCATGCTGCACGTCTGTAGAGGTGTCGCGAGCGCGGCAAGGTCTGCTGGTAACGACAGGCACAAGCGTCTTCTCCGGGCGCTCGTTGCCGAAGAGCCGACAGTCGGTCTGGACAGCCAGGGTGATTCGTCTTCATACGTTGCTTCGGCAAGTGGGCGGAGCGCGAATTGGGTGGCTGCGCAGGAGGATGTCGATGATGATCATCGGCGCGCCGCAATGCCGGCAGACGAACTTCGGGGCGGGAGTGCCCGGTGACGGACCTTCGCTCACAATAATGGAAGCTGGCACGTCTAGCAGCGCCCGTATCGCAGCCAGATTCTGCCGACGCACGGGATTGGCCAGCAGACCATAGTGGCGAATCCGATGGAAGCCGACAGGCAGTACATGCAGCAGGAAACGCCGCATGAATTCCTGTGGCTCAAGCGTCATCGTCTTCTGGCGTGTGCGGCCGCTGGCCCGATAGTCCTTCCATCGGAAGGTCACGCCGCGTTCGTCGAGTGCTATGAGCCGCTGATTGGAGATGGCCACGCGATGCGTGTAGCGCGACAGATACGCAAGCACCGCTTTCGGTCCCGCGAACGGGCGCTTCGCATATACGACCCATTCGCACGTACGCAGCGGCGCGAGCCACTGTGCGAAGGCAGTGGGATCGGCAAGCCCGGCGTACTCACCAAAGAAACGCAACTGGCCCCGGCGATGTGCATGGGTGAGCTCTTCCAGGAAGCGCCGCCGGAACAGCCGCGACAGCACACGTACCGGCAGGAAGAAGCCGGGCCGGCAGGCGACCCACCGCTCACCGTCTGGCGAGAGGCCTCCGCCGGGAACGATGCCGTGTACGTGAGGATGGTGCGTGAGCGCCGAGCCCCACGTGTGCAGCACGAGTGTCGCGCCGACCTGCGCGCCCAGATGCTTTGTGTCGGCGGCGATAGTGCGCAGGGTTTCGGCGGCAACGTCGAACAGCAGGCCGTAGAGCACCGCTTTGTTGTACCAGGCGATCGCGCTGATCGTGGCGGGCAATGTAAAGACGACATGGTAGTACTCGACCGGTAGCAGATCGGCCTGACGTGCTTCGAGCCAACGGTGCGCGGCGCTCGCCTGGCACTTCGGGCAATGGCGGTTACGGCAGGAGTTGTAGGCAACCTCGATCTGCTCGCAGCCGGAACAGCGCAACACGTGACCACCCAGCGCCGCGCTGCGGCACTGTTCGATCGCCGACATGACCTTCAGCTGTCCCAGACTCAGCTGTGCGGTCTGTCGCCACACGGGCCCATGCGCGCGGAACACGTCCGCGACTTCGGGCACGGCTGTGCGCCGCGTTCAGCCGTTGTTCTGCAGTTTCTCCAGCGGACTGATCACCTCGCGCAGCAGGTCGGTGGCGACCTGCGCATAGAGTGCTGTCGTCTCCAGCTTCTTGTGCCCCAGCAGAACCTGGATCACGCGGATGTCGACCTTCTGCTCCAGCAGGTGGGTCGCAAAGCTGTGGCGTAGCGTGTGCATCGAGACACGCTTGTTGATGTTCGCGGCCTCGGCGGCGGCATGGATGGCGCGGTTGAGCTGCCGCGTGCTGAGCGGATCGACCGGATCGAGGCCCGGAAACAGCCAGCCGCGCTCCAGCATCCGGCCCTGCGTGTGCGCCACTCGCCACCAGACACGCAGGCGTTCAAGCAGCACCGGCGAGAGCATGGCGTAACGATCCTTGCGGCCCTTGCCCTGTTCAATGCGCAGGGTCATGCGCTGGCCGTCGACGTCGCCGACCTTCAACGCCACCACTTCACTGGCGCGCAGGCCGGCACCGTAGGCGACCGATAGTGCGGTCTGGTGCTTCAGATTGCCGGTGGCGGCAATCAGGCGGCCCACTTCGTCCGGGCTGAGCACGACCGGCAGGACGCGAGGCACGCGCACGGGTTGCATGCGTGCCATCAGGTCGGGCTCGTGGAGCGTGATCTCGAAGAAGAACTTCAGTCCGGTGATCGCCGCATTGAGCGACACGGGTGACACGCCTTGGTCGACCAGATGCAACTGGTAGCGCCGCAGGTCCTCGACGGTGGCGGTGTCAGGAGAGCGTCCGAGAAAGCGCGTGAACTCGCGTACGACACGCAGATAACCGGCCTGCGTCTTCGGTGCGAGCTGACGCATGCGCATGTCGTCGGTCATGCGCTGGCGCAGCGGACTGATGGGCTGAGGTGTGTGGGTCATGACTCTGCTCCCGTTGAACGACGAGGCGGATTGCCTCGCCCTTCAGCATGAAAACAGAGTCGGCTTCCTCTCCAGAACCACTAGCATTGGACCGGAGCCCCATACCGCGCGAGCGGTTTAGTCCTTTGACGGAAGGTGGTCGTGTGAGGTGCGACTTCGTTGAGCAGACCGCAACCGCCTTCTCGCCTGGCTGCCGATGGGTCCCTATCAGAATCCTTGGGAGGAGCTCGTCCCATCGACAATCAGATGAACAGCGCCGAAGATGAGCAAACCAATCATCAGAGCGAGTGCTACTGCGACAAACGGCAGCAATACCATGTTGACGTTGGCCAGATCTGCCTCATGATTGGAACGCTTGCGTACGCCGAAGAAGCTGGCCAGGACCATACAGACCATGCGGACGAATTCCATGATTTTCCTCCGGAAAGACTACCGATGCGGATATCTTCGGACAGGAGGGATCCGTGCAAAAGTAGCAGTTGCGGTCAATTCCACAGGAGCAGAGCGACCGTCCTCTGCAGGAAATTGCGCGGACGGCCGATTCTCGGTTCACTTCGCGAGGACAATGTGGGTGGCTCGGTCCGTGGGTACATGCTCGACTGTCCGATATCCCAGCGCGCGGAGATCCAGTCCGCTAAAGAGCGGTTCCCCCTGGCCAAGCGCAACCGGAGCAAAGGCGAGGTGAATCTCGTCCACGTAGCCGGCCTGAACGTATTGCTTCACGGTCTCGGCTCCGCCGCCAATCTTCACGTCCTTTCCGCCCGCCGCTTCGCGCGCCTTGTCCAACGCATCCTCAATGCCGCCAGAAACAAAATGAAATGTGGTTCCGCCTAGCATCTCGATTGACGGTCGCGGATGGTGCGTGAGTACGAAGGTCGGCGCATGATACGGTGGATTGTCACCCCACCAGCCTTTCCATCGATCGTCCGGCCATTCCCCGCGAACAGGGCCGAACATGTTGCGACCGAGAATGAAGGCACCGAACCCTTCCATTGCTCGTTGCGCGAATCGGTCATCAAGGCCCGTTTCGCCACCTTCTTTGCCCAGCATCTGACAGAACGTCCGCGTCGGGAAAAACCACTGAAAAATTTCCTCGCCGCGAACCCCAAGCGGGTGATCCAGACTCTGATCGGTTCCCGCGGCAAAGCCGTCAAGCGAGACACTAAACCCGGCAACTCTTACCCTAGTCATTGTCATCTCCGTCGGCGCTTCAAGTGATGTGGATTCGAAGCCAGTTGGTAGTTTGCTCCTCATCCACACGACGCGCGATACGACGGCAAATCGACAATGATTCGACTCAGTGAAAACCCGAATGCGGCACTCGCACCATTCGCAGTCTGCCCACCCGGATCATACTTACGAATCATTTTGCGAACTCCCGACTGGCCACCTGGCGACGGCTCACTGAAACCCTGCACCGGCGCATATGGCTCAACAAATCAACGAATAGCCGTGACGATTTCTTTCGAAACCGGCGTCACCGTCCCGTTGAGCGCGACCTTCTTTCTCAGATCCCTGCCAGATAGTCCAACAGGGCCTCGATCGGGACGGGCTTCGTAAAGAAGTGGCTAAACCCGGCTTCACTCGCCTCTGCTCGAAACGCTTCAGTGGAATACCCGCTCATTGCGACCAGCGTCGGCGATGTTGACTCGCCGCCAAGCAAATGCTTCGCGAGGTCGAACCCAGACATATCGGGCAGGCCAAGATCGAGAAAACCGACAGACGCTTCAAACGTGCCGGCAATTTTCAGCGCTGATGCACCGTCGTATGCAACCATGCAACGATGCCCATGCATTTCGAGCAACGCGGCCAACGCGTCAGCGGAGTCCCGGTTGTCGTCAACGACCAGCACTTTGTGCTCTTCGCCAACCCTTTTTCCGGCTGATACGAGACTTGGAGTGTCCACAAGCTCTTCATTGACAGTGGGCAGCGTCACGACGACCCGTGTGCCCTTGCCGAACCCCTCGCTATAGGCTTTAACCGATCCACCGTGATCGTGTACAAGCCGCTGCACGACGGTCAGCCCGATGCCAGGCCCGGCGTCCTGGCGGCCGATTCCGCCGCCCGCCTGGGCAAACAAGTCGAACACCCTCGGCAGCATGGCGGGATCGATTCCGATACCGTGATCCGTAAATGCGATCTCGACCTCGCTACCAACGCGCGTGACGGAAATTGCAATGGAATCGGGCTGCGACGTGTAGCGCGCTGCATTGTGGATGGATGTTGGTGAACACCTGCTTGAGCCGCGCGACGTCGACTCGGACCCGCACCTGTTCGGGCGGATACTCCGTCTGGATGCGGTGTCCCCGCCGCCTGATTTCGGCCGCGGCCATCTCGATCCCACCGTCGATAAGCGTATCGATCCGTACAACCTCAGTCTGCAGTTCCACCTTCCCACGCGTCAGCCGTGAAACATCGAGCAGGTCGTCGACCATCCGCGATAGCTGCGCGGTATGCCGCCCAATGACGGCCAGGGTATGCTCCCCACGGCTTTCACCGGCATGCGCTTCGAGTTCGAGCGAAAGCGAAATGGCGGCGAGCGGATTGCGCAACTCGTGTGCGAGCATGGCGAGAAACTCGTTCTTGCGGATATCCGCTTCCTCGAGTTCGGTCTGCTTGCGGCGAAGCTCCTCAAGTGCGAGCAGCATTTCCCGGTTTTGCTGCTCGAGTTCTTCCACGGGACTCTGAGGCTTTCGCTGGGTAAGCCGGTCGACGAGGCCGCCAAGGTCGCGCACCGACAGACGTCCCGTGCCACGTGGCAGGAACATCTCCAGCGTCACGGTCGTGCCTTTGCCGGGTTGCGACTCAATAAAGAAACCATCGGTCATACGCCGGCTGCCAGGAATGCCTACGCCGGTCGCGCCGGGCCGCTGGCCGGAGTTGAGCAACACCGTCTCCAGATTGGCAATGCCGGGCCCTTTGTCGCTAATCTGCGCGACGACACACTGCGTTTCGGCCGCGTCCGTCGCATCGCCCACGAAGAAGGTCAGCGTGCCGCCACCGCCGAACTGGATCGCATTACGCGATATCTCCGAGACGGCCGTGATGAAGCGCGTACGCTGCACGCTGTCAAGACCGAACAGTTCGCCGAGCTGACGCGACCGATCGCGTACCGCCACGAGACTCAAATTGGAACTGACGGGCGTCGCGAGGATTCGATGCCGCATATCAAAGCGCCTTCACGACGACGACAGTCGCATCGTCCACGTCGCGTGCGAAGTCACGATGCAGCACACTCGCAATAAGACTCGGATGCCGGCTTGTCAATCCGGGATGGCGGTTGAGATTCCAGCGCGTGGAAAGTCCGTCCGTGGTGGCAATGAATACGCTGCCGGGCACCCAACGGGCTTCCGTATGCCGGACTACGCGCATGTTGTAGCCGACGGTCCCGTCGGTCGAAAGCAGATGCTGCGAAGTCTCTCCGCCATGGACGATGGCGATGATATTACCCACACCCGCAAACGACAGCATGAAGTTGACCGGGTCCAATTTGGCGATTGCCATCACCGCTCCACGCGTGCCTTTAATGCCCAGATGGACATTGCGCAGCATATCGGCTGGCGATCCGCTCGGATCGGACGCCATGAAGACGTCGACCGCCCGCCGTGACGCTTCGGCTGCAAGCGGACCATGGCCAAGGCCGTCGATCAACGTCAGCCACATGCTGTCTCCCGCGTGACGCACTGCCCATGCATCGCCGCTTACAGTCTGACCCAGCTTAGGCGTTGCCCTCGTGCCGACCAGAAACGGCGAGCGTTGTGCCACGGCTCCTTCACCGACACGCGCAAATAATGCGGTGCCGCTGCCGGCGATCGAACACACGTCGAAGAGCGTCGAATGCCGTGCGATGGTTCCGAGTCCAGCGCCAAGGCTGCCGCCGGTAGAAAAACCGTCGGAACATGCCGCGCCAAGATTGCCGATACCGGGGCCTCGATCGAGCGCGAACACATCCAGCCTGTTGGCCCCGTCTTCGCTGGCGCTTTTCAGGGAGATCTCGCCGTGGCCGGCATATTTGAGAATGTTAGTCGCAGCCTCGGTCACAATTAATGCCACGTCTGCCTGCGATTTCTCCGAAAGGCCGACGGATTGCGCCATATGCATCGCGCGCCTGCGCGCGTCTGCCACGCCGCTTTTGTCGCCGAGGCTTAGCGTCGTTTCCATTGAATAATGCTCACTCTCGTACCGCCACCCACTGTCGACGAAATGTCGAACTCGTTGACAAGCCGGCGTGCGCCGCCCAACCCCAACCCCATGCTCCTGGCTGTACTGAAGCCGTCCTGAAGCGCCCGTTCGATATCCGGGATACCTGGCCCGTTGTCCTCGAAAACGAGTTTGATTCCAACCCGCCCATCGCGCTCGACCTCAGATATAGTAAGCGTCCCCCCTTGGCCATGCACGAGCGTATTACGTGCGAGTTCGCTCGCCGCGGTAACGAATTTGGTTCGATCGAGCGTACCGAAGGCCAGCCGCGTAGCCCAATCCTGAACCGTCTTGCGGGCCAGGTTGACCTGATCGGGCGAGCGAATGTCCAGAACGGCTTCGCTTAGGGTAACGATGAGTGGTCTCCCGCGTCGTCAAGCGACTTGCGCAGCAAAACCGTCCCCTTGTCGACATCGAGTGCCGTGCGGATACCTTAGACATCCCCAGTTCAACCAGCGTAATAGCCACAGCAGGCCGCATGCCCACCAATACGGTGGTGGCGTCCATCACACGCGCCATGGCGGCAATACGACCCAGCGTTCGACCGATAAACGAATCGACAATTTCCAGAGCGGAGATGTCGATCAATACTCCTTTTGCACGGGTCTTCTCGATTCGCAACGTTAAGTCGTCCTGCAAGCTCAGCACCAATTCATCGTGCAGTTCAACCTGAATTGACACGAGCAGAAATTCGCCAAGCTTGAGGACAGGGATCTGCTCCATTTCAATTGTCCTGCTTCAAAGCGGCGATCTTGGTCACCGTCATGCCGACGCGCCGCAACGCGATTTTTAGTGCCTCGGCGAGCGTAGCCTTTGTCACGACATCGCCCAGGTCGACGCCCAGGTGAACAATAGTTCAAGACCAAATATATCCTGGTAGAACCGCTTCGCGTCATTCACTTCTTGCGTCTCGATGTTTGCAACTATTCTTTTGACTTTCATGCGTTTCCTCCATGTTCGGCATTGAGACTTTGCAACTCCTCGTCGCATCGAACCAGAGATGCAGATCACACCACGGGCACGGGATAGCCGCAGTCCGCAATCGTCAATCCCTGCCCAACCACTGCCTCCCGCGCCTCGGCAATCTGTTACACGAGGGGAATGTAGATATCGGTCTGCCACTGGTCCTGCGGCGTTTCCGGAGAGACGCTCAGGTAGTGAAAGAACAGTGGATGGTCCCGCAGTTCCTCTCCGCTTCCGGGAAGCCAGTCACGATAGATCGGATAGATTGTTTCGCCGATGTGGTCGGTCGATCCAATATGTCGAACCACCGCGCATCGACCGCCCGGAATGACGAGTTCGTGGATATTGTAGGCGTTCGCGGCCACTGGCTCGTCGATTTCTCCGCAGATGTCGAAGCGAAACGCATCTGCCGGCGTCGTGTCAGGGTTATTGCGCGGGATACCAAACGTTCTGCTCGACGCAATGGGAGACTGCCCACTTTGCTTACGCCAGTCGACGAACTTGCGCACGCTTTCGTTGACGAGCCCGATCGATCCGCAGTGTTCAAGCGCGGCGACGCGAGTTTCCAAAAAATCGACAA
The DNA here is from genome assembly GCF_002278075.1 of Paraburkholderia aromaticivorans. Classification (NCBI taxonomy): domain Bacteria; kingdom Pseudomonadati; phylum Pseudomonadota; class Betaproteobacteria; order Burkholderiales; family Burkholderiaceae; genus Paraburkholderia; species Paraburkholderia aromaticivorans. The sequence goes on along the minus strand of NZ_CP022991.1, from coordinate 471,299 downwards.
TCCGTACTTGCATGGTGAGTTTCCTCGAAAGATAGGGGACGACAAAAGTCGCGCTCCAGATCTGCCAATTCGGATGCTGGCGAAACGAGCTCGGCGTCACGCCAAACGCACGCTTGAAAGCCCGGCTGAAGGCTTCGGGGCTGTCAAAGCCCGCGTCGAGCGCGGCGTCGAGCACCGAACAGAATTCGCGTGAAGCCAGGCGCTGGGCGGCCTTGCGCAAGCGCATCAGCTGCACGAAGCGTGCGACCGGCACTCCCACATATGCGGCAAACTGTCGATGAAAATGGAACCTGGAGAAGTTCGCGACGCGGCTTAGCGCTTCCACAGACAGGTCGCCCTCGATGTTCGTTTCGATGTACGCGAGCACGGCATCGAAGCGCTTCGTGTATGCGCAAGTGGCGTCAACGTGAGCTTGCATGGTCTGGATATCTGGATTGTGCGACTTGCGTTATGGTCGCTCATGTTCAAGACATTGCGCCTAGCCGCTCTTGCTCTATCCTCAGAAGCCCTGTCCGATAGGGCCCGCCTCACCTCGCTAAGGCAGTCCTGAGCGCGGACCGGTGCGCGGCATCGAATGCTGCTTTGTCAGCCCGGCGCGGGTGTGGCAAGTCTTGTCCTCACGTCGGCAGTCAAAGCGGAGGCCGGTCCAGTTGGCCCATTGCTGCACGGACGCCCTCTTCCGTTCACGCGCTGCGTAACTACTTAGCTTCCAGGGCGCCGGAATGTCGATGGTAACGGCCCACCGCGGACGGCCGCACTTTCACGAAACGGTCATTTCGGTAGCGCTTGACGACTCGCCTCGCCACGCCATCAGTGGCCTCCGGCAAGGTCAGCCGGCCCAGATTGACAGTGCGCGAGACTCGCCACGATCTCCTGGATGACCGGGATGTCCGGGGCGTTTTGCAGCAGCAAATCGGGAGAGCACCAAGGATATGGAAGCATGCTGGCCCATTCAAGAATCGAGTCACCTAGTTCGCCCGGCAAGTTCCTCATCTCCTCGATCGTGATCTTGAGCCTTGAGATCAAGTTGGAATCGTCTCGACAACACCATTCGTAGTTCCCGAAGCCTACCCGCACTGCGCCCGAAAGTTTCTCCGTCATGCAGACGAGCCAATTGCAGCGAAATGCGGCCGCTCCATCCGGCGGAATTTCCATGCAAAAGGTATAGATATTTTCATAACGTTGTGCGAACTCACTGACCACAACAGCCGATATGCCGGGCAGGCCTTTCGTTGTCGTCGGAAACGTTATCTCATCGGTTTTGACATCGATGACGAGTTCCGCGTCAGCAGAGAATGCCCGGGAGAGCAGATGCGGGCGGTTGCGATCTTTGGCAAAAATATAAGTCTCGATCGATCGGCGTAACGGCATCATTTCTGCATCCGCGAAACTGGAGTTCATTTCGCGACGAGTCTACGCGATGTTCTTGTGCGGACTGTGATGACCCTATGTTGTGCAGGGAATGACAGGCTTTGCGGTCCCCCTGCCAGATTGGGATGGCGACAGAGTCGCAGGTCTCCGTTCAGGGACCCGCGTTTGTCCGAATCACCGACTCACGGTGGGTTGCCCACGATTGATACCACCTTGGGGAGTGTCCCCTTGGGCCGCGCGCGGTCCGCTGCGCAACGTACAGCTGATCCGTTGCAAGTCGACCGGTAACCACCTCATCCCAAGCTGCACCGGAGCGTGCATGCACACCTTAGCCGGCACATTTCACATCTGATTCTGGCGTCGGCATGCTCGCTGGATTTCGTGAACCGCAAACGCGTCCCTCACGCCCTGTACATTCTGCAGGACACACGCGTAATACGATTTTTCGCGAGGTAATAGCAGCGCGCTGTTTCTGTAGAGCGCGTCGCACGAGTCTTTGATTGCGCCCGCCGCTATGCGGCTCTCGCTGTTTCTGAGCGAAAGTAGAATGCATTGATCGTACTCTGGATTGTCGTTGCCGAGCGCCAGTGCCGAGAACGGCAAGGCAAGCACGATCGAGATAAGCAGATAGGCGATATTACGCATGGTTCTGGGTGAAACGCGAGGATCGAGGCGGTTGTCGATTGTCGGCGATTTCCAGATCGATGTCGATTGTGTCGGACTGAGCCAGAAGTGCTCATTGGACATCAGTACCTGAATGATCGACAATCGGCAAACGTGCACCGTCGATTTGACCGAAGCTGGACTACGTCGGTCACCCAGGAAAGGAGCGCACCATGGCAGCCCTATCCCTTTCAAGCGATACCACAATCCACGAGATTTCGGAGCGCATCTATCGCATCTCCACGCCCGTCCAGATTCCCGGTGGCGGCGGATTCTCGTTCAACCAGTACCTGATCGACGACGACGATCCGCTGTTATTTCATACTGGTCTGCGCAGGCTGTTTCCGGTCGTCCGGGAAGCAGTGGAGCGAATCATACCAATCGATCGTTTGCGTTATGTCGGATTCTCACATTTCGAAGCCGACGAATGCGGCGCACTCAATGAATTTCTCGCTGCAGCGCCGCATGCGGAGCCCATTTGCGGCCAGATAGCGGCCATGGTTTCGGTGAGTGATTATGCTGACCGGCCGCCGCGAGCGCTGGCTGACGACGAGACAATCCCGTTAGGGCAGCATAGCGTGCGCTGGCTTGATACGCCGCATTTGCCGCACGCGTGGGAATGCGGGTTTCTCATGGAGACAGCGTCGGCAACCTTACTCTGTGGCGACTTGTTTACCCAGGGCGGCTCACATAACCCGCCGCTTACCGAGGGCGATATCCTCGAGCCGAGCGAGGCATTCCGTCACGAGATGGACTACTTCTCACATACGAGGAACGCCCGCGCAATGCTGGAGCGCCTTGCTGCATTGCAGCCGACCACGCTGGCCTGCATGCACGGCAGCGCCTGGCGCGGCGATGGGGCAGCCTTGTTGCGCGCGCTCGCAGACAGTGTCGAACGCGCCTAGCCTTCGCGCTGAAGGGTACGGGACGAGTCGGCCACCAGCAATCGGCCAATTGCCGCCGCTGGGCCGAGCGGTCGAAATTGGAAAATGTTGCGGTTACTCGTCCTATACTGCTTCGATGGTGTCGATGTAATCGCGCTCCACAGCGGTCGCCTGGAAGGTTGCCAGCCGGGGGGAGATCAGGAGGACGTCATGACCCAATCCGCCATAAAGATCGGAGTCGTCGCCGAGCAGACCGGCGCACTCTCGTTCATGGGCATCGCCGATGCCAACGTGGCAAAAATGGTGATCGACGACATCAATGCGAGCGGGGGTCTGCTCGGGCGGCAACTCGCGCTCTGTCTTGAGGACGGCGCGACTACGGATAGCGTGGCAACGGCGAAGGCCACCAGGCTGATCGAGCGCGATCGGGTCGACGTGCTGCTCGGCGGAATCTACAGCTCCACGCGACAGGCGATCAAGGGCCCCGTCAAGAAGAACGGCAAGCTATACATCTACCCCGAGCAGTACGAAGGTCAGGAGGCGGACCCGCTAGTCTTCTGCACCGGCCCGGTACCGGCACAGCAGCTCGAACCGCTCATTCCCTGGCTCATGCAGACGACGGGGGCGAAGACGTTCTATCTGCCTTCGGCCGACTACATCTGGCCACATGTGATGAACAGGAAGGTGCGTGAGCTCGTTACCGCAAACGGCGGCCAGATCGTCGGGGAGGAATACTATCCGCTCGATCACACAGACTATCGCGAGACAGTGAGAAAGATCGTGGCCAGCGGTGCCGACGTAGTTTTCCATACCATCGTCCCGCCAGGGCTCACGCCGTTCTTCGAGGAGCTCTACCGCTCCGGCTTCCAGAAGCGAGGCGGTAAGCTCGTCTGCACCTACTTCGACGAGAACTTTCTCAATCTGGTGCCGGCCGGGCAAGTCGAAGGTCTCTACGGCTGCCTCGACTATTACCAGGCACTCGACGATCCATTCAGCTGCGATCTGCTCGCGCGCTACAACGAACTCTTTCCCGGCAGCGCGCAGTTCACCGCCGGCAGTGCCTGCACCGGTCTCTATCGCGGCATGAAGCTCTGGGAGGCGGCGGTGCGCGAGGCGGACACCATCGATCAGGATAAAGTGATCGCGGCGCTCGACCACGCGAAGATCGCGCAAGGACCCGGCGGCCCGGCGGAGATGGTGCCTGGGCAGCATCACGTCCGCATGAACATGTACATCGCCCAAGCGGCGGGCGGCCGGTTCGAGGTCGTCAAGAAGCTGGGCGCCATCGAACCGAAAGAACAGAACATGGCGGGTCTTTGATTCATTGCGTCGCGGCAGGGTCCCTTTAGCTTCGACGCTCGCATTCTCGGCCCGTTATGGGAAGTCGACGACACGCCTCCGCGATTTCAGCCGCGTCGGCGCGCTATCCGGAGGGTGCGCGGAGACTGCGATTCTTCGGAATGGGCATGCAATTGCCGACCTCACCTTCTATTTCACCCACCAATACATAAGCCCCCTACCCAGCGAGCGCGAATGTCCACGGTCGACACGACCCATCCTTCTTCGCCCGGTCTCCGTTGTTATGCGTCACCGTTGTCCGGCTAGCCGGGTTTGGCGCGCAGGCATGGCAATAGTTTGATCTCACGCCGGCTCGGCAGACTACGCTGGTTCGCCTACCCGGCACGCCAGGAACGGTCCGGGACCTGTGTCCAGCGCTGGCGCTCCGAAATGATAATGTGCCAAGCGCGGGTTTGGCCCCATTGTCAGGGCCATCCGGTCGGCCTCTACAATCAGCCCTGCCGGCGCGCCTTTCAGTAAGCCATGGAGCACGGCATGGATCATCCACTTGCAATTCAAGGGAGCCAAAAAGATGAAGTTCTTTTTGCGGTTCTTTACGATCGTCCATGGGCTGATGGCTGCTCTCTTCACCTGCGCCGCGCTAATGTTGATTGCGATTGCGGCGCGTGTCGGATCGACTGCATTTGCGAGTCAATGGGATCAGGGAAGCGCTCAATCCATTATCGAAGCTTTGGGGCTCCTGGCAGGCGCCGTTGTCGCTTTGCAGATCGCCGAGACCATCGTAGAGGAAGAGGTCATACGGGAGGCTGACGTGAGTGCGCCGACGCGGGTTCGGCGTTTCATGTCGCGCTTCCTGGTGGTGGTTGTCGTCGCGCTCGCCATCGAAGGGCTCGTGGCAACGTTCAAAGCGCTTCATCAGGATCCATCGCAGCTTCGCTATGCGGCCGGGCTGATTGCGTCGACAGCCTTGCTTCTTGCCTCCTGGGGGATTTTTGTCCACCTGAACCGGTCCGCGGAAGAGTTAGAGCCTGAGGCCATGGCGGACGTGAAACGAGAAGACAGCAAAGTATGATAGCCGGTGCAGGATATGACGCCCGGATGCCGGCCGTGACACGAACCGCCTGATCCGGGCGGAAAACCTTCGCGACGGTGAGGCTCGTTGGTCGGGCGACCGCTATCGGGGCCGGTGGACCGAATCAAAAGTATCAATTCTCGGTGTTGCAGCGTGCGCGTCGGGCCAGCCTTGGCGGACACACGATTTCGTTCGACACAGGGCGAGGCGGCGGTAATCGGCCTCGGCCATTTCCGGCCATTTCCGGCCATTCGACATCATGGCTCGGATCGTTGAAAATGAGCTGATCTCTCTAAGCATGGTGAACGATAGCAATGGGCGAAAGTAACCTTTCCGGAATCTACCGGCGCTATATTGCCTGCCTGAACAAGCAGGACTGGTCACAGCTCGGGGACTTTGTTGGCGGCGATGTGCGATACAACGGCGAACGGATCGGTTTGTCAGGCTATCGCGAGATGCTTGAGAGAGATTTTCGTGAAATCCCGGACCTACGCTTCGAGATTCGACTTCTCATTTGCGAACCGCCGCATATTGCCAGCCGACTGCATTTCGACTGCACGCCGATCGGTACGTTTCTTGGCCTTCCCGTGCAAGGGAAACGAGTCAAGTTCGCAGAGAACGTCTTCTATGAATTTGGCGGCGACAAGATTCAGCAAGTCTGGTCGGTTATCGATAAATCCGCGATTGAGAGCCAGTTGTAGCGGCACATGGCACATGGCACATGGCACATGGCGCCGGCAGCCTGCCGCACGGCCGCCGACAACCCACGCAAGAACGCGGGATGAAGGTCATCACCGAAACATGCAGCACGCAGGTCGCGTCTGCCAATACCTCCCTCTGTTCATCGACCTTTCCCGGCCGCACCGGCCGCCCAGCCTCTTTGCATCGCCTCCACCAGCTGCTTCCACAAGAACGCGGCAGCAGGCGACAGGCGCCGACCAACCCGGCGTACCACCTGATTGCTGAACTCGCGTGCGATCGGATGATCGATTTCTAGCGCAACGAGTTTGCCCGCGTCGATATATTGCCGCGCGGCATCGGTCGACATGAACGCGACGCCGAGACCCGCCGCCGCGATCGCCTGCGCCGCGGCGAACATATCGCACCGGTAAGCTGGCGTCAGACTGAGCCGCTCCGCGCGAATAATCGAATCGACGTACTGTTGCACGCCGAAACGCGGCGGCATGAAAATCAGGCGGGCGTCGGCCAGCTGCTCGAAACGGACACGCTGAAGTTCCGCCAACGGATGACGGGGGCTCACGAACGCGCAGAACGGCGCGGCGCGAAACGTGCGCGAGCGTATCGCCGGGTCCCGCGCGCCGCCTGCGCATAGGCCGAGATCGACCTCATCGTTGCGCACCATCGCGATGATTTCGGACGTCGCGCCTGTATGCAGATCGACGACGATATCCGGAAACTGCGCGCTGAAACGCTCGAGCACGATGGCCAGCAAATTGCCGACGAACCCCTCGCCGCACCCGATACCGATCCGTCCGCGCCGCAGCCCCCGGTAGTCCTCCAGTTGCATAAGCATCTCGGCGTCGCGGCGCCGGTTCTCGCGAAAGTGCTCGACAAGGCTCAGGCCGATCTCCGTGAGCGCCACGCGCCGGCCCTGCCGCTCGAGCAGCGCCACACCGTGTGCGCGCTCCAGCTGCGTCACCTGCCGGCTGATTACCGACGCATTGATGCCGAGCGCATCCGCCGCCGCCCGCACGCCACCATGCACGGCGATTTCATGCAGATAGCGGAGGCTGCGCGGATTAAGGGCATCTTTCTGAGGGAGATCGGCTTCGGTTGACATATTTTCTTGACCGTTGACATGCAGGTCAACATTATCGACCCAGAAACGTCATTGATCGCACGTTTTTGCAGCGAAATACTGACGCTTCGCTTTCTTCATGTATGTCGATCCCATGACCCAAACCCCGCATTTTTGTACGCTCAACGAAACCAGCGATCTGGACGACGAACTGCGCGACATTCGTCACCGGTTGCACCAGCACCCCGAGCTGGCCTATCACGAGTTTCAGACAGCGGACCTGATTGCCGAGGCGCTGCAACGTTGGGGCTACGAAGTAACACGTGGCCTGGGCGGAACCGGCATGGTCGCATCGCTTAAGTCGGGAACGGGCTCGCGGGCCGTTGCCGTACGCGCCGACATGGATGCGCTACCCATCACCGAGGCCACCGGCCTGCCCTATTCCAGCGTTCACCCCGGCAAGATGCACGCCTGTGGCCACGACGGTCACACGGCGATGGTCCTTGGCGCGGCGCGGCATCTGGCGCGCACGCGCCGCTTCGACGGAACGGTCCATCTCGTCTTCCAGCCGGCCGAGGAAATCGGCACGGATAGCGGCGCGCAACGCATGATTGCCGACGGTCTGTTCGAGCGCTTCCCTTGCGAGGCGATCTTCGGCCTGCACAACCATCCGGGCGCGCCGACGGGCACGTTCATGTTCCGCAGCGGCCCCTTCATGGCCGCATGCGATACCGTCGACATCACGATTCACGGCCGCGGCGGTCACGCTGCGCGCCCCCATCTCACCACGGATCCGCTCGTGATCGGCGCAGGACTCGTGACGGCGCTGCAGACCATCGTGTCGCGCAACGTCGATCCGATGCAGTCCGCCGTGGTCACGATCGGCGCGTTCAATGCGGGACACGCGCCTAACGTGATCCCCGAAACGGCGCGCCTTCAACTGAGCGTGCGCTCGTTCGATCCCGGCGTGCGCAAGCTGCTCGAAACACGCATCCGCGCGCTCGCCAACGCGCACGCGCAGGCGCACGGCGCCAGCGTCGATATCGACTATGTGCCCGGCTATCCGGTGCTCGTCAACAGCGCTCAAGAAACTGAATTCGCGTTGCAGGTCGCACGCGAACTAGTGGGCGACGAACGCGTGGTCGATGGCTTCGGTCCGATCGCCGGCAGCGAGGACTTCGCCTTTTACCTGCTGGAGAAGCCGGGCTGCTTCCTGCGCGTCGGCAACGGCATGGACACGCCCATGCTGCACAACGCGAAGTACGACTTCAACGACGACAATCTGACCGTCGGCGCCGCGTTCTGGACGCGGCTGGTCGAGCGGTTTCTGGCGTCGAACATCTGAGCGCGCGTCAGAAAGCGCAGACGGAACCATCATAAATACGCCTACGGTGAGGACCTAAACCATGTCAACCCAGCCTCTTGCATCGCCCGGCACGATTGCGATTTCGCAGACCCGCATTGTCGTGGCGGCCGTCATCGGCAATCTGCTCGAATTCTTCGATTTCACGGTCTATAGCTTTTTCGCGCTGACCATCGCCAAGCTTTTCTTTCCGTCGCAAGATCCCGTCGTGTCGACGCTGCTGGCGTTGTCCGCGTTCGCGATCGGCTTCGTGGCGCGGCCCGTCGGCGGCTTCGTGCTCGGCCATTACGCGGACAAGCACGGACGCCGGGCCGCGCTCACGCTGACCATCTTCCTGATGGCCGTCGGCTCCGCGGCGATCGGGCTCGCGCCGACCTACCAGACGATCGGCATCGCCGCGCCCGCGTTAATCGTGATAGCACGCCTCGTGCAAGGTTTTGCGCAAGGCGGCGAGTTCGGCGCGGCCACTGCGACGCTGCTGGAAACGGGCTCCGCCAGGGGGCGCGGCTTTCGCGCCAGCTGGCAACTGGCGAGCCAGGGCGCGGCCGCGCTGCTCGGCTCGGGCATGGCTGCGTTGCTCACCTATCAATTGACCGCGGCCGAACTTCTCGATTGGGGATGGCGTGTTCCGTTTCTGGCCGGCACGTTGATCATGCCCGTGGGCGTGTATCTGCGCCGGCATATCGTGGACGATGAGCCCATCAGAACGGAGCAGTCGCGCTTCGAACCGGCCCTCGTGCGCAAATGGTTCTTGACCGTCTTCGCGATCATGGGCATGACGGTCGCGACCTACGTCCTGATGTACTACATCCCAACCTACTCGATTCAGTATCTGAAAATGCCGGCCAAGCTGTCGATGCTGGTCTCGATTGGCGCCGCATGCGTGTCCCTGACCATGTGCCCGGTCTGGGGCGCGCTGTCGGACCGCATGGGCCGCAGAAAACCGTTGACCGTATTCGGACGCGTGGCGCTCATCGCGCTGCTGTATCCCGCATTCTGGCTGATGAACCAGTTTCCGACGTTGCCTGTCGTCATCAGCCTGATCGTTCTCTTGATGTTCTTCTACACGATGGGTTCGGCGCCGGCCTATGCGCTCATGCCTGAGAACTTCCCGAAACATGTGCGCGCAGGGTATCTGGCAAGCGCGTATGCCGTAGCGGTGTCGGTGTTCGGCGGCACGGCACAACTCGTGGTTGCGTGGCTCATCAAGGTAACGGGCAATACGATGGCGCCGGCATGGTACATGATCGCATGCGTCGTCATTTCTCTTGGTGCCGTGATGATGCTCGAAGAGACCGGGGGACGCGATCTGGCCTGATGGTGTCGGGAGGGGTTCGGCCAGTACGGCTATCCGACGGCGGACCCCAGATCGGCTTTCGAGTGTTTTGCTTCAAGCGTCATCGTCTCGTTGGCGATCTTCAGAAAGCTATCGACGATCGGATTGGTATATTGAAGCTGGGGACACACCGTGAATCCACGGAACACAATATCCGGTGAAAACGGCCGGAACTTGATCTTCATGGTATTGGCATCCAGAGTCGCAAGCGGATTCACGATGCCGATTCCCAAACCGCGCGACACCATCGCGCAAATCGTCGCGCCGTATGGTGTTTCGATTGTCGGCACCTGATTGACTTCCGCCTGACGCAACACGCGATCCAGCGACGAGCGCGTGTCGTCCGCATACGACGGCAGGATCAGCTTTTCACCGCGCAGGTCCCGTGCGTGGATACGCTTTCGCGCCGCCAGCGGGTGCCCGGCCGGCAGCGCGCATACACCGGGCAGCCGGTATAACTCGGCGCTCGTCACACCGAACGCATCGGGCGTCGTCGTGGCGAATCCGATATCGCAATAGGCCGACGAAGCCCAGCGCTGGATCGTGCCTTCGCTGCGCATTTCCAGCGATATCGCGATGCGCGGATAGACGGCCAGAAAACGCTCGATCACCATCGGCACGAAAGACAACGCCAGCACCGGCGCCGCGACGAGCCGCAACCGGCCACTGCCGAACTGGCGGATCTCACGCGCGGAATGCGCGAGTTTTTCGAGGCCCACGAAACTCCGGTCCACTTCGCGATAGAACGCGCTGCCCGCGTCCGTGGCCTGAATACGCCCGCCGTTGCGCGTGAACAGCGTCAGGCCCGTCGAGGCCTCCAGTTCCGCAATCAACCGGCTGATGCTCGGCTGCGACGTGCCGAGTTCCTCGGCGGCGGCGGTCATCGAGCCGCGCAACATGACCAGCCTGAACGCTTCGATTTGCCGTTGGTTCATCTGCCCGCCTCGCCTGTTTTCGTTGATTCAGTCCTCAGCTTGCCATATCAAAAATGAATGGCAGCCGTTTTTGATCGTATTTGACCGGATGGATGGCCCAAACCTAGACTGGCTGGAATCCTCTCACCGGCGATACACGATGCGTTCCGAGGCCCTGCTGTTTCATGACGATTTTCGCGTGACCCCCTACTGGTGGGACGCCGCGCCGCCCGAGACCGTGCGCGACGCGTTGCCGTCCCGGGTCGACGTGGTGATCATCGGCAGCGGGTATTGCGGCTTGTCGGCGGCCGCCGAAGCTGCGCGGCTCGGCACGAGCGTCGCCGTGCTCGACGCCGCCGAAATCGGCGCGGGGGGCAGCACGCGCAGCGGCGGGATGGTGTCGAGCGGACAGAAGCTGGCGCTGACCAATGCGATTCGTGGAGTCTCCGCGGAGCGGCTGGGACGGCTGATGAGCGAGTCCATGGCGAGCTTCGATTATCTGAAGCGCCTTGTCGCCGATGAGCAGCTCGACGCCGATTTGCAGATCACCGGTCGCTTCTTCGGCGCGTTCACGCCACGTCATTTCGATGTTTTGCGGCGCCAGGGCGAACTGTTGCGCGACAAAACGGGCGTGACAGTGCACGTGGTGCCGCGCGCGGATCAGCATGCGTTGATCGGCTCGGACTACTACTACGGTGGGATTCTCGTCGATGAATACGGCGGCCTGCATACCGCCAAATATCATCGCGCGCTACGCGATCTCGCCCGGCGTTGCGGCGCGACTTTGCATTCGCATGCAGGCGTGGAACGGATCGAACGCAACGGCGCCTGTTTCAGGGTTCATGCAACGCGGGGCAAAATCGACGCGAAACATGTGCTGGTCGCGACCAACGGTTATACGGGAGCGCTGCTGCCGTTCTTCGCGCGGCGCGTGCTGCCGGTTGCGAGCTATCAGATTGCGACGGAACCGCTGCCGCCTGGACTAATGGCCGTGCTGAATCCAGGACGCCGGATGATCAGCGATTCGAAACGCAATCTCTTCTACACGAGGCCGTCGCCCGACGGCACGCGGATGCTGTTCGGCTCGCGCCCGGCGATTCGCGAGGTGAGCGAGCGCGTGGCGGCGAGGATGCTGCACGCGAAGATGATCGAGTTGTGGCCCGCCTTGCGCGACGTGCGCATCACGCACGCGTGGAAGGGTTATGTCGCGATGACGGGCGACAGGCTTGCACATATCGGCGAACGGGAAGGCATTCATTACGCGCTGGGTTGCAACGGCAACGGCGTGGCGCTGATGAGCTATCTGGGCGCGCGGGTCGTAAAACACATGCTTGGATTCGATGCGAAGTCCGGCGCATTCGGCGAAGGCGCGTTCCCGATCAGTCCGGCCGGCATGGCGAGCCGCCTGAGCGTGCCGGTCGGCACGGCGCTCTATACGTTCGACGATCTCTGGAGCGGCCGGGTGCGTGCCACCCTCTCCTGAACTGGACGTCGACACTGAAACCGAAGCCGATGCGCTTCAGGCTTGAGGAGCAGCAGATGATTTCTCTGCGTAACGTTTCGAAGTGGTACGGCGAGCAGCGCGTACTGACCGATTGCTCCGCCCACATCGGCCGGGGCGAAGTGGTCGTGATTTGCGGGCCGTCCGGTTCCGGCAAATCGACGTTGATCAAGTCCGTCAATGGACTGGAGCCGGTGCAGCAAGGCGAGATCGTCGTCGACGGCACGCCGGTCTCGGCACGCGAGGCTAACCTGCAAAAGCTGCGCGCGCGGGTCGGCATGGTGTTTCAGCATTTCGAGCTATTTCCGCACTTGAATATTCGCCAGAACCTCATGCTCGCGCAGGTCAACGTATTGCGCCGCAGCCGCGACGAAGCCGCCGACAAGGCGCGCATGCTGCTGCAGCGCGTCGGTTTGCGCACGCATGAGGACAGGTTTCCGTCCCAGTTGTCGGGCGGCCAGCAGCAACGGGTGGCGATCGCGCGCGCGTTGTCGATGGATCCCGTCGCCATGCTGTTCGACGAACCGACCTCCGCACTCGACCCCGAGATGGTCAATGAGGTTCTGGACGTGATGACCGAACTCGCGCAGGACGGCATGACGATGCTCTGTGTCACCCATGAGATGGGCTTTGCGCGTCGCGTCGCGGACCGGGTCGTGTTCATGGATCAGGGCGCCATCGTCGAGGACGACACGAAGGACGCTTTTTTCGATCGTCCCCGCTCGGCTCGTGGCCGCGACTTTCTCTCCAGGATATTGCAGTGATGTCCACGTAATTTTCTTTCCATCGCAGGTCTTTTCGACGGAGCAAACATCATGCGTTTTCGCCATCTTCTCAGCCTCATTGCGGTTGTCGTGCCTCTATCGTTCACGTTGACAGGCAACGCGCGTGCCGACGATGTCGGCACGCTGACGCCCGGCAAGCTGGTCGCCGGTGTCGATGCGAACAACAAGCCGTATTCGTATATCGACAACGGCAAGATGACGGGCTTCGACGTCGAATTGCTGCGGGCTGTGGCGGCGAAGCTTGGCCTGAGCGCCGAATTCCGCGCGCAGGATTTCAGTGGACTGCTGCCGGGCGTTGCGAACCAGCAGCTCGATCTGGCCGCCGGGTCGATTTCGATCACGAAGGACCGGCTGAAGATGGTCGATTTCTCGGAGGGCTATCTCACCGGTCTGCTGAGCGTGGCAACCCTGCCCGACAGCACGATTACGAGCGACCCGTCATCGGTGAAAGGTAAACGGATTGGCGTCGTGCAGGGCACCATCGAGGACACCTACTCGGACAGCTACCTGCCGGGTGCGCAGATCGTGCGCTTTCCGAACCTGAACGCGGGCTTCCTGTCGATGCGTTCGAAATACATCGACGGCTACTTCGTGGACAAGACGCTCGTCGAGGGCTTGCAGAGCAAGTACCCGCAATTGAACATCACGGACAAGCTCGATATCTCCGCCGTCAATCTGCCCGCCGGCTTCCCGGTGCACAAGGGCAACACGAAGCTCGAGGCGGCACTGAACAAGACCATTGACGAACTGGTCGCTGACGGTACGTGGGTCAAGTTGTACATGCAGTTCCACCCGGGTTATCCGAAGCCCGCGAGCCTGCCGCCCTATGCGATGAAGGCCGGTAGCTGATCAGGCCCGGCCGGCGGCTCAACCCGCCGCCGACGCTCAACAAGGAGCGCACCATGAATGCTTTCTTGCAGAACTTTCTCGACTGGCCGTTGCTGATCTCGTCGATGCCGTCGTTGCTATGCACAGGCCTCGTCAACACGCTGGTGCTGTCGGTGTTTTCGACCGTGCTGGGGATCGTCGCCGGCATGGTCCTCGCGTTGATGGCGGTGTCGCACACGCGCTGGTTGATGCTGCCCGCGCAGGTGTTCGTCGACGTGTTTCGCGGCCTGCCGGCAGCGCTCGTGATCTTGCTGGTCGGGCAAGGGCTGGCGCCTGTGGGACTGGCGATCTTTGGGCCCAATCCCTATCCGCTCGCGATCGTCGCACTTGGACTGATCTCGTCCGCGTACATCGCGGAGATTTTCCGCTCCGGCATTCAAAGCGTGGGGCGCGGGCAATTGTCCGCCTGTCAGGCGCTCGGCATGACGTACTGGAGCAGCATGCGCCACGTGATCGTGCCGCAGGGCGTGCGGCGCATCTTGCCGGCGCTTGCGAATCAGTTCATTTCGATCGTGAAGGATTCGAGCCTGGTCTATTTTCTTGGCCTGCTGACTTCGCAGCGCGATCTGTTCACGATCGGTCAGAACACGTCGGTGAATACCGCGAACCTGTCGCCGCTGGTGGCCGCGGGCGTGGTGTATCTGCTCGTAACCGTGCCGCTCACGCACGCGATCAACCACATCGACCGTTGGACAAACCGTCATTCGAATCCGGCGCGCGGCCATTCCAGAACGGGATCGTCACGCCGGCAGCGCAAGGCGCAGGCTTCGGCCAGTTCGACCGTCTCGGTCAGGGCCGGCGTCGCCGATCAACATAACTAGCCTTCACCGGCAGGATACTAGCCACGATGGGACCGAAAGTAGAAACAGTTGCCGACGACACCACCTTGCCCGCGCAAGTCGATGTCGTCGTGATCGGCGGCGGCATTATCGGCGTGAGCACGGCCCTTTATCTGAGCGAGAAGGGATTGCAGGTCGCCCTATGCGAGAAAGGCCATATTGCGGGCGAACAATCGAGTCGCAATTGGGGCTGGGTTCGCGTCACGCATCGCGACATGCGTGAGTTCGCATTGAGCATCGAAAGCCTGAAACTGTGGCGGAAAATGGACGCGACGTTGGGTATCGATACCGGCTTCAATCAATGCGGCATCCTCTACATGACCGACGAAGACACCGTGATGGACGGTCATCACGTGTGGCTCGACAAGGCGCACAACGTAGCGGGTGACACGTTCGACACGCGTGTGGTCGACGGGCGTGCCGTTGCCGAACTGCTGCCCGGCGCAACCAAAGCATTCAAGGGCGGACTCTACACCGCGGGCGATGGCCGCGCCGAACCGCAAAAAGCCGCACCCGCGATCGCCAACGCGTTGCGCAAACGCGGCGTCAAGATTCTGACGCCATGCGCCGCACGAGGCATCGAAACGAGCGCGGGGCGTGTCAGCGCGGTGGTCACGGAGCATGGCACGATCCGCTGCAACAGCGTCGTCGTCGCGGGTGGCGCATGGTCGCGGTTGTTCTGCGGCAACCTGAATGTCGATGTACCGCAACTGCTGGTCAAAGCCTCGGTGCTTCGCACCGAGCCGCTCGACGGCGGTCCGGCCTGTAGCGCGAGCAACAAGAAGTTCGCGTTTCGCAAGCGCGCCGATGGCGGCTATACGGTCGCGTTCGGCTTTCGCACCTATAGCGATCTCACGCCCGATTCATTTCGCCTGTTCTTCAAATATGTCGAAGCGCTGAAGAGCCAGTTGGGCTCGTTGCGCATTGGCATCGGCGCCCGCTTCTTCGATGAATTGCGCCGTCCACGTCATTGGGCGCTCGACCGTCCCACCGCGTTCGAAGCGGTTCGCACGCTCGATCCCGAACCGATCACCCGATACACCGACGCCGGCTTGCGCGAGTTCACCAAGGTCTTCCCGCATCTGGCGCACGCGCGAATCGCGCAGCGCTGGGCGGGGTATATGGACGTGACGCCCGACGCGATTCCAGTGATTTCCGGTGTCGATGCGGTGCCGGGCCTCTTTATCGGCACCGGCTTTTCGGGGCACGGCTTTGGCATCGGCCCGGCGGCCGGCAAGCTGATGGCGGATCTGGTGACGAACGACACGCCGCTCGTCAATCCGCACGCGTTTCGCCTCAACCGTTTCAGCGACGGTACGAAGATCGTTATCGACGCGGGTTTCTAACGCACTGCTTTCACGGAGATATCCATGCAAAAGGTAGCCATGATTTCCGGCGCGAGTCGCGGCATCGGGCTGGCAATCGCGACCGAGTTATCGCGGCGCGGCTATTTGTTGTCGCTGGGCGTGCGTGACCCTTCGGCGCTCATCTGTCGGTTCGATGCGTTGGTGTTTCCATACGAAGCACGCGACACCAACGCGGGCCGCCGCTGGGTCGAGGCGACGATCGAACGCTTCGGCCATATCGACGTGCTCGTCAGCAATGCGGGCATCTGCAAGCACATCAGCCTGGAAGACGGCACCGACGAACTGCTCGAAGAAACGCTCGACATCAACGTGAAAGCGCCGTTCCGGCTGATCCAGGCCGCGCTGCCGCACTTGCGCCGCGCGGGCGGTGCCCGCGTCGTGCAGATTGCGTCGCTATCCGGCAAGCGAGTGAAGAACCTCAACGCGGGCTATCAGATGTCGAAGCACGCCGCGATAGCACTGACTCATGCTGTACGGCGCGCCGGCTGGGACGATGGCTTGCGTGCGACGGCGATATGCCCCGGCTTCGTCAACACGGAAATGGCTACCGGCATCGCGGATCTCGATCCGGAAGCGATGACGCAACCCGAGGATATCGCACGGTTGGTCGCCAATACGATCGAAATGCCGAACTCGGCGAGTGTCGCGGAAATTCTCGTTAATTGCCGGCATGAGGATCTGTTTTAGCGCACCCCGGCCGATGATCGCTTCATGCCCACATCGAGTCAGAGCCGAAATGGACGCGGAAAGAGCGGAACGCGTATTTCCATAGCGATTGGCGGAAAGTACAAGGAATCCTTATCATTGGCGATTTTTCCTCTGCCCAACCTGATTGCGTCATAACCATTCTCGCTATGTTCGGGATCCAACAGAACAACGCATCCATAGCCCATATGATCTAACCGCTTTAATCCATCTCCCGTTGTAAAGAAACTGTCAGGCAGGGAAAATTACAGTCTGCTTGCGACCGTATCCAAGCTGGCTACGAGCCCTGCCGCATAGGGCGCAGATCGCGCGAAAAACAAATCAGGAAACCGAATGGACATGGTGACCCAACACGCTCCTGATCTCGGCGGCAACGCATTCATCGGGTCCCCCAGCCGGTTTCCGGAATACCTCTCTTCGCTGGAGCGCAACGGTTTCCTTTGCGTACCGGACTTTGCGTCGCCTGCCGACGTGCAGGTCATCAATGCCACACTGCACAAGCTCCTGCGCGATGGGACGGGTTTCAGGGAAGGGGCTCGGCGCGACCTCGTTGACCCCAACGATTCCCTGGGCTCCGACAGCTTGACGGAACTTGTGCTGCCGCACAACTATGCGCCCGAGCTGCATCAGACACGCTATTTTGCCGACGCCCTTCGGCTTGCGCGAACCATCCTCGGACCCGAAGCCGAATTCGCCTTCGACCATGCCATTCTCAAGCCCGCGCTGCACGGCGCACAAACGCCGTGGCATCAGGACGAGGCATACCAGTCGGGCCCGGAGCAGGGGCGCCGGCAGATCGCGGTGTGGATGGCAACCTCGGCGGCAACGGTCGAGAACGGGTGCATGCGTTATGTGGCCGGCTCGCATTTGGGTGAAGTCCTGGCACATCGCCCCTATCAAGGAGACGAGCGCGTCCATGGGCTCGAATGCATCGACGCATTCAATCCGGACGACATCGTCTACTGCCCTGTCGAGGCTGGCGGCATCGTGATTCATAGCGGACGCACGCTGCACGGCGCCGGGCCGAACCAGACGAGTCATGCACGTCTAGCCTACATCGTCGTGTTCGCCGCGCCCGGCACGGTGGCGCATGTACCACGGGAATTCAGTTGGCTGCAGCGTCCCGCCGAGGCGGCTTCGCAACGCCGCCGACAGTGGTTGATGCGAGGGGGCGTGCTGATCGAGTTCGCTCGCAAGGTCCGGCGCTCGCGCCAGCGCGCAACGAACGGATTCGCGCAGCACTTGCGGCAGGCGCTCATGCGTCGCATTCGTGAGAGACTCGGCGCGCGCGACTCGTCGAAAGTCAGGTAGTGCTCAGCGCGTCTTCGAGGAGCGTCGCTCTCCACATAAAGGCAAGCGATGGGACACATTGTTGCCGCTGAATCCAGCCCGTCTCCATGTCAGCAATGGCCGACGACGGAGCGTTCGTCTTCGCCAATCGGAAGGCCGTTAGAGGGGCTGCCGATACGGCCAGATCCGGGTCAAAGTCCGTTTGGGGCCGGTGGTCGACACGGCTCTGGTCACCAGATACGCTTCCAGGGCTTCCGTGCCACCCTCGGACCCGCACCGAATCCCTTTCCGGCGCCTTGACGAAGAACGCGCATCCGGTTCAGGCATCGCGCGGCGCATCGCCGCCGTCATGAGGCGATTCTGACCTCCCTACTCCGTGGGCGAGATCGTCTTCTCGGAGAACGCATGTTTAAACTTCGCTGCATCGATACCGCTAAGCGAGAACAGTGCGAGCGCCGCGACGAACGCCGGAACCGCGAGCAGCATGAACACCGCGCCGAATTTTAGACCCATGCTCATCATCACACCACCCGTCATCGCCCCGGCCACGGCGCCCATGCGGCCGACCCCGAGCATCCACGCGACACCCGTGGCGCGGCTTTGCGTCGGATAGAAAGCAGCCGCGAGCGCCGACATGGACGTGACCGCGCTCGTCACCGCAGTGCCGGTCAGGAAGATCAGGACGGCGAGCCAGAAACGGTCTGAAACACCGCTTCCGATGGTCAGCACCAGCGCCGCCGACAGCACGTAGGCACACGCATTGACCCGCCGCGGATTCGCGCGATCCATCACCCAGCCGAGGCACAGGTTGCCGAGAATGCCACCGAGCGGAAACAACGACGTGGTGAGCGCCGCGCTCTGCGCGGTGAAGCCCGCATCCTTGAAGAGCGTCGGCAGCCAGTTGGTGAGGAGGTAGTAGATCATCAGGCCCGTGAAGTACGCAAGCCATAGCATCGCGGTTCCGAAGCGGTACGGTGTCGACACGATCAACGACACCGACGACTTCTTCTGCGTCGCAGCGCGCGTATCGGCGGCGACGAAGCGGAGCGAGGCGCTATCGTCCAGGCGCGGGTCGTCGGAAATGCGGCGCAGCACGCGTGCGATCCGCTCCGCCGGGAGCTTGCGAATCACCATGAATTGCGCGGACTCGGGCAGCATCGCGACGAGCAGCGCCGCAAGTACGAGCGGCCCGATGCCGCCGATCACCAGCACGCTCTGCCAGCCGAAATGCGGAATCAGCCACGCCGCGCTCAGGCCGCCAATCGAGAGCCCCACGGAAAAACCGCAGAACATCGCATTGACGGCGATGGCGCGGATCCGGGCGGGCGCGTATTCCGACATCAGCGTGACCGCGTTCGGCATGGCCGCGCCCAGCCCGAGTCCGGTAAGAAAGCGCCACCCCGTAAGCGATTCGATGGAACCGGCTTGCGCAGAGACGACACTCCACACGCCGAAGAAAAACACCGACAACACGAGCACGGCCTTGCGTCCGATACGGTCCGCCGCCGGCCCGGCCGCGAGCGCGCCGATGCCCAGACCGACGAGCGCCGCGCTCATCACCGGGCCGAGCGCGGCGCGCGTGATGCCCCATTCGCCGATCAGCGAAGGCGCGATGAAGCCTACCGCCGCGGTGTCGAAACCATCGGCTGCCACGACCAGAAAGCAGAGGACCAGAATGATCCATTGATAAGGGGAGAAGCGTTGACTATCGATAAAGCTTTGGATTTCGAGGCTGTGCGTTTTCATTGCGGTTCGTCTCCGTTGATCTTTTTTAATGCGTACACGAGGCAAGCGGCGTTCTGTGAGCCGTCATGCCGCGCCCGATGCGTGCCAGCCGCCGTCCACGCTTAGCACCGCGCCGGTGATATAGCTCGCCGCATCGGAGGCGAGAAAGACAATGGCCTGCGCCACTTCGTCGGGATGCGCGAGGCGTCCCATGGGCGTACGGCGCTCGATGGACGGCAAGTCGATCTGCCCGTTTTTCGCGAGCTTCTGTGCGAGTTCGGTCGCGACATAGCCCGGCGCGACCGCATTCACGCGGATGCCCTCGCGGGCCCATTCGCATGCCATCGAACGGGTCATGGCCGCGATGCCTGCCTTGGCCGCGCCGTAGGCATTGCGCTGCGGTATGCCCGAAAGCCCGGCGATTGAGCAGAGATTCACAATCGCGCCGCGGCCTTGCGCGAGCATCGTCTTCGCCGCTTCGCGGCTGGCGAGAAACGTGCCGCGCAGATGAATGCCGATGAGCGTGTCGAAGGCCGCCACACTCTGTTGGACCGTCGGTTTCGCCTGTTCGCCGATGCCCGCGTTGTTCACGAGCACGTCGAGCCGTCCGCACGCGCTCATGATGTCGCCAATCATTGCGACGACATCGGACTCCGACGACACGTCCGCTCCGATAGCGAAATGCCCGGCGCCGTCGAGTTCCTCGATACGATGCCGCGCCGCATCGCGATGCAAGTCCGCGACCGCCACGCGATATCCCTGCGCGGCGAGCGCGCGCGCCGTCGCCCAGCCGATCCCGCTCGCGCCGCCCGTGACGAGCGCGACGCGTTGCCGTTCTTCGTTCATCGTCTCCTCCCTGGAACGTGCGATCTAGCGCGCCATGGCCGACAGGCTCTTGAACTCGACGCGCCTGATGATGCGACTCTCCTGCGCCACGATCAGATGCGCCGACGCCTGCAGATACGCCGGCCATTCGGGATCGTCGTCGCGCGCGGTACGGCGCCGGTCGTAATCCGCGATGCTTTCGTAGCCCCACAGATGCACGACCTGATTCAACGCGCCGATATCGCTCATATAAAAGCCGACGGGCGCGCCCAGATACTTGAGTTGAATCGGCATCGCAAGACGATCGAACACGTCGATGAACTCGACCATGCCACGCGGCTTGATGGTGTAGATGCGATGGTCGATGAATGACTTGTGGCTCATGCGGCGCTCCTCAGTTGGCTCACTGTGTTGTGCGTATCGGCACGACCGGCAAGATGCAATCCGGTGAGGTAGCCGAAGGTCATGATCGGACCGAGCGTGATTCCCGCGCCGGGATAGTTGCCGCCCATGACGCTCGCGCGGTCGTTGCCGACGGCGTATAGACCCGCTATCGGTTCGGCGCCCTTCAGCACTTGCCCATGCGCGTTGGTGGCGATGCCGTCGAAGGTGCCGAGATCGCCCATCACGAGCTTGAGCGCGTAATACGGCCCTTCGCCGATCGGGGCGACGCATGGATTCGGGGCATGCGTGGCATCGCCCAGATAACGATTGAAGGACGTCGTGCCGCGGCCGAAAGCGCGGTCCTGCCCGACTAACGCGTCGCGGTTGTATTCGCGCACGGTGGCTTCGAGGGCTGCACCATCGATGCCTGCGCGTTGCGCCAGTTCGGCGAGCGTGCGGCCCTTCACGAGATAGCCATTCTTCAGATGCGGCTTCAACGAAAGCGGCGCGGGCTTTGCGAAACCAAGTCCGTATCGGCGGATCGTCGTGTGATCGCAGATGAGCCACATCGCGGTCTCGCGCTCGTCGCGGCATGCTTCGATCATGGCCGCGCCGACGTCGTGATACGAATTTGATTCGTTGGTGAAGCGCACGCCGCCGCGCGTCACGCCGATCACGCCCGGCTTGTAGCGATCGAGCAGATGCGGAAAAACGCCGTAGCTGCCGTCTTTCATCGGCACGCGCGAGACGGGCATCCACGCGGCAGGCTGCGGATAACGAAGATCGACGCGCCCGCCCACTCGCTCGGCCATGCGTGCGCCGTCGCCGGTGTTACCCGTGGGGACGGGCGAGACGTGCTCGCCGCCGCGTTGCAGATGCGGATAGGCCGCTGCGATGCGCGCGAGATCGTGTGAAAAACCGCCGCAGGCGAGCACGACGCCGCGACGCGCCGAAATGCGCATCTCGCTTCCGTTCGCGACGACGATCGCGCCGCTCACTTGCCCTTTGTCGGTGATGAGTTCTTTTGCGCCGGTGCCGGTGTGAATCGGAATGCCGAGATCGAGCGCGGACTTCGCGAGGCGTGCGGCCAGCGCGTTGCCGCTGGTGACCTGCACGCCGCGCCTGTAAAACACGAGCTCCCTGAGATGGCTCGCCAGACGCTTCGCGACATACCACGCCGAAGCGAGCGACTTCGTCGCGTTGAAGAAGTGCTTGAGATCCGCGCTGGACGAATTGAACATCATGCCGATGAACGTGATCGACTTGAGCGGTGGACGCAAGCGTGCGATATCCGGGCCGAGCGCACGCGCATCGAACGGCTTCGCGACAATGGAGCGGCCGACGTCCACGCCGCCCGGCGCATCGGGATGGTAGTCGGGATAGAGCGTCGGCAAAAACTCGACCGAAGTTTCGCGCTCGAAGAAGTCGATCATGCGGGGGCCGTTGTCGAGAAACGCATCGACAGCGGTCTGATCGAACATCGATCCGGTTTCATGACGCAGATAATCGATCGCCGCGGCGCGCGTATCCTCGATGCCGGCGTGCTTCGCGTGCGGATTGCCGGGAATCCACAGCACGCCGCCGGAGAACGCCGTCGTGCCGCCGAAGTACGCTTCCTTCTCGACGACGATTACGTCGAGCCCCTGTTTCCTGGCGGTGATGGCGGTGGAAAGACCGCCGGCGCCCGCGCCGATCACGAGCACATCGCAAGCGAGATCGGACGACCGTGTTACGGTAGTCATCATCGTGTCCTTTGAGATTGAATCGGGCGCGATCGCGCCCGCGAATGAACGCGTTACGCGGCGTGTTTCGCTGCGTAGCCGGGGCGCGGCACGAGGTCCATCAACATGCATTCGAAGCCGCCGTCCACGGCGATCTCCGCACCGTTGACATAGGCCGCGCGCGGGCTGGCGAGAAAGGCCGCGACCTCGGCAATGTCGGTCGGCTCGCCGATGCGCCGGCTCGCCGTCATCGCGCTGCGGCGCGCTTCGACATCGCCTTGTTCGTAAAAGGCTTGGGACAGCGGCGTGCGGATCATGCCGGGACACAGTGTGTTGCTGCGTACGCCGCGCGGCCCCCATTCGGCGGCGATCTGCCGCGAGAGCATTGCGATGCCGGCCTTGCTCGCGCTATAGGCGCCGCTCCAGGTCTGCGGGTGATGCGCCGCAATCGACGCGATATGCACGATGCTGCCCTTGCGACGCACGAGCATGCCGCGTCCGAACGCTTGCGCGCATAGCATATAGCCGGTGAGATTGACGGCGAGCATCGCGTTCCATGCGTCCAACCCGATATCCTCGATCCCGCCCGCGCGCAGGAGACCGGCGTTGTTGACGAGCACGTCCGCAGCACCCATCTTGCGTTCCACCTGTTCGCATGCGCGCTTGACGCTCGCCGCATCGCTGATATCGCATTCGGCGGCGAGCGCCTCCGTGCCGCCTGCCTGCAGCGCGCGCGCCGCTTCATGACAACCCGCTGCATCGCGATCCAGCAGCGCGATGCGCGCGCCGGCATCGGCCAGGGTGGTGGCTATTGCACGACCGATACCGCCCGCCGCACCTGTCACCACGCAGAGGCTCGAATCGAGGCCGAGCCAGTGCGGCGCGATGCCATCGCGCGTGGCGCCGTTAATCGTCTCCTTAGTCATCCTTCTCTCCTTTTGAGCTTGAGAACAAGGCGTTTTCCGCGCTGCCGCGTGCCACCTCTTCCGTGAGAAAAGTATATTCACGGCCTTGCACAAAAAATTGGACAAAGGCAGCAGACGACAGGACAATTTGTGCAAAGGAGACAAGACGTGCTAAGGAAAATCCCTAACTACAATCTCTACGGCGAGTCGGCGCGGCCACCGTGGTACGACGCTTTCAACTTCGAATGGATCGCGGAGCGCAGTGCGCCGAACGACTGGCATATCGATGCGCATCGTCACGACGCGCTCTTGCAGTTTCTTTACATACGCGGCGGCGGCAGCTCTGGCGACGTGCTCATCGAGAACACGCGTATTCCGATTGAACCGCCTTGCGTCATCATGTTGCCTGCGCAAACGGTGCACGGCTTCAGTTTCGCACCGGACGTGGACGGTCTCGTGTTGACGGCTGCGCAGCGTTCGCTGGAAACGCTCGCCGCGATGGTCGCGCCTCCGCTCGTACCCTTATTGCAGCGCGCGGGCGTAGCGCGCGTGAATGTTCAGACGCATGACAGCGTTCTCATGCCGCTGGTCGAACTGCTGGAGAAAGAGTACCGCGCGGCGGATCGCGGACATATGGCGGCAGGGTTGCCCTTGTTGATTGCACTTTTCGTGCATGTCGAGCGCCTGTGCGAAGGAGCGTTGGTCACCCGCTCGACGGCCGCCGCGAACGTGTCCGCCACGGAACGGCGCGCCAGACAGATCAGGCGCTTCAGAGAACTTGTCGTCGCGCATTTCCGCGAGCATCGTCCCGTGGATTTCTATGCGCAGGAGCTCGGTATGACCGTGACTCAACTCGGCCGGGTGTGTCGCGAAGAGATTTCGAGCTCTCCTCTTACCGTCATCAACGAGCACCTCGTGCGTGAGGCACAACGGGATCTCGTCTATTCGCATATGTCGGTCAAGCAAATCGCGCATGATCTCGGGTTTACCGACGTCGCCTACTTCAGCCGCTACTTCCGGAAGCAGACTGGCGTGACGCCAACCCAATTCCAGAAAGAAGCCATCAAGGCACTTGCGATCGATCGACGGCCCGCGCAGTAATGGGCTCCCAGCGGATACAGCAGTGAGTGAGCGGCAACGGACGGCCGGAACGGCGCGCCATTAACGGCCGCTTGCGGGGGCGGATTCAACCGGGGTCGCGCCGGCGAATGCAGTCAGCGCGTGCAACACGAGCACTGCATCGGACGGCCAGCTCGTGGTGTCGTTCGCTTCGCACTTGATGCAGATCAACAGTCATCCCGTACCGCGCAGCACATTGGTTGATGTGTGTGGCGCGCGTCCATCCAACGTCCCTCACTTTCACATACGGCCCGTACGCGTCGCAATACGCGCCATTCGCTCTCCTCATCCCGCTGGAGTCGCAGCCATGAACCCCAACCCTCGAAAGGTCGTCATCATCGGCGCCGGTATTGCTGGCCTGTGCGCCGCGGTTTACGCGCGCAAGTGCGGATACGCCGTGACCGTGCTCGAGCAGCACGAACGCCCCGGCGGACTCGCCACCAGCTGGCAGCGTGGCGCCTATACGTTCGAAGCTTGTCTGCACTGGCTGCTCGGGTCGAATTTGCACGACCCCATGCACGCGCTATGGCGCGAAGTGTTCGACATCGACCGCCTGCATTTCGTCTACCCGGAAGAATGGATACGGGTGGAAAGCGAAGACGGAAATAGTCTGTCCATCTACTCGAATCTCGAGCGGCTCGAAGCGGAGCTGCTGCGGCACGCACCGCAGGACGAAGCACCGATCCACCAGTTCATGCATGCCGTGCGCAGCCTGAGCCACTGCCCGCTGCCGTCGTTGAGCAGCGCCTGGCAGGACCGCCTCACGACTGGGCTGCAATTGCTTCGCCACATGCCTCTTCTGCAAAACCTCTCGCACATTACTGCCGAAGACTATGGCAAGCGTTTCAACGACTCGTTGCTGCGAGGCTTCTTCGGCGAAGGAGAAAACGCGCAGCTCGCGGTCGTTGCACTAGTGTTCGCGCTCGCATGGGTCAGCAACCGCAACGCCGGCTATCCGATTGGCGGCTCGGACGCGGTAATCGGTCCGATCGCGCAGAACCTGCAGCAGCTCGGTGGTGTATTGCGCACGGGCTCGAGCGTCAAGCAGATTCTCGTGGAAGACGACACTGCAGTGAGTGTGCAACTGGACGACGGCGAGCGCATCGACGCCGACTGGGTCGTCTCCGCCGCCGACGGGCACACGACCGTCTACAACATGCTCGACGGACGGTATGTCGGCCCGCGCATGGCGCACGTCTATCGCACGTACAAGCCCTTCCCTTCGTTCCTGCAGGTGAGCCTCGGCGTGGCGCGGGATCTTTCGCAGCAGTGCGGATATGTGATGCGACTGCTCGACACGCCGTTCACATTAGACCCGCAGACAGTGCTGCATCAGATCGCCTTCCGGCTCTTCCACTACGATCCGACGTTCGCGCCTGCAGGCAAGACCGCAGTGACGTGCACGCTGCCCACGCGAAACGTGGGCTATTGGTCGCGGTTGAGTGAGCACGACCCGCAGGGATATGAAGCGGAGAAGCAGCGCGTGGCGAACGCCGTGATCGCGATATTCGACAAGTCGACGCCCGGTGTGCGCGAAGCGATAGAAGTGGTCGACGTGTCGACTCCCGCCACCGTGGTCCGCTGCACGCGCAATTGGCAAGGCAGCATGGAAGGTTGGCTGCTCACGCCGCAGACGGGTGTACGACCCTTGCCGCCAACGCTGCCCGGCCTGCGGCGGTTCCTCATGATCGGCCAGTGGGTCATGCCCGGCGGCGGCCTGCCGTCTGGCCTGATTACCGCACGGCGCGCGGTGCGCCGTATGTGCCGAAAGGACGGCATAGCCTTCGTGCCTGATGAGCACGAGAAGTCGCCGAACGCAGCCGGCGGTTTTCCTGCCTGACGCAACCCGTGCGCTGGCAGCGCCGTCGTGCCGCGACGACGTCGAGCTGCGGGGTCCTATCCAGACGTCGACTTACGGTCTTCCGTCTTTCTCTCCGGCGTCAGATCGCTAATCGCCAAGCAACCCAAGCCGCACGAGGCTTTCAGCACTGGCGACGATTGCCTCGTCGCTTGATCGCGGCCTCCAGCCGAGCAACTGGATAGCCTTCGCGCTCGAAGCGTTCATGTCGATGTCCAGCAGCGGAGCAAATGCCTTCATAGCTGGGTGCTTGCGCACCTCCGAGTCCGGCCAGACATGAGACGACACCTTGTCCGCCGCCGCCCCAAGTCGCTCTCGCAGCACCTTCGCAACATCGACCATCCACATACTTTCGCCTGCGGTAGCGAGGAAGCGCTCACCGCTTGCCGCAGGCTCCGTCATGGCGAGCAGATGCAGATCGGCCACGTCTCGCACATCGACGAAACCCGAATTGATGTTCAGACATCCGGGCTGGCCGTCCAACAGATGCTTGATCAAGCGGATGGAGTGCGAGAAGTCGGCGCCGAGCACAGGCCCAAGCACGGCTACCGGATTGACGGCCGAAAGCTCGAGACCGCCACCCTCGCGCTGGATGAAGTCCCAGGCCGCGCGTTCCGACAGCGTCTTCGACCTTTGATACGGTGCGACGTCGCCAGTCAGATCGCTCCAATCAGTCTCGTCAAAAGGGCGTCGGTAATCGCGTCGATGGCCCACGCCGATCGCACCGAAAGCAGAGGTCAGGACAACACGCCTCACGCCGGCATCGCGCGCGGCGCGTAACACGCGTAAATTGCCTTCCACCGCCGGCTTGATCCAGTCATCTTCGCTAACCTGATCGCCCGATGGTGTCGGTGATGCGCCGTGAAGCACGTAGACGCACCCTGCCACCGCCTCCCTCCATCCCGAGTCATCTGTCAGATCGGCAGAGACGAACGAAAGTGGGGCGTCTGCCGCGATCCCGCCGACTTCGAGCTGGTTGCGCACTTCTCGCTCCCGCGTCAGCGAGCGAACGGTGGTTCGCACCCGGTATCCGCGGTCCAGCAAAGCCAGGATGCAATGCTGCGCGATAAAGCCTGTACCGCCGGTGACAAGTACGAGTTCATCGCTCATGAATTCACTCCTTTCAGTCGTCGTTAAGAGACGTTAGATTAGAAGCAATCACCCGTATGCAGAATGCTTGTAAGTGCGACCTACTTGCGCGATAGTGCGGAAATGAGCGCTGATCCCCTTTCCGATATCCTGAAGCTGACCAATGCCGAATCACTCGTAACGGGCGGATTCACGGCCGGAGGTCCATGGGCAATCCGTTTTCCGGCACCCACCACGATCAAATTTTTCGCCGTCGTGCGAGGCCATTGCTGGGCCAGCATCGATGGGGAACAGGCGCCTGTCAGATTTGGCGAGGGGGATGTGGGATTGATGGCAGCGCCCCGATCTTTCGTTTTGGCAAGCGAACCGGGCGTGGTTCCGGTCGACGCGATGACTCTGTTTTCCCCGGCTGGAAAATCGACTGCTCAACTCGGTGACGGGAATGAATTCGCGCACATCGGCGGACACGTGCTGCTTGATGTCAAAAGTGGCCTGTTGCTGGCCAATGTCCTGCCTGCATGGATTCGGATCGATGCGGCCAAGACACATGCGGCAACATTTCGATGGCTTCTCGACCAGCTCGTTGGCGAACGCGCGGATGATCAGCCGGGCGCACGTCTGGCGTCCGCCCACCTGGCGCAGCTGCTTTTCATTCAGATTCTGCGAGCGCACATGGAGACCGCTGCCGTCATGCCGCCGGGATGGTTTCGCGCAATGAGCGACCGGCGGCTAGCGCCAGCCATGGCGCTGATGCACGATGAACCCGCGCGTAGCTGGCACCTGGAGGAGCTAGCCGACGCCTGCGCCATGTCGCGCACCACCTTTGCACTGCGGTTCAGAACTGCGGCGGGCGTGGCGCCACTAACTTACCTCGCCGAGTGGCGCATGCGCCTGGCGGAGCGGGCCTTGCGAGAGGACAAAAGTCCGGTCTCGCTCATCGCGCAATCCATCGGGTATGCGTCAGAAAGTGCGTTCAGCAACGCTTTCAAAAGGATGACGGGACATTCGCCAAGGGATTACCGAAACTCTGCATCACTTTCCGGCACGTCCTCCGCCGCTGAATAGCGCTATACACCGGCCGGACGACTGCATGGCCGCGATTTGCGCTCATCGACCCGTTCCGGCTTTCGATCACCGCTTCCCAAGGTCCGCACATCGCGAGGCATTAGCCGATCGCCTGTGTGAGCTGACATGCATGGCTCACTGCTCTCCCCCACGTCGCGCAGAGCCAGCAAGATTTGCAGCGCGAACATTACGGCCGGCAATTCACCAACACACTCACGGACGTTTCAAACTCATTACGGGTATAGCGTCCGCGTAATGTAGACCATAAAAAAGTTTTACTTTCCGATTTGCGGGCGCGCCGCCATTGTGTCAGCCAGACAGCCAGTCTATAGCCACTATTCATGTGCTGCCCAGGTGCATCCATGGGAACGTGGCTATCTCGCCAGACTTCTATTTCTTAAGATTCCTTAAGAAATCGCTCGTTGATCGTCGTCGGCCATGGGTTGAATGAATTTCAACACCCAGGCCAGTTGATGGATCGACGGTCAGGCCGATAAACAGAAAGGAGACGATTCGATGGAAAAGCGCATGATGACCTTGATGTTGCTCGCTGCGACCGCATTGGCCGGTTGCGGAGGTGGCGATAACGTCAGTGCACCAACACCGCCAAAGCTACTGACGAACATCGCCGTGCCCAATGCTTCGAGCCCACCATTCAGTTTCGACATCGGCTACGTCGAGGCCGGCAAGTACTTTCTTACCGACCGTAATAACAAGGCAGTCGATGTCGTGGACACCAGATCGAACACGTTGATCGCCCAGATCCCTGGGCCATTCGTCGGTGCTGGCGCCACAACAAATGAGTCCGGGCCCGACGGAATAGTAGGCATTACCGGCACGAACACCATCTATGTCGGCGATGTCGACTCCGTTAAGGTGATCGATACGGCTGCACAAAAGACGGTCAACACCATCGCCGTCAGCAATTCCGGATCCCGCGTCGATGAGGGCTGCTACGATCCCGACGATCATCTCGTGATGTATACGAGCCCCGGAGATTCGCCGCCGTTCGTCACGTTCATCTCCACGCTGACACAAAAAGCGGTGGTGAAGCTTCCTTTCAACGGTTCGTCTGGGCTCGAAGCATGCACATATGACCCTGCCTCGAAGAGCTTTTTGATCAACAATGACGGGACCTCTGCCAATCCCGATGGCGAACTCGACGTTATCACCAGCAGTTCTGTCGTGGCGGGCAGTCCTTCTATCAGCAAATCGTTTCCACTAGGAAAATGCGGACCGGCGGGAATCGTGCTTGGCCCGAATAACGACGTGCTCGTGGGATGCGATCCGCCGGCCGGCGACCCGCTCATCACGCTGATCCTTGATCGTTCGAGTGGCGCAATTCTAGCGACTCTGCCCTTTGGCGGGGTAGACCAGGTCAACTACGATCCGGCTTCCAACCGCTACTTCCTGCCGGCCCGGCACTACGTCACGAGCGGCACCGCTGCAGCGTCAGGATTCAGCCCGCAGATGGGCGTAATCGATGGCACCTCACGGCAGTTGCTCTTTAAGATTCCGGTGGGCACAGGGGCGCATTCTGTCGCCATCGACAGCACCCTTGGGCAAGTGTATGTACCGTTCCAGCCCGGCGCGGCAGGATTCCCCAACGGCGGCATCTCGGTTTTCTCGACCCACTAGTGTTCCGGCCCGGTCATTGTCTAACGGGCCGGCTTGGATGACGATTGCCACAATCGCGTTTCAACAATGGCTGGACGCGCGCTCCCACCAGCGCTCCACGATCCGATGGGTTACGGGTCTGGAGCGCCTGTGCCTGTGGTGATCGTTTTTCATCGTAGCTGGAACGATCATAATTAGCCGCTCTCCCGCTGACGAAACACAGGATCACGGCGTCCAGCGATAAACGGTAATGCTGGAACCTTTGACGTTGTTCTTCGTGACCACGTATTCGCCCGTCGACCGGCGGTATGCCCTGACGCCGTACATCGAATCGATGGCGCTGCTGGCGTCGACGGTACTGGTGCGGGTGTTGACCAGGGTAGTGTCGAGGTTGCCGGTAGCGAGATTGATGGCGTCGATGTTCGGCAAAGCTTGCCCGCTGCCGAACCAGTAACCGACAAATAGATAGCTGCCGGCCGCGTCGATCGACTTGGCGCCCGCGTGAGCGAGGTTGATCACCGGATTGGGTGTCGTGGTGTTGCCCGCGCTCCAGCCGTGATACACCTCGACCCGCGTACCTATCGACGTCCAGTCCGTACTCCCGACAATCCCCTGTCCGAGAATCATGGTGTCGCTGTCCGCGAGATAGACAATGCGCGTCAACGGCTTGATGCTCTCGGGAATGCGAATGGGAATACCGGGCCCCCATGCTGGCTTGCCGCCGGCGTCGAAGCCGATCAGCGGATAGTGGTAGATGTACCCGGTCTTGTCCAGGCCGGCCCACACGCCTCCTTTGCTGTCGATGCAAAATCCGGCCCTGACCGCCGCGGTCGTGTTGAACGCCGCAC
This sequence comes from Paraburkholderia aromaticivorans, assembly GCF_002278075.1. Classification (NCBI taxonomy): domain Bacteria; kingdom Pseudomonadati; phylum Pseudomonadota; class Betaproteobacteria; order Burkholderiales; family Burkholderiaceae; genus Paraburkholderia; species Paraburkholderia aromaticivorans. The sequence goes on along the minus strand of NZ_CP022991.1, from coordinate 440,107 downwards.
CGGGAAGCGTGGCGTCCGGGATTGCGATGTAGCCATTCGCAGCATTGAAGTGAAAGAAGTAGTAGGTATCGGGATTCTGACCGGATGCCACGAGGATGCGGTTTGCGCCGACGGTGGCAAGCTGACCGAAATGCTCGTCCCGTGAGCGATCGTTGATGTTGATGCGCGGGTCGGAGGGATAGTCGAACGGATCGACTGTGTTCGCCACGAAGGTTCCCCCCGCGGTGCCGGTGTAGATGTCGGTGCCTCCATAGAGGTCGACGCCGTCGGTACCCGGGTCCGCAGCGGCGATCCCCTCAAAGTTGAGAGATTGAAGCTTCCACTGCAGCCGGCCAGAACTGGTGTAAGAGTGAATGTCGGTGCCGCCGTCGCGGCCCAGATCCCAGCTCCCGCCCCACGGATTATTGAGCACATAGAGGTTGCCCGCGGTGTCCCTGCCGATGCCCGTGACGCGGGTAAAGCGCTTGTCGCCAACCTGCCCTTTGATTCCCGTCGTGGTATCGAGATAACCACCCTGGATGCCGAATGTACCGGCCAGCGCCGGCGTACCCGAGAGCTTGTAGCGCTTGATGTTCATGTCAGGGCCTTCGTCCCCCACCATGAGCTGCCCCGATGACGCATCGAAATAGAGCGCCGATGGCCGCGCCCCACCCGGCATCTGGATGGTGTTCAACAGCGCGCCAGCCGGACTGAACTCGACGACCGAGCCCTCGCCCTTCTGGGCGACCCAGACGTTGCCCGCGCTATCGACTGCGAGGGCACCCGGGGCCGTGACGTTGATGTCCCGCTTCCAGATACCGTCGGTAGTGAATATCCGGACGCGGTTGCCATAGAAGTCGCTCGCATAGAGGAGCGAGCCCGCCGTGGCCAGTCCAGTGACGACGTCGACCCGGGGCAGGTTGTTAAATGCGCTGACCTGAATCAACATATCCCGCGTTTTAGTGGCGCGGTTGTATCGGCCCACCGCACCACTTCCGTATGTCCCGCCGGGCTGCAGTGCCACGAAGATCGACGTCGCGTTGCCCGTGATCGCGCCACCCTGAAACTCTCCGTGCGCCCCGATCGAGCCGAGGCTCTTGCCGGCCTGGTAGACGGCGACACCACCCTCGTACTCGTCCCACATTGAGGCCGTGTAGATGACACCCTCGGGCGCGACCCACATGGAACGCGCGGTATTACCCACGTGGGCGGCGAGCGTGCCATAGGTGTTCGCCAGCCAGTCCGTGGTGTTTTCCGACCGACACGTCGGCGCAATCAAGGCGATCACTGCGGCGAGAATCGCAACATGAATCCACTTTTTCTCGACCATGACCGATGCTCTCCAGATGTAGTGATCATTCGCGTGAAGGGTCGGCCAGCGAGATTCCAGAGTCACGGTCGGTGGCTTACGTATGAACATATGCAACTCTTTGCGCCTTTGCAAGCCGCACCTCACTACCCGCATCCGGGAGTGTCTCGTCTCGGCATACGGGTCGCGGCCCTGTCGGCAACCTCAGGAAGTTGGCCGTGGGCGCCGCAGCCGTTCACGGAACCGCGTGACGACGCCGGCTGGACGGGGCGAGCGGTACCGAAATCAAGAGGACGGTTGTGTCGTCGCTAAATCGCCGAGCGACGACACCGCCAGCCACGGGTTGATCCTTTCGAGCATGCCTATGAGCCATTCGCGACTCGGCAAGCGCAATACCTCCATTTAAAGTGGCGACTCCTATCCACGCATCGAAGGAGTTCAACATGACCACGATCGATAAAGTCCTCTTCTCAGGCGACAGCCACGCTACGTTCAATCACGACCCCAAAATCCCGCGCAGTGAGCATGGCGTTCTGAACCTCGAACTGACCGCTCCCGGCGGTGAGGAACACCAGTTCATCGGCACAGAGTTGCACCCGCGGGCAGAACAGCTGTTTTCGGGCGCATGGTCGGCCTGCTACATCAGCGCGTTTGAGATCGCGGCCTCGATTAAAAAGGTCACGCTGCCATTGGACTATTCCATCGACATTCGGGTCAGCATTGGCTCGGTCGGTAAAGGGTTTTGTCTCGGCGCGCAATTCACCGTCCGAGCACCGGGTCTGGCGCCAGAAACTGTCGAGTCGATCGCGCATCTCGCCCATCAGATCTGCCCTTACTCGAAAGCTGTTCACGGCAACATCGAGGTCGGCATGACGGTGGTCACGGTGTGATCGAACCACGCACGTGAAGCTCACCGACTGCCTAGCGAAAATTGGACTAACGAAAGGCTTTCGTTCATGTCTATTGCATCGCGCTTGCAATTGACCCTGATTCGCCTTGCAGGCCTCGTATTTTCGTTTTGATATATAAATCGCATGCGATTATATCGCTAGCGACTCAATCAGATTTGATACTTACAGTTACGAAGGAAACCATCATGGAAAAGATCGAGAAAGTCCTTAATTCAGGTAACACGCACGCGACGGTCAACCGCAATCCGGACGCCCAGCGCGGCGAGTTTGGTGTCTATGACCTCAAACTGACCGCCCCCGATGTCGAGAACGTCGAATTCGTCGCCACCGAGCCGCACCCACGAGCCGAGCAGTTGTTTGCTGGCGCCTGGTCGGCCTGCTATACCACCGTGTTCGGGATGGCGGCCCAGCTAAAGAAGGTAACGCTGCCGCCGGATTATTCCGTCGACATCAAGGTCAACATCGGGCAGACCGGTTCCGCGTGGTTCCTCGGCGCCCAGTTCACTGTTCGTGTGCCGGGCCTCGATCGGGAAGTCGTCGAGTCGATTGCGCACCTGGCCCATCAGATCTGCCCGTACTCGAAGTCGGTGCGCGGCAACATTGAGGTCGTCACGGACATCGTCACGGCGTGACCGGATGAGGCGCGCATTCCCCTCTTCACACACCGCTCGACCGTGAGAATGCACTCCAGCGAGGCCGCCGCGCATGGTCGCACTTCGTGCGCATCGGCCGCAGCATCGGACAGGTCGTCGTCTATTTGGAAGGATGGACACAATGTTCAGTCACGTAGTGGTCGGCACCAACGACCTGAAGACAGCAAAACGCTTTTACGATGCGGTGCTGGGCCCACTCGGTTATGGCGAAGGCATCAGCGATGACAACGATCAGCGTCGGCGCTACGTCTATCGCGCCGACACGACGCTTTTCATCATCACCCAGCCACTCAATGGTCAACCTGCCACTTCTGCCAACGGTGGGACGATCGGGTTTGCCTGCCAGTCGGTCGAACAGGTCGACCGGTGGCATGCCGCCGGCGTCGCCAATGGCGGAACTTCGGCTGAAGCGCCGCCCGGAGTGCGTGAGACCGCATACGGCAGCCTCTATCTCGCCTATCTGCGCGATCCAGACGGCAACAAGCTTGGTGCCTTGTATCGCGAACCTGACTGAAGCGAATGATTGGGCACGCAGCAATATTCCATCGCGAGACGTCATGCTTGAGTCCACAAGGACACAGATGCAATACCCTGAGCAAGGGCTTACGCTTTCCGATTCGCTGTGCCTGGGCGGCCTACGCCGCAAATCTGGCGTTCGGCAAGACATGAGCCGATACTCGATGAGCTTGAGGTGACTTACACGCATTACTTCGCACTCTTTACGCTGTGGGAAGCGGACAATCAGACCGTCGGTGGACTGGGCAAGAAAAGCTTCTTCTCGCATCGAACACGCTTACGCCAATGCTGAAGAAGCTCCAGGTGGCGGGTGACCTGCAAAAAGCGCAATCCGGAAGACCAGCGCCAGGTGCGGATCCTCCTGACAAAAGCGGCGTCGGCTGGTGCGACCAGGCCCCGCGGATGAAACTCTCAGGGGTGTGGTGCATGGCACCGCACAAATTCGCCCAAGTGCAAAAGGCTGTCGCGGCGCTGCGCAACGAGCTAGTCAGGCTCGTCAAACCCGGCCAATGAACGACGGGAAGTCGTCTTGTCGCGTTCAAAAAGGAGGTCCGATATGCAAGATCAGGCCGACTGGCTCACCCGTTTCATGGAGCTCGTGACTGTCACGGGGAAAGTGGAAGTTCGCTGTGCGATGCGAGTTCCCTGGGCAATCGAATACGCTCAGGCCGGAGCCCAGGAATTGCCGTACCACGTTGTGCTGACCGGCAGGGCCGTGTTCGAGAACGTGGAATCCGGTGCAACCTACGACTTGCGACCGGGTGATATCGCTCTACTGCCACACGGTTCGGCGCACGTGTTGCACGACGGCAGCGGCGCCGCACCGGCGCCGACGAAGGTTCACACCTCAGGCAGCCTCCTTGTCAACGAAAGTGGCGGCGATGGCGAGGCATTCGATATGTTATGCGGCCGATTTGTCGTCGCGCCGCCTCATGACAGGTTGACCCGCAGCTACCTGCCATTGGAACTCGTGGTGCGGACCGAAGATAGCGGCACCGCTACGCAGAGTCTGCCGCAAGCCGAACGCCTGAGCCGACTGGTCGCGTTGATGCGAGCCGAAGCGATGGACAACGAAACGGGCAGCGGCGCCGTGCTGAACGCGCTGTCGTCCGCTCTGTTTGCGTTGACGCTGCGGACGGCGGGTGAGGCCGGTCAGGCCCGCACCGGGATGCTGGCACTAGCCGCCCACCCGAGGCTCGCACCCGCGGCTGCCGCCATGTTCAGTGATCCAGCTCGCGCATGGACGCTTCCTGAACTGGCCGGACTTTGCAGCATGTCGCGCGCCACATTCACACGGCATTTCCAGGCGAGTCTCGGCCGCTCCGCACTGGATCTCCTGACCGATATCCGAATGAGCGCGGCGGCCAATGCTTTGCGAAAATCGACTTCGTCGACCGAGGCGGTTGCCGATCTTGTCGGGTATCAGTCGGTGTCTGCCTTTCGGCGGGTATTTACTCAGCGGATGGGCGTGACGCCCGGCGACTGGCGGCAACTTCACCGCGCGGCCATAGAATGACGGCACGCGTTCAATGGTGGATCGAAATCGATCCGCTGTACATCCCGGGCGTTTAGCGGGACGTCTTGTCCGTGGCCGAATATCTTCATCTCGAACGGGATCGGTGCCGCGAGCGCCTGTTGCTGTGTCTGTGCAACGGGCGGATCATCTGCTGGCGGTTGTCAGCAATTCATGGAGGTATGTCGGAAGTCTCTCCCTTGCCGGCAGTCGTTCCACGTAGAAGTCTGCCGCTTGCGTTGGTGGTCAGAGCTGAGGCCGGTCCAGCATGACCCACTGCTGCACCGACGCTCGCTCCCATTGATGCGCTGCGTACGTCGACAACTTTGCGGGGACGTCATCGCCATTCATGACGAGGCGATTTAGCATCAAGGCCAGATCGGTGTCGGCGATGCACCAATCGCCGAATAGGTTCGATGCATTTTCTGGGAGAAGCCGATCCGCCGCAAAGTATAGTTTCTGCACTGCGAGCTCCGCCATGGCACTAAGCGGCGCGGCCTGCCTCGCGTAGAACACGACCTCCGTCGAGCGCTCTTGACGAATGGGCATCAGGTCGCTTCTGAGCCACGCCTGGAGTTGGCGTGCCCTAGCCCTGAGATGTCGATCCTGCGGATAAAGGCGCGTCTGCGCGAAAGTATCGTCCAGGTACTCCGTAATCGCCGATGACTCGGAAAGCGCAAAATCGCCATGCGTTAATGTGGGCACGCGCTGAGTCAATGAGCTGGCGGCGTAGCTCTCTTCACGATTGGCGTCAGTCCCGAGGTCCACCGCGAACAGCTCAAAAGGCAATTGTTTCTCCTGGAGAGCCACAAACACGGACATTGCGTACGGGCTTGCGAACTGTGTATCGGCATACAGACGAAGGGGGCCCTCGAGCATGGCGCTATCCTGACAATTGGTTAATTGGCGACTCGGTGAACGCGAGGCGGACGAGGAACTGGTTGATTGTTGACGATCTTGACGCTGATGTCGAACGACCGCTCGTAGCCGGCTACCGTTTGCTGCGATTGGCATAGCCGACCCGAGGCGGTCAGCTGCCGTGCTCGTCAACGGACATCCGGTATCAATCAGTCAGCAGGGAGCTGCCCAGGTGCTCTAACCGACTATTTCAGCGGTTGACCAGACGCTAGCTCGGCTCGCTTTTTCAATGCGTCATTCATCGCCTGCATGCTAGTAACCGTGTCCCTTAGGACACTCTGAGTCAGGGTGCCAGCAAGAATGCCGGTGAACGTTTCAGCCTGGATAAAACGCGTTTTGTTACCCACGGTTTCGAGAATGAAGCGGTGCTCGCCGTCAAAAAGACCGGGAAACCAAACGTACCCTTTCCAACGTAATTCCCGAACAGCCTGCACCGCCAATATCCTGGGATGAAACACCATTGCGTCTGGCCCCGTCCCCTCCACAAACTCGATGACGTTGCCCTCACGAAGCTGCCCTCGTAATCGTGAAATCTGCGGATTCCACAATGGGTAGTCGTCGGTCGCGGTGAGGACCGTCCACACCGTCTGAGGTGAACTGTCAATCAAGGTCTCTGTTTCAATCGAGCCGTTGTGGTGCAGCGCCAGTATTGCCAGGAAGCCCAGAAAAACTGCCCCCGCAAAACCACACATAACGCGCTTTGCTAAATTCAAGATGAATTCCCTTGCGGTCGAAGAAGTCGCATATTAACCGCTCTGGCATGCTCATCCACTGATTCGCGCGCAGGCGTTTACCGAGAGCGGCATGTATGCAGAAAACATAAATCGACGCTGAGTGGCCTTTCGAATTGCAAATGGCGGCCTTTCAATATTCACCGAGGCGAGTTTCCTGCGCGGCCTTGACGCGAAGCGGCAATCATCCTGAATCGTCATTCAGGCGACTTTGTTTGCCATTGCGTTGCTGCTTTATTTTTCCCGCTAGAATCACCGGCTGCCAACCGCTCCGTCACGCTGCTCCCAATACATTCCGCTTTTCCAGCAATCCACTTTTGATTAGAAGGAAGACTCTATGTCTAGCGATTCGAGCAAACTGGATTTGGGCGACTTGGAGGGCTATATGGAAACTCTCGTGCGTGACTGGCACGTGCCGGGAGTCGGTGTGAGTATTGTCAGGAACGACGAGGTCGTGATTACGCAGGGGTACGGCCATCGCGACGTTGTGAACGCGCGGCCATTTACTTCCTCGACACTGTTTCCAATCGCGTCGAATACGAAGCTCTTTACCGCTGTCGCCGCCGGATTGCTGGTTGAACGCGGCCTGCTGAGTTTCGATGAACCGATTCGTAATGCAGTGCCCAGTCTGCGGTTTTATGATCAATCACTCGATGCGGCAGTCACATTGCGCGACATGCTTGGGCACAAAACCGGTGTGCCGCGTTATGACATGATCTGGTACGAATCGGACTACTCGACGAAAGATCTTTTTGATCGCATCCGGTTCATGAAGCCGATTGTTCCGCTGCGTTCGCGGCTCATCTACAACAACATGATGTACGAAGCGGTCGGCCATATCATCGAGTTGATCAGCGGTAAACCATGGCAACAATTCATCCGCGACGAGATTCTGGTGCCCCTCGGTATGCACCGAACCTTGTTCACGTATGGCGACGCAAAAGCCGACGAACAGGGAGACTACGCGTTACCTTTCTCCGAGGGACGCAACAGCAATGAATTCTGGCAACCACCTGCGCCGAAAGATGACGGGTGCAGTCCGGCGGGCAGCATCGTCTCCAGCCTGGAGGACATCGCGCGCTGGTCGATCGTGCTGATGAACGACGGACTGATCGACGGCAAGCAAGCCATACCCGAGAGCGTTCTAAAAGCGACGCTCGCTCCCGGGTTGCCGTGGCCGACCGAAATGAGTGACGTGTTCGGCTTCAAAACCGATCTCAACGGCATCTATGGCATGGGACGCATGACGGCCGCGTTTCGGGGTCATCTGTTGACGAGTCACGGCGGCACGTTGCGTGCGTTTCATTCACAGGTGTCGTATCTGCCGGAAGAGAAGATCGGTGTTTCTGTCTTCGTGATAGGCGACCATTGCGCCCCGCTAAGCAACGCAATCGGCTTCGATATCTATAGCCGCGCGCTTGGCCTCAAAGAGACCGACTGGACGGCGCGGCTGCTCGACTTTCGCAGGAAGGCAAAGGCGACCATGCGCAAGGCACGAGAACGTGCCGTGCCACGTGCGGTTCCGAACACGCAGCCCTCGCACGACTTGGCGGATTACGCCGGCTCGTACGAGCACCCGGCGTATGGAACTTTCGATATCAGCACTGACGGCACGCAACTCCAGTTCGGATTCCGTCAGGTCAAGCTGCCCCTTAACCATTTCCATTACGACCGCTTTGACACGGCTGATGACGAGACAAATGGCGCGTGGTCAGTTTCGTTCCTCACGAGCATGCTCGGCGATATAGATCGCGCTGCGATATGGCTTGATCAGGCGGAAGCAGTGTTCGCCCGTCGGCCAACGCGACCCGATGCGGACGTCCTCGCAAGACTCGTCGGCACGTACGAAACGCCTCTTGGCAGGAAGGTGGGTGTCAAGCTGAGTCGAGACGGCGATATCTCGCTGTTCCATCCGGGTGAACCGGCCGATGTCCTGAAACCATTCAAAGGTCTGCAATTTCGCAGCAGCGACTTCCCGGACATCACGTTTGAATTCGCTCTCGATGAGGATGGTCGTGCGAAAGCGCTTCGCCACTGGAACGCCCATGTCGAGCTGGAGTGGCCGCGCATCGACGACTCGATCCCCGCTGACGCGCTCGAAGACGGTGGGCTGGTCAAGAGTTAGCACGCCGTTCTCGGCAATCGATTGGGGCCAAGGCTAAGGGCGGCGACGTGTCGGCCATGATCAAAAACTGGCCGTCACGTATGGCGCCACGAAGCGCTCGAACCGCGCTTTCGGTTCCTCGACGCCTATCATCGTGGGCCCCGCAGCCAGCACCTGCCAACGTCAATGCAACGACGGAGCCGCCCGCAATGGCTAGCTCCGCGGGCGCGGTACACCCGTGCCACGAGGCCAAGAAGCGCGCCGGTCGCACCGCCGGGCACCACGCCGCGTTCGGGCGAGTGCACGAGGTCGCTGCTTTGCAGCAAGGATGGGCGGGGTGGCTGTTCAAGTGCGACACGGTGATTCCCGAGGACATGAATTTGTCGCGATGTGATCCGCAACTGCAGCAATTCATCGTACTCATGTCGCACACGTGAACGGACCCTAAACATCCGGTGCCCTCGGAAGACGGCCGCCTCTGCAACCGATACTGGAGCCGGCCGTTTTGCATTGCATCGCACCAAGCGACTCCTCCATTCGCGCGATCCGTATATGGGGCGCGCTTCCCTGGCGCTGGCTTGCACGATGCAAAGGAGAGGACTACCTTTGATTTAGAGCCGCTTACAGCGCTCAGCGAAGCGGTCCTGGCAGAAGTGCCGGCGCAGGCAGTACGAAGTACGGCAAGGCGGCACAATCATGTCAGGAGCTTTTTTGTCAGCGGCTCCAGCGAGTGACGCGCAGCGAGGTGGACTATGGCGCTTGCGATTGCCCTGAGCCTGATCATCGTATTGGCGGTAGGGTTTCACTTTGCCAGTCCCTGGTGGATCACACCGATCGCGTCGAACTGGGTGCGCATGGACGACATGCTGACGATCACCCTCGTCATTACCGGCGCGCTCTTCATCGCGATCAACCTGTTCATCGTGATCGCACTGGTGCGCTACCGCCACCGCGGGGGTCATCGCGCTGCTTACGAGCCGCACAACAAGCGGCTGGAATGGTGGCTGATCGGCCTGACCTCCGTCGGCGTGGCGGCGTTGCTGGCACCGGGGCTCTTCGTCTACGCGGACTATGTACGGCCGCCGCGCAACGTGCTGCAGATGGAAGTGCTCGCCCAGCAATGGCAATGGCGCTTCCGGTTTGCCGGCCCCGGTGGCAAGCTGGGCACGACGGACGTGCGCTACATCAGCAACGACAACCCCTTCGGCCTGAACCCCGGCGATCCCAACGGCCGTGACAACTACCTGATCGAGACGCCCGAGGTGCACCTGCCGCTCAACCGACCGATCCAGGTCCTGACGCGGTCGCGCGACGTGCTGCACGACTTCTACGTACCGCCCTTCCGTGCGCGTATGAACATAGTGCCCGGCATGGTGACCACCTTCTGGTTCACGCCGACCAAGGCAGGGCGTTACGACATCCTGTGCGCGCAGCTTTGCGGTATCGGGCACTCCAACATGCGCGGCGTGGTGGTGGTGGAAGACGAAGCATCGTTCTCGCGCTGGCTGGCACAGCAGAGCACGTTCGCGCAGCGGCAGCAGGCCAGGGTGCAGGCCGCAACCGCCGCTGCGGGCGGCAGCACCCAGACGCTTGCTGACCAGGGCAAGGCGCTCGCGGAGGCCAAGGGCTGTTTCGCCTGCCATACCGTGGACGGCAGTCCGCGCGTGGGCCCCACCTGGAAGGGCCTGTACGGCAAGACCGAAACGATGGCCGACGGCAGTACCGCGAAGGTGGACGAAGCCTATCTGCGCGCCTTTATCCGCAACCCGAAGGCCCGCGTCGTGAAGGGCTTCGCACCCATCATGCCGACCTTCGACCTGAGCGAGCAGGAGCTGACCGCGCTGGTGACCTACATCGAATCGCAAGGCGGCCCGGGCGCCATCAGCGCAGCCAAACCCTAGCGGAGCAGACGCAATGCCCTACGCGCACACCAACCACGCCCAGCAAAGCTTCTGGACCCGCTATGTCTGGAGCCAGGACCACAAGGTCATCGCCGTGCAGTATTCGCTGACGGCCATCGCCGTCGGCCTCGTCGGCCTTGTGCTATCGGACCTGATGCGGTTGCAGCTCGGCTTTCCGGGTAAGTTCAGCTTCATCGACGCCAACCACTACTACCAGTTCGTCACCATGCACGGGATGATCATGGTGATCTACCTGCTGACGGCGCTGTTTCTGGGCGGCTTCGGCAACTACCTGATCCCGCTGATGCTGGGCGCGCGCGATATGGTGTTCCCGTTTCTCAACATGTTGAGCTACTGGGTCTACCTGCTGGCCGTGCTGGTGCTGGTGGCGAGCTTTTTCGTGCCCGGCGGGCCGACCGGCGCGGGCTGGACGCTGTATCCGCCCCAGGCCATCCTGGCGGGCACGCCGGGCGTGGAATGGGGCATCGTGTTGATGCTGGTGTCGCTGGCGATCTTCATTGTCGCGGCAACGATGGGCGGCCTGAATTACGTCACCACCACGCTACAGGCGCGCACGCGCGGCATGACGCTCATGCGCATGCCGCTCACGGTGTGGGGCATCTTCATTGCGACCATCCTGGCACTGTTGGCGTTTCCGGCGCTGTTCGTGTCGGCGGTGATGATGCTGCTCGACAGGACACTCGGCACCAGTTTCTTCATACCGGCCGTGGTGTCGATGGGGCAGACGCTCAAGCATGCTGGCGGGAGCCCGCTGCTGTTTCAACACCTGTTCTGGTTCTTCGGGCATCCGGAGGTCTACATCGTCGCGCTGCCGGCCTTTGGCATTGCGTCGGACCTCATCAGCACGCACGCGCGCAAGAGCATCTTCGGCTACAGGATGATGGTGTGGGCCATCATCGTCATCGGGGCGCTGAGTTTCGTGGTCTGGGCGCATCACATGTTCATCGCCGGCATGAATCCGTACTTCGGCTTCTTCTTTGCGACCACCACGCTCATCATCGCCATCCCGACCGCCCTCAAGGTCTACAACTGGGTGTTGACGCTGTGGCGCGGCGATATCCACCTGACCGTGCCGATGCTGTTTGCCATCGGGTTCATCAGCACCTTCGTCCTGGGTGGGCTGACCGGGCTCTATCTCGGCAACGTGAGCGTGGACATTCCGCTGTCGAACACGTATTTCGTGGTGGCTCACTTCCATATGGTGATGGCCGTGTCGCCGATCCTGGTGGTGTTTGGCGGCATCTACCACTGGTATCCGAAGGTGACGGGCCGCATGCTCAACGACACGCTCGGACGCGCGCACTTCTGGGTCACCTTCCTCGGCACCTATGCGATCTACTTCCCGATGCACTATCTCGGCATCCTGGGCATGCCGCGGCGGTATTACGCGTATGAGGGTTACAGCTTCATTCCATCTTCGGCGCAGACGCTCAACACGTTCATCACCGTCGTTGCGCTGATCGTTGCAGTGGCGCAGTTGCTGTTCCTGTACAACCTGGCGTGGAGCCTGGTGCGCGGCAAGCGTGCCGACAGCAACCCTTGGCGGGCCACCACGCTCGAATGGCAGACGCCGCAAACGCCGCCAGTGCATGGCAACTGGGGCGCCGCGCTGCCCGTCGTTTACCGCGGGGCGTACGAATACAGCCCGCCGGGGCAGGAGGAAGACTTCGTCCCGCAAAACCAGCCGCCTGCGACGGCGCGTGAACCGGCCGCCCACCCGACGCTTCAACCCGGAGAGGCACGCGAATGACCACACTGCCCCGCTCCTTCGTTCCTGACGCGCCACCAGTCTCGCCGAATGCAAGCCGCACCGGCCTGATCGTCTTCATGGCGGTGGCAACGACATTGTTTTCATTGCTGCTGTTCGCCTATGCGATGCGTATGCGCGAGCCCGACTGGCAGCCGATCCCGCATCCAGCGCTGCTGTGGTGGAACACCGGTGCGCTGCTGCTGGCAAGCATTGCCATGCAGCGTGCCCGGCAGATTACCTTGCACCGCGCAGCGTGGCTGGTCTCAGGCGGTGTGCTGGCGGCCGTGTTCGTGACCGGACAACTGGCCGCATGGCGCATGCTGTCGGCGGCCGGGCAGACCGTCACCGTCAATCCTTCCAATAGCTTCCTCTACCTGCTCACCGGCCTGCACGGGTTGCATGTGCTGGGCGGGCTGGCGGCCTGGGCCGTGACGATCGCGCTTCTCCAGCGAGCGGACCCCTTCCGGGCCCACCGCGCCATCGCGCTTTGCGCCATCTACTGGCATTTCCTGCTGGCTGTCTGGCTCGTGCTGCTGGCGGCGATGTGGTGGATCACCCCTGAGCTCGTCGTCGCCATCTGCGGACCACTGTATGGAGCCGCGCCATGACCACGCCCACACTCCCCACCGAATCCGCTGCCGCCACGCCCACGGGTGCCGGGCCGGACGGGTGGCGCGGCATCGTCACCGACTGGTCGGCCGACCGGGAAGCCTTCAAGGTGCCGTGGGGCAAGGCGATGATGTGGATCTTCCTGCTATCGGACACTTTCATCTTCAGCAGCTTCCTGATCGGCTACATGACGGTGCGGATGTCGACCACGGTGCCGTGGCCCGACACTTCCAAGGTGTTCGCGCTCACGGTGGGCGGCGTGGATGTGCCTTTGCTGCTGATCGCCATCATGACGTTCATCCTGATCAGCAGCAGCGGCACCATGGCGATGGCTGTCAACTTTGGCTACCGGCGTAACGCAAAGCGCGCCGCCGCACTGTTGCTGGCGACCGCGCTGCTGGGCGCGACCTTCGTGTCGATGCAGGCCTTCGAATGGACCAAGTTGATCGTCCATGAAGGCATCCGCCCCTGGGGCAACCCGATGGGCGCGGCGCAGTTTGGCGCATGCTTCTTCATGATCACCGGGTTCCACGGCTTTCACGTGAGCTGCGGTGTGATCTACCTGCTGCTGACCGCACGCAAGATCGTGCAGCCGGGCTTCACCGAGCACGGCAACTTCCAGATCGTAGAGATTGCCGGCTTGTACTGGCACTTCGTCGACCTGGTGTGGGTGTTCATTTTTGCGCTGTTCTATTTGTGGTGAGGCAGACCATGGACCACACCGATCCCGCCCATCGACCCGACACCGCGCACGGCCAGCAGCATCCGATCGGCATCTACCTGAAGATCTGGGGCCTGCTGTTCGTACTGAGCACGATGTCGTACATGGTGGATTACTTCCACGTGCAGGGCCTGCTGCGCTGGGCACTCATTGTCGTGCTCATGATCGCCAAGGCCGGGCTGATCGTGTCGATTTTCATGCACATGATGTGGGAGCGGTTGGCGCTGGTGTACGCCATCCTGATACCGCCCTTGGGCCTGCTGGTGCTGATGGTGCTGATGGCTGCCGAAGCGCATCACACCTTCGGCATGCGGGAACTCTTCTTCCACTGATGATTGCGCCGACCGTTCCTCAGGCGAGTGCCTGGAACGCACCGCTCTGAATACAAAACGATCCGACAAATGAACTGCACCCCGAAGGTTGGATCAGTGTCCAACTTTGCGGGGACAGTTCACACATGCCGGGCCGCTCCTGTTTCCTGGCTCGCTGAAAATCTCGACGAAAAACACCTTCAAATCAGGCGTGCTTCTCACTGAATTCATTGAGCGGCACAGGCTGCTTGAGCGGATCGAAGTCGGCCCACCGCCCTTGTTGCCAGCGGCCGGTCGCGCGTTCGATCGCCGCGCCTCCCGCATCGCGCAGCACCCGTGCGGCGTCCAACTGGCTGTCCACCGACACGTGCACGGCAACCAGCACGCCGGAATCACGGGTTTCTTCGCTGCCGGCTTCATGCGTGCGCATCATCGCGCCGACCAATGAACCGACATACGCACTCACCCCGGCCGCGATCAGCGACACGATAAGCGGCGCCGAAAACGCCGCGAAGATGCCGACGCCGACCACGGCGCCAACCGCGGCGCCAATCGCGATGCCTATCTCGGCCCCCCTCGGCGCCTCCCTCGCGTTTGCGTCCGCGCTGATATCGCCGCCAGGCCGAAAACGCGCGTGCTGGCCGATCGGATTGACGAAAAACAGTGTGACGTCCTCCTCCACAAAACCGGCATTGAAGAGCCGTTGCACCGCGTCTTCAGCGGCGGGGAATGTCGTAAAGCGTGCTGCGACGATGAGTGACATGTGGCCTCCTTCCATCGTTGACTAGCGGTTGCAGACTATGTGCCGCCCCACCTCGCTCGCGCCGAGCCAGAGGTGCATGCGGTGGCACGCGCCGGGACTATGCCGTGCTGCCGCAATCGGGTTCCATGCCGTCCGCTGTGAACAGTCCGCTCTGTAACACTACTCCTTTGCCGCCGTTCTGGTCGATCGCTTCCGCGCAAACCGAACAGATAGATTGTGGTCGTTGTCGAAAGCAGCCATTAAGACGGATTCCAGCGCGCAATGGGCGCCGAAACGATCTTCCAGCGCCTCGGCGGCAATGCCACACTCAACCGGTTCGCCGTCGACGCGTCGGGGGCCAGCACCAAATCGGTGGGTGCGAGGAACGATGATCATTTGTCGGGGTGACGATAGCCATGCGGCACTATCAGTGTCGCGAACTGGAGGACTAGAATGAATTATCCGAATCAATCGGGAGAGAAATTGTGGAACTTCACATGGATTCCCATCATTTCACACACGGCCATCCTGACTGGCGGGCAGCCGTGCTGGCAGGCGTCATCGCGGGCGTTGTGTTCCTGGCGTTAGGGGTTGTCCTGATGGCCCTGATGACGGGCGCAAGTCTGCTGGAGCCCCCACGTATGGTCGCCGCGATCATGCTGGGACGAGGCGCATTGCAATCGCCGCAAGCATTCTCGATTGGCATCGTGTTCGCGGCCTTTGTGGTGCATTTTGCCCTTGCCATCGTATTCGCGCTTGTCCTCGGTCTAATCATGACGTCATTCAACCTTGACTCGAGCATGGGGATGGCTTCATTGGCGGGCGGCGCTTTCGCTGTAGTCGTTTACCTGATTAATTTCTACGGCATGACACAGTTTTTTCCGTGGTTCGCAGAAGCACGCAACTGGTCCAGCCTGTTCGTTCACATCGTGTTCGGTATCGTGGCGGCGAACATGTACATGAGACTGGAGCGCAATACGTCCCGCGGGGTGAAGGCGGACGTGGGCGGCCCCTCGTAGTCCGGTGCGGCGTTGATCGACCGGTCTCCAAGGCAGAAAGGGCTCGCCGCGCAATAACATGAGCACCTCGTCGAGATAGGAATGGTCGGCCCGACGAGACGAAAGAAAAGCCCAGCCGGAAGATCGGCCAGCGCCCGAACGGAGCGGGACTTTCGATCATGTACGCATACTTCAGACGGTCGTACGGGCCTGGCCCTTTCGACGACGAGGGAGATGTGCCAAGCCGCGAGTGGCGCATCAAGCGCAACTGCTCCCTCACGCCGCGGCAGTCGCTCGCCGCGACCGTCTTCCTCATGGCGCTCGACCTCGCGACCGGCGTGGTGGCGGCATTCGCATTCGGCGCGTGGCTCACGCTGCCCTTCTCGGTGCTTTGCACCGTCGCCATCGGCATCGCCTTTATCGCCTACTCCAGACACGCGACGGACGGCGAGGTGCTGACGTTCGCGCCCCCGTTCGTGATCGTCGAAGTACACGAGCGCGGACGCCGCACGATACATCGGATGAATGCGGCCCGCCTCGCCGTGTCTCTCGGCGACGGCGATGGCGCCGTCTACCTTTGCGACGGCTGGCAGCGTATTCCCGTCGGACGTCAACTGCCCGCCGCCGCCCGCACGGAGTTCGTGCGTCAATTGCGACGCTTTATCGTGGCCGACTGTTGACATGCCGGCCGATGATCGCCCGGCATGTCTGATTGGCCTCACAGCAACACGCCGGGCGCCCCGACGATGCCATGTCGCACGCGATGCACGCGCCAATGATCGGCGCCACGCGAAACGCGCCGCGGACTTGCTCTGCGAGCGGGCAACACAAGGCCGCCCGCCAGCGCGATCGGCTATTCGGCAACCAACGGCAGCAGCAAAGCGTTGAGCACCTGCCCGGCGTTCTTCGCGCCGCCATCGTGACCGGCACGGCTGCGGTCAGCAACCGGGTCAGCACGGCGCCGACCGTGGTGTCGCGACGCTCGGCATCGCGGTCCGCGGCCGACAGGCCTCTTTCGATGACCGCCGACGGTGATAGGAGGTGCTTCAGGAACTGAAAGGTAAAGCACGATGGCGACAGGCGATCGTCGCAAGACGATCCGAAGCGGACGAACACCATCGTGAAGCGGCGATCCCTAACTGCTCCATAAGCGGACTTTCCCGCGAAAGACGAGACCCGATTGTTCTTGTGCGGCCTCGGCGTCCTGAGAGATGAAAGTGCTTGCGCGACGCGCGTTCAGGTGAACTTCGCCCGCTTTGGTTTCGTCTCGATGCGGGCCGACTCCTGGAGCAGTTGCTCTTTGAAAGTGGATGTCAGAGGCGAAAGCGGTCCGATCTTACGTACAGGGCAGGCGATTTCGCGAGGCCAGTCCGCACGGCTCGCCTTTACGGCCTGCAACCTGTACTGCTCTGCAACGGGCCTGTGTTGGGTACTGCATATGCCCAACATGTCCGTGTTCGCGATCAACGAAAAAACGCCTACAGGCGAGCTATAGTTGCTCTGGACCTGAACGATGGGCTCGTCGACGCCGTGTCGCTCGAAATGCGCATCAATCTGCTGCCTTGCCGACACGCTTTGCCCCGGCAGTATCCAGGTGTAGTCACTCAACTGTTCGGGCGTGGCGGGTTTTTCAAGAGCCATCAGGGGATGCCCGCTACGGCATACGATCTCGATCGATTCTCTCAGAAGTCGCACTGCAGCCAGATCCTCGGGCAGTTTCACAGGCATCGGGGCAACCGCCAGATCGATCTCCCCTTGCAGCAGCGCCTGCATGAGTGCGTCCGACAGTTGTACGTTCAGATCAAGCCGCAGGGCTGGACGGCGCTTTAGCAAAGCGAGGAACGTGCGATTGACTAGCGGCTCGGTTGCGGGTGTCGCGCCAATCCTGATCTTGGCGAGCTCTGCGGAGTGCAGTTCCGCCATCTTGCACAGCGTGTCTTCGTACGCTGCGCGCAGATTTACAGCATTGCGCTCGAATTCGATCCGGTAGCGGGTCAACTGCATGCCCTTTGGGGAGCGCTCGAACAGCGGCACGCCCAGTTCCGCTTAAAGCCGGCGCACGGCCTTCGTGAGTGCGGGCTGACTGATACCGACCTTCAGCGCGGCGCGATGCAGCAGTCCCGTCTCGGCAATCGCCAGAAAATATGTCAGATCATCCAGATTCACGATAACCGTTGGTTATTGAGTGCGAAAGGCCGATGCTTGCCCCACCAATTTCGCTGTCAATACCTGTCTCCTACCTCTTATAGCGGAGACGACAGGGACATGAAAATGGCAAGCATGGCGTACGAGGCCACGAACGCTGGTCCTGCCGCGCGGTGACGGCTTCGCCTGGTCGTGGCCGCCGCGACCATCGGGACGGCCCTCGAGTGGTTCGATCTTGTCGTCTACGGCTTTTTTGCCGTAGTAATCGCAAAGGTCTTTTTTCCGTCCACGCATGAACTGACGTCGCTGCTCGTTGCGCTGGGGACGTTCGGCGGATCCTACCTGATGTGGCCGCTCGGCGCGCTCATACTTGGCTCCTATTCGGACCGTCATGGCCGCAAGAAAGGGCTTTCGTTGAGCATCGCGCTGATGGCGCTCGGTACGCTGATGATTGCCGCGACGCCCACCTATGCATCGATCGGGATCGTCGCTCCGATCATCGTCGTGGCGGGGCGCCTGATCCATGGCATTTCTGCCGGCGGCGAATTCGGAGCGTCCACCAGCTTTCTCGTCGAACATTCGCCACGAAGCAGGCGCGGCTTCTATGCAAGCTTCCAGATGGCTGCCCAGGGTGGTACGGCAGTTCTCGCGTCGCTTTTCGGAACACTACTGACCCAGTTTCTCATGCCCGAACAGCTGTCAGGCTGGGGCTGGCGGATTCCGTTCGTCTTTGGCTTGCTGATCATCCCGATCGCGTACTTTATCCGCCGACATGTGGACGAGACACCGGTCTTCACGCATGGGGCGCACGCCGGCAGTCCTGGTCGGTGATGCCTGAAGACACACCTGTTCCTCGTCGGGAATGTGCACGGAGGGAATACGCGATCGCTCGCCTGCGTATCGCAACGGTCCGTCTTATCCGCGCCGATTCGGCGGTTGAAATGACTCGCGCTACTTGCCGGCGTCAACGCCTGGTCGGCCGCGATTGGCAATCTACACTTTCATGGATTCGCCGAAGGGCGGGTCGGACACAAGCCGAGACGGTGATCCTTCAAAACAACGGCACCCCAGAGATACGATTGATACTCCCTATCCAATACCGTCGCTCAGGCCGCGTTTCGTGCCACTGCATGTCGATTTGACCCGCGTTGTTCCTTGCTTGTGGAAGTGAAATCGATAGCGTGAAGCGGAACCGTGCCTGAACTGGCAGTTGAGCGCTTCGCGCCAGCATGAGTCAGCAAGCGATTCAGATGCAAATAGAAGTGTTCGAGTAGTCTCGCATCCGAAGCAGCGGGTTCGAGGTCGAATATATCCTCGAGCACGCGGCGCGATACGTGGAAACGTTGAAGACGGTGGGCAATACGAATCTGAAAGACGACGCCGTCACTATTGTGTGGCACCGCTGCCCAGATGAGCGAATGGCTAGCCATGGAGCCCCCGTGAATTATGTCAGATCAAAAGCTCGTCAATGCATGTTCGCACATCTCCGCGCGAGGCGAATCATTTCAAAATTGTGACGCCTCATGATTCGACATTTTTACCACGATCGACATATTGCAGCGCAGCTGAATAGCAGTAGTCTGAAGGCAGAGCATCTGCAATCGTCCTCCGGCGGTCGCGATATGACAGGAGAACGTGCGATGACAACTTCCCAGGCTTGCAAGCCAGCCGCCCCCGTATTGCATGTCTTCGAGCAAGCCGGAGCCTGGCATTGGGGCATCACCGTGCCGCGTGCAAGAGGGAGCGGATTCAAGCTCATTGCTTTCAGTGACAGCACCTTCCCGACTGAGGACGCCGCCCGCAAGGACGGGGAGCGAGCGCTGGGCAACCTGGTGAATAGCGAAACCGCTAGCGGGTCACCGCCGAGGCCACGAGAGAAGGACTCTTGTAAGTCCCTATGCGAAGGTCATCACCCATCCCTATCGGTCGGGAAGTGACGGCCATGGACCAGCACCATACGAACCTTACAGCACCGCTCCTTACCGCCGACTCGACTCTCTGGTTCTCGGCTTACGGCTTTGGCTGGGGATACTGCGCCTTCGCGCTCCCTGCTGAAACGGTCTGTGAAAAACTCGGTGCTGCGAACGAATCCCCGAAACAATTGATGCTTGCCTTCGAGCTTGGCAAGCGCCGGCTTTTGAAGGTCGTAGAGCACAAAGCGTTGCCGGGCACCGGCGAACGGATAACGCTTTCGACGGACGATCTCTGACAACGGGGTGACGCCCCGCTGCATCACGCGGCATTGCGACTTCACGTGCGCACCGCGCGTCCGCCGATGTCCGCTAAGGCATGCAGAACTGGATTTGACTCTCCACCCAAATACGCGGGCAAAAAGCCCGGAATTGGCCGAACCCGGAAGTACCTGGTCCGAGCTTGAACGCCTGGGCGATAGTCTGGACCGAATCTTCATACCCAATCCGTTTCTGCCCTTCGATGAGCTTCTCCGAATGTCCCGCCCTTGGCGAACCCCGCGGAG
Source organism: Paraburkholderia aromaticivorans (assembly GCF_002278075.1). Classification (NCBI taxonomy): domain Bacteria; kingdom Pseudomonadati; phylum Pseudomonadota; class Betaproteobacteria; order Burkholderiales; family Burkholderiaceae; genus Paraburkholderia; species Paraburkholderia aromaticivorans. The sequence continues at coordinate 419,799 of NZ_CP022991.1, read as the reverse complement.
CCTGAATTAACCGCTGCATAACATTCAGCTCTATATCACCGTGAGATTTCGTTGTTGGGATACCCGTGAACCCGATACCGTCGCTTCAATACAACGGCAATGCGTCCCGGATGGGATGAAATAAAGTGGCCCGGACCTTTTCTGGCAAGGGTTTCATCAAGGTTATTTCGGATTTATGACGAACTGTCCCGGCAAAACGTCCCGGTGCAATCCGGCGCGGAAATGACATCATGGGGTTCCCTGCCTCTGATCCTCGCGCCCCTCCTTTCTGCCTGAAATCCGTCCCTTGGAGTGAAGTCATGAAAAAAGTCCCTGTCGGCCTCGCCGTATCCGCTGCAATCGCCGCTTCGGCTGCCCATGCACAGAGTTCGGTAACCCTGTACGGCCTAATCGACGCTGGTCTGATGTATACCAACAACGTCAAGACTTCCGCCACTACGCACGGCAGCCTTTTTCAGGCAACCAGCGGCACCATTAACGGCAGCCGGTTCGGTTTGCGCGGCGCCGAAGACCTCGGTGGCGGCCTCAAGGCCATTTTCGTGCTGGAAAACGGGTTCAACGTGCAGAACGGCAAGCTGGGCCAGAACGGCCGGCTGTTTGGTCGCCAGGCATTTGTCGGCCTGAGCAGCAACGACTTCGGTTCGGTGACGCTGGGCCGCCAGTATGACTCGGTGGTCGACTTCGTGGCCCCGCTGTCCGGTACGGCCGGCACGTTCGGCGACACGGGCTTCGCGCACCCGTATGACAACGACAACCTGAACCACACGCTGCGCATCAGCAACGCAGTCAAGTACACGAGCAGCAACTACGCAGGCCTGAAGTTCGGCGGCCTCTACGCGTTCTCCAACAACACGGACTTCACTCAGAACCGTGCTTACAGCGCGGGTGCAAGCTACGAGTATGGCCCGTTCAAGTTGGCCGCCGGCTACCTGCAGATCAATGGCAACGGAGCCGTGCCCCAAGCGAACACCAGCGGCGCGGTTGACCTCGGCGAAGCGCCTGCGCAGACGGGTGGATTCAGGTTCGGGGCGGACGTTCAGCGCGTGATCGGTGCAGGTCTGAACTACACGTTCGGCCCGGCAGTGTTCGGCTTCGTGTATACGAATAGCCACTATCAGGGCACGCAATCGTTCAACCTCAACAACGGTTCGCAGCGCTTCGACAACTATGAACTGAACGCCAAGTACGCGCTGACACCGGCAGTTACGCTGGGCATCACTGACACGTACACCGATGCCCATCTATCAGGCGCGTTCAATGCAACCGGTACGCAGTACGGCACGGATCCGAAGTGGAATCAGGTCAACCTGCAGGCTGTCTATGCGCTTTCCAAGCGCACGGACGTTTACGCCGAAGGCATGTACCAGCACGCAATCGGCCATAACGTTGTCGCCTTCATCAATACGTCGGGTGGTGCGTCGTCGACGGCGAACCAGGTGGTCGGCACGGTCGGGATGCGCACGCGCTTCTAAGGAACTCTGAAGCAGAGTGGGTTTTGCCCTGCCTCACGGCGCAACAGCAGGGTGCGCCGGCGAATCAACCCGCCGGCGCTGATCCATCTGGGGACGATTGATACAGGTTGATCAAACGCAAGTTCGACATCGACTATGCCAACGGCTACGTTCTTCAGCTGGTTGCGAAACCGGGACTAGTTGATCGCATACACCCGCCGAAACGGCGCGCTGAAAAGCGTCTTGCAGTCAACGAAGAACTGCTTGCATGTACAGCCATGACCGTGAAGCAGTCGGCCCGAAACACGGCATGGACGGCGACCATTGGAACAATGCACGCCTACGTGCAGTGGTTCAACAGCGTATGGGAATCGAATGTTCGCGAAGCCATATCCGGGAGATCTCCATACATGCTGGCGTAGCCGACCTGATTAACCGGAGACGGGACTAAGCATTCGGGTTCAACTCCTTTTCGGAGGCAGCGTAGCTATGCCGGACGAGCGGTGGCCGGTAAATTCGTGGGCCAAAGCAACTTTAGAACTGCCGTAGCGCCTGTGCCCCATTCTCCCGTGATGCAGCGGTACCTCCTCTGCGCCAGATAAGACTTTGCGCGACGGCCTACGCTCGTCAATTTCCCGTCCGCCCGCTATCGACCGAGGCCGTGTGAAAACGCGAAAGTACTCGGCTTTCGGGTGTCGCTTTACCACTTCCCAAGTGGCAACCAAGCCAATACAGCGCGATCTGAAGGGTCTCGTTTTTTCAGGAGACCACATTCGGCGCGCGTTTTCACACGGCCTCGACCCACAAGGGACAGCCGAGCTGCTCCGAAGCGGCCATTCCGATGCACGTACACCCAGTTCTATCGTCTAGATTAGCTCGGCGACGCGTACGATGAGAAGCGCAGCCGGTACGAGGATTACTTGTGCACACACGGTCCCGAGAACACGTGCACCGGCAAGGGTAGTGATAGCCCGCCTAAAGCTGTTCTCGGAGATTCGGCCTTCGATCACGTCGTCCGTCATGACAGAAACCTGCGGGTCGATTACCACCGCCAGAACCACAGTCGCAAATCCATTAATGACCGACGATAGATTGGCGCACGTCACGCGCAAATCTGGCTTCAAGTATCCCGCGTAGAGTGACGCGAAAACGCCAACCGTCCAGATGGCCATCGCGAAGACGTTGAGAGCTATCACCCTTCCAGAGACACCCGCACCGCTCGTCAGCTGCGAGATGTTTTGGCGTGACGGGATACGTGCACCGTCACGCATATAGTTGATGCCGCCACGACTGAAAATGTGGAGCAAGAGGCGCGGCAATGAACGATTGGCTTGAAAGTGCTCGACTGCGCGACTGAAATAGCGCTGGAACGTTGGGATCAGCAACGCGCCGACTATGCTCGCCGCAGTGGCTGTAACGAGAAAGAGCCGAAAGTCACTGAGCAACCCGCCCTCCAGATGCTGAGCGATATCAAGCTCGACGCGTTTGGCGATGAACGGCCCTTGAAACGAGTTCGCCGTTCGGGAGACAAGGGCGATGATCCCGAACAGAGAGAACGACACGGCGATACGCCGCGTGCGAACGCCTGCGATCCGTACCGCATAGGCCAGCGTCGCGATGACGTGGATTACGAATGTAAGTCCGCAGATGATGAAAAGCTGGGTGTCCATGCTATCGCGACGAGGTTGGGCAAGAATTGGAGTCTACCGGAGCCCGTCCCCGTTCCGATTGTTACCAACCTGACGGCCGATGCCGAACGTCCGATCCTGGCCGTCCTCTGCCTGCCAACGACCGTCGGCAGGCGAGCCGCTCCGACCGCTGGACAGAGCCCACTCCGACGATAGCTTCCTTGGGACCAACGGTCGACCGCACCTTCGGCGGCGGCAATGTCCGCGAACAGTTGCGGATTGTCTCCAGAACCTGCGCAGCAGCCTTAACGTGCAGTACGCTGCCGGACACACCAAGAGATATCGCCTCATCCTATCGACGATTGGCGGATACATTGAAAAGGGGCATACGATGCAGACTGAACTGCGGGGTCCGATCAAAGGGATGAAGACGACGTGGCGATGAATTGCTCAGGCTGCCTCAGCGTGCTGCTGCCGGCGCAACTGGCGTTGACCACAGGCAGATGTTTTTAATTAACTATGAACTCCGAGCTTTCGGGTTTTACCGTCTTTGTTTTCGCTGGCGGTGGCAGCCTTGGCGCGATCGAGGTTCGCATGCTGCCCGAACGCGGTGAGCATCCGGGCTGCGTGGTGGGCGCCTCGGCAGGCGCGATCGACGCAGCATATTTTGCCCGGCAACCGGACGGCGGTGGCGTAGCAATGCTCGAAGCGCTTTGATGCAAGATCCGGCGGCAGGACATCATGCCTGTTTCCATGCTCGGACTGCTCGCGATGATCCTGCGCGGTCGTGCGCACCTCGTCGAGGCGAACGCGTTGCGTCAGATGCTGGAGAAGCATCTGTCGTATCAGCGCATCGAGCAGGCGAACTCGCCGCTTCACATCGCCGCGACCGATATGGCTACCGGCGGCGAAATTGTTCATTCTACTGGTCCGGTGGTGAACGCCGTCCTGGCGAGCGCAGCAATCCCCGGGGTGTTCCCGCCGGTGCGAATTGAAGGCGTGGATCTCATCGATGGCGGCGTCGCCACCAATACGCCGATCTCGGTGGCGGTGGCGGTGGCGGGGCGCTTAGTGCAACGCGCATCATTGTGCTGCCGGCCGGCTTCGCGTGTGCGTTGCATGCGCCGCCGCGTAGTGTGATCGCGCAGGCTATGCATGCGTTGAAGCTCGTCATCGCACGCCAGCTCGTGCGCGACAAGTGATCACTCGGCGTCATACGCCAAACGAAGTAAATCACCCGGATAGCGACGGTTCATACCCAAGCGCCGCCTATACTGAACAGAGTTCGCGCCTTGTATGGGCCTGATTCTAGCGGGAGAACGGGGTGAACAATACCGAAGCCTGCAACACCGAACCGCCACCATCTGGCACGCGGATTAATGAGCGCTTTGATGTCGTAATTATAGGCGCGGGTCTCGCTGGGTGTACCGCCGCGCGGTTGTTTGGGTTGCAGGACCTACGCGTCGCGCTGGTCGAACATCATGCCGACGTGGACGCTTTCAAGCAGTTATGTACACATTTTATCCAGGCTTCGGCCACGGCAACGCTGCGGCATCTGGGTCTTGCCCCGCTCATTGAGGACGCTGGCGGCCTGCGCAACGGCGTTGATATCTGGACACGCTATGGCTGGACCGGAGACCTCGCCCCGCTCGACGAGAACGGCGAGCCTGTCTTCGGGTACAACATTCAGCGCCGAACCCTCGATCCGATCCTGCGCCGACTGACGACGAACACTCCAGGCGTCACATCCCTGTTAGGGTGCGGCGTGCGTGCGCTGGTGAAACAGGACGGAGTTGTCAGTGGTGTCGATCTCGGCGGGGACCGCACGGGAGTGGTCTCAGCCCCACTGATCGTCGCTGCGGATGGTCGAAGTTCGCCGCTGGCGACGCTCGCCGGTATCAAGCCCGCGTCGTCGGAGAACTGTCGTTTCGGCGCGATTCGCGCTTATCGCGGCGTGGCACTGCGGCGGGGAAATTGCTCGCAAATGTGGTTGCGCGGCCCTGAGGTCGGCTACGTATTTCCCAACGACCACGGCATTACCGTGATTGCCTACATGGCGACCAAGGACAAGCTCGACGGCTTTCGCGCCAATCCGGGTGAAGCACTCGAGCGAAGCATGGCTGGGTTTCCAGATGCCCCCGATCTGACCTCCGCCGAGCCGCTCGGTAACGCGCTGCTTGTCAAGGATTATCCGAACTTATGGCGGCGGCCAGCTGTCGGCAACATCGCTTTCGTGGGCGATGCGCTGATGAGTATCGACCCTCTGTGGGGCGTTGGTTGCGGGTTCGCGTTCCAGACGGCGGAGTGGCTGGTTGATGCGCTTACCCCAGCTCTACGACAGGAGCGGGCGATTGCGCCGGCCCTGCACAGCTACGCGAAGCGTGTTTCTCGGGAACTCAATGGACATCGCTCTCTCATAGTCGATTTTGCACGCCGACGCGGACTCAACGCGATCGAACGGCTGAACTTCTCGGCGGCAGCGAAAGACGCGGCAGCGGCGAGACATCTGCACGCCTTTGGCGCCCGTCTGATCGGGCCGGCAAAGTTCTTGTCGCCCGGCGCTCTGCTGAGGGCCGCTTGGGTCGATCTACGTCGGCCCGCCGCGCGGTCCGCGCAACCTGACGCGCCGGTCTGAACGACGCGTCCGCCGTCTCTCCCCTGAAAAGCCATGAAAGAGACATCCGTCCGCGTCGATGGAATCCGCTCCCCCCTGTTGGAGGCGGGACCGCCTGACGCCGTCGACGCAGTCGTTTTCGTGCATGGCAATCCGGGATCAACTGCTGACTGGACGCGATTGGTGTCCGAGGTGGGTGAATTCGGCCGCGCCCTCGCCATGGACATGCCAGGTTTCGGCGCTGCCGACAAACCTGAACAGTTTGACTACAGCGTGCGGGGCTACGCACGACATCTCGGTCGTCTGCTGGTTGAATGCAATGTCCTTCGTGCCCATCTCGTCATGCACGACTTTGGCGGCCCTTGGGGCCTCGCTTGGGCCGCTGCCAACCCTCGCGCTATCGCCAGCGTTACACTCATCAACACAGGTATCTTGCTTGACTACCGGTGGCACTATCTCGCGCGTATCTGGCAGACGCCGTGGCTGGGCGAATTGTTCATGGCCACGACAACGCGTGCCGGGATGCGGCTCCTGCTTCGGCACGGGAACCCGCGAGGCTTGCCGGTGGAATACGTCGACCGGGCGTTTGGCAACTTCGACGCTCGCACCCGACGCGCAGTGCTGCGGCTCTATCGCAACACTCGCGAGACGAACGGCGCCATGCAGGACATCGCCAACGCGTTGCGTCCGCTGGATCTGCCTGCACAGGTTGTATGGGGCGCCCACGATCCCTATATTTCCGTGGACTTCGCCGAGCAACAGCGCAAGTTCTTTCCCCGTGCCGAGGTGTTGATCCTGCGCGACAGTGGGCACTGGCCTTTCATCGACGACCCTGACGCCGTCGCGCGCATGATCGTACCGTTCCTGCGCAAGCAGCTGGGCGCGAGTTGAAACCCCAGAACCGCTCGCCCTTCGAGGGAGAACGAAAAGCCCTTACAGCCACCTGAGCAGCAACGCGCATCGTCGGCATCGGAAAACAGACACCGAGTGCGTCGAGATCGAGCAGCAGCTTCGCCTGCCACACGTTCGTCTTAGCAATACGGACGAGCGGTACGTCGGATCATTGGAGCCAGCCTCGTTCGCTCCTATGCGCAAGCGTACGGCTGGAGACCACCAATGTCTGCCGCGCAGGCGGATGCCGCTGGCCGACCCGGAGCCGCCAATTGCTCCTCCGCGACCTGTGTCGCCGCTTTCGAACCTAGAACGGTCGGTCCCGTCCTGACGTTGATATATCGAAACCCCTCGACCAGATTCCACACACTTCGCTGCGTTACGTGGGACCATCTGCGCTCTTCAAGCGTGTGCAGCTCACCAGCCCAGCAATCGTTTTATGCCTCCCAGGAATGACTGTTATCGACGGCGCCTGCCTTCTTTGAAGGGGCGCTGACCTTCATCATTTGCTCACCGTCAACCAACAGGAGCAAGACGATGAGCAACTTCCAAACCTACACGATCGATAACGCACCGGCCGCCTCGAAGGCCAGCCTCGAAAACACGAAACGCACCTTTGGCTTCGTCCCCAATCTTCAGGCGCATATGGCGGAATCGCCCGCGCTGCTGGCTGGCTACTCGGCGCTATGGGACCTGTTCTCAAAAAGCACGCTGACACCGCACGAACAGCAGGTGGTCTACCTGAACTCGAACTTCGAGAACAACTGCCACTACTGCATGGCCGGTCACAGCACGCTGGCAAAGATGATCGAGATGGACGCGGGCGTGATCGCCGCATTGCGTGCCGGCACGCCTCTGCCCGATGCAAAGCTCGAAGCGCTGCATCGCTTCGCGACGCTCGTGGTACGTGAGCGGGGCTTCGTCCCGGACGCAGATGTCGACGCGTTCCTCGCCGCCGGCTACACCCGTCAGAACGTCCTCGAAGTGATTCTGGGTGTGGCGACCAAGGTGATGAGCAACTACACGAACCACATCGTCCACACCGAACTCGACGGCTTCATGGCCGGTAACGAGTGGACCAAACCGGTCGCTACCGCTGCAGCGGCCTAGGCCGTCTTTGGGAGCCCTCGCGACTCCCGACCATCTTATACCGAACCTCCCGAGAAACCGCCATGTCCACGTTCGACCGCTACAAAGACGCTTATCCCAATGCCCGCCTGACCCGTACACCCGACGGCGTGCTCGAAGTCCGTTTCCATACCGAAGGCGCGAAGCTCGTCTTCAACGGCCACACGCATGAGCAGTTCACCGATATGTTTCATCAGATCGGCGAAGATCCGGATAACCGCGTGGTCATCCTGACCGGAAGCGGCGACGCATTCATGGACGCGATCTCGCCGGAAGGTTTCGATTTCTTCACGCCGCGTGGCTACGACAAGATCTTCCGCGAAGGCCGCAAGATCCTGATGAACATCCTCGACATCGAAGTGCCGATGATTGCAGCGCTCAACGGCCCGGTCCTGCTGCATTCGGAATATGTCCTGCTGTGCGACATCGTGGTGGCGACGCCCGAGACCGTGTTCCAGGACATGCCGCATGCCGCATTCGGTATTGCTCCCAACGATGGCGTGCATCTGCTGTGGCCGGAAATGATTGGCAGCATTCGCGGCCGGTACTTCGTGCTCACGCAGCAAAAGCTCGACGCTGCAGAGGCGAAGTCTCTGGGCGTCGTCAATGAAATTGTCCCCGCGGATCAACTGCTCGATCGCGCGCATGCCATCGCCGCGACGATCGCAAAGCAACCGCCGCTCACCACCAAATACACCCGCATCGGCCTGACTCAACGCCTGCGTCGCGTCATCGACGAGGGCATCGGCTACGGCCTCGCGCTCGAAGGCATCACCGCGGCCGAAGTGGCGCGCATCGCAGCAGCACAGAACGCCGCCTGAATTTATTGATTCCTCTATTACTCTCGACGGAGAACACTCATGTCACTGCAAGACAAACTCGACGCATTCCGGGCCGACTTCAAGGCGGGCAAGCCGCCCTTTAACGCTCCTGCGGAGATTCATCCGGTGATGGAACGCGCCACGGCAGAACTGATCGCCAGCGGACAAGCTGGCCGCGCGATCAAGGCCGGCGACCGCGCCCCGCATTTCAACCTCAAGGATCAGGATGGCAACGACGTATCTTCCGCAGCGTTGCTGGTGAAGGGGCCGCTGGTAGTGACGTTCTATCGCGGTGTCTGGTGCCCGTATTGCAACATCGAATTGCAGGCGATGAACGAGGTGTTGCCGCAGATTCAGGCCTACGGCGCGAATGTCGTGGCGATCTCGCCGCAGACGCCGGTCAACAGCCGCAAGTCCGTGCGCACCAGCGAACTGGGCTTCCCGGTGCTGAGCGACGTGAAGGGTCAAACGGGCGCCGACTTCGGATTGCGTTTCGCCTTGCCCGACTATCTGATCGAGTTGTACAAAAACCTGAAAAACGATCTACCAGCATTCAATAACGACCCCAGCTGGACCTTGCCGATGCCAGCGCGGTACGTCATCGGACAGGATGGGATCGTGCTGTATTCGGAGGTCAACCCGGATTACACGCGTCGTCCGGACCCGTCGGACATGTTCCCGGTTCTGGAAAAAGCGACGGCCAATGCCTGAGCCTTACCGCTCAACGCCACGCGGTTGCCACTCCGCGCCGCAGAACCCGGCGCGGCATTTCGATTCCTTCCGGCTCCTAAAAGACATTTGATGACACAGCGTACATTTCTCATAACCGGCGCGACCAAGGGCATTGGCCTCGCGTTGACGGAACGGCTGATTGCCGATGGCCACCACGTGGTGGGTCTCGCCCGCGAAGCAAGCGATTTTGCGGGTGAACCGGTCCGCGTCGATCTGGCCGACCGTGCTGCAACCGGTGCGGTGCTTGATGAGCTCGTGCGACGTCATGCGTTCGATGGCGTGGTGAACAACGTCGCGCTAGTCAGGCCGCAGCATCTGGGTGAAGTCGCGCTAAACGATCTCGACGACGTTCTCGCGCTGAATCTTCACCCTGCCGTGCAAACGGTGCAGGCGCTGCTTCCCGGTATGCGCACACGCGGCTGGGGCCGGATCGTGAACATTTCCAGCTTGACGATTCTCGGCATGCCGCAACGCACGGCCTATGCAGCGGCGAAGGCCGCGCTAGTGAGTTTTGCGCGTTCGTGCGCACTGGAACTGGCAGGGACAGGTATTACGGTCAATGCCGTCGCCCCGGGTCCGACCGAGACCGTGCTGTTTCGCGCGAACAATCCGCCCGGCAGCGAGGGCGAGAAGCGCTATCTGTCCGCAGTACCGATGGGCCGCTTCGGTCAGCCCCATGAAATTGCCGCGACGATCGGGTTTCTGCTATCCGACGCGGCCGCTTTCATGACCGGTCAGACGCTTTACGTCGACGGCGGAGCGTCAATCGGCAAGCTGGCTTTCTGAGGGCGCGCCGCCGGTGCCGCTACCACCGGCACCGAGTATCTCTTCGACGAAGGCGATGAACGCTCGCGCCTTCGCACTCACCAGGCGTCCGGCCGGGAAAACTGCCCATAAGTCGATCGAGGGCAGTTCCCAGTCGGGCAGTACCGCTTGAACCGACCCGTCGGCAAGTTCCGGCGAGAACATCCATTCCGACGCAATCGCGAGACCCAATCCACCGAGCACCGTCGTACGCATGCCTTCGGCGGCGCTGACGCTGACGCGCCCGGACACGACGACTGCCACTTCCTTGCCGTGCTGGCTGAACGCCCACGATTCACCGCCGCCTCGCAACGAATACACGATCACCTGATGCTGGCTGAGGTCCGCAGGCGTCTTCGGCACGCCCGCTTCGGCGAGATACGCAGGCGTTCCGACCACCAGCCGACGGCTTTGCGCAATGCGGCGTGCGGTCATCGTCGAATCGTCGAGCGATCCCATGCGCAGCGCCACGTCCACGCCTTTTTCGAGCAGGTCGATGGTGCGATCGTCCAGCACGATATCGATCTGCAGGTTAGGGTGCCGGTCCAGAAACGTCTTGAGCGCCGGCAGGATATGCAATCGCGCGAAGGTCACAGCGGCGCTGATGCGCAACACACCGGATAGTCCGGTCGACGCGTCGCGTGCGACATGCTCGGCGAGGTCCACCTCTTCGATTGCGCGCCGTGCGTGCTCATAGAAGCGCTGACCCGCATCGGTCGGCGTCAGGCCGCGTGTCGAGCGCAACAGGAGCCGCACGCCGAGTCGCTCCTCGAGTTGCGCGATCGACTTCGAAACGGCCGGTTGCCCGAGCTTGAGCCGCTTTGCGGCTGCCGAGAACGACCCCGCCTCCACGACGCTGACGTATGTTTCCATTGCTGCCATCCGGTCCATGCCGCTGCTTCTCCTTGAAGGACCGTGAAGTCCGTGTCGTGGCTACGATGTATTCAGCCGGAAGTCTAGCGCGTCAGAACACCTACGATGAATTTGATCGCGTCGAGCGGCCTTTGCAATTTGCATCGCAAACCCGATTGACGAACACAATCTGCAAACACAAAACGGCCCCGCCGCGGGCGATCCTGCGGCCGGGCCAGTCCGCGATGCGTGCAGTCCGGTTCAGATAACCGGCGCCGCGCTGTGAAAGGAATAATCGGTGTAACCGCGTGGGTTGCCACCATAGAACGTCGAGCGATCGTAATGGTTCAGCGGTGCCTGGACGCGCAGTCGCTCGTGCAAATCCGGATTGGAGATCAACAGGCGCCCGAACGCGACGAGATCGGCATCGCCTGCTTCGATCAGGCGATGCGCGCTATCCGCAGTAAAGCCGCCCGCAGCGATGACTGTGCCTTTGAACACGCGCCGCAGGTCTTTCGCCGAGACTGCGGACGCCGCTGCGTCGACGTCATCGTTACCGCGCACACGCGGCTGGACGATATGCAGATACGCCAGCCCATAGTGCGACATACTGCCTTGCAGACCCCCAGCTTCCGGCGCCGTCTAGCTACTTACCTGGAGGCGTATCCACCCTCGGGATCCTTGACGGCACCGACACGAAATACCGAAACAGTAGTCTCCAGCTGTCCCGCCTGCTCTTTGAGCGATAGCGCCGCCGCTGATGCCTGCTCGACCAGCGCCGCGTTCTGCTGGGTTACCTGATCCATTTGCGCGACCGCTTGATTGACCTGTTCGATACCCTTGGACTGTTCTTCGGACGCGGCGGCAATTTCGCCGATCAGGTCGCTGACTCTTCGCACAGAAGTCAGGATTTCTGCCATCGTCCGGGTTGCGCGATCCGCCTGCTGCGCACCGGTTTCGACGCGGCTCAGCGAATCCGTAATGAGCGCCTTGATTTCCCTTGACGCCGTGGCGCTGCGTTGGGCCAATGAGCGCACTTCGCTTGCGACCACCGCGAACCCGCGACCCTGCTCGCCTGCGCGTGCCGCTTCCACGGCCGCATTCAGAGACAGGATATTGGTCTGGAACGCAATCCCTTCGATTACGCCTGTAATTTCAGCAATCTTGCCGGAAGAGTCGGACAGACCCCGCATCGTCTGGACGACATCCTGCGTCGCCTGATTGCCCTGCTCGGTTAGCATTGCCGTACTGCTCACCACCTGGTTAACCTGTTTCGCGTTGTCGGCGTTCTGGCGAACCGTCGAAGTCAGTTCTTCCATGGACGAGGCGGTCTCCTCAAGCGACGCGGCCTGTTCTTCGGTCCGTTGCGACAGGTCCATATTACCGGCCGAAATTTCATGGGCGGCGGTGTCGATCGACCGCGATCCCTGTCGCACGATACTGATTGTCTGAACCAGCTTGCTTTGCATCGCCTGCAGGCCTGTCATCAGCTGCCCCATTTCATCCCCCGAGTGGACCTCGACCAGCGTGGTCAGGTCACCGTCGGCAATTGCCCCGAAGTGGGACAGTGCCTGGGCTAGCGGCGTGCCGATCGCCCGCTGCAGCGACCACCATGCGAGCGCCGCCGCACCAAGCGCCACCAGACTACCGGCGATGGCTATACCAACGAACAAGTGAAAGCGTGCTTGCGCGGCATCAAACGTCGCTCGTGCAGCCGCGACTTGAATCTGTTCGAGTGAATCCATGCCGTCGGACACATCGATAAACAACGACGGCGGTACATGCAGCCAGACTTCGAGGATCTTCGCCGCATCATGAGTGGCAATGGCGCTGAACATCGGTTCCAGGCCGTTTGCCACGAATGCGTCGAACTTCGCGTTCGTGTCGGCGGCACGGTGTGCTTCATCGGAGCTGGAAAAGGGCAGCATGCGATATGTACCCCACGCCCTCTTCGAGGCGGTGAGCAGATCACGGGCGGTCTGAGTTTCCTTGGGCACATCTGGACTGGCCGGGTCAAGCGCGATGCGATACAGCCATAGACGGGTTCGCGAGAGTGCTACGTTTGCCTGACCGAGAGCCTCTGAAGATGCCAGCCGGCTAGAATACAGCTCCTTCACATCGTTGTTGCCAATTGCCACGCCAACGACACCGATGATGCCACCGGCGACTAGCAGCATTCCAAGAAAACCCATCGCCAGCGCTAGGCGGGCACGAATGCTTAAATTTCTGATCATGGCGATAGAAGGTGTGAATTTGGGGCCGATGCATGCGACGTGTGCATGTCAAGCTAATAGGGTACGGCGTGTGCGAGGTCACTCCCTAGCTAACGGCCAAAAGCCGTTCAAATTAATGCAGAACTAGCAACAGATCTTTCCCGGGATCGTTGGTTATGGTTTGGGCTGCATGGTGATATATGTCGCCGCGGCACTGCAAAAACGAGGGCCGCCAAATGGCTCCAACGGCGAGCAACCATCTGGCCAACGTCTAAGAAGCTGTTGCGAAATTAGTTAAACATTGGCTTGAGACGTGTCCAGCAAATTAAGGCACAAGCCAGAGACAGGAAGGCTTCATGGATATGGGCATAACGTTCGTAGCGAATTTTCAGGCGTCGAAACGAGTGAAGCCATGCAATCGAACGCTCGACTGGCCAGCGCGTTTTGCCGAGACCACTTCCATGGGGCGAGCCAATTTTTGCGAGCACCGGCGTGATGCCGCGTTCTCTCAAACGTTGCCGATGTGGTTCGGAACTGTAGCCCCGGTCGCCCTGAACGATTTGTGGTTTATGCAAGGGGTGCCCCCGCTTGCCTCTGATGTGCGGAATTGCCTCAACCAGCGCATCGAGTTGGGTAATGTCGTGGCGGTTCGCTGCACTCAGGATGACCGCGAGCGGGATGCCTTGCGCGTCGACGATGAGGTGGTGTTTGCTGCCGAGCTTGCGCCGGTCCGTGGGATTCGGGCCGGTTTTTTTCCCGCCAGCACGGCGCGAATCGATGAACTGTCCACGAGCGCGCGCGATAAATCGATTTCGCCACGACGACGCAGTTCGGCCAGCAGCGTTTCGTGGATGCGTTGCCAGACGCCTGCTTCCTGCCATGCGACGAGCCGTCGCCAACAGGCAGTGCCTGAGCCGCACCCCATCTCCTGCGGCAGGAGATTCCACGCAATGCCTGAGCGCAGTACGAACACGATGCCCGTCAGTACAGCGCGGTCGGGTGTTGGCTTGCGCCCGGCATATTGCCGATTGCGAGGTGCTCGCGCAGGCAGAAGTGGTTCGATGAGTGACCACAGTTCGTCGTCTATGAGTTCTTTAGACATCGCTTCCTGTCAGGCAAAACAAGACAGAAAGTTAACACCAAGCCAGAAAAGTTAACAGCCCCAGAACTTAATTTCGCAACAGCTTCTAAGCCAATAGGAGATTTAGGCGCGAGGCGGAGTATGCGCGCCGCGTGCTCCCAGTCAAACGGCCGCATTCTGAAGGTGACGTTCAACCGGCCGACTTCTGGTGGAGGCGAATGACTGTTCCTGCCCGCACCCAGTCCCTCGCACGCCTTGATCGTTCGTGAATCAAGGCGCGTATGGGAAAGGCAGAAGGCGACGCGGTGCCGCCGGTCGTGCGGCCAGGCGATTAGGGTAGCTAACAGAGACCAACGGTCGCTTCCGCGTCTTCGCGTCGGCCGGTAGTTATTCAGCCGCAGTGGATCGCTTCCAACTCATTTAGGCGACGCTGGGACCAGTCCGTACCCGGACATCACAGCGATAAGCTTCGCGCGGTCGGGCGGCTCACCCGCATTGATTATGGCTCCGACATCGCGGAAATACTGCGCGCCAATGTCGGGCGTAAGTATGATCAAGGCACGAGCGGTGTCACCGTGTGGATTGCTGAACTGATGGACCGATCCGCGTCGGGAATGCATCCATTGTCCTTGGGCCAGATCCCGGACTACTCCGTCGACAGAGTACCGAAGCATGCCCTCCAGCACATACACGCACTCCTCGTTATGTGTGTGACTGTGTGGTGGAGGAACGCTCGAGCCGGGAGGCACGGTCAACTCGAATACGCCCAACCCGCCTGTGCCGGCTCCATCAATCAGGTACCGAATCGTCAGACGACCGACCGTGATCAGCTCGCCTGGGTCCGCGTTGTCAAGAGTCATTTCAGTTTTCTCTAGTCTGAGGATTCGCGTCGGTCGCAACACTACGAGTGTAGGCCGGAGACACGCCGCTTGCAGCGGTTCCCTGACCGAATGTCCGATATTAGCCAGCACGTAAGCGGCTGGACTTAGTTTCATACGATGACTACGCTTAGAACGTCGCGCCGCCTGCCATGGCACCTGGCGCTTCACCACACGTGTCCGCCGGAGGCATCGATGCCAAGTACACCAAACGTGGGTCAGCAGGGACCTGGCGCTGACGTCAAGTATCAACCCGAACCTACTCCTGAGCGACTTTTGCAACTGGGCATGGGATTTTGGGCGTCGAAGACGTTGCTGTCCGCGGTCGAACTCGGTGTGTTCACGCGCCTCGCAAGCGGTCCGAGCGACGCGGCGGAACTCATCGAGGCGCTCGGATTGCATCCGAGATCGGCCCTCGATTTTCTCGACGCACTGGTTGCATTGAATCTGCTGGAACGCGAAGCCGGGATATATCGCAATACGCCGGAGACCGGGCTCTTTCTGGACATGACCAAGCCCGGTTACGTGGGTGGACTACTTGAAATGGCCAACGCCCGGCTGTATCCGTTCTGGGGGTCACTGACAGAAGCGCTTCGCACCGGGCGGCCACAGAACGAGGCGAAGCACGGCGGCAACCTGTTTGACACGATCTATCGCGATGAAGCAGGCCTGCGGCGCTTCCTGCGAGCGATGACCGGAGTCAGTCTTGGGGCGGCCAAGGCGATTGCGCAGAAATTCCCCTGGAAGAATTACAGCACTTTCATCGACATTGGCACGGCACAAGGCGCGCTACCTGTGCAGATCGCGCTCGCTCATGCTCACTTGCTCGGTGGTGGCTTCGATCTACCGGAAGTGGGCCCGGTATTTAACGAGTACGTGACGTTGCACGGTTTGCAGGAACGGGTGCGCTTCCATGCGGGCAACTTTTTCAAGGACCCCTGCCCGGCAGCAGACGTGCTTGTGATGGGGCACATCCTCCATGACTGGAATCTCGAAGAGAAACTCGAACTGCTGGCGAAGTGCTACGCGGCGCTGCCTCCAGGGGGGTGTCTGATCGTCTACGACGCGATGATCGACGATGATCGCAAGCAGAATGCATTCGGTCTTCTGATGAGCCTGAACATGCTCATCGAAACCCC
Organism: Paraburkholderia aromaticivorans; assembly: GCF_002278075.1. Lineage (NCBI taxonomy): Bacteria > Pseudomonadati > Pseudomonadota > Betaproteobacteria > Burkholderiales > Burkholderiaceae > Paraburkholderia > Paraburkholderia aromaticivorans. Next base: position 403,567 of record NZ_CP022991.1, on the reverse strand, counting down.
CGGCGGTTTCGACTATACGGGTGCGCAGTGTTGTGCGTGGATGAAGGAAGTCGGCTTCTCACAGGCACGCGTCGAGCTTCTCGCCGGCCCGGATTCAATGGTGATTGGAATCCGGTAGGAGCGGATTCGGCGTCCTCACCGCCATTTACCGAAGCGTGGAGCGACGTCACGATGCCGGCCGGCCGTTGCGCGTAATCCGCGTGCGGCCACCGACAGAATAAAGCGATGAGCGTGGTCGACGCGTCACAGTCCGTTAGCTGGGCGAAGCCGACGTTCGACTGACAGCTTCGGTGGCTGGGCCAGCGGCCGCAGTTGGCCCGGACCCGGTCCGATGCAGACCTCGATTGATTGCTGATCGCAGCAGGTATTCAAAGGGTATAGACCGACCCAAGCGGTCTATCCGACGCATAGAAGCGGACGTTCAATATCAATCAAAACCCGCTACGACGAGCACACATACATCTCACTGTCGCACCCAGTGCTATCTGGCGTCGTGCTGCAAATATTTGTGGGCGAACGCGATCGCCATGCTGCCTTCGCCGACCGCTGAAGCGACGCGCTTGACCGGGCTCAACCTCACATCCCCACAGGCAAATACGCCAGGAGCACTCGATTCGAGGAGGTAGGGATCCCGGCTATGGGACCAGCGTCCCGCCTTGACGACGTCGTCGCCGGTGAGAACATATCCGCGCACATCACGTGCGATTTCCTCCGGCAACCACTCAGTCTCAGCATCGGCGCCGATGAACACGAACAATGCGCCACAATCGTGTCGACGCACCTCTGCGCTCAAGCCACCGCGTACATCGATCGCTGTCAGATGGGTATCGCCGTGCGCACCGACTACTTCCGATCGCAGTTGCACTCCTACGTTTGACTTCCCACGAAGCTGCTCGACGAGGTAGCGGGACATGCTCTTCTCCAGCGAATCGCCTCGCAGGACAAGCGTCACCATGCGCGCATGATTGGCAAAGTACAACGCTGCCTGGCCGGCCGAGTTTCCACCGCCGATCAGATAGACGTCGAGGCCGTGAGTGGCGTTCGCTTCGCTGCGTGACGCGCCGTAGTAAATGCCTTTACCGATAAACCGGTCGAAGCCGTCGATCGCAAGACGGCGCCACGTAACTCCAGTCGCGAGAATGATCGTTCTCGCCCGGATGACGCCGCCTCCGTCGAGGTGAACGCTACGGCTGGCGACATCGATCCGGGCGACAGACCGTGTCACCAGAATCTCTGCACCGAGCCGCCTTGCCTGCTGCAGTGCACGGCTCGCCAGTTCGTCGCCCGACACGCCGTTGGGGAAGCCGAGGTAATTCTCAATACGCGAGGAGGTCCCGGCCTGCCCGCCTGGCGCTTCGCGCTCCAGCACCACGGTGCGCAAGCCTTCTGACGCGCCGTACACTGCCGCGGCGAGACCGGCTGGCCCGCCACCAATGATCATCGTGTCGTATTCTGCCAGGCGAGGCTGCGTCTGCAAACCCAGCAACTCCGCGAGCTCTCGTGTCGTAGGTCGGCTCAGCACCGCCCCGTCGACCAGTCGCAATATCGGGCAATCCTGCTCTGGCGGACAGGTTCCAGGCCAGCGCGCCGTCACTTCGGGCGCATCCGGTGTCATCCAGTCGTAGCTGATCTGGTTGCGGGTGAGGAACTGGCGCAACGCGGTGCAAGCAGTGTCCCAGCGACTTCCAATCATGGTCACGCGGGCCTTGGGCGGCTCGGCGGAGAGGCCCTGCAGTCCGCCGATCCGCTCACGCGCAAGGGTGCCCATCCTGAACGCAATTTCCGGCGACGCAGCAGCAAGTGCGTAGTAACGCTGAGCGTCCACGCGCATGACACGCGACGGCTCCGCGGCCCGATAGGCACCGGGAAACGGCGAACTCAGCGCGAGCGGCACTTCGCCAAAAATGGTACCGGGCAGACGCCAGCCTAGCGTGCGCTCGATACCGTCGAACGTCTTGATGACTTCCATCCTGCCGGCAAGAACGGCGTACAGCGCGCGCTCCCCACCTTCATGAACCGCGAACTCGCCTGCGCATAGATGCAGGTCTGCGCACGTACGCGCGAGATGTTCCAGTTCGTCGTCAGGGAGTGTGGAGAACAGCGGAATCGCCCGGATGTCGTCGATTGTCAGCATGGCTTCGTCCAGATAGGCAAGTGAGGTGAAGCTCCGGCCAGGGGCTTTCGGGTCATCTGCCTGACAAAAGGACATGCGCAAGCAGATCGCTCAGCCCCTGGCGTGCGACGCGAGGCCGGCCGACCTCCATCAGTCTTCTCTCGCCGAGCGCACTGATACTGCTCGAACAATCATGCGCACGGATACCACAACCGCATTACAGATAGCAGGCAGGCGTAGTCAGTATATGATTTTCGGATGCGAAAGTTTATTCGCTGGTGCCAGTTCCACGGTTTAAGCGTGGCGCTCGCGCTAGCCGATTCTCAGAAGCGGTCGAGGTCGGGGCGTTCCAGTAGGTCCGCTTGGCGCCTTACAACACGAATGACAGATCATGACCACTGCCTGTCGGCGATCGGCGGCACGCGACCGATTCTGTTGAAAAAGTCGTGTTTTGGTTTGGGTCCCGGGCTTCGGCAGTAAGTTTCGAGTTGGGGAGTTCAGCGAGGCGGCGGTCTTGCAACGTGCGACGCCCCCCGTTTCTCGTCATGTAGCTGCCTGGTTTGCCTGCTTACCTTCAGGCGTGAGCCACTTGGCCATTCTTCGCAGATTTTGCGCAGTTGCTGCCATCAGAAACTCATCATGGGCACCGCTTGGACCACGCAGTCGCAAGCGATCAAGTTTGAGAATGCGCTTGAGGTGAGCGAAGAGCATTTCCACCTTCTTTCGCTGCCGGCGCGACTGTTTGTATTCGGGGGTTGCCGCGATGCGTCGAGCCTCATCGCGGGCGGCTTCATGGATGCTGCGCGTGATTTTGCGAAACGACATATTCGGGCAGCATTGATTCTTAATCGAACATCGGTTGCAGTTCTTTTCGCTCGATCGATACACGATAGTGTCGGCTTTCGTGATGTGCGTGCGTGGATTCTTCAGTGGACGCCAGTCGCAGCGCAGCGCGTTCCCTGCAGGACATCGATACTCGTTGGCCTCTTCATCCCAGATGAATTCGCTACGAGAGAATGTATTGTCCTTGCGCTCTGTTTTATCCCAGACTGAAACGTGCGGCTCAATTTGTTTCTCTTCAACCATCCAGCCAAGCAGTGCTGCTGTGCCGTATGCGGTGTCACCTACCAGTCGGCGAGGCTTCAGGTCCCGTTGGTGTTGAACACGATCGATCATTGTCCTGGTTGATTCGACCTCTTGTGACCGGTTCGCCGGCGTCGCTTCAACATCCACAATGATCCCTGCCTGCAGATCGATCAGGTAATTCGTCGAGTAGGCAAAGAACGCAGGACCGCCCGGAGCGGCCGTCCATCGTGCAGCAGGATCAGTCAGGGATATCTTCTTTGGAGGTGCCGAAGACGATGCTGGCTCGGACGTATCTGCGGCCACCGGATTGGCTTGCTCCAGTGCCTCAAGATATTCCCGCACAGCGCGGCTCTGGCCGTCGGCACGTCCCCAGTCGATAGGCTCGGTTCCCGGCACTCCGCGAGCAGGACTCGCGTCCGCCTTGATGATGCTTGCGTCAATGGCGAATCCCTCGCCCTTGACGAGGCCCTCGGCCATGCAACGACTCAGCACAGATTCGAATACGTGGCGCAACAGGTCGCTATCGCGAAAGCGACCGTGACGGTTCTTTGAGAACGTCGAGTGTTCCGGTACGGCGTCTTCCAGACCCAGGCGGCAGAACCACCGGTATGCGAGGTTCAGATGCACCTCTTCGCATAGACGTCGCTCGGACCGGATGCCAAAGCAGTAACCCACGATCAACATGCGAATCATGAGCTCCGGGTCAATCGATGGCCGACCCATCGGGCTGTAGAACGGCGCGAGGTGTCGGCGCAGATCTCGCAGATCAAGGAAGCGATCGATGCCTCTCAACAGGTGCGATTGCGGGACGTGGTTATCGAGGTTGAACGAGTAGAAGAGCTTGTCCTGTCCGCTATCCAGTCGACCCATCATGACGATTCGCTCCCGTCGTTTGATGTCTTCCAGGATACCCAACATTCCGCATCGCCGCCGACTTTTTCAACAGAATCGACCCAATTCGGTCCATCAGCCGGGCGCCAAGCCTAAGGCTGCTTTCAGGATATAACGGTCATTCCCGCAGGCGAAGTTGGTGGACAAGTAGTCAGCCTACTTGCCTCGTCGACACTCGCAGCCAATTGCCGCATGAAGGAAGTACCCCACCAACGTTTCGACGCAGGCATGCCATTGGGTCAGCTTTCGCGAAGGCTCGCGAAGGTCGAGCGAATATCGCCTACCAAAGCATGCGGATTTTCCAACGCGGCAAAGTGGCCGCCCTGTTCGTGCTCAGCGAAGTGCCGCACATCGCTGTAGCGTTGTTCAATCCAGCGTCGCGATTTACGCACCTGTTCGCCGGCAAGCATGGTGAATCCAGATGGCACGACAATTGGACGATCGATGCGAGCCGCAGAGGACCAGTTGGATCGCTTTAATTCCCAATAAAGTCGAGCCGACGAAGCTGACGCATTGGGTATCCAATACAACATGATGTCGTCGAGTATTTCGTCGAGCGTGAAGGAAACTTCTGCGTTGCCTGCCGTACCACACGTGTCCTGGAACATTGCGTAAATCCACGCTGCCTGCGCGACTGGAGAATCTGCGAGCGCGTAGCCTATCGTCTGCGGTCGGGTCCGCTGCACCTGGGCGTATCCAGAAAGCGTGCTCCAGAAATACCGGGCACTGGCGAGCATGCCCTCTTCATCCGGCGTAGCGTCGCGGATTTCGTCTGGCGCGGGCATGAACATCGCGAAGTTCAGATGGATACCGATAAGCTCGGGGAGCGCTAGTGACGCGACTTCGTCGGTCACTCCTGCGCCAAAATCGCCGCCCTGCATAGCCCAACGTTCGTAGCCAAGCCGCCGCATCAGCTCAACGTAGGTACGCCCAATGCGAGACATATCCCACCCGGGTTCGCTCGGTTTGTCCGAAAACCCAAATCCCGGCATCGACGGAATGACGAGGTGAAACGCCTGCCTCGGATCGTCGCCATGTGCGCCGGGATTGCTGAGCGGCGCTATCACCTTGCGGAATTCAAGCACAGAGCCGGGCCAACCATGCGCCATCAGCAAGGGAATGGCATCGGGTTCTGGTGACCGAATGTGAAGGAAGTGGATGTCCAGGCCGTCAATGGTCGTCTTGAACTGCCCGAAGTCATTCAACATCGACTCGCAGCGACGCCAGTCGTAAACGTCTATCCAATGCGCGACCAGTGCCTGCAGCTTTAAAAGTTGCGGACCCTGGCTCGTGTCATTGACGGTTTCACGGTCTGGCCAGCGCACCCGCTGCAGTCGCCCACGCAACTCGGACAGATCCTCCTCAGACACATTGAGCTGAAACGGCTCGATCAGATCACTCATCGCTTGCCGCCCCTGGTTAGGTAGTGACGTTTCATGAAGTCGAGGAGCGATGTCGGCCGCACTGTCGGATATTGGTCATTTGCGATGTCGCACAAAGCCCCTTCGCCCGACATCATCGGTAGCAGATACTGGAGCGGCAGCATTGCCATTGGATGAGCACCGGCTTTCGCCATTCGGCGTAGTTCGGCATATCCGTCCGCGATCGACCCTCTGCGCACCTGATGAAGCGCCTTGCCCGTTGCTGCCGCATAGTCAGCTGCAATCTGGGCAATGGTGCGACGGTCGCCCGCTACGGAAACCACGCTATTGACCGTCGTAGGATCGTCAATGGCAGCGACTGTCCATGCTGCAACATCGTTCAAGGAGGTGAAGTCGAGGGGCACTTCGTCGTCGCCCCAGTAAGTGATCGTGCCCGCCTCGGCGTCGATCAGGCCGGGGTTGGAGAACACAGCCTCCATGAACCCACCGTTCAGGATGTGGGTATAGCCGATGCCGCTCGGGCTTACCTTGCGATCAAAGGTCCGCCGCATGTCGAGATAAGGGTTAATGCCCTCAGGGATTGAGAACAGGTCCTCAGAGAAGTCCGACGGAACAAATCGTCCGACGCCCGCCGCGAGCGCTGCTTCAAGCAACCGGGACTGGCCATCAATAATGGTGTCAGGTCCACCCTGAACTGCTGAAATAACAGTACCGACGCCTGCACAGGCGTGCTTGAGGCTGAGCGGGTCGTCCAGGTCCATATTGACGACGGTTACGCCGTTCGCTATCCACCCTTCTGCACGATTGCCGTGTTTGCCTGCTGAACCGCCGCGAACGCCCGCACGGATCTCCCTGGCGGGCCGTGTGCGAAGTAACGCATCGATGATTCGGTGCCCCAGGTCGCCGGCGGCGCCGGCGATCAAATAGCTCGTGTGTGTGTTCTCCATATCTCCCTCCGATCGTCGTGACGCGCGGTGTACGTCGTCGGGGAGAAGTCTAGGGCGTTCCGATTTTGAATATAAGATAGCTAAATCGCGACTCGCTGCTCCGGAAAACGACACGAAATGGACCAAGCCGACCTCGTCATATTTCTTCGATTAGCTGATAGTGGAAGCCTTTCGGGCACGGCACGGACGCTGAAGTCCCCCAAATCGACCGTAAGCCGGGCGCTCTTACGATTGGAGATGGAGATTGGATCAGCGCTCTTCGACCGGTCCACACGACACTTCAGGCTAACTGACACGGGAAAACTGCTACTGCCCTACGCGTCGCGGGCAGTCCACGACCTGCAGGAAGCGCAGGCGATCATCGATGGCTACGCGGGGGAACCACGCGGGCTTCTACGTATCAACACGACGCAATCGTTCGCCCAGGGAATCATTGCGCCCATGCTGCCTGACTTTCTCGACCGCTATCCGGAACTGACCGTCGAGCTGACCACGGACTCAAATTACGTCGACATTGCGCGCGAAGGTATCGACATAGCGGTGCGCGTCGGTACACTTCCTGACTCGTCGCTCATCGCTCGCAGACTGCCACCGGTCGAATTGTGGCTATGCGCAAGTCCATCTTACCTATCGCGGTCGGGCGTACCGACGCAGGCAGCTGAACTTCATGGACATAGGCTCGTCGTTCGCGAGGCACCCACGAGCTGGGTCTTTCAGGATGGCCAAACGGAATTGACCGTACAGCCACGCGGTTCGGCAATCATCCCGGACGCGGCTGCGCAGAAGATCGTTCTTGAAGGCGGCGGCGGAATTGGTTTTCTTCCAAGCTACCTCGCAGCTCCCGCCTTGACGGCCGGCACCCTGGTGCGGGTACTTCCGTCATTGAGACGGGAATCCATTGAGCTTCACGCGCTGTATCCGACCCACCGCAGCATGTCAGCAAAGGTCCGCGCCTTCATTGATGCCCTGATTGTTCACCTTGATACAGTCAAGCCAACGTCCTCGCGCGACTAGCAACTGTCGTCCGCCAAACGAGCGCCCAGGCATCGATACCGGCAATTGACCCGACGAACAAAATCATGGACTGAACGTCGCTTAGCTGCGTGTAGCGGACCTTCGAATGTCCGACTCTTTTGCCGGTCGGCTGACCGAAACTGGCCGAGGCCGCGTAAAAACGCGTGTGATCACCTAGACTGAATCAACCTGCTGAAACGAGAGGCGCAGATGGGGCGATTTGTCGAAGGTGCGGAGCGCAGTCAGACCACACTATTGCCAGAGTGTCTCGATGACTTCATCGCTGAAGACAACACTGTGCGGATTGTTGACGCATTCGTCGAAGAACTCGAACTGGCGTCCCTCGGATTCGAAGGAATCACGCCGGCGAGCACCGGCCGACCTTCTTACCACCCGGCCGCGCTGCTCAAGATCTATATCTACGGTTATCTCAATCGGGTGCAGTCTAGCCGACGCCTGGAGCGGGAGTGCCAGCGCAATGTTGAATTGATGTGGCTGACCGGCCGGCTTGCGCCAGACTTCAAGGCGATTGCCGAGTTCAGGCGAAGCAATGGCGAAGGCATTCGCAACGTGTGCCGTCGCTTCGTGATGATATGCCGGGACCTGAAGCTGTTCACACAAGCGGTCGTCGCCATCGACGGCAGCAAGTTCAAAGCGGTCAACAGCCGCGACAATAACTTCACGCCCAACAAGATTGCACGACGTCAGGAGCAGATCGAGCAAAGCATCCAGCGTTATCTGGACGCGCTGGAGACCGTCGATCGCACCCAACCAGCCGAGGTAGAAGCGAAGACTGAACGGCTACGGGAGAAGATCGAAACGTTGCGTGAACAGATGGGTGATCTGAATCGTGCTGCTGAGCTTCTGAACGATCTGCCGGAAAAGCAGATCTCGCTGACCGACCCGGACTCACGCTCAATGATCTCTCAAGCCAAGGGTACGGGCGTGGTTGGCTATAACGTTCAGGTCGCCGTCTTCGCCCGGCACCATCTCATCGTTACTCACGAAGTCACGAATGTCGGCAACGACCGGACGCAGTTGAGCCCAATGGCCAAAGCAGCGCGCGACGCGATGGGCAAGAAGAAAACCAAGGCACTGGCAGACCGTGGATACTTCAGCGCGCCAGAGATCAAGGCATGCGACGACGCGGGTATTGCGGCCCTCGTGCCCAAATCACAAACCTCCGGGGCAAAGGCTGACGGCCGCTTCGACCGGGCCGACTTCATTTACATCGGCAGAGACGACCAGTATCTGTGTCCGGCGGGGCAACGCGCGATATACCGCTACACCTCGTTGGAGAGTGCCAATCTGCTGGAATTGCGGACCTACTGGAGCGGTGCCTGCCCACACTGTCTACTCAGAAAACAGTGCACGCCGGCCCCGTATCGGCGCATTCGCCGATGGGAGCACGAAGCGGTACTCGACAGAATGCAACGCAGACTGGATCGTCAGCTTGACGCGATGACAATACGGCGACGAACGGTCGAACACGTGTTTGGCACGCTGAAGCATTGGATGGGCTCAACCCACTTCCAGATGCGCAGGCTTGGGAACGTCTCGACTGAAATGAGCTTGCATGTGCTGGCGTACAACCTCAAACGCGTCATGAAGATCCTCGGATTTGCAAAGACACTGCGAGCGATGAAGCTCGCAGGCGCGTAATCTCACACCTGCCTATGCGTGCTGGCGTGGCGCAATCAGTTCAGTCGTAGAAAGCAGGAAGCTGCGAAGGCGCAGCCTCACCAGTCGCTCGACAGACTGCCGGCTCACGCGTTTTTACACGGCCTCGGCCGATCACGGTCCGATACCGATTGCATAGGGCGCGTGCGTCAGCCGGACTCGCGTCGGACCGTGGTCGACCCGGAACGGACGGCCTCCTCCATATGGCGAATGACCCTTCATTCGCCCATGACGGACCATCAACTGAAGCGACATCACTGATCGGACCGCTCCCGTCTTCCCCCAACAGGCAGCGCAGAGGAACGTGGCGGTGATGCTACGTTTCATCCAGCTGCATTGATAACACCTAAACATCAATGCTTCGAAAAAATGCACTTATCGCGTAACTCCATTTGCGTGAGTATCTGTCCTCAAGATTCCAGCGAAATTGGAACGAAAGTAAAACGCATTGGAGATAAGGCTATGTACAACGCAAGGCGCAGCTGGCGCGCTTAACCAGCGCCCCGTGGCGGGTAGTCGCGAATTCCAGCCGGTTCGGGCACCAGCCAACTCAACACACACCAGTCCTGCTTTCCGAGCGCCGTCGGCGTCACGGCCGCTTGCCATGTCCGGCGCGATTGCCCCTTGACGACCCATCCGAACACCCGTTTCTTTTTAGATCGCTATGCCCTTCAGGAGACAACTTCATGCAAATCACCGGTATGTTGCACGGCGCGCGCCTGCTGCAATTCGTCGGATTCCCGGCGAGTGAGATCCTCGGCCCGAGCGCCAGCGAGGAGGAGATCAAGGCTTTGATTGATCGTCATCGCCAGATATTCATCAAACCCGTCTTCAAGGGTGGTGTGGGAAAGAAGGGGAAGGCGGGTTTACTCGGCCGCGCGACCGATCTCAAAACCGCGTTGATCGAAAAAGAGCGGTTGTACTTCGCCGAGCATTCCGTCGGCCACCTGAGGGCAAAGTCGAATGGCGTGACGTTCGAAGCCGGCGTTCCGGCCCACCATGAGGTCTATTTCTCGATCACCGACTCCACGCGTTTTCGTGCGCCGACCATGACGCTCTCGCATAAGGGCGGCATGGATATCGAAGAGGTCGACCCGAAGCATGTGGCGATGGTGCCCTTCGACGCGTTGACGGGTTTAAAGGCGTTTGTCGTGGCGAACGCGCTGAGCGAGATTGGTGCGCCGAAAGAGATCATCTCGCCGCTCGTGCAGCAGTTGCCGAAACTGTGGGAGCTGTTTCACGATTTCGGCATGACGACACTGGAGTTGAATCCGATCCGCATGCGCGAGGACAGCAAGGGGCGCCTCACGCCGGTCGCCTGCGACTTCAAGTGTGGTTTCGATCGAGACGATCCGCGATGGACGCGCCTCGGGCTGCCGCAACACCTGTTCGCAGCGGATTACTCCGACTTCGAGCAGGAGATCAATCAGTTGCGCACGCATCAAGGCCAGAGCGATGTGTATGTGATCAACGAGGAAGGCACGATTCTCGCGCCCACGTTCGGCGGCGGCGCCAACTCGCTCGTGACCGAAATGCTCGGCGACGCCGCGATCATCTCGTCGGATTTCGGCGGCAATCCCCCGTACGCCAAGATGAAGGAAGTGGCCCGTATCTGCTTCAAACACTGGCTCAGGCAGTCGAACGTGCTCTTCATCATCGGCGGCAAGTCGAACAATACCGACATCTTCGAGACGCTGCGAGCGATGGCCGACGCTCTTCGTGAACACTTCAGCGAGCATGGGCCGACACCGCTTTACGTGGTGCTGGGCCGGGGAGGTCCGAACCTCGTGCGCGGGATGGCCGCGCTGAGGGACACATGCGACTCGCTCGGTCTGCCCTATCGGCTCTTCGGATTCGACTCCGACATCAGCGAGGTCATTCAGTACGCACGTCAGGCGGACGCCTGGATGCGCGCCGGTGGGCGGGCCGAGGTCGCAGCGCGGGTCGGCGCATCCGCGACGGAAACCGAAACGGCTCAAGCCTGAGGAGAGCAACGTGTATAAGCAAAACAGCAGTCACTTCAAGTATTTCGTGGGTGTCAACTCGCTCGCGCAGATCGCCACGCCGGACGATCGGGTGTGCGTGCTCAATATTCTCGGCGGCGAGTCCTCCGAAGTGACGCCCGTCAGTCATGCGTTCTCAGGCGGGAATATTGTCTTCGGCACGGCGCCGGGCAAAGGCGGGCAAGTGCTCGCCACCTCCATCGGAGATATTCCGGTCTACAACAACGTCCGTGAGGGTCTGGAAGCGGGGCATCGGTTCAACTGCGGCGTGGTCTATCTGCCGCCATCGGCGGCCCGCGACGGCGTCGCCGAACTGATCCGCGTCAATCCCGATCTGAAGAAGATTTTCATCATCACCGAAAAGATCGCCGTACACGACGCCCGCGAAATTCGCGCGATGGGTCAGCAGGCGGGCATCGATATCTTCGGTGCGAACGGGCTCGGCGTCGCTGACTCGTGGAATCGCGTAAGAATCGGCGGAGCGCTTGGCGGCGATAGTCCAGACGATTCATTGCGCAAAGGATCGATCGCCATCTTCTCGAACTCGGGCGGCTTCAGTACAACGATCGCGCAGTACCTGCGCATGAGCGGCTGGGGCACATCGACCGTCATCTCGAGCGGCAAGGACGTCTACATCCACTATGCCGCGCCGGAATTTGCGTTCGCACTCGCCAACGATGCGCGAAGCAAGGCCGCGGTGCTCTATTGCGAACCGGGTGGCTACTACGAGGCCGATGCGGACTTCACGAAACCGGTGGTCGCCTGTGTGGTGGGCCGGTGGAAGAGCCGCCTCACGCGTGCGGTCGGCCATGCAGGCGCGATGGCCGGGGGCTCTGACGACGCGCAAGCTAAGGAGCGCTGGTTCATGGAAAGGTTCGGCGTAGACCGCCTCTTCACGCCCGACGATCCGTGCTGCTCGGTCAAGGGCGCGGTCGTCACCAACATCGCGCATATCCCGGCGGCGCTGACCGCCGTCATGCGCGCCAACGCGACGATGCCTGATTTCGAGCCCGAAGGCAGCCTTGCGCTCAAGCCGTGGTTCGGTTCCGACCAGGGAATTCAGCTTCCGTCCGACCTTGCGATCCCCGTAGTGGGAGCGGTAGCACCCTACGACGAGCAAGTCTTGCAGGTCAATCGACAAATCGGTGCGATTGCGCCACGTCAGGCGTTGAAGGATGCCTCGGGAGCATCGCAGATGGATCCGAAAACGCAAGTGAGCAGCCTGTATGGCGCCTCGATGCTCGACGCGGCGACGCATTCGCTCGAAGCGAACGTCTGCCTTGCCCTGCTTCACGAGTTCGGCGGAGAAAACGACGAGAAGCTCATCAATGTCGCGATCGCTGCATTCGTCAATCTGCACGGAACGCCGCAACTCGCGGCAGCGCAAGCAGCACGCGAGGCCGGCAATGCACCCAACGCCATTCTGGCCGCCGCGACCTCCATCATCGGGCCGAATCGTCAGCGCGCGTCGCGGCATGCCGCGAAATGGATGATCGAACGCTCCTCGGCAGCCGGCCTTAAGAGTGCGCTTGACGAGACCTTTGACAGCGCCCGGATTGACCTCAGCGGCTGCGAGCCGCTCTTTGCCGACACGCGCGATGTGCGTGCCGAAGCGATGCTTGCGGGACTCGCCGAGCGTGGAGTCAGGTCGGTCCTCTTGCGCTGGCTCACGTCTCAGCCCGCTCACCCGACGGCAGACGCGGTGCTGGCCGCGATCTGCGTGACGCTCGCGTGGGGACCGCTGATGCGCAAGCGCATCTCGCGCGTCACGGCCGAGAGCCTGCCCTGGTGGATCATGTTGTTCGGGACGCTGATCGGCGCATCGGCGGACGCCTCGCGACACCGTCCCGACGGCTTTTGCGGCTTTACCACGCAAGCGCTGCTGAACGAACGCAGTCTGACCGAAATCTGTTTTGCCGCGTTGCTCAATCTCGCGCCGGGGCCCAACGATCTGTTCGCCTTCAAGACGCTCGTCGGTCTGCTGCTCACCAACGGTCCGGGAGCCATCTCGGCGCAGGGAGCAAAAGGTGCAGTATCCGCTGACGGCCCGGAAAGCCCCGAGCGCGTGCAACTCAACAAGGCACTGGTCGGCTTTCTCACCCATACAGGTTATACGCATGGCGGCAATGGCTATGAAGGCATCGCGTTCCTGATCGAAGCGTTCAGGGACAGCGGGCTTGCCGATGCGTCCAACCCCGCGCACGGCGTCGACCTGCGCTCGCTGGCCGGGCGCTCGGTCGAACGCTATGCGAAGTACAAGGCTCGACAGAAGCAGGCCGGCAGCCTCGATATCGCGAAGCTGCCCGGAGTGAACCATCCGGTCTTCAAGGACAGGCCAATCAACTATGACCCGCGCGAAGTTTTCATCGCGCAACTGTGCGAGAAGCGTGGGGAATATAACGTGTTCCACGCTTTCTATCGCGAACTGGTGCAGGCTTTGTTCGATACCGGCGTCTCCCGTAACGTGTACTGCGTAAACGTCGATGCCGTGATCGCGGCGCTGCTGCTGAAGATGCTGTTGCAGCCGCTGCAACGCGGTGAATTGACCGAGTCCGATCTGGAAACCGCCGCATTCACGATCTTCCTTTATCCCCGCATGCTCGGATGCGCGGCGGAAATCGACGATCACCTGAACCGGGGGCGCAACATGGACACCCGAACGCCCGCGTCGCAGTGCCGCTTCGTGGCTTGAGCACGTTGCCGGCATTGATAACCAGCGCACATCAATCGTTTCGAAAATAGCACTTATCGTTTCGTGCGGTTCGGGCCAATATTCGACAAACAACAAATCGCCCGAACATCGCAAGTCAAAATTTCTGGAGACACCTCGATGCATCCCTCCTCAACCCCGCTGGCCCCCGGGCAATCGAAGGCATCTGCCGTGCTACGCGTGACGGCAGGCAACTTCCTCGAGCAGTTCGACTTCTTCCTGTTCGGCTTCTATGCCACGCAGATTGCCGCGGTCTTTTTCCCGGCGGGGAGCGAGTTCGCTTCGCTGATGATGACCTTCGCCGTGTTCGGCGCGGGCTTCCTCATGCGACCGCTCGGCGCGATCATCCTCGGCGGGTATATCGACGACGTCGGTCGCCGCAAGGGCCTGATCGTCACGCTGTCGATCATGGCGAGCGGCACCATCCTGATCGCGTTCGTACCCGGCTATGCGACGATCGGACTGTTCGCCCCGGCCCTCGTTCTGATTGGCCGTCTGCTGCAAGGCTTCTCCGCCGGTGCGGAACTGGGCGGTGTATCGGTTTATCTTGCTGAGATGGCGACGCCGGGCCGCAAGGGTTTCTTCACGAGCTGGCAGTCGGCGAGCCAGCAGGTGGCGATCGTCGTCGCCGCCGCGCTCGGCTTCGCGCTCAACCAGTGGCTCGACACGGCTGCGATCGCTGCGTGGGGATGGCGCGTGCCGTTCTTCGTCGGCTGCATGATCGTTCCTTTCATTTTCATTTTGCGGCGCAATCTCGAGGAAACACAGGAATTCAAACAGCGCCAGCATCGCCCCAGCATGAAAGAAGTCTTTACGACGCTCATGCAGAACTGGAACGTCGTGATCGCGGGCATGCTGCTGGTCGCAATGACCACCACGAGCTTCTATCTCATCACCGTGTATGCGCCTACCTTTGGCAAGACGGTCCTGCATCTGAGCACCGCCGATAGCCTGCTTGTCACGCTGTGCGTGGGGATCTCCAACTTCATCTGGCTGCCGATTGGCGGCGCGCTGTCGGACCGGATCGGTCGCCGTCCGCTGCTTTTCGGAATGACGATCCTGGCGATGGCGACCGCGTACCCCGCGCTGTCGCTGCTCGCTCACGCGCCGAGCTTCGTCAACATGCTGCTCGTGCTGCTCTGGCTCTCATTCATGTACGGGATGTACAACGGCGCGATGGTCGTCGCACTCACCGAGCTGATGCCGGTCGAAGTGCGTGTCGCTGGATTCTCGCTGGCCTACAGCCTCGCGACGGCGGTTTTTGGCGGTTTCACACCTGTGGTCTCGACCGCGCTCATTCACATGACGGGCGACAAAGCCGCGCCGGGCTACTGGATGAGCTTCGCCGCGGTCTGCGGGCTCGGTGCCACGCTCGCGCTGTACCGGCGTCGTCCCGTTCCGCTGCGTGCGGCTTCCTGAAGCATCGCTTCGCTCCTCGAACTTCAGCCTGACGTCCTTTCACCCATGAATTCCATCCTTCTGAAACTCTGCACCGCGGCGCTCCTGGGCAGCGCCGCCGCCGCGGCAAATGTGCAGGCCGCCGAACTGCACGTGATGAGCTCTGGCGGCTTCACCGCTGCCTACAAGCTGCTCGGCCCGAAGTTCGCGGCCGCCACGGGCAACACGCTCGATACCGCGCTAGGACCGTCGATGGGCAAGTCGCCGGAGGCCATTCCGAACCGGCTCCAGCGCGGCGAGCCTGCCGACGTCGTAATCATGGTCGGCTATGCACTCGACGACCTCATCAAGCAGGGTAAGGTGATCCCCAATTCGCGCGTCGAGCTCGCGGATTCGCGTATCGGCATGGTGGTGCGCGACGGCGCGCCGAAGCCCGACATTGGTTCTGAGGCGGCGCTCAAGGAAACCTTGCTGCATGCCCGGTCGATCGCTTACTCGGATAGCGCGAGCGGCGTTTATATCGAGCGCGAATTGTTCAAGCGGCTCGACATCGACCAAGAGGTGAAGCCCAAGGCGAAAATGATCCCGAAGATCCCGGTGGCATCGGTGGTTGCAACGGGCGACTATGAAGTGGGATTTCAGCAGGTAAGCGAGCTGCTCCCGGTGAAGGGCGCGGCGTACGTCGGCAAGATTCCGGAGTCGGTGCAATCCGTCACGCGCTTTGCGGCTGGCATCCCGGTCGGCGCGCAGCATCCGAAGGAGGCGAAAGCGCTGCTCGACTACCTCGCGTCGCCCGCCGTGCAGCCGGAGGTGACATCGACCGGGCTCGACTCCGTCGCCACGCATTGAGACGACAGCAACGATTCAGCCCGGCAGGTCGGCGGGCTGATCGAAAGCTTCTTCTGGCCCATGCGCCAGGCTCAATGCATCCACCAAACGCGTGCGGTCGCAGGCGCGCTCCCACATCGATACGAAGATAACAGCACAGGCGTTGCTGATCACGCTCGTCAGGGCACGCGCCTCGGACATGAAGCGATCGATGCCGACCAATAGCGCGACGCCTGCAACCGGCAGATCGGGAATGACGGCGAGCGTCGCGACGAGCGCAACCAGTCCGCTGCCCGACACGCCCGCCGCGCCCTTGGACGTGAGCAGCATGACCGCGAGCATCGTCGCGATCTGGCCGCCCGACAGGTGTATATCGCACGCTTGCGCGATGAACAGGGAGGCGAGGGTCAGGTAGATCGCCGTGCCGTCGAGATTGAAAGAATAGCCGGCCGGCAGCACCAGTCCAACGATACCCTTGTCGCAGCCAAGCGCTTCGAGCTTGACGATGAGGCGCGGCAGCACCGGTTCGGTCGACGACGTCGCCAGCACGATGACGAGTTCCTCGCGAATGTAGCGCAGTAAGCGCCAGAGGGAGAAGCGATGCAGGCGTGCGAGCGGGCCGAGCACGCAGACGACGAACAGCAGGCACGCCACGTAGAACGACAACATCAGCATGCCGAGCGAGCCAATCGAACGGATCCCGAATCGGCCCACCGTGAACGCCATCGCGCCGAATGCCCCGACGGGGGCAAGCCGCATGATCAGCGCGAGGATGCGGAACAGCACGTGTGCGAAGCTATCGATGAATTCCTGCACTCGCCGCCCGGCGCTTCCGCTGGCGTTCATTGCGAAGCCGAACAGAAGGGCAAGCAGCAGGACCGGCAGAACCTCGCCTCTCTCGAAGGCGCCGACGAGCGTCTCCGGAATCACATGCAGCGCGAATTCCACGAGTCCGTGCGTCTGCGTGCGAGTCGAATACTGCGCGAGGATGGCTGTGTCCAGATGATGTGCGTCGATATGCAGTCCCGCGCCCGGATGCAGCGCGAACGCGGTCGCGAGCCCCAGAACGAGCGCAACGATGGTGAGCAAGTAGAACAACGCCAGCGCCTTCAGGATGACCCGGCCGATCTTCGAGCCGCTCACCAGCGACGTGATGCCGGTGACGATCGTGCAGAAGACGATTGGCGCGATCATCATGCGTACCAGCGCGATGAACGCATCGCTGAGCGGTTTCAGCGAC
Source organism: Paraburkholderia aromaticivorans (assembly GCF_002278075.1). Taxonomy (NCBI): domain Bacteria; kingdom Pseudomonadati; phylum Pseudomonadota; class Betaproteobacteria; order Burkholderiales; family Burkholderiaceae; genus Paraburkholderia; species Paraburkholderia aromaticivorans. The sequence goes on along the minus strand of NZ_CP022991.1, from coordinate 386,275 downwards.
GCGCCGGCCTGTGGCCAGAAGTGGCCGACAGTCATGCCGAACCCCATTCCAAGCAGGACCTGGACGTAAAGCAGCCTGAAGGGCCTTGATAGCGTCATTTCTGGGTCTTCTTCGCCGCACCGGCCATGCCGCTTCGCTTCGTGTCGAGGATCGTCTGGTAGAACTGCTGCGCGGCCGGCGCGAGGGGGCGCCCCCGGCGTCTGACAATACCGACTCGCCTCGTCACGATCGGATCGAAGAGCGGCACGCTGGTCAAAATCGGATGGTCGCGCATGGGCATTGCCATTGAAGGCACCGCTGCCACACCGAGTCCCGCTTCAATGAGGCCGAGCATGGTGGTGACATGGCGAGTCTCACAGACGCTCGGCACTGCAGGCGCCACATTGGTCAACGCCTGATCGAGCAGCAGGCGGTTGCCGGAAGTCTTGTCGACGGAAACGTATTCGTATTCATACAGCTCACTCCAGGTCACCTGTTTTTTCCGGGCAAGGGGATGGTCGCGACGGCACGCGGCGACAAAGCGCTCCTGCAGCAGGACCTTGAACTCGACATCGGTTTCCTGACTGCCCATGAAGCTGACGCCGAAATCGGCTTCACCGCTGATGACCGAGCTGAGCACGTCGTTGGCGCTCGTGTCCAGCAGCTTGACCCGGATCCGCGGATAGCGGCTGTGATAGGCGGCAACGACGCTCGGTAGGAAATAGTAGGCCACCGACGGCACGCATGCGATGGTCACATGACCGAGGCGGCTGCTGGAGACATCGCGAATGCCGAGCAACGCGACATCAAGATCGTCGAGAAGTTGTTCCGCGCTCGGGGCGAACACGCGACCTACGGTGGTGAGCGTCACGGTGCGGGTGGTCCGCTCGAAGAGCCGCACGCCGAGCGCCGCTTCGAGCTTCTCGATGCGCCGGCTCAGCGCTGGCTGCGAAATATTAACCGCCTCCGCTGCTTTGCGGAAACTACCCAACTCCACGACGGCTCGAAACGCCTGCAAATCGTTCAGGTCGAAGTTGACGCCCACGGGTCGTCCTCCGTATTCTAGATGCGACTATTTTGCACGATATGGACGTGTCCTTCGAGGCAACACTCGGTGATTAGCCTACGAGCGGTCACCGAAATCGGGATCGACGGGCCGGTTTCGTCGTGATGTTGTTGAAAAAGTCGCCGTCGGTCTCTCTTGCGACGTTTAAGGGGTCTTCTTGCCCTTGAGCAGAGGTCGCGAGCGGCTTGTAGGTCGATCTGAGAGGTCGATTTTCGCGCGAGCGAACAGAAGAAATCTCGAAACGACTTTTTCAACATCATCAATGTACAACTGCCGTTCGTCGCCCCGCATAGGGAGACGGGAGTTCGGCCTTATGGAAAGCTTCGCATAAGGCCGATGAAGGAGCGTTGAAGCAGGCCGCGATCCGTCAGTCCCGATATATCCACGTCGTCCACCGCCCTCTTACCGCCGCCGGTCGTGCCGGGTTCCCCGACCCACCACAACCAGGGCAATACCTCCGAGGATTGCTGCCGAGGCCAACACGATTCGGATGGTCACGCTCTCTCCAAGAAATGCGACTGCGCCGAGCGTCGCGATGACCGGCACGCTCAACTGCACCGTGGCCGCGTTGCCAGCTTTCAGACCGGGCAACGCCGCGTACCAGATGGCGTAGCCAATGCCGGAGGCCACTGCGCCGGAACCCGTTGCATACCAGAAACCGGCGCAATCAACCGAAGCGTGGGCGGACATGGCGGCGCTGAGCGCAGCGGCAAGTGGGACTGCGCGCAGGAAGTTACCGGCCGTCACCGCGGTGGGATTTCCTGCGCCCTTGCCGCGCAACGAATAGATGCCCCAAGCGATGCCAGCCCCGAGCATAAGGGCAGCGCCTCCGGGAGGTGGGGCGGAGAGACCGGGAAGCAGCAGCCCGGCAAGGCCTGCCAACGCGCATGTCAATCCGATCCATTGCCGCGTATGGAAGCGCTCCCCCTTTCGGATGCCGTAGCCGATCATCGTCGTCTGCACGGCGCCGAACAGAAGCAGCGCCCCAGTGGACGCCGGCAGGCTCAGGTATGCAAACGAGAATGCGGCCGCATAGGCGAACAGCGCCAGCGCCGACAGCCAGTTTCCGGCGCCGCCCAGCCCCCCGCCCCGCAGCCGCACTATTATCGACAGCGCGAGGGCGCCCGACGCGATACGGATCGACGTAAAACTCGCTGCATCGATGCCGGTGCCCTTCAGGGCCAGCCGGCATAGCAACGAATTCGCTGCAAACGCGACCATTGCAAGCAGCGTCAGCACGGTGACACGCACGGGCGACACAGAAATCCCCAAAAAACGCTGAATCTTGCGCCAGTATCCGGGCATTGCGCTGCCCGTACGAACAACAGCGACCGGTCGTCTCTGGCCCGAACGCGGCCTTTTGCATTCGGCTCATGTTCACCCGTTGCAGTGCTTCGCCCTCCGAGACCTGAACGAGTGCTTCCAAGGCTGCCCTGCCGTTCCTGAAGGCGAAGCGAACATAACATCAATGTAATGTTTGCGTCAGCGTGCATCAATCTTCGCTGTACAGAATAAGGGTACTCACTCCCGGTTCCACGAGGTGGTGAGATCGAAGGCTTCCGTCACGGCGGCGTGAAGCTGACCCAACCCAGGTTCAGGAGGTAATGCACCATGAAGACCCTTATATATGCAGCGCTGATTGCCGGCGTACTTGCCACTCCCGTAGCCTCTTTCGCACAGGACGCTACGGGTCCGTTGACGCGGGCCGAAATACGCGCGGATCTGATTCGAGTGGAACAAGCCGGGTACAGGCCGGCCGCAAAAGATGTGCACTACCCAGCAGATATTCAAGCGGCTGAGGCGCGTCTTCAAGCGCAGGATGTCACTGCGCCGCGAAGCACGGGTGTAGGCGGAATATCGGATGGCTCATCGCAGTCGGGTGCGCCGACGGCAACCCAAGGTACTCGCTCGATCTACTTCGGTCACTGATGCGAGCATGTCTCACAAGCCATCGCTGGCTGCTTCTTTCGCCTATTAAGTGAGCGACCGCGTCCGCGCAGTTTCGCTTCCGAGGGTTGAGCGGGCTGACCGGTGCGCGGCGTCACGATGGCCCCAAGAGGAACAATGTATAAACAAAAGCCTATTATTTTTGTTAAAAACATTAACTATCGCAAATCTACAGCCGAGTCTACGCTGTAATCATCCTCATCGCGTAGGCTCGGGTCGCAGCACTTGAGTCTCTGGCCGGCTGAGGGTGGGCGATCGAAGGAGATGACCGTGAACACCGCCGAGAAGTCCTTGCATTACCTGGTGGAAAAGTGGCTTGCGCCGGCCCCCAATACTCAAATTCGCGTAATTCAGTTTGGACATATGCGCGAAGATAGGAGACGCTACGTGCACGTCGAGGCATCAGCTCCGAGCGGCCCGCGCGCAATCTTTTTCTTTCGGCACGACGACGGCTGCTGGTGCGTATTTCCGCCTCGGATTGCGCGCCCCTTCATGACCGGTCTTCAGCGTGCCGCTTGAGTTGCATCACAAGCTCGAACAAGCGGCGAAGGACAAATTGACTGCACATTTTGCAAGCTGAACGGAATGACTGCAGCCGATCCGAATCGCCCGCCGCCAGTTCCACGACGCGCCGGAACATCGACACGCAAAGGTTCGATAACCGGGCGAAGGCGACATTCGAACGTCCACATGAAGACACGGCACGACGATCGTGGATGGCCGGTCACTGCCTCGTGCAAGCTGCCTACGCAGCCGGGGCTTCGGGAAATCGCGGTCGACAGCTGTCGCCCCGGCTCAGACGATCGACCCAGCGCCGTATCAAGTCGGCGCTTCCGGTAAAACGGACAGTCGCTTGCGCCGCATGCTAACGTGGGCGCGCCGCCAATATGGTCATTGGACGAGGCTTGCGCAAACGAGCTGACATGGATAGCGACGCGGCTATTGCCGTACCCGCGGCGACCAGTCAACGAAGGACACCATCCCACCGCGGTGCGCTTCAGCGCCTGCACGAGGCACAGGCTCTCCCGCCTATCCCCCAGAAGATGCTCGCCCTCGATAACTCAAGGCATCGACGAGCAGAGAAAATGCCGGACTCGGCTGCCGGCGGCTCGGATAGTAAAGGTGGTAACCGGACATTGGCGTCGACCAGTCGGCGAGGACGCGTACCAGTCTCCCAGCCGCCACGTGGTCGCTCACGAAATCTTCCGGCAGGTAAGCGAGGCCGAGCCCGGCTAGCGCGCTGTCCAGCTGAAGCGTGATCGTGTTGAACGACAATTCGCTTCCGGGCCGCACTTTCAGCTCGTACCCGTCCTTAACAAAGGGCCACGACCAGACGCCGCCGGAAGTCGGCAGGCGCAGGGATATGCAGCGATGACCCGTAAGATCATGCGGGGTCTCGGGCGTGCCATACCAGGCGAAATACGAAGTCGCGCCAACCACCCACTGCCCGAAGTCAGGGCTAATGCGCACGGCAATCATGTCTTGCGCGACCTGCACGCCAAGACGGATTCCCGCGTCGAACCGCTCGGCCACTATGTCAGCGAGGCCGTAATCGTTGATGACCTCCACCGTGATGTCGGGATAGTCGGGCAGCAGCTTTGCCAACGCCGGTATAAGAACTTTCTGCGAAGCGTGCTCTACGGAGGTTATCCGCAGATGCCCCGCTGGTTTGTCCCGTAGCGCGTTCAGATCAGCCAGGCCCGAGGCAATGCCCGCAAAGTGAGGCGTGATCGATCTAAGCAGCCGTTCGCCGGCCCCGGTCGTGGAGACGCTGCGGGTCGTGCGCGTTAGAAGTCACACGCCTAACCGCTCTTCGAGGGACGTCATCTTTGCGCTCAATGCAGGCTGCGAGATCCCCGGTTGCGCAGCCGCTCGCGTGAAGCTCTTTTTCGTCGCCACCGCGAGGAACGCGGCAAGGTCGTCCAGGCTCTCTTTCATATTCATAACCCCTTCCGATAACGGCAAGAGGATAGTGCCATCTAATCGTATGAGTTTCACGGTGATAGATTGACAGTACGCACCCAGCGGAACGCGTTCCGCACTCATCACGAGGCATGACCATGCTTGTTAGTGACGAAAACGCTGGATCGACGCCGCAATCACGGGATCGTCCCAGTCTCCGAAGCGACAGCCGGCGCACATTCGTCAAGCACTCGATTGCGCTGGGCACGGTCGCCGCCTCCCAGCTCACCCTTGGAACCGACGGGGCGTACTCCCACGGCAAACACGACACCCAACCCGTACAAGGACAAGACATGAAACAGCGCACATTAGGCGGATTGCAGGTCTCGGAAGTCGGTGCAGGCTGCATGACTTTCGCTGGCAACTACAATGCGCCCGTGCCGAAAGACGTAGCGTTAAAAACAATCCGAACGGCTTTCGAGCATGGCGTGACCTTCTTCGATACCGCCGAGGTCTACGGGCCGTATCTGAGCGAGGAATTCGTCGGCGAGGCGGTGGCGCCGTTTCGGGACAAAGTGCAGATCGCCACCAAATTTGGCTTCGCGATCGATGGGACGATCGCGCTGAACAGCCGCCCGGAACACATTCGCAAAGTGGTCGAGGAATCTCTCAAGCGCCTTCGAACCGATCACATTGACCTGTACTATCAGCATCGCGTCGATCCGAGCGTCCCGATCGAGGACGTCGCCGGAGCGATCAAGGACCTGATCGGCCAGGGAAAGGTACTGCATTTCGGACTATCCGAAACGAGTGTGAAGACCATCCGTCGCGCGCATGCCGTGCAACCAGTTGCCGCAGTCCAGACGGAATACGCGCTGTGGACCCGCAACGTCGAACTCAATGGCGTGCTGGCGACGTGTAACGAACTGGGAATCGGCTTCGTGCCGTGGTCACCGGTTGGCCAGGGGTTCCTGACGGGCGCGTTCGACACGAACACAAAGTTCGACGAGAAGAACGACTTCCGTGCCGGGTTTCCTCGCTTCTCGAAGGAATTCCTGAAACTGAATATGCCCATCATCGAATGGCTCAAGGAGTACGCGGCTAGCAAAGGGGCGACACCGTCGCAGGTTTCGCTGGCGTGGTTGCTTGCGAAAGGACCCCATGTCGTTCCGATTCCGGGTACGCGTACCGAGTCGCATCTGCTCGAAAACCTCGGTGCGCAGCGCCTCCAATTCACGGCCGCCGACGTTCAGGAAATCGACACCAAGCTCTCAAAATTCCCTGTTTTCGGCGACCGTATGGGCAAAGACCACATGAGCCAGATCGACTATACGGTTTGAGTTTCCATAACGCGGTGGTGGGTCAGCATTGCGCCACCGTGTCCCCGAGCCACAAGACCTCAAGTAAAGTTACGTGAAATACAGCAAGCTATTCGAGCCAATGGCACTGGCGCCTGGCCTGACCGTACGCAATCGCGTGGCGATGGCCCCAATGACAACATGGGCCAGCAACGACGATGGCACCGTCTCCGACGAAGAGGAAACCTATTACCGGCGTCGGGCGAAGGACGTCGGTGTGGTCATCACCGGCTGCACGCATGTGCAGGAGAATGGAGTTGGCTTCACTGGCGAATTTGCCGCGTATGAGGATCGCTTCATTCCCAGTCTGAAGAGACTGGCGAACGCCGCCAAAAGTGGCGGTGCATGCGCGATCCTGCAAATTTTTCATGCCGGCGTGAAGACCTTGCCGGCCCTGGTCAGCGACGTGGTGGCAGCAAGCGAGGTCGAAGGTGAAGCAGGCCCGTTTGCCTCGGCCATCGTACCGCGAGCGCTCCAGGAAGAGGAAATTCTGGATGTTATCGAGGCGTTTGCCGATGCCACACGTCGTGCTATTGCTGCCGGTTTCGATGGCATAGAGCTCCATGGGGCACATGGCTTTTTGATCCAGAACTTTTTCTCCCCTCATTCGAATCGCCGCGTTGACCAATGGGGCGGCTCGCTCGAAAACCGCATGCGCTTCCCACTCGCGGTGGTAGAAGCTGTCAAGCGAACCATCGCAGACCATGCCGATCGTCCATTCGCGCTTGGCTATCGAATGTCGGTAGAAGAAGGCATGGACGGGCGATTGAGCATCGGCGACTCGCTGGAGTTGGTCCCGCGCCTGATCGGTAGCGGAGCAAGCTATATCCATGCTTCGCTCGGCAGCGCGTTAGATCAAAGGCCCGCCACCGGCAGTTACGACCAATCGATCGTCCACATCCTGCACACTCACATTAATGGGCGTGTTCCGAACGTCTGCATTGGCTTGCGGGCGAATGACGGCAATGACCGGAAACGGAAGATCGGGCAGCCGGATAAAGTAGCGCACTGATAAACCCGGGCACCCAAGCAACTTTGTATCCGAACATGCGTGAACCCACTATCACAGCAACCGCCGGATCACCTGCTGCCCGTTCGCCCGTGACGCAGCAGTACCTTCCCCGCGCCGGATAAGACTTTGCGGGACGGCCTACGCCATGGCCTACGCTCGAAAATTTCCCGTCCGCCCGCTGTCGACCCACTTCGGCCAGTGATGCAATACCTTCGACCGTACCCTTACGAGTCGCCATGAGACGCGATGTCACACGACTAGGACGTGGCACGCCCACTCATGAGATTAAGCTTGTTGCGTCAAGCACGTCTTCCGACATATATCCGCGCATGCGCAACCCTGGAGAACCAGGCTCAGGGGCAAGCACCGTCAGCGGAAAACGCTCACCGCATCGACCAGGCGCGTTGCCTGCTGCTTTAGGCTTTCAGACGCCGCCGCGCCCTGCTCCACCAGCGCGGCGTTCTGTTGCGTGATATGGTCGAGATCGCTGACGGCCTGGCTGACTTGCGTGATGCCGCTGCTCTGCTCGATGGTGGCCGAGCTGATCTCGGCAATCAGGTCCGAGACGCGTTTCACCTGAACGACAATTTCGTCCATGGTCTTGCCGGCGTCATCGACGAGCCTCGAGCCTGATTCGACCTTCGCGACGCTAGCACCAATCAGACCCTTGATCTCCTTGGCCGCACTGGCGCTACGCTGTGCGAGCGCGCGAACCTCGGCAGCAACGACTGCAAACCCACGCCCCTGCTCGCCGGCACGTGCAGCCTCAACCGCGGCATTGAGCGCCAGTATGTTGGTCTGAAACGCAATGCCATCGATCACGCCGATGATGTCGGCGATCCTTTTCGAACTGTCGGTGATGTCGTTCATCGTGGTCACCACCTCCGACACTGCCTGGCCTCCCCTTGCCGCTGCATCGCTTGCAGACCCTGAGAGCTGGTTGGCCTGGGTCGCCGTTTCTGCGTTGCTTTTCACGGTGGCGGTCATCTGCGTCATTGATGCAGCCGTTTGCTGAACGTTTGTCGCGGCCTGCTCGGTGCGCGCGCTAAGATCATTGTTACCCTGTGCGATCTCGTTGCTCGCGGTTTGTACATTGAGCACCTGCCCGCTGACGTCGTCGATCAGCCAGCGAAACATCAGACCGAGCTGACTGATCGTGCGCAGCGTCATGCCGATCTCATCGACGCGATTCATATGCACGACCTTCTGGCTTTCACCGGAGGCCACGCGCAACGCCTGTTCTCGCATCTGTTCGAGCGGCCGCGAGATCTGCGCTTCCAGCCACCATGAGGCCAGTAATAAACAGATCGAAGCCCCCCCAGCAAAGCCGCCAAGAGCGCCGCCCGCGAGACCCAGCGCCCAGGCACCGACGACAAGTGTCGGCGCCAGAACCAGGAGCGCCGAACGAATGCGCCAGCGCACGGGCATGGTCTGCACCGCCGATGTCCAGCCCATCAGACCGCTGCGAACGATCAACCCTCTGTGAAAGCGACGGCGGCGAGCGTTGCCTTCACGAAAATCCTTGTAGAGCGCTTCAGCCGCGGCAATTTCCTCGCGCGAGGCTTTGGTCCGCACGGACATATAGCCCACCGGCTGACCGTTTCTGACAACGGGTGTCGCGTTGGCGCGAACCCAGTAGTGGTCGCCGTTCTTGCGCCGATTCTTCACCAATGCGGTCCAGGGTTCGCCGCCTTTGAGCGTGGCCCACATGTCGGCGAAGGCCTCTTTGGGCATATCAGGGTGCCGTACCAGATTGTGCGGCTGGCCGTGGATTTCCTCAGGACTGAAGCCACTGACTTCGACGAAGGCTGCGTTTGCGTATGTGATGTTGCTTTGGGTGTCCGTGGTTGACATTAACGTCGCGTTGTCGGGAAACTCGAATTCGCGTTGCGTGACGGGCTGATTATTTCGCATGAGTACAGATCCGCTCAGAATGTTAGATTCGATACGCGGCAGAAAGCGGGGCCGCCGACTCTTTGTCCTTGTTAACGGTATGGTTATCCAGGTCTTTAGCCTTTCAGAGCGATGACGACCAATAACGCTCCGCCGGCCCGGCAAAATTGCATTTCCCGTAGAGAGTCGTTCGCTGTTTCCGCGTCGAAGTTGAACAAGGCGAAGGGCGTCACCGTGTCACGGTGCTTTCAAGCACTGTCCGGTATGGGTGGCCAGCGGACCGCTGAAGAATTCCGGTGACCGGCTCAAGTTGGCCGAGCCCGGCCCGACGCAAACCTCGCAGGATCGCTGATCGCCGGAGATACGCAACAGGCATGGACTGACCCTTCTCGGACGTTCAGGCGATCGCGGCCTGAACGTCGTGTTTCAAAAGTAAAACGGTCATTCAGTTCGCCAAATTGGCTGGTCGGCTAAAGCCGTCATTCAGTTAGTATGGCAAACGACCTCCGCGCAATGACGGTTTTAATTTGCAATCGGCGATTGGCCTCAGGCCCGCATGCGTGGCACGAAGGCTTGCCGCCGGATGTTACCAACGGCGCGCGACGACAGCCGTGCTCTCAGCTATTTCCTCCCATGCATAGGGCAGCCCGACCAGCGGGTCAGACAGCACAGTGCTTATTGCCTGCTGGGATGTGCGACAACACCCGCCGCCCGGCGCGCAGCTTCCTGCACGCCCCGCACGGCTGCGGCAACGATCAGCCCCGTGAACACCATGCCGATCAGGCCCAGCAATATCGCATCAATCCGGCCAAACGTCGAGGTAGGGACCACGTCGCCGTACCCGATGGTCAGCGCGGTGATCGCGCAGAAGTACCAGGTTTCCTCCATCGTCGAAGGCGTTCGCTTCACCGTCTCCACGGGGTCCCCCATGTAATACATTGCGACCGTTAGCAGCACGAACAGCACTAGCAGGCTAGCCAGGACTGCACGCAGGTACCAAAGGGTCCGGCCTGATTCCTGCAAGATCTCACGCGCCCGCAGGCGGACGACCGTGTCGCTTGTCGCATTTCCCATTTGCAGGCACCTCCTACGTTGTGCTCACCCCGTTACACGTGGGTGAATGTCGGTCCCACCCCGCTTTCGGCATCACATCAGCAGGGACTCCAATAATTGCGTTGGGCTGAGGCACGGCTGCGCGCGGCGTCATCGCGCGCGGTGGCTTCGCTCGAAAATCAGCAACATCAGGCAGGCGTAGACCGTGACGGCCACAAAGAGTCCCATACGGACCGCGAACGCCGTGTAGACGTCCTTTCCCGCCGCGCTGTCTTGCACCGATTGGCCCAGCAGAATGATCATGGTGACGAGGCTGTTCAACCAGAAACCCGGTGAGTAACGCGTTATGCTGATGCGATAGAGCTTGCGACCCACCAACAGGCCAAACAGCAGCATCCAAAGGAAGAGCATCCACAGGTCCACAAAGAGCCTGAGCGCAAGCCAGAACACGATCGCCAGCAAGCCACCTAGCAACGTGGAGCCGATCAGATCGCGCGCCGCGCTACGGGCCGTCGTGGTACAGCTTTGTCGACCGAGGCTTACGGACTTCATGATGATCGGCATGTAGCTCGCTGGATCGGCGATGGCGAGCAGATATGCTGGCATGACAACGAGTGCGGCGCGCAGCGCGATGCGTGCCGCCTGCCCGTTGGGCATGGCCTGAGCGGCAGGTTGTGGCCCCGTGCTCACGGGCTCGGGAAACAGCATGTGAGTCAATCGTGCCACCAGCACGGCTAGCACAAGTCCCTTCACCAGCGCGCCAACAACCGTCACGGCCGACTGGAAGTCAGTGGTTCCGGCAGCGGAGATCATCGTCAGGCCGGCCACCAGAAAGGTCGAGACCAGATTATTCCCGCCGCGCAAACCATAGCGAAACGCGAGGAAGAGCATGAGGCCAACCACCATCACGCCAGCGAACGCGTAATGGCGAAGCAACGGCACAAGGAGCAAGCCGCTGCCCGTGGTCAAAGCCACGATCAGCGCGAACGCTACGCCGGCCTTGAACGACAGTGGGCGGTTTTGCGTCGCGAGAAGAAAGACTGCGAACACCGGCGCGATGACGGGGACCGACAGGTCCAGCGCGAAGCTGATCGTCAGGCAAAGTGCCGTCCCTGTGGCAACGCGTAGCGTACGTGGACCGAGAAGCTGAAGCCTGTGTTCCATAGATGCAGTAGTTAGCCATTCAGTAAAGGTACGAGACCCAACTCATCACGTGCAGAAACAGGCGACCCAGCGGATTGAGCGGATTACCCGGATCTGGAAACCCCATCACCTCTGCCTGCCCACCGACACGAACGTTGTGAAGGCGCGCCCTCTCACCCGGGTCGAACTCGACGACGACCGGAAAGCGTTGCGCGGGGCGCAGCCAGTCGCGGCTGTTCTGTACGGTAGGCAGACCTCCGGGCGGCGCGCTCTGCCCTACACTCACGCCATAGCCGATACTGCGAAGCCGTCCCTCGAAAACTTCGCCCGGCAGCGCGTCCAGCGCAATCATCACGGGCGTGCCGGGCCGTAGATGCCCCAGGTTGTTTTCGGTCATATCCGCACTGACCCACACGTCGCGGATTGCAATCAGCGTCATGACCGGATTGCCCGCCGCTGCGAACTGGCCGATCTCCGTGCGCAGATCCGTGATGACGCCACCTGAGCGCGCCTTGATTCGCGTACTCGCAAGATCGAGTTCCGCCTTTTCGAGCGCTGCGGCAGCGGCGCGCAACAGCGCGTTCTCCTCCCCATTGCCGCCCTGCTGCTCGCGAGCGCGTTCCACTTCGGCACGCGCAGCGGCAACCTGGCTCTAGGCCTGCTCGTGCGTCGCTCGCGCCACTTCGAGGCGCCGCAGCGAGACGGTGCCCTCATCGTCGCGATACAGCCTTTCGAGGCGCTCGCTGTCCTGGCGTGCCTTGACTTCATTCGCGACGGCCGCGCGCAACGATGCGAGCGCCGAATCGACCCCGGCCGTGCTCGCGCCGACCTGCCGGCGCGTCGACTCGAGATCGGCCCGCGCGCGATCGACGGCGATCCGGTATTGCGCGCTATCGACCTCGAAGAGCACGTCGCCCGGTTTGACTTCCTGATTGTTATGCACGAGGACGCGGGTCACCCGCCCCGATGCTTCCGCGGCGACGGATACGACGTAAGCCTGAACGCGTGCCTGTTGCGTATAAGGGGTGAAGCGATCGGCGAACAAATACCAGATCAGGCTGACAACGATCACGCAGACGACCCACTTCACCGCTTTGCCGGACGGGTCGGCGACAGGCGCCGGCGCCTCCCGCGGCGTCACGGGGGTGGGCTCGGGCTTGTCGCTCATGGGGACGAACCTCCAGGCGAACTGGCGGCAGCGGACGGAACATCCGACTCGTTCAGCAAGTCGCCCCAGTCGGTGCGCTGCTGCATCTGCTGGCGCGTCGCGGGATCGACGAGCGGCTGTTCCGAGTACCAGCCTCCTCCGAGCGCCTTGTAGAGCGCAATCAGACTGCCCACCGCGTTGCCGCGGTTGACGATGTACGCGTCCTGCTGGGCGAACAGGGTCCGTTGCGCGTCGAGGACACGCTGGAAGTCCGAGTACCCTTCCCGATAGATCGTATTGGCGAGCTTGAGCGAGCGCCGCGCGGCCCCTTGCGCAGATTCGATTGCGCGGCTGAAGCGCCCCCAGAAATCCAGCTCCCAGCCGACACTGAAGCCCGCCCCGTACTGCCAGAAGCCGCCTGAGCGCGGGTTGAATCCATCCGAGCGTTTGCGCACCGAGTACAGGACGTCGACATTGGCCTGTTGCACCTGCGGATAGCGGCCCGCGATCGCGATGCCCAGTTGGGCGCGCGCCTCGAGCACACGCAGGCCGGCAATCTTCACATCGCCGTTGCTGACATCGGCCTGTGCGATCAGACTCTCGAGGTTATGGTCCGCGAATATCTGCCACCATTGCCGAACGTCAGGCTGCGTTGCCTGCCGTGTGACCTGCTCGGTTGACGCGCTGCTCCAGTGCTCAGTCCAGCTCTCATGCTGCGGGCGAAAGTCGGGGCCGACGCGCATGCATGCGCTCAGGCAACTGGCGGCGAACAGCAGCCAGTACCGGCGCGCGTAAAGTGGCGCAGAGGACACGATCGGCCCCGGAAACATCAGATGTCCTGATTTGCTTTTAACGGCTTCGGCTGGTCTTTTACCCATCGCCAGAACAGTTGATACCCGACCGCGAGCATGACAGGTCCGATGAACAGGCCAATGACGCCGCCCGTCACCATGCCACCGAGCGCGCCGATCAGCACCACTGGCATCGGCACGGCGACGCCGCGGCCCAGCAGCAAGGGCTTGAGCACGTTATCGGCAAGCCCCGCGACGAACACATAGACCGAGAAGATGATCGTGATTGCGCTCACGCCTTGCGTCGCAATCACGAAGATTATCACTGGGATGGTGATCAGGGTCGCGGGCAACTGCATGATGCCAAGCAGCAGCACCGCGAGCGCGAACAGACCTGCACCTGGAATACCGACGACGACGAACGCGACACCAATAAGTAGCATCTGGATGAACGCGATTCCGACCACACCCTGGGCGACCGCACGAATAGTGGATGTGCAAAGTTCGGCGATTTGCGGGCCGTTTTCAGGGCCGGAGATGCGCGAGGCGATCTCCACCGCACTTTTATGGCCTGTCTCGCCATGAGCCATGAGTATGCCAGCGACAATCAGGGCGGCGAAGAACAGCAGCAGCCCAGCGCCGAGACCGGTAACCGTTCCGAGCAGAGCGAGCCCGGTATCCTTGAGTTGTGGAGCGAACTTCAACACAAGACCCGTAAGGTCGATCGAGGCCTGCTGCCAGAAGTCATACACACGCTGCCCAACCAGCGGCCAACTGGCCACCGAATCGGCGGGGGGCGGAATGCTGAAGCTGCCGCTTTTGAAAATGGCCATCGCGTTATCGATCGATTCGGCTACCGCGACGCCCAGCAGATACGTCGGAACAAGGATGATACCGAACGCGACGAGGATGATCAGCGTGGCGATCAGACCATCCTTGCCGGCGAGCGTACGCCGAAGTCTGACTTGAAGCGGATACAACGTAATTGCGAGGATCAACGCCCAGACCATGAGGTTGAGGAACGGGACGAATATCCGGAAACAGAAAATGGCCAGAACAGCAACGAGTCCAGCACGGATCAGTACATCGAGCAATTCTCTGGACAACACCCGTTGGGTAATCGGTGTGAGCAGCATAACTTGTCTCCCGGCAGGTCAACTCGAGGATCTGCCGGCGACAATCCTGGGCACGCCCCTAGCCATGGTTGCCAGCACAGAACCATGCCACTGCGTCCGTCGACTTCCGATGGAAGCCGATTCATCGACCAGCTACTTGTTCATGCCCGTACCTTTTGTGATCTCCACCCACGTCTGTGGTCAGGCAAATGCGGGACGCGCCTCATGGCGATGGGGGCCACCACAAAGCAAATCTTGATATTCATTTCAGCTCTGTATGCATGCGCGCCTGCTGAAATGGACGCCTCGATAGTCGTGCGGTGCCGTGCCGGTATTAGATGTCGAGCCTGCTGACCTTCGTGCCTTCGAAGTTAAGGTTGGCCATCAGGCCGGAGTTCCTAGAGGCAGCCTGCAACATCTCCGCCGGCGTTGCGGCCGCTCCCGCTGCCCGGGAGGAAGCCTACCCACGTTTTGCTGTTACCCGTCCACGACGGCCGCAAGACGGCGGCGGCACCAATCGGAGACTGCTGACCTGGAACATAGACATCCATCGCCTGGTTGTTCGCCACAATCACCTGCGATATGACTTGCTGTTGCGACTGGTCTGCCCATTTCTGAGCAATGCATTGCGCGACAGCAGAGGCCGGCTGTTGGCTTTCTCCAAGCGATTACGCGCTCGGAGGCATAGGTTGGCTTGCACAGGCTGACACAGCAACGGTCACGACGAAAAACTATAACGGCTTCATTTTTCACCTCAACGGCCAACCAGCCGAAGGGACCATAACCGTCAACAGGTCCGTTGACGGTGTCATGGCAACCTCCGAACAAGAGTACATCAGGCCAAGAATAGGCCTGACGCACACGGGCAGGTATAGGACCTTGGGCCGATGTCACGCGAAGCGACAATCGATTACTGTAACTACGGAACCGAGCCTGGTTTCACGAACGGTGGGTGGACCGTTGGCCTACGAGACGATGACGCGATTGGCACGCTGAAGTCATATTGTCACCATCTATGCCTCTCCTTCGTCTGAAGGTGCGAACCACGCGGATCGATAGTCGCATTCACTCGGAGCGCGACACATAAGGCGCACAACGATGGCTTCGCTCGTTGCCCGGCATTCAGGCCATTAAAGGGTATCAGGCAAGATGGCTGCCGAAGGATTGGCCGCGCGCGTGGCGCTGACCACGATGTTAGTGCCGGTCGCCATCGCTACGCAGAGGCGTCGGGCGTTCCAGGGGTATGTGGCCTGTACGCGAAGATTGTTCCGCTGCTCGCCTAGGCGATATTCGGGCCCAGCCGAATATTGATACTCGGGCCGGACGCGGAAGTTCGCCTAGCGCCGGTGACCTCTGCGGCCCGAGTCGCGAGGCTAGCTGCCGTAGTCGACCCTTCTCAGTCATACGATGCCGATGAACCTCTACGACCGCTCGGGAGGGACTACCGTCGTTGGCAAGTGCGCACCGATCGTTTCCCCCTTGATACGGGGCGCCCGGGCTCGCCTCGCTGCGATCCGTCATCGGTTCGACTCGCTCGTCACGGGCCGGATCGTGCCGCCCGATCCGGCAGCCTGGTGCGCAGCCCGGTCGCGATGACATCAACCCGGCTAGGCGAACCGATTCGACCGTTTGACGATGGCGGAGCGCGGTCTATCGACGAGGCACACGACGATCCTGCGGCCGGTGAATCGCTACACGCCGGAGCGATCCTGTAATGTATTTTTGCTGCCGCTGGCATGATCGACAATAATGGGTGGGAGTACGTCACGGCAGTGCTTGAACGCGATCAATCCATGGAGAACATGTCATGCTCAAACGTCTGATAGTGACGCTCACGGTCCTGCTGATGTTGCCTCTTTCTGCTGCTCGGGCCGACGAATATACGGACACCCTCAACCTATTCAAGAACGCGGGAGAAAGCGGCAGCCTTCTGCATAGTGCCTATGGTTACGCTGTGTTTCCGAAGATTGGCAAGGGAGGGGTCGGTATAGGCGGTGCCCATGGGAAGGGTCGCGTCTATGAGAAAGGGAAACGTATCGGCGATACATCGATGACTCAGGTCACTGTGGGCTTGCAACTTGGCGGCCAGGTGTACAGTGAACTCATTTTGTTCGAGGATGAACGGGCCCTCAAAGAATTCACCAATGGTAACTTTGAATTCGGCGCAGATGCCAACGCGATCGCGATCACTGCGGCGGCTGGCGCGCAGGCAGGCACGACGGGCACGTCTACTAACGTGAGTGGCGGGAAGAAAGATGCCAAAACGACAGGCGCCTATCGAAAAGGCATGGCTGTGTTTACAGTGGCCAAGGGCGGTCTAATGTACGAGGCAAGCGTTGGCGGCCAGAAGTTCTCTTACACGCCTCGTTGATTTTCGCCGAGTGTTGAATGTAGTCCATTGAAAGGTCGAAACTTGCGCGAAAGAGACGCATGAGTGTCCAGGCGTTCGACACTCTCACCGTAAGCCGCCGTTCGAAAACATTCACCTTGTGCTAGTGGCAGCTTTGCGGCGTTGAGAGCTTCAAGGCGGCACCGCTTGTCGAGCAGGCGATCGTCGAGTCGGGGTCATCCTGCTCGAATACTGGCTCGAAGTCAGCCCCGAAGAACAGACCCGCCGCCTGGAAGAACGTATCAACGAAGGTTCAAGGTTTGCAAACCGACGGACATGGACCCGAAATCCTATAGCCGATGGTATGACTACTCGCGTGCACGCGATTCGATGTTCGAGGCGTCGGACACCGAAATCGCTTCATGGTATGTGGCGAATTCGAACGACAAGCGGCGTGTGCGCCTGAACATCATCAGCGATCTGCTGAGCAGGATTCCTTATGAGGCAATGCCGCGCTAGAAAGTTACACTGCCGAAGACGCAAAAAAACCATGGCTGTAAGGAAGCGGACTATCCTTTCAACTACACAGCCGAGCGCTTCTAACCTGGTCGACTTCACAGCGGACGAAGGCCATGGTTGCCATCAAGGGCTCCGGCGTTCGGAGGCTTAAAGGCAGGCGTTGATATCGCCGGTGGCATCGCCACCCGCACCTGCACCCGAGCGAAATCCGACCCAGGTTTTGTGGCCCGTCCACGAGGGCCGCACGACAGCTGCAGCGCCATCCGGCGGCCGCTGCCCTGGAACATAGACATCCATCGCCTGATTGTTCGCCACAATGACCTGCGATATGACTGTCTGTTGCGACCGGTCCGCCCATTTCTGAGCGATGCATTGCGCGACTGCGGCGACCGGCTGCTGACTTTCACCGACCGATTGTGCGTTCGGCGGCATCGGTGCAGTCGCACAGGCAGTCAAGGTGACGGCAGTCATTAGGAGAAAGGGTAACGGTTTCATCTTTTCATCCCTCACTTTGGATCGGCATTTTCATGGGTTTGATGCAACGTCGCGCGAGCATGCGTGCAAGCCCGAACGATTCACATCGCCCGGAAACTCGATGACAAGCCTTCATAACAGGCCTTTTCCGCGGTGACTGGTCGTTACCGAGGCAATCTTTTCACCCGCGACCCTTCAACAAGGTTAGCGGCAACAGCCTATCGATGATGCAGTCGATGAGAGTAACGGACAGAGGAACGAGCAAGTCTGAGTCAGTCCCCAACCGTTTGCTGGCTGCAGCCTCAATACGATGACGGCTATCTGCGCATGCGTAAATCGGCCTTTGGTCTTATGCGTACACGGCATGCACTACCTGCTTCACAAGTATGTCGTGGCGGCAGCAGACAGATGCCCGTCGCTGACAAACAAGCGCGTGAGCCCGCATGTGTTGCGACACACTACAGCGATAGATTTGCTGCAAGAAGGTGTCGAGCCCTCGGTGATCGCACTGTGGCTCGGTCACGAATCGGTGGAAACAACACAGGTCTACCTCGACGCTAACCTCACGTTGAAACAGGAGGTCCTAGACCGGACGACGCCGCCCAACGGCAAGCCGGGACGGTATCGGCCGGACGACCGATTGCTGGCGTTTCTGAAGGGCCTGTAGGCCCGGACTATATCCCGCGCTGCGCGCGGCCAACTGATGACGTCATGTCAGTCTCGTGCGCCACGGGACATAGTTCGGCGCGGGACATAGTCGAGCTTCGTACGGCCCAGGAGTAACTGAACCGTGCGCAGGTTCTTTGTTCGGCGGGAGATCAACGACGCCTTAGTGCGGCGCATTGTGTGCGTGCCGTAGGCGGCAGCGTCTAGGCCGATTGACGCCACCCATCGATGCACGATGCGAGCACACTGGCGCGTCGATAGGTGCTCTGACCCGTGCGGGCGACTCGGAAACAGATAGTCGGAGAGCTTCAACCTCCGCGCTGAGATCCAGGCCGCGACACTCTGCCGAGTTTGCTCCGTAATTTCGAACTGGACCGGTCGTTGTGTCTTCTGCTGCATAAACGTCGCTCGCGCAACTACGTGGCCTCCTATGCAGACGTCCTGCACCTGCAAGCGCGTCAAATCGCACGCCTGAAGCTTGCTGTCGATCGCCAGGTTGAACATCGCCAACTGACGAGCGTCGGACGAGATCTGCAGCCTCGTTCTAATCGCCCAGATTTTTCAAAGCTTCAACGGAGGCTTCTGGCCGGTCGACCTCCCCTTGTTCCACGGCACCCGGCGAGAGCCAAAAGAATTAAGCGCTTCCATGACAGCCTCCTCTTCAATGAAGGGAGATCGATTCTGCGCGTGATGGAGTGGTCAATCTTCGACCCACTGCAGTCGTTCAACTAAAGACCGCGAACGTCTCAAGTTCGACACGGTTCGGACCTCCTCGTTGCTCCTTCCTCGACGCGAGACGGCGACGCCATTCCGGACGAGTCAGGCTCGGGGCACCGGCAGTTCACGGCACGCTATTAAACACCTGCTCCCGCGTATTAGGCCTGGTCCCGTTGCGTCAAATTCCGGTCGGTCAGCCAAATTCAAGGCGGATTCATCCGGAGGCAGGCATAATAATGGCGCGTGGTATGGCAGGTTGGTTGCGAGTCGTTGCCCAATCATTAGAGCCCGAATGGACGGAACTTGATCGATGGATACGTTGCAGGCCATCCGCGCCTTTGCTCAAGTTGCATCAGCTGGCAGCTTTACCACGGCAGCGCAAGAACTCCACCTCGTTACGTCTCAGGTTTCACGCGCTATAGCAGACCTTGAGACGCACTTGAACATACGTCTTTTGCATAGGACAACTCGGCGCGTCGCATTGACGGAAGCAGGTGAGCGGTATCTTTCACACTGTGAAGCGATCCTCAAACATTTGGCACAGGCAGAAGCTGAGGCGTTGGGAGTAAGCGCCGAGCCTTCCGGGACGCTTAGGATCGGCGTATCCGCGAGCTTTGACCGGTACCATCTACCGGGTGTAATTTCAGGCTACATTGAGCGATTCCCACAGGTTTCGGTGAGCGTGACACTCGTGCAGAAGGTAGAGAAAGCGAAGCTCGACGATCACGACGTTGTCCTTCTTTGCTCATCAAAACCGCCCGAGCCCGGTATAAGCTCTGAGTGTCTTGGTGCGATGTCTTCAATCCTCTGTGCGTCACCTGTCTATCTGGAGCGTTACGGGGTGCCGAAGACACTCTATGATCTTAAGCAGCATCGGCGCATTGATCTGGCCGGCGATATATCATCCGGAGAATGGCAATTTGAAGGGCCATTTGGTGATGAGGCGTGCTCGGTCGACCACACAGTTCTTCAGAGCGACCTATGCGACATACTCAAAGATTCGATTCTGGCTGGTCTTGGCATTGGCCCGTTACCCTTTCGGGTTGGAATGCAAGAACTGCGTGCTGGGTCGGTGGTGCGCGTCCTGCCTGAGTACAAGATGAAGGCCCGTAACGTCCACGTGATTTACCCGTCTCCCCTGCCTTTTGATAAAAAAATAAGGTCATGGGTCGAGTTTCTACAGGAAGCGTTGCCCCAACGTCTTGCTAGTGATAAGGCCGCGTTCGCGTCTCTTGCGGGGGTGTTGGCTGGCAACGGCATAATGCCGGCAAACGACACCGGAAATCGAGGTCCTCAGGACACCTCGAAATAAACACGACTTTTCGATCAGAGGGCACAGAGCCAATACAGGCCTAACCTTGAGGAGCGGTTGTCGCTCACGGGGACGTGCGCTTTTTAAGCGATCAAGGAACATGACAAAAGCCAGCCTTCGGCTTACGCCTCCGGCTGGCTTCGGGGTATGGCTCGACGTCTCGAGCCGTAGGTCATGTTGTTCTATTAGAACTTATGACGAATACCCAAGCTGACGATTTCCTGGCTGGTCGAACCGGCCTGGTAGCCATACGATCCAACCGATGCGCCTGCATCGACCACCGAGCCGGTGGCTGCATCGCGCTGGTGGCCGCTTGCGTGCTGGTATGCGCCGATCAGGTACAAGTCGGTGCGCTTCGACAGCGAGTAGTCGCCGCCCAGCGAAACCTGGTGATAGTTCGCCGACGTGTCGCCTGCGCCGTGCGTGTACGTGTAGCCGAGGCCGAGCAGCATTGCCGGCGTGAGCTGGTAGCCAGCGAACGCACCAGCGACGTGGTACTTTTCCTGCTCGGTAAAGCCGGAGAATGCGTCCGGCTTGTACTGTGCGAAGCTGTAGCGGACGTTGAACGTGAACGGACCCGTTACATACTGTGCAGCCAACGACGTGATGTCGATCTGCTTGGCCGACTGGTACGCGCCATTGATGTTCGAACCATCGAACGTGCCGTCCGACGTCCCGCCCGCATTCCACGTGCCACCCACGTTAGTCGGGGTCACGCCACGGCTTGCTGCCGTGTTGCCGTTTTCCATGCGGAAGTAGCCAGCTGCAACGCTGAACGGACCGCCGGCCCATGTTGCTGCGCCCCCCCACGATTGGCCTGCGCCCGTTGCGCCAGCGACGCCGCCCAGCGCATACATGCCTTCGACCTGGAAGCCGCCCCACACCGGCGAGACATACTTGATTGCATTGTTCGTACGTGAGGTGTTGTCGTTGTTGTCCACGTCGCCCGGGGTCGCGAACGTGCTGCCGAAGTAGTTGTCAGCCGTGAGCGGCTGGACCAGATCGACGAGCGGGTCATACTGGCGACCCAGCGTGAACGTACCGAATGTGTCCTGCGTCAAGCCGACATATGCTTGGCGGCCGAACAGCTTCGTGCCCGTGCCGTACGAACCCATCTTGCCGTTGTTCGGGTTGAAGCCGCTTTCCAACTGGAAGATCGCCTTCAGACCACCGCCTAGGTCTTCCGTGCCCTTCATGCCCCAGCGGCTGCCTTGCAGGTTACCCGCTGCGAGCTGCCAAAGGTTGTTGTCAGCCGGGTTGGCATTGTGAACATACTGGATCGAGTCATCGATCAACCCATAAAGGGTTACGCTGCTTTGTGCATGTGCTACGCCTGCAGCGCTGACCAGGGCCAGCGAGAGAGTCGACAGTGCGATTCGTTTCATCCGTTTCTCCACGCAGAATGATCACATTGTTGTTGCCGCGAATGGGAGCGTAACTCGACATCCTTGTTTCTCCTAAGCGAAACAAAATAGTGTGTCGCGAAATTCTGACATGTTGCGTTGCACATTTGGCCGGGACAGACACTCGCTCTTGCAAATCCGTGCCGAATTTTGCCTCTTGGCCGTCTGTCTATCTCGATGCGGCCCACCGGCCAGTTACGGGGGGACAGAAGCGACAGACCTGCTACAGCAATGGTAGCAGTCCATATCTGGCAGGCCTTGCGCCTGTCATTCCCCCTGAACTGTCGATCCGCAACGGCCCCCCAATACCACCCCCGAACGACCGTTTCCTGCCCCATAGCAGCCCCACCCCTTGCAGCGAGCGCAGCATCGGGAAAAGCGATCATGCCCTTACGCTCGATAATCCCGAACCCTTCGAGTTCGCGACGCGATCGCAGCTTTTCCGACCGTCGCCGTTGCCCCGCTTCTCGCGGCGACATGGACATCAAAAATCTCTCACTTTTCCGCAACGGAACGATCAGAAGTTGCATCGCAGGGCAACCGGAGGATTTTGGCTATCGCACCCGTCTTTTACGATCGTTACTGCTTCAGCGATCCAGAAAGGCCGCGGAAGTGCCAGCGTTTCCCTCAATCCGTCGACGCAACCTAGCGAGCGCCCGAGCATGAAAAATCTGAAATTCATCCCTCCTCTTCTGACGATGGTGTTCGCGGTGCAACCGCTTCTGGCAGAGGCGGACGTCACGGTCAAGATCGGCCAGGTATCGCCATTAACCGGCGAACTGTCTCACATTGGCAAGGACGACGAGAACGGCGTCCGGCTCGCCATCGAGGATCTCAACGCGAAGAAACTCCGTATCGGAGGGCAGCCGGTTACCTTCGCACTGGATTCGCAGGACGACGCCGCCGACCCGAAGACCGCCGTGACTGTTGCGCAAAAGCTGGTCGATGACCGCGTTGCAGGCGTGGTCGGCCACGCCAATTCCGGCACGTCGATTCCCGCATCGAAGATCTATTCTGATGCGGGCATACCGATGATCACCGAGTCCGCCACCAACCCTAAACTCACGGCGCAGGGCTACAAGAACGTCTTTCGCATGGTTGCGAATGACGTGCGGCAAGGAACGGTCATCGGCACCTATCTTGTGAAGGAACTGAAGTCGACCAAAATCGCGATTGTCGACGATCGAACAGCCTACGGACAGGGACTCGCCGACGAAGTCGAAAAAGCGGTCAAGGCTTCGGGAGGCGCCGTCGTCGCCCGTGAATACGGTACCGACAAAACCACTAACTGGATGGCGGTCCTCACGACCATCAAGAGCCACGTGCCCGACGGGATCGTCTTCACCGGTGGCGATACGCAAGCGGCGGCATTCGTCCAGCAGGCCCAGAAGCTCGGTCTGAAGGCCAAACTCATCGCGGGTGACGAGGCCTGTACGCCGCAATTCATCAAGCTCGCGGGTGCTGCGATGAATAGCGGCACGTACTGCACGCTGGCAGGCGTGCCGCCGTCGAAAATGCCGCAAGGAGACGCGTTCTTCAAGCGCTACCAGCAGCGGTTCGGCGTTCCGGTGCAACTCTACGCGCCGTATGCGTATGACGCCGTGATGGCGATGGCCGGTGCGATGCAGGCAGCCGACTCGGTCGACCCGAAAGTCTATCTACCCAAGCTTCAAAATTTGGCACTGAACGGTGTGACGGGACCGATCGAGTTTGACGGGAACGGCGACATTCGCAACGGCGCGATTACTGTCAGGCAGTTTGGCCAGGGCGATTGGCACGACGCGAGCGTCGTCAGATAAGCCACTTCGTCGCGATGGACAATTCGAGGTCCATCGCGCGGAGGCCGTGGCATTGGCACCGCGTGCCGGTGGCGACGCAACAGACATGTCACGTTCCGCGCGACCGGGTGCCGCGCCGGATGATCTGCTTCAGTCGTCGATATCGACAGGTACGCCGAGCCCGACCTTCACCCGACTCATGCTCACGAGCGTCTTGAAGCGCTTGACGTTGTTATTTGAAAAGAAAAGTTGCCGGGTCAGGTCGTTGTATTGCTCCATGTCCCGCACTGTCAGAACCAGTACGAAATCCCACTCACCCGCAACGTAGTAGCACTGCTGAATCTGCGGACATCGTTCAAAGGTCCGCTTCATGGAATCGAGCAGATCGATTTGCTCGCTCTCCACTTCCACCATGGAAACGATAGTAAGCAGACATCCCACCTTTTCGGGCGAGACGATGGCCGCGTACCGATCGATCACTCCGTCTTCGGCCAGCCGGCGCAGCCGGCGGTTCACGGCGGCAGTCGAGAGGTTGACTCGCGCACCCAGTTCATTTTGGGGTAGTTGCGCATCCCGCTGGACCTCGGCTAGCAGTTTGCGATCGAATGCATCGAGGGTGATAGCCATGGTCTGAGGTTCCGGTGCGAAAGTGAAAGATTATTGCGTCGCAACCTCAAATTTAGGGATTAATTTAACCACGTCAAGCAATATCATTTTGCCCAATGGCTGGCGCGTCGATTTCCAGCGGGGAATGCGACGGTCCGTGCCGGACACTTATTCACTGGAGCCGCATCGCAATGCTGATCACTAACAAGCACGCGTCGCACACCGACTATCCCAACACACTGAAGACTCTTTTGAATGTCGAGTCCGCTGAACAGAGCCGTGCATGGCTTAAGAGCTGGAAGCTTCTCAGTTCGTCCGCTACGCCTCTATGGGATCTGCCCGATGCGGCAGCACGACTTGGCGTCGCGCGACTGAGCGTCAAGGACGAATCCGTCCGGTCGCCACTCGGTAGCTTCAAGGCTCTGGGAGCACCGATCGCGCTCGTACGCCTGATTCTGCGTTTGTGGCCCGAGCACGATCTCGATCCGAAGGGCTTGATCCAGGGACGCTACAAGGAAATGCTGACGAACCTGGTCGTGATCAGTGCGACCGACGGCAACCATGGCAAGGCCTTGGCCGCCGCAGCGCAAACACTCGGCTGCAATTGCGTGATCGTCTTGCACGCCAACGTGAGCGCAGAACGCGAACAGGCCATCGCCGCGTACGGCGCGCAGATCATTCGCATCACGGGCAACTACGACGAGTCCGTGGAACAAGCCGCACGCCTTGCGAAGGAAAACGGTTGGCATGTGGTCTCCGACACATCCTATGAAGGATATGAAGTCATTCCTCGCGACGTCATGCAGGGCTACGGCGCGATCGCAGCCGAGATCGTCGAGCAGTCCCGGAGTCATGCAGACCAATGCGCCTTCACGCACATATTTCTGCAAGGCGGCGTCGGCGGCCTTGCTGCCGGAGTAACCAGTTATCTCTGGGAGATGCATGGCCCCAAACGTCCGCGATTCATGGTCGTTGAACCTCAACAAGCGGACTGCCTGTATCAAAGTGCGCTCGAAGGTCGAGCCGCGAAAGCCACAGGCTCCGTCGATTCAATCATGGCGGGCCTCGCCTGCGGCGAAGCTTCACCGATCGCGTGGAAGATCCTTGATCTGTGCGTGGACGATTTCATGACGATCAGCGACGCAGACGCAATCGGAGCGATGCGCAGGCTCGCGGCCGGAACCGCTGCGGACATTCCGCTGGTAGTCGGCGAATCCGGCGCAGCTGGCTATGCCGGCGTCGAAGTGGCGATGCACGATCCACAACTGGCGCAGGCCATCGGTTTGAACAAAGAGTCACGCGTTCTCGTGATCAGCACGGAGGGAGCGACGGCACCCTCGGTCTACAGCGAATGTGTGGGCGAAACGGCCGACTCGGTTCTTGCACGTCAGGCTCAATGGCTGGAACCCACGGTTCGATAGGACAATCCGAATCGCCGTCGAAAAGGGAAATGCGTTATGGAAAGCTCCTTGCAATCGCAGTTGAAAAGTTGGCGTCAGCATCTGCACCAGAACCCGGAAACCGGTTTTGAGGAAGTTGCCACTTCGGACTATGTCGCGAGAGCCTTGAAAGCACTCGGCCTCGACGTGCACCGGGGAATCGGCGGAACGGGCCTGGTCGCCAACCTCGCGGTCGGCAATGGCCGCGGCGTGATTGGCCTGCGTGCCGACATGGATGCATTGAATATCGCGGAGAACGCACCCGGCCGCCTGCATGCCTCGCGAACGCAAGGCAAGATGCACGCCTGCGGACACGATGGACATATGTCGATGATTCTTGGCGCGGCGCGCCTGCTTGCCGAGAGAAAGGATTTCAACGGCACCGTGCGCTTCATTTTTCAGCCGGCCGAAGAACACGGCCGCGGCGCAAAAGCGATGATGAAAGACGGGCTCTTCGAGCGATACCCTGTCGACGCGATCTTTGGCGCGCACAATATGCCCGGCATGCCCGCCGGGACATTCGCTACGGGCGCCGGCGGCATCATGGCTAGCGAAGACAATTTCGTCATTCACATCAAGGCCCATGGCACACATGCAGCCAGACCGCACATGGGCGTCGATCCCATCGTGATCGCGTCGCAAATCGTGCTGGCGTTGCAAACAATCGTGTCCCGCAATCTCGATCCGAGCCTGCAGGCGGTGATCTCCTGCACGGAATTCATGACGGACGGTATCCGCAATGTCATTCCGTCGAACGTGACGATCAAGGGTGACACGCGCAGCTACACACCCGAAGTCCAGACGATGCTCGCAACCCGCATGCGTGAAATCAGCGAAGGCCTCTGCCATACGCACGGGGCTGAATGTACGTTCGAATACACGCACGAATTTTCGCCTACCGTGAACTCACCGGAATATGTGGATCTTGCCGTTGCGGCGGCCAGCAATATCGTCGGTGCGGATAAAGTCGACGCAAGCGTGCAGCCCATGATGATTTCCGAAGATTTCGGCGCGTTCCTTCAGGCCGTACCGGGCAACTTTATTTTCATTGGCAACGGCGATACGGGGATGGCAGGAGGTATTCCGCTCCACAACGCCAGTTACGACTTCAACGACGAGATCCTGCTCACCGGTGCGCGATATTTTGCTGAGATAGCGCGACTCGCCCTCCCTCTTTCCTGAGTGACATCCGCTTCGAGTCCCGGCTTGGTCAACGGCCAGCCGGCTCTCGTGCGGATTTTCAATATCTCGTTGATTCCTGCGAATGCCCTGTCGAATTGAGCGGCTGAATGACGACATTTGTCTGGTCGTTCGCGTTCTTGCACAGTGCTTGAACCACCAGGACATTCATCGGCGGCCAGCGATTGTCCCGGTATCTGAAGCCCCAAGGCCTTCAGATACCGGAGTGGCTCGGCCTTGACATGTATCAACGGTGGTGCGACAGGACGTCACAGAGGTGCCCCCAGGTAGCGATATAGCATTAACTCATCGCTAGCCGGAACCGCAATATTCGATCAGATCGTCCGTTCCGGCTAAAGCGGATACGTGTTGGTAATCGTTAATCCTTGACATTAGGAATCCAAATGTTACCCGTCACTGCTGTTCTGATCAGTCTGGCTCCGATGTGGGCGATTCTGCTCGCCGTATCGTGCGCATCCGCATACCTGCTCTTCTGGCGTAAGTCGATCAAGTAGGCGTGGCCCCCGGGCGTATCGAAAGTCGAAGAGTACATATGGCACGGTTCGATCGGCCGGTTCAAGGGGCCGCCGACTGCTGTTCGACAGGCGTTCGAGAAGCACTGGTTGTCATTGAGAGTTGGTCCCTTCTTTGGGCAGCAACCGGCGCCGAACAATCATCAGAATGCAAACGCCGACCGATGCCGCAACGTTGACCGTTGGATAAAAGGCAACAGCCACGCTCCACGTATTAAGTGCGAGCATGGCGAGTGCGTATTTGAGGACGCACAACAAAAAATAGGTGAGATTTTCACTCCACGGATCACGAATAGTCTTTCGGACTGTCGGACCGAGACCTG
Source organism: Paraburkholderia aromaticivorans (assembly GCF_002278075.1). Taxonomy (NCBI): domain Bacteria; kingdom Pseudomonadati; phylum Pseudomonadota; class Betaproteobacteria; order Burkholderiales; family Burkholderiaceae; genus Paraburkholderia; species Paraburkholderia aromaticivorans. The sequence continues at coordinate 358,591 of NZ_CP022991.1, read as the reverse complement.
CAAGTTCAATTAGTGTCACCAGGCAGACCGATATCGTGGGGTCCTTTGTAAGTACCCAAATCGGAATCGCCGATAACGCAATACTGAGGAATAACCAGTCGGATTTTGCCCAGCTTCTCTCCCCTCTGAAGATGCTGGCCATGAGCGTGAGAAAACATGTAACGGCAATCGCCGCTGTACACCATGCTGAAGGACCGGCCCCGGCAACAAATTGGCCGGCGGCAGCGATAGCCGTCACGACGGACCAGATCAACCAGCTAAATAGGTGTGGGCGGATGGCCCGTCTATAAATTGCATATCCATACGGGACGGCCGCCAAAAGAGATACGGCAGAACCGATAACTCCAGCTAAAGACTGCACGTGATGTCCTGGAAAGATACAGTCGTTGACGATCCGAATCAGACGGATTGTCGGTGATTCACAGGGATGCGCCGACCGGCTGAAACCGGGCCGAACAGCGACCGATGGTTGATCGCCATCTGCCAACGCCTGGGTTCAGATTCCATTCTGCCCCACCATTTGAGCGCATCATTTGCCTCGATGCGAGGAGAAGCCTCGAGGTGAAGGCGAATCGTCGCGGTGCGTTCGGTTTATGCGGCGCTGGCTTCATCCATGCTCGATGCCAAGCAGCCGCGCGTCCAGCCGTCGCGCTAGCGCCGCGCCGCCTTCGCGCATCACGGCGTCGTGGTTCCATTGAAAAACGGGCCGCAATAACGGTGCCAACGCATTCATCCACGCGCGGTTCGTCTGCACACACCAGTCATAGCGGACCTCGGTACGGTTGCGTCCGTCGGTCGAAAAGCTCCACCGACCAACGCCGTCGACATCGCCACTGGCTTCCCCCTCAAGCGCGACCAGTGGGTCGACGCGCGTCACCCGCATATCGAACACGAGGCGATAGGGCAACCAGCCTTTCCATGTGTAGCGTTGTACGAGGCCCACGCCCTGATCGGAGCCTGCCTCCAACTGTTCTACGCGCTCGACGCTACTCCACCACTCGGGCCAGCGCGCAGAATCCTGGATTGCCGTCCAGACTTCCTGCACTGGCGCGTCGATGCGCCAGATGGTGGAGAAGCGATATTCGACCGTCCGCAAAGCTGCCTCCATTCTTAATATTCTTCCGGGGAGTTTGTCACATGCTCGCGCTTCGGGAATCTACAGCTTGTCCAGCAAGGGGACCGCATGGGGCCAGCGCAATGGTGCGGCAGGTTGCTGCACAAACGCCTGAACCGGGCCACGCCTCGGCCAGCGTACTCGTGTAGCTCTAGTTCCGCGGGGAAAAGCCGCGCGTGTCTGGAAATGCCGCGCGCGGATCATGACCTTCCCGACCCATCCCGCGGGAAAAATTATGCAAACCAGCACGACCGGAGCGGCACAGAGGGAACTTTGAGGCCCAAATTTGCTGCGTAAATCCACACGCGCTTCGGCGAAGTCCAAGGTCGATCCGCAGGCGGGCACCAGGCGAGCGCATGCATTATTCTTACAAAATAGCACAAAATTTGTATTTACTAAGAATAAATCATGTAGGGTACGCCGGAAGCTCTCCATACTGCGAAGCAGCGCTCCTCCTCGTCCCTGCCAGTCGAACGCGCATACGCCGCATGATTTATTCTTTGTAACTTCAAATTAAACACGTGTATGCTATAAAAAATCATGCGTGATCGACGGAATGGCCAGCAAGACACTTCAACGGCTCATGGCAAGCGCGCCGCGCGGGCAACCGCTTGACCCGCAAACGCTTCGCGACTGGGGTGTGAGCCCCCAGCAGACCACCTATCTGGTCAACGCCGGATGGCTGCAACGCCTGTCCAAAGGCGCCTATCTGCTAGCGGGCGACACGCCCACCCGGGATGGAATACTGGCCTATCTCGCCCAGCGAATACCAGGCCTTCACGTCGGCGGCAAAACGGCCCTGGACTGGCAGGGGGTGCGCCACAACCTGAGCTTTCGCGAGCGCGTCGTATTGTGGGCAGAACGCCCCTACGTCATGCCGGACTGGGTCGGCGAACATATGCCCTATACACTGCAGACCACACACCTGTTCGACCAGAGCATGCCGGAAAACACCGCTCTGTCACCGCTGCCGAACCGCGATCCCTCGCTGCTCGTTTCCGAGCCCGAGCGCGCGCTGCTTGAACTCGCCAGCGACGTAGGCAAACGACGTGCGAAGGGGCAGTCCCTTGAGGAGGCCATGAGTCTCGCGTCCTCGCTGCGCAATCTCCGCCCGGCTGTCCTGGACACCCTCCTCTCGCACTGCACGCGCGTCAAGGTCGTCAAGCTCGTACGCGATCTTGGAGAAGCGAGCGGATTTCCCTGGGGCCAGGACCTCCAGCGGCACGTCGATCGGCTCGGGCCCGGCCGGCGTTGGACGAGCAGCCGCAAGGGCGGCCCCCGCCTCACCCTGAAGGCCTGATCCGCACGCCCCCTTAAGGCTCAACGTCCTCACAATGAACGATCAATACCTCAATACGGTTCGCCTCATGCTGGCCATTGCGCCAGATGTTTTTGACACGCCCCACTTCGCGATGAAAGGCGGCACAGCCATCAACATGTTTGTTCAGGATCTGCCCCGCCTGTCCGTCGATATCGACGTGGTCATGTGTTCGTACGAGCCGGGCCGCGACGAAGCTCTCGCCATCATTCATGACGAACTCGCTCGCGCCCGGCAGGCGATCGAGCGACAGGGACACATGGTTACCGTGGCCGCCGCCAGTGGCAGAAACAAAGGCGACGATGTGAAACTGACTGTCTCGTCCACTGAAGCCCAGGTCAAGGTCGAGGTGAACTACGTTTTTCGCGGCACACTAACGCCAACGGTGACACGGAGCATCGTGCCGCGCGCGCAGGCCATGTTTCGCGTCGACTTCGAAGTGCCGACGCTCGCCGATGCCGAGCTTTACGGCAGCAAACTGGTTGCCGCATTGGACCGGCAGCATCCGCGCGATATTTTTGATGTGCAGCACATGTACGACACTTATGGTCTGCGCCAGGACGTCGCGACGGCCTTTGTGGGTTATCTCGCCGGCCATAACCGACCGGTCCACGAGGTGCTCTTTGCGAAGCCACGATCGCTCGAGGACGAATACGAGGCCGGCTTTGTGGGCATGACCGTCGATCCGGTCGATCTGGCTGCACTTCACGCCGTGCAGGCCAGACTTCACCATGACCTTCCGAGGGCACTGACCGCGGAGCACCGCGAATTTCTCGCCTCGCTCCTGAGACTCGAGCCAGACTGGTCGCTGATGCCGTACGACCATCTACGCGACCTGCCGGCAATCCGCTGGAAAATCGAGAATCTTGCCAAACTCAAGGCACGCGACGCGACCCGCTTCGCTCATCAGGTTACGTTACTGGATGAAGGCTTCGCGGCGCTCGATCGCATCTAGAGAAGCATGCGGTGCCGCAGATTGAACAACGGAGCCGGCACGAACGCGGCCATCACCATCATCACGTGCATGATTGAGGTAGAAGCGCGCGGATGCGGATGACGACAGCGCTTCAATACGACATCTTCTCGTTTCAACAATCTGGATGCTGACCGAGTTGAACAGCGGTCATCAGCACCGCTTCGGTCATCCCGGCAACCCGCGCTCACCACGTCGCGCGGCGGCGTGGTGTGGGATGGGGAAGAGTCGTGCGGCGAAGCCCGGCCACGCCACGTCGCCGCAAATCCGAACTTCCGCTGTAATGGTAGTCTCGAAACCGACTATCACTATGCCCAGCCGGAGCACTATGAACAACCCGTGGACCATCGCCGATATTCCGCCGCAGACCGGCAAGCGGGTTCTGATCACTGGAGCGAACAGCGGCATTGGCTACCATGCCGCGTTGTCGTTGATGCGCAAAGGCGCGCAAGCCATACTCGCGTGCCGCGACGAACAGCGCGGTCAGGAGGCGTTAGCCCGTCTGAACGCCGCTGCACCCGGCGCTCGCGCCGAACTCGCGATTCTCGATCTCGCATCCCTCGAGTCCGTACGCCAGTTCGCGCGGAAAGAACTGGCCCGCCAACGCCCGATTCACGTTCTGGTCAACAACGCTGGCGTCATGGCGCCGCCAAAGCGGCTGGAGACCGCCGACGGCTTCGAACTCCAGTTCGGCACCAACGTACTCGGCCACTTCGCGTTGACTGCGCTCCTTATGCCCGCGCTCAGACTAGCCGCGAACGGTTCGCCTGATCGACCGCGCATCGTCACGATTGCTTCCATCGCGCACAAGCAGGGGCACATCGATTTCGACGACCTCCAGTCCAGAAAGGCGTATTCGCCGATGCGGTCCTATCGGCAATCGAAGCTCGCGGATCTGATGTTCGCGTTCGAGCTCGACCGGCGATTGCGCGCTGCGAATTCGCGTGTCATGTCGGTTGCCGCTCACCCCGGTGTCGCCAACACCAATCTGTTTCGGGGTGGAGATCGCTCCGCGATTTCAGGCGTTGCTCGCGCGCTTCTCAGCCATGTCATCGGCACCTTGCTGAACACCGACTACGCGGGCGCCTTGCCAACCCTTTACGCGGCGACTTCGCGTGACGTCGGCGATGGTGGCTACTATGGTCCGCAGGGCTTTCTGGAGGCACGGGGAAGCAGGATGGGAGAAGCGAACGTCGCCAGGCAGGCAAGGGACGCGTCGAATGCTGGCCGTTTATGGCAGGTCTGCGAAGAGCTGACGCAGGTGAGCTTCCACCCGTAGCGCGGCCCGTTCAGCGAGCGCCAGCGCACGTCTTGAACCGGCATTGTTTCGCCATGCGCGACCGCCCCCTACACGGTGGCGCCGCCGACCGGGCGCGGGCGCAACCCGCCAGCGCGCTCAGGTTGTGAGCGCGGCCGTCGCATCGGCGCGTAGCCCGTATAGCGACTGTCCGCAGGCCATGAACAACCTTGTACGCCGCGCCGCCCGTCGATTCACCGGGGTTGCTTGATGAAGGCTTCGAATGCCTTGGCGTAGTCCGGATGCCAGCGCGACAACGCGGGGCGATTCTCGACGATATCGCCTGCCGCCCACAGAATGCGCAACTCGTCGAGCGAACGCGGCACGTCGTTGTCAGGACACAGAATGTAGAAGTCGCCGGCATCGAGGCGCTCGAACATGAAATCGACAGTCTGCTCGGGCGTCCATGCGGCAGCCGGCTTTTCCGTGCGGCCCTTCCGTGTCAGTTCCGTGAACACGAAGCCCGGAATCAACAGATGGGCGCTAATCCGGCAGCCCGCGGTGTTGCGCAGTTCGTGCTGCAGCGCTTCGGTGAACGCTTTCAGCCCGGCCTTCGCCACGTTATAGGCAGGGTCGCCCGGCGGCGTCGTGATACCTTGCTTTGAACCGGTGTTGATCACAAGCCCCGGACGCCCGCGCTTGATCATCTCCGGCACGAAGACCTGCGTCCCGTGAATCACGCCCCACAGGTTGACACCCAGCACGCGCTCCCAGCTCCCGGTTGGACCGAACATCCCGCTGCCAGGCTGAATCCCGGCGTTGTTCATCAGCACGTCTGTTCCGCCGAAGCGCTCGACGAGCGTCGCGTGCAGGCGGCGAACATCGTCGGCGACGCTGACGTCGGTCTCAATCCCGAAGACGTCTTGCGTGCCGTTTGCGGTCAGCACAGCGATTTCCTCCACCGCCTGCGCAATGCGGTTGGCGCCGAGGTCCGCAATGCAGACGCGCAGCCCAAGCTGCGCAAAGCGTTTGGCAGCAGCCAGCCCGATGCCGGCAGCACCCCCGGTGATCACGGCGACCGCGCCCGGGGTCAGGGCAGAATGAGTCATGAGCATCCTCATTGATGCCGGAGTCGCGGCGCCCACTAGCGACAGCGATCCCGATTCGTGGGAAGAGTGAATCGACGATGCTAGCATGCACGTTTTCTCTGCGTGGCCCACACTCGTCGCTCTCAAGGGATCCTGAATATAAAGCGGACGACTGTAAGACACTAGCAACATTCGCCCGCATTCACGGGATGTCTGAAGACCGTCGCGTTCCGCAAATCGTGCCAGGTTTTTCACACTGAACAGTCACGTTTGCCTACGATAGTGCGCACGCTTTTTCCGCCACGCTGGCCTACGTGCTCAATTAAGAGCGCCATGCGGAGCCCGTCGGGAGCGTCAGGTCGCTATCACAGGCAATTTGAGCAAGTCCAGAAACGCACGGGCGACCGGTATGAGCGGTTCTCCCGCGCTTCCCTTAAAAACGGCCGCGAGTTCCCAGCAGGGTTCCTCGGCTTCGCGCAGGCTCGCCGTCGCGACCGCCGCGCCGCGCGGGTCGTTCTTCCTTGCGGCAGCCACAGATTCGGGCACGATGGTGATCGCCAACCCATGCGCGGCCAGCTCAATTAACATCGGCATATCGTTGACCTCGAAGCTGGTCCGGCGCTGCAGCCCTGCGGCCGCAAAGCTTCGATCGACGAGACGTCGCACGCTCCACTCCGGGCGCAGGTCGGCGAACGTTTCGTCGGCGAGGTCGGCCAACTCCAGCTCGCTGGCGCCCGCAAATCGATGATCCGTCGCGCAGACGACGACCATTCCTTCGCACGCGAACATATGCGACCCGATACCGTCGAGCGAGGTATCCGGCGGCTGTGTGAACGCGAGGTCGAGACGCCCCTCCCGCACCTCGTCAATCAACGCACGCGAGCCGTCCAATGTCAATTCGATATCGAGCCCAGCGAACGCGGCACGAAACTGCCCCAGGGAAGCGGGCAGATCGACGAAGGGCGCCAGACCGTGAATCGCACCGATGCTCAGCCGGCCACGCGCGAGCCCGTGAACCTGCGTGACGGCGTGCCGCGCGTCGCGAGCGGCGGCCAGTACCCGTCGCGCCTCCGCAAACAGCACTTCGCCGGCAGGCGTCAAGGCGACCCGCCTCGTGCTGCGATTGAACAGCGGTCCGCCCAGGTCTTCTTCCAGCGAGCGAATCGATGCGGACAATCCGGACTGCACGAGGTTCAGGCGCCGCGCCGCGCGCGTGAAGTGCCGCTCTTCGGCGACCGCCATGAAATGTTCCAGCTGCTTCAAGTCCACTTTGGCACTCTTTCTCGCAGAGACGATTGATCACGAAAACCGCACAATTGGATCATATCTTTCTATTGGAATGACAGTTCAATCTCCGCTATCGTCGGATGTCTGGAGAGGTCGAGGAACACTCGGCACGAAGTGCGGGCGCGCTGCAACTTCACGGCCGCACGCCGGCTGTGAATGTTCGCAACATACATGGAGATTGCTTCAACATGGAATACCGTCAACTTGGCCGTTCGGGCCTCAAGGTGTCGACCATCACGCTAGGCACGATGACGATGGGCGGCAAAGGCAAATTTGCGAGCGTCGGCGAGGTCGGCCTCGACGACGCGCGCCGACAGATCGACATGTGCATCGACGCTGGCGTCAACCTGATCGACACGGCGGACGTCTATTCGAACGGTGCGTCGGAAGAAATCGTCGGCGAGGCACTCGGCGGCAAACGCAAAGGCGGCGTGCTGATCGCAACCAAAGCGCGCTTTCCCATGGGCAGTGGTCCGAACGACCGGGGCCTGTCGCGGCATCATTTGATCGAGGCCTGCGAGGCGAGCCTGCGCCGTCTGAAGACCGATGTGATCGACCTGTACCAGGTGCACGAATGGGACGGACTCACGCCGCTCGAAGAAACGCTTGAAGCGCTCGACCTCCTTGTCCGGCATGGCAAGGTCCGGTATGTCGGCTGTTCGAACTACTCCGGTTGGCACCTGATGAAGGCGTTACATGTGAGTGAACGCGACCGCTTGCCGCGCTTCGTGAGCCAACAGATCCATTACACGCTTGAAGCGCGCGAAGCGGAATACGAACTCGCGCCGATCTCGCTCGATCAAGGCCTGGGCATTCTCGTCTGGAGCCCGCTCGCAGGCGGCCTGCTCTCGGGCAAGCACCGCCGCGACGCGACGCCGGAGGGCACGCGCCAGCTTGCCGGCTGGACCGAGCCGCCGATTCGCGACGCCGAGCGGCTCTGGTCGATTGTCGATGCGCTTGTCGAAATCGCCGGCGAGCAGAACGTCTCGGCCGCTCAGGTTGCGCTTGCATGGACGCTCGGGCGACCCGCGGTGGCGTCGGTCATCATCGGCGGGCGCAATGAGAAGCAACTGCTCGACAACCTCGGCGCGGCGAATCTCACGCTGACCACCGAACAGCGTGAACGGCTCGACAAGGTGAGCGCGCCGCCGCTGCTCTACCCGTACTGGCATCAGGTGCAGACCGCGCACGACCGTCTTTCGGTTGCGGACCTGTCACTGCTGGGGCCGCATCTGAACACGTAAGTTTGATGTGGCCGACATGGTCGGCGTGCTGGCGGGAGGCTTTCCCAGTGACAGCCTCCCGAAAGAGGGTAAATCGGTCACGGTCGCACGCAGGCGGCCGGCGATCGTCGGCCTTGTATTGTCTGCCCTATCCGTCACGGTCAATTTTTTCGAGAACCCGGCCCTCATGTCGGCTCATATTGAAGACCGACGACCGCCGAGCGTCTGCGGAACTGAATTTGACCTTTGACGGGTGCGGGAGCAGTCGTTGACCGTTAGTTGCGTTCGATAAGTTCAGGCATCGCGCCTCCGCAGTGCGCGTCAACAGGAGTGATTGAGAGCGAGCAACGCTGCCGACTCGAATTCAAACGCACGAGAGATGCCGGTGCGATCATGGCGGCAGCCGATCCGGGCAAATTCGTGAGCGAGTACAGCACTACGAACGATGGCGAAAACGGTCATCTCACCGTGGTGGCTATCTCGGCTTCGGCCGCTCAGGTTGTGACGACCGGCATCAGGAGTATCTGCGAGCAGCGGCCGCAACTGTTCATCAAACTTGGCGTGTGAGACAACATGACGAAAGCAGTTCGCGGATAGCCTTAGAACGATGTGCCGATCTGGAACTGGAATTTCTGATACTGATCGCCTGCGTGCTTGACGAGCGGGAAGCCCAGGCTCAGCTTGAGCGGACCGATCGGCGAGATCCACGCGAGACCCAGCCCGTAGCCGTAGCGCAATCCGTTCGCGCCGATGCTACTGCCTTCGCTACCCCACACATTGCCGCCGTCGAGGAACGTAAAGACGCGCAACGTGCGGTCATAGCCGGATCCCGGCAATGGAACGGTCAGCTCGATATTGCCGACGACCATCTTTGAGCCGCCGATGGGATCGTTGGTGGTCGCGTCGCGCGGCCCCAGCGAACCTGGCTCATACCCCCGCACTGAACCGATACCGCCCGCGTAGTAGTTCTTGAAGATCGGATAAGGCTTTCCGTTCAGTCCATTGCCATAGCCGCCCTGAAAATTCAGGCCAAGCACGAAGCCACGCGCGAACGAATAATAGTATTGCGCCTGGAGGTCTGCCTTGTAGTACGGCGTATCGCCCAGCGGAGTGCCGTACTCGGCATTGGCCTGCGTATAGTAGCCCCGGCTGGGGACAAGCGCGCTATCACGATCGTCACGCGACCAACCTGCCGTCAACGGCACGTTGTTGGAGACTCGCCCAAATTGCGTCACGTAGTCTTTATAGCTCTGAGGCGTATTGGCGTCGATATCCAGACGGTTCTGCTCAAACCCCAGCCCGAAGTAAACCATGTCGGACTCGGAGAACGGCACGCCGAATTTGAGGTCGGCTCCTGCCGTGATGATCCGGAAGCTCGAATCGGTCGAATAATACAGGGGCTCCGTCGTGCGGTAATAGACGTCGGTGATGCGCTTGATGCCGTCGATCGTGAAGTACGGATCGACCTGCGTGACCGTCAGCGTACGGTTGGTAGTCGAGGTGTTCACATTCAGTGCGAGGCTCGTGCCCGAGCCGAACACGTTGTCCTGCGAGACGCCCGCGGAGATAATGGGCCCCTCGCCCGAACCATACCCCAGGCCCAGCGAAATCGAGCCCGTGGGTTTTTCCGTCACCTTGACGTCCACGTCGACCTGGTCGGGTGTGCCTTCCACCGGCACCGTGGTCACGTCGACATCCGTGAAGTAGCCGAGACGGTTGATCCGGTCTTTCGACAGCGCGAGGCGGTTCGAATCGAACCACGAGCTTTCGAGCTGGCGCATTTCGCGGCGCACCACTTCGTCACGCGTGCGGGTGTTGCCCACCACGTTGATGCGGCGCACGTACACGCGGCGGCTCGGGTCCACCTGCAGCGTGAGGTCCACCTTGTGGTTGGACTGGTCGATCTGCGGCTGCGCGTTGACGGTGGCGAACGCATAGCCGTATTCGCCCAGCTTGTCGACGATCGCCTTGGTGGTGGCCTGCAGCTTTTCAGCCGAGAAGCGGTCGCCCGGTTTGATCTTGATGAGCTTCGCCAGCTCCGGCTCGCGGTCGAGCAGATTGCCCGCCAGCTTGATGCTCGAAATCGTGTACGGCTCGCCTTCATGCAGCGTGACCGTGAGATACATGTCCTTCTTGTCCGGCGAGATCGACACCTGGGTGGAATCGATGTTGAACTCGAGGTAACCGCGATTCAGGTAATACGAGCGGACGTTTTCGAGGTCGCCGGTGAGCTTGTCTTTCGCGTACAGGTCGTTCTTCGTGTACCACGAGAACCAGTTCGGCGTGGACAGCTGCATTTCGTCGCGCAGCGTACCCGTGCTGAACGCCTTGTTGCCGATGAAGTTGATCTGGCGGATCTTCGCGCTCGGCCCTTCGGCCACCGAGAACAGCACGGACACGCGGTTGCGGTCGATCGGCGTGATCGTGGTGGTGACCTCGGCGGCGTAGTAGCCGCGCGTCAGGTATTGGCGCTTCAGTTCCTGCTCGGCCTTGTCGACGAGCGCCTTGTCGTAATAACGGCCCTGCGACAGACCCACGGCGCGCAGCGCCTTGGTCAAGTTTTCCTTGTCGAACTCATGAATGCCGGCGAAATCGATCGTGCCGATAGCCGGACGCTCCAGCACCTGCACGACGACGACATTGCCTTCGGTCGCAATCTTGACGTCGTTGAAGAAGCCCGTGGCATACAGGGCGCGAATGGCCTCCGATGCCTTGTCGTCGCTGAAGGTGTCGCCTTGCTTGATGGGCAGGTAGGCGAACACCGTACCCGCCTCGACGCGTTGCAATCCCTCGATCCGGATGTCGCGAATCACGAATGAGTCGCTGGCGTGGGCCGACATCGCTGCGACACTCAGGCCGGCGAGCGTCACCGTCCTGTTACGACGTACAGTTGAAGTTTGAACAAGCATGCAAAGGAAAACCAAGAAATAGGAACGCAACGTGGAGACCCCACTGCAATACGCTGTGTTGCATATCGATCGAGGGCGCGGGTGTCGGAGACGCGAGCGCTATTGCACCGTAATGGCGGACAGATCGCCGATCTTTGCCATGCCGCTCACGAGCGCCAGTACTTCCGTCATGTGAGCGGCCTCAGTGCGTTGCATGCGAAACGAGAGTTCCGCGCCGCCGGGCAGACGGAATGTGAGGATCAGATGAGCTGCCGCACCTGCATCCTTGCCCACCTCCCAGGCCTCACACGGCATCGCGAACTTCACGCTCTTTTTCTTGCTGCGAATCCGTTCCGACACACCAATCGCGTTCGACAACGCCGCCAGCAGCTCGTGCATAACCGAACAATGCGACGCAATGCTGGAAGTCTGGTTGGCCTTCAGCAACAAGTACTGTCCGTCGCCCGTCAATTCGAAGCCACGTACGGAATCGCTCGAAAAGGAGGGTCGCGGTGCCATGAAGTACTCCGGAATCAAGCGAGGAATGAAGTGTAGGGCGCACCCCCGTGCCTTGAGTTACGCAACAATTAATTAGACTTTCCTTCGTCCGTTATCCGTTACTGGATCTTCAATCCTTCAAATGTTTACGCCTCGCAAGCAACCTCTTCCCTGGACATTTCGAAAGAGAAAGGAAAGTCGGCATGCGGTTGAAAGCATCGCTCGCCGCCGATCGACGACCCGCGCGCTGCTGTGAAACCGCACACACTAGTCCATTTGTTTCGCACACAACTGTTTTGTGCAAAACATCGCTTTTGCCGTGACATTCATCTTCATGATGTGCGCGTGAGTTGAAGACCTCATCCCCAGAATGAAAGTCAGCGCTACGAATGGCACTTGGCGCAGGCCTCCGGAGCACATATGAACCTCTCGAACAATTGGTAATAAAAAACGCCGACCAGTTAGCGTGCGCGGGAAACGACGCTCGTGCGCCTGCGCGCGTTTCCGCCAGACATCCTTCTGCCCAGCAATGACAAGGCATTCCCGGAATGAGCGGTCAATGCGAAATGATCTAACCCGGTATTCACGCGTCGCTGGCGTCTAATTTGTTCTTCAGCAGGAATGCCGAGCTTTGTGTACATTCGCGCTTGAGTTGCGTTGCAGCACATCGGCACGTGTCACAAGGCAACCCTTTCTTTGCACATGTCTTTCTCTTCCAAACGCCGGGCAATTAACTGAAAGACGCACGCAAGCTTTTTGACTGATCGTAAGCAGCAGAACAATTCTCACGAAATGCAGATTATGCGTAGCCCTATGCAGTATTCCGTCACAGTTGAATATGCCGTCAGTTCAGGCGCGTCCAGAGCTGATGACAGGTACAGGCACGCGGCTGCGCGTCAGCGCGCACCGCGCTAGCCTGCGCCAGGACACTTCTACGTTTTTCTCCAAGCTCTGGAATTCTCATGCTCGGCCTAGTACGTATCGCCTTGCGGCGACCCTATACATTCGTAGTCCTGGCGATCTTTATCCTTATCATCGGTCCCTTGTCCGCAATGCGGACGCCGACCGACATTTTTCCGGATATCAAGATTCCCGTGATCAGCGTCGTGTGGCAATACACGGGTCTGCCGCCGGACCAGATGGTCGGCCGCATCACGTCGCCATTCGAACGCACGTTGACCACCACCGTGAACGACGTCGAGCACATCGAGGCGGAATCGGTGGCGGGCTTTGGCATTATCAAAATCTTCTTCCAGCCGGGCGTGAATATCAGCACGGCGAACGCGCAGGTGACTTCCGTCGCGCAAACGCAATTGCGGCAGTTGCCTGCGGGCACGACGCCACCTCTGATCCTGAACTACAACGCGTCGACCGTGCCGATCATCCAGTTGGCGCTCTCCGGCAAGGGACTCTCTGAACAGAACCTCGGCGACCTCGGCCTGAACTCGGTGCGCCCGGTTCTCTCGACCGTCGCAGGCGCGGCGATTCCTTACCCGTTCGGCGGCAAGACACGTCAGGTACAGATCGACGTCGATCCGGCGGCACTCCAGGCGCGCGGCCTTTCCGCGCAGGATGTCGCCAACGCCCTTGCCGGGCAGAACCTGATTACGCCGGTCGGCACCGAAAAGATTGGCGACTACGAGTACACGCTGCAACTGAACAATGCACCGTCGGAACTCAAAGCCCTGGGCGATCTGCCGGTTAAGGCGGCCAATGGCACCACGGTCTACATTCGCGACATTGCGAACGTGCGCGACGGCAGTCCGCCGCAGACCAATATCGTGCACGTCGACGGCCGGCGTTCGGTGCTGATGTCCGTGCTCAAGAACGGTTCGGTTTCCACGCTCGGCATCATCTCCGGCATCAAGCAGCGGCTTGCTGCAGGAAAGGCGTCGTGGCCCGATAACCTGCAGATCGAGCCCATCGGCGACCAGTCGCTGTTCGTCCGGGCGGCCATCACCGGCGTGGCGCGCGAAGGTGTGATCGCGGCCGTGCTGACGAGCCTGATGATCCTGCTGTTCCTTGGCAGCTGGCGCTCGACGATCATCATTGCGACCTCGATCCCGCTCGCCATCCTCGGCTCCATCGCGACGCTGTCCGCGCTCGGCGAGACGTTGAACATCATGACGCTAGGAGGCCTCGCGCTGGCGGTGGGGATTCTGGTCGACGACGCCACGGTGACGATCGAAAACATCAACTGGCACCTCGAGCATGGCAAGGAGGTAGAGACCGCCATTCTCGACGGCGCCGCGCAGATCGTCACGCCGGCGTTCGTCTCGCTGCTGTGTATCTGCATCGTGTTCGTGCCCATGTTCTTCCTGAATGGCGTCGCGCGCTTCCTGTTCGTGCCGATGGCCGAAGCGGTGATCTTCGCCATGATCTCGTCGTTCATCCTGTCGAGAACGCTGGTGCCGACCATGGCGAAATACCTGCTGAAACAGCATGTACGGGACGAGAACGAGGACGAGCACGCCCACGAAACGAAGCGCCCCGGTCCGCTCGGGCGTTTCCAGCGCGGCTTCGAAGCGCGCTTTGAAAAGGTGCGCAATGCCTACCGCGGATTGCTCGAACGCGCGCTGATTCACCGGCGTCCGTTCGTCACCGGCTTCCTCGGTTTTGTCGCCCTCTCGTTCGCGCTGGTGCCGTTCCTCGGCCGCAATTTCTTCCCTTCGGTCGATTCGGGACAAATCCTGATGCATGCGCGCGCACCGGTTGGCGTACGCGTTGAAAAGACCGCGCAGATCTTTGCGGACATTGAAGGCGCGATCCGCCAGATCATTCCACCGGCGGATCTCGGCACCGTGGTCGACAACATGGGTCTGCCGGTCAGCGGCATCAATACCGCGTACAACAACACCGGCACGGTCGGCTCGCAGGACGGCGACATCCAGATCGCGCTGAACGAAGGTCATCGCCCCACCGACGACTATGTTCGCATCATGCGCGAGCGATTGCCGCGTGAATTCCCCGGCGTCACGTTTTCGTTCCCGCCGGCGGACATCATCAGCCAGATCCTGAATTTCGGCTCGCCGGCGCCGATCGACCTGCAGATTCGCGGCAATGACCTCAACGCCAACTACGCGTATGCGGATCGTCTGCTGCGCGCGGTCCGCGACGTTCCGGGCGTAGTCGACGCGCGGATCGCCCAGTCGCACGGCAACCCGACTTTCAACGTCGATGTCGACCGCACCCGGGCGCAGTTGCTAGGCATCACCGAGCGCGACGTGACGAACAGCATGGTGGTGAACCTCGCGGGTTCCAGCCAGGTCGCGCCCACGTTCTGGCTGAACAACGCGAACGGCGTGTCGTATCCGATCGTGATGCAAACGCCGCAATACAACCTCGATTCGCTCGCCGCCTTGCAAAATCTCCCCATCACGGCCAACGGCGGAGGCACCGCGCAGATCCTCGGCGGCCTCGCGACAGTCGAGCGCACCAGCAGCAACGAGGTTGTCAGCCAGTACAACATCCAGCCCATGGTGGAGATCTTCGCGACCACTCAGGGCCGTGACCTAGGCGCGGTGGCATCCGATATCCAGCGCATCGTGCGCGACAACGCCCGCACCTTGCCCAAGGGCTCCACGGTCGCGCTGCTGGGCCAGGTGCAGACCATGAACAGCGCCTTTGCGGGCATGTTGTTCGGCTTGCTTGGCGCGGTCGTGCTGATCTATCTGCTGATCGTGGTCAATTTCCAGTCATGGGCCGACCCGTTCGTTATCGTGTCCGCGTTGCCTGCCGCGTTGGCCGGCATCGTCTGGATGCTGTTCGCGACCCACACGACGCTCTCCGTACCCGCGCTGACCGGCGCAATCATGTGTATGGGGGTGGCGACGGCCAACTCGATTCTGGTCGTCAGTTTCTGCCGCGAACGTTTCGCCGCGCACGGCGACCCGTTCAGGGCGGCACTTGAGGCGGGCTTTACGCGTTTTCGCCCCGTGCTCATGACCGCGCTATCCATGATCATCGGCATGATGCCGATGGCGCTCGCGCTCGGCGAAGGCGGTGAGCAAAACGCCCCGCTTGGCCGCGCCGTGATCGGCGGTCTGCTGTTTGCCACCACCGCTTCGCTGTTCCTCGTCCCCGTCGTTTTTTGTATCGTGCACGCGCGCCCTGGGCGCGCGGCTACCCCGGCATCCGTCTCGGGAGGTCCTGCTCATGTCGTCTGAATCCACTGTCTCCACGCCTGCACCGTCGCGCCGCCCACTTCTCGCAGCAGGCGTGGTCGGCCTGCTGGTCGTCCTGGGCATCGTCGTCGCGGGCGTCACGCTGCGGGCCACCGATGCCCGCAAGCTGAAAACCTGGACCGACGCGCAGGCTGTACCGACGGTCAACGTGATCCAGCCCTTGCGTGATGCCAACGGCCCCTCGCTGCAGTTGCCCGGCCGCCTTGAAGCATTTACGCGGGCGCCGATTTTCGCGCAGGTCAGCGGCTATCTGAAATCATGGAATGTCGATATCGGCGCGCCGGTCAAAGCAGGTCAGGTGCTCGCCGAGATCGAAACGCCCGAGCTCGACCAGCAGCTGTTGCAGGCGCGCGCGGATCTGCAGAGCGCGCAGGCGAATGCCTTGGTGGCGGGTACGACGGCCAAGCGCTGGGAAGCGCTGAGCGGCACGGATTCCGTCGCCCAGCAGGATGTCGATCAACGCACCGCTGACTACGCTGCCAAGGAAGCGATCGTCGCGGCCGCAAAGGCCAATGTCGAACGCCTCGTCGCCACCAAGGCGTTTGCGCATATCGTCGCGCCATTTGACGGCGTGGTGACCGCCCGCGATACCGACGTCGGCGCACTCGTCAACGCCGGCAGCGGCGGAGTCGGCCAGGAACTGTTCGCGGTCTCCGACGTCAAGCGGTTACGCGCGTACGTCCAGGTGCCACAGAATTACGCACCGGCGATACATGACGGCACGACCGCCATCCTGACCGTTCCCGAGTACCCCGACCAGCAGTTCACCGCACGCGTGGTTGCAGCGGCGGACTCGGTCAATTCGAGTTCGGGAACGACGCTGGTTCAACTGCTGGTTGACAACTCAAACGGCAAGCTGCTGCCAGGCGGGTTCGCCAGTCTGAAATTCTCGTTGCCCGCCTCCGCCGATTCGCTTCGTGTTCCCGCCAGCGCGCTCGTCTTCGACGGCCGCGGTGTCGTGGTCGCCACGCTTGGCGCGAGCGGTCACGTGCTGTTCAAGCAGGTGAAGATCAACCGCGATCTGGGCGACTCGGTGGAGATCGGCTCGGGACTCGCCGCAACCGATCGCGTGATCGACACACCGCCCGACGGACTCGCTGACGGCGACAACGTGCAGGTTTCGACAGCGACCAGCAAGAAGGCAGTTGCACATGGTTAAGCACGGACTTCCGGCGCTTCTCGCGAGCGTCGTCGCACTCACCGCCTGCTCGCTCGCGCCGCAATATCAGGTCCCGCCCACGCCGATCGCTGCGCAATACAAGACGGTTGGCCCGTGGACCGCGGCGCAGCCCGCCGACCGGATAGACCGCAACGGCTGGTGGAAGATGTATGGCGACGCGCAGCTCGACGAGCTTGAAGCACGTCTGCTCGCCAACAACACCGACTTGCGCGCGGCGTACGCACACTATGCGCAAGCGCAGGCCTTCGTGGCGCAGGTGGAGTCGGGACTGTACCCGTCGATCAGTGCGAGCGCGGTGGCGCAGCGTAATCGCCAGTCCGACAATCGGCCGCTGCGCGCGGGCGGCCCCAACGACTACAACGCCGCCACGCTCGGCGGCGAAATCAACTACGACCTCGACCTTTGGGGCCGCGTGCGCGACTCCGTGGTGGCGGGCAAGGACGAGGCGCAGGCGACCAAGGCCGATCTCGCTTCGGTCAGGCTTAGCCTGCAGGTCGAACTGGCCGACAGTTGCATCCGCTTGCGCGGCCTCGACCAGCAAACCGAGCTGTTGAACGAAACTGTCGTGGCGTATGCGAAGGCCCTGCAACTCACGGAAACGTTGCATAACAGCGGGATCGTGTCGGGGCTCGACGTGTCCCGGGCGCAGACGCAACTTTCGTCGGCCAGGTCACAACTGTCGCAGAATCTGGCACAACGGGCGCTGATCGAACACGCGATCGCGGTCCTGGTTGGCGCCTCCGCGTCCGAATTCAGCCTGCCGTCCCAGACCGCCGCCATGGCGTTGCCGCCGATACCGACCGGCCTGCCCTCCACGCTGCTGCAGCGGCGCCCCGACGTCGCTGCGGCGGAACGCCGGGTGGCCGAAGCCAACGCAAAAATTGGCGTCGCGCGGGCGGCCTACTTCCCGGACATCACACTCAGTTTGCAGGGTGGCGTGCAAAGCGCCGCCTACACCGGTCTGGTGAGCGCGCCCAATCTGTTCTGGGCAATTGGCCCCCAACTCGTGCAGTACGTGTTCGACGGCGGGTACCGTCGTGCGCAACTCGACGCCGCCAAAGCGGCAACCGAAGAAGCGGGAGAACTTTACCGCGGCGTAGTGCTCTCCGCATTCCAGCAGGTCGAAGACAATCTCGCCCTGCTATCGTATCTCGGCACTGCGCTGAGCGAGCAACGGGATGCAGCCAACGCGGCCCAGTACTCGGTCGAGCTCGCGTTACGCCAATATCGCCAAGGCACAGTGGGTTACCTCGATGTCGTGCAGGCACAGACCGTCGCACTCGAGGCGCAACGCAGCGTGCTCGATATCCAGACACGCCAGCTGGACGCGAATGTGCAACTCCTGCACGCGCTCGGCGGCGGATGGTCGAGCGATGAACTCGCCCAGGTGGCCGCGGCGCCGGCACTCGTCGAGACCGCGGCGCGACACAGTACTGATTGAAGGGAACTGCACGGAGCGGAACGGCACGCCTGGTATTTCTAACTACTTCGGCGTGCGTTCCCTATCCAGTGCTATTGCAATCTGTTGGCGGTCGCAGAAGCGTTGCGTTCCGGGTCGGCTTAGCGATCGGTTGAGCGTGCGTCTTTCGACCTTGCCTGGTTGCAGCCGCCGCCAATTGCTGCACCGGCTTGCGAGTGCTCGATATTCGCATTCATCGGCTTGCTCCTGCGCGTAGTGCTGCAGGATTGCCGCACCGAATGCGTCTTTGCTTCAGTGCGTCGTGTCTGCATAACCAGTAACTACAGTCCTATAAGCGCGGTGTCGCGCCGCGCCGATCCATCCATCTCAAGCAGCGTCAGGCGCGGCGCGTCGCGAGTTCGGCACCCTGACGCAGGGCTTCGAGCAGGCTGCGTTCGTCGGCGATGCCTTTACCGGCTATATCGAACGCGGTGCCGTGATCGACCGATGTGCGGATCACGTCGAGGCCGACCGTCACGTTGACACCGGCTTCGAGGCCTAGCACCTTGACCGGACCATGGCCCTGGTCGTGATACATCGCCACCACCAGATCGAAGTCGCCGCGGCCCGCACGGAAGAACAGCGTGTCGGCCGGAAGCGGGCCCTCGATGTCCCAACCGCGTTCACGCAAGCGCTTCACGGCCGGGACGATTTTTTCCTCTTCCTCGCCGTAACCGAACAGGCCGTTTTCACCGGCATGCGGGTTGATGCCGCACACGGCGATGCGCGGATTGGCAATGCCCGCTTTCACCAGCGTCGCATGGCCCCGCTCGAGCGTGCGCTGCACGAGACCCGGTTCGATCTTGCGGATCGCGTCGATAATGCCGATGTGCGTGGTCACGTGGATCACGCGGAGTTTCGGCGCGACCAGCATCATCGACACCTCCTCGATACCCGTGAGGTGCGCGAGCATTTCGGTGTGGCCGGGATACTTGTGACCACCGGCGTGCAACGCCTCCTTGTTCAGCGGAGCCGTGCAGATCGCATCGATCTCGTCGGCCTTCGCCAGTTCGACGGCGCGCGCGATGTACTGATACGCGGCGTCGCCTGCCAGCGCCGACAGCGCGCCGAAAGGCAGGTCGGCGGGAATCAGCGCAAGGTCGATGCAGTCGATCGTGCCCAGTGCATACTGCGCATCCGACGGCTTCGCGATGCGGCGCACTTTCGCGCTGCCGCCGACGATCCGGTTGGCCTGCTCGAGGCGCGCCGCATCGCCGATGACAAGCGGACGGCACTGCCGATAGACGGACTCGTGCGTCAAGCTCTTGACGACGATTTCCGGACCTACGCCCGCTGCGTCGCCCATCGTGATGCCGATGACTGGAAGATAGTTGCTCATGATGTTTTGCCTGAATGACATTGGTTCGTTTCGCGAGCCGGCGAAGATCTCGCCGTGCCGCTCGGCTGAGCCGATCCGGAATCGCTGTGAGCGAACTCCGGTGTACCCCGCAGATGAAGGTAGGCGCCATACAGCGCGTGTTCGCTGCCAAAGGCGCCGGCTTTGGTGACGACGGTGAGGCGCGGGTTGCCGTGCGGGCGGCCCACCGCCACCCCCGGCTCGATTTCCGCAAGCAATTGCAGACTGTCGATGCCGGCGGTCCCGAGCATCGCGCGCGCGGTTTCGCCCCCCGTCACGATCAAGCCGCTCAGATGCGTGAAAAACGGTGCGATGAGCGAAGCGAGCGCCGCCGACAATTGGGCGCCCTCGGCGGGATCGAACAGATCGTCGCGCCCAATTCGCAGGAGCAGGTCCGTATGCGCGCTCAACTGCGCGCCGACGCGCGCTTGCCAGCCCGCCCACTCCGGATGAAACTCACCCGCCCGCAGCACGACCGGCGGCACGATCAACTCGCCCACGCCCGCACGTTCGCGCAGCATCACGCATTGCTGTTCCGAAATGGCCGACAGGCTGCCCACCAGAATCAGGATCGCGCTTCGCTTGTGCGCCGGCTGCGGTGGCTCGTCCCGCGCGGCGTCCGTGACACCATCGAACAGGTCGCTCAAGGAAGCCAGTTCGCGCGCCAGACCGCCTGAGCCGACCCAGAACAAGGCTTCGTCCATCGACGCCGTCGCCTGCGCGAGCGCCCGCAAATCCGCATCCGTTTCCGCATCGACGATGAGCGCCTGCGCCCCGCCGCGCGCCACCTCGGCAATGGCCTCGCGCAACCCGGCGGGATCGCCGCGCAGCGCGTGGACATCCAGCGCCGCAGTGCGCAAGCCGGCCGCCTCGACCATGGCGTTGAGGTCGGCGCAATGCGCGGCGTGTTCGAGCTTCCAC
Source organism: Paraburkholderia aromaticivorans (assembly GCF_002278075.1). NCBI lineage: Bacteria > Pseudomonadati > Pseudomonadota > Betaproteobacteria > Burkholderiales > Burkholderiaceae > Paraburkholderia > Paraburkholderia aromaticivorans. The sequence continues at coordinate 337,864 of NZ_CP022991.1, read as the reverse complement.
GTTTCCGTGTCTTCGAGCGGCACCCCGCGCACGAATACGCGGCCTTCACGCACGGTGCGCCCGGTGGCGGGAAAAGCCGTGGCGACGATGGCGAGACCCGCGAGCGGCTGCAACGCGGCGACTTCCGCAGCCCAGTTGCCGCGCAACGTCGAATCGATCTTTTTGTACAGACGCCGCCCCGGCGCGCGTTGCGCCAGCCACGCGGCGCGGGTGCGGTGCGCGGCTTCGTCCGGTGGCATGCGGCGCGTGTCGGTGTCCACCGCAATCACCTCCGCCGCGCCCGTCGCGCGCGACGCGTTCAGCGTGACCGCCGTATTGCGCCCTGCGCCTGCAAATGCAATCGCGCAGTCGGCGGCGCCGGACAGGTCGTCGGCGATGATCAGGATGCTCGATAAACTCACTGGGACGCCCTCAATTCAGCAGCGCGGCTTGCTTCGGCATGCTTGCCGACCCGCTTCGCGACGGCCGCGGTGAGGATCGGCGACACGATCGCGGTCACGACGACGCACGAGGCGACCAGCAGGGTCGCGCTTTTCGCGGCCTCGGCATAGACAGGATTGGCCGCGGCAATCAGTGCCGGCACAGCGGCTCCGTTGCCTGCGGTGTTGGCCGCCGCCACGCCCGCGACGCCCGTGCCTCCGGTCAGCCGATCGGTGAAATACAGGGGGATGCCCGTGAGGATCACGACCGCAATGCCCAGACCGATGCCGAGCAGGCCGGCTTGCCAGACTTTGTGCAGGTCGAGGCTCGCGCCCAGCGCCAAAGCGAAGAACGGAATCATCACGGGCACGGCGCGGCCGAGAAAGTTGCGCATCTCACGGTCCAGATTGCCGAGCAGCATGCCGGCCGCGAGCGGCAGAATGCTGCCCACCAACGTCTGCCACGGAAACGCCGACAGCCCTGCCACACCGAGCGTGACCATCGTCAGGAACGGGCCGGATTCGAGCGACATGATCGTGTAAGCGCCGACGTCTTCAGACTTGCCATATTGACCCATCAACGCCATGTACAGGCCACCGTTCGTGTCGTTCATCGCGGCGACCACCGCCAGCGTCGACATTCCCGCGAACAGGCCGGACGAAACCGGCTGCTCACCCAGAAAGTGGCCCAGCACGATACCCACCACAATCGCCGACCCAACCTTCGCCGCGAACAGCGCGCCGCCCTTCTTGAGCAGATAAGGCGTGGCCTTCACATCGATCGACGCGCCCATGCACACATAGAACACCGCGAGAATGGGCAACGCGCCGGAAAACAGCGCATTCGTGAACGAACCGAAGAACTTCGGCATGTTCGGCAAGAAAGTGGCGATCAGAGCGCCGAACAGCAGCGGGACGATCATCATCCCGCCCGGAACGCGTTCGATCGCGCGTTTGATAGGAAGTTGGGCCATCAATGTCTCCTGATTAGAATGATCGATACAATCACACTAAATGATTGATTCGATCATTCCAAGTGTACGCGACCAATCGGCGATGCGCAATCCGCTCATTACGATGTGGCGGATTTGATCGAATTTGCGGGAAAACGCCGCTACAGGCGGACGTTGCGTCCAATTTGATCGAATCGATCAAATTGGACGCGCGCGGTCACGCTCCGCCGGCGGCGTTGCCCTGGCCGTGGGTTTGATTACACTTACGTCCGTTCATGCCTTCTATCTCTATCGCGCGCAGCGTGCGGGCGAACCCGATACCCTCGATCACCATGAAAGTTACGAACCGCCGCGAGGCAATGCTGAAAGCCGTCCTGTCCGGCATGAACGACGTAGGCGCCCTGTGCGAGCATTTCGGCATGTCCGAAGCAACCGTGCGACGCGACCTGCGCGCGCTCGCCGACGAACGGCTGATCGTGCGCACGTATGGGGGCGCGGCCGCCTCGGTCGGGATTCACGAACCCGAGGAGTCGCTCGACCTGCGGCGGGAAAGCTTCCGCGAGCAAAAGGATGCGATCGCGCAGGTGGCGGTCAGCCACGTTCAGGACGGCGACACTATCTTTCTGGACGGCGGCACCACCACCGCCGCAATGGCCCGGCTGCTGGCCGGACGGCGCGACATTCGCGTGGTCACCAACAATCTGCTGGCAATCGGCCTGCTGGCATCGAGCGAGGTGCCGGTCACTTTGATCGGCGGCGATTTGCGCCCCTCGAGCATGAGTACGCTCGGGCCGCTCGCGCAGCTCGCGTTGAACCGCCTGTCCGTCGACAAGGCCTTTCTCGGAGCAGACGGTGTAGTCGCCGGCCGTGGACTCTGCGAAGCAACCGCCGAGCAGGCCTATCTGAAGGAATGCGTCATCAGGCAAGCCGCCAACATCTTCGTACTGGTGACTTCGCACAAGCTGGATCGCGCGAGCCAGCAGCACTGGACGCCGCTCGAACGCGACTGGACTCTCGTGACCGATGCGCAACCGGGCGCGCCCGAATTGGCAACGTTCCTGCTGCACAGCGAGGTGACGATCGAAACCGCGTCGCAACAGGTTCGCCAGCCTCTGCCCCAGGGACGGTGATCGTGTCCCGAGGGCGGCGCCGCGCGACCATTTCGGACCACGCAGCCGCCTGGGACAACCGCGAGGCTTCACGCACGCGCAACGCCGAACGCGTTCACGAGGTTCAGCCGATACGATGCGCCGGTAGTTCCAGACCTCGCCGCCATGAACTTGCGTGACGCTCACCACGCATGCTTTCTTGGCCGAGACACGCCGGCTCATTTGATCGCGATAGGGCCGAGCGGCCAGAAGAGTCCATCTTCGACCGGATGAACCGTGCGCATGGTTCTCATGAAGACGGGCAAGCAATCAAAGCAGAAGGCCGAGTAGTGACTCAAAACCCTTCGAGAACGATCTTGCCGCGCGCGCGATTGCTTTCGATGAGGGCGTGGGCGCGCCGCAGGTTTTCGGCATTGATCGCGCCGAAATGCTCACCGAGCGTGGTACGCAGCGTGCCTACGTCGATCAGCGCTGCGACGCGCTCGACAATCTCGTGCTGGCGGATCATATCCGGCGTCTCGAATAGAGACCGGGTGAACATGAGTTCCCAGTGCAGCGAGACCGCTTTCAGCTTGAGCGGCATCGCATCGAGCGTTTTCGGATCGTCGATGACGCCCAGCTTGCCTTGCGGCGCGAGTACCTCGACGATCTCGGCAAAGCGCGCCTCGGTATGCGTGAGGCTCGCGACAAAGCGCACCTGATCGACGCCGATCCGGCGATCAGCAGCGCACCGCCATTGCCCCCGCCTCGGCAAGGCCGAGCCGATCGAAGAGCAGTTCCCAGGCTGTAAGTGAAGTGAGCGGCAACGCGGCGGCGCACGCGGCATCGAGCGTGGTGGGCGAATGACCGGCGATGCGCTCGTCGACAATGCCGTACTCGGCATAGGCGCCCGGGCGGGCAATGGAGCCGGCGTAAAACACGTTGTCGCCGACCTTGAACAGGGTCACGGCGGCACCGACGGCTTCGACCGTCCCGACGGCATCCCAGCCCAGCAAGCGCGGTGTGTCGCCGAGCATGCCTGCACGGACCTTGGTGTCCACCGGGTTCACGGCGATGGCACGAATCTTCACGAGCAGATCGCGCGGCCCCGGCTCGGACTTCGGCAATTCCGCTTCGTAGAGTGCACGCGGATCGTCGATCGGCAATCCGTGCTGGCTATAAACAATGGCTTACAGCTGGTTGACCGGAACGGTGTTAGAGGGCGAGCCGCTTCTAGCGGCCCGGATGTGCTGATCATGGCACGACTCGCGTAATCCTCTGCCCGCGCAATCGCCTCACAATTCGGCCAAACGCGTGCCATTGCTGTGCGATCAATCCGTCGCCATACGAAAGCCCCGCGCCATGCGGCACAGGCAGTTGATCGCGGATGCCGGTCGGCTCGACGGCGGGATTCCATGAAGCAGTGCGGAACAGCATGTCCCACCATGGCAGCAGCACGCCAAAATTGCAGCCGTATTTCGTGCCTTCGTGGCCGTAGCCCACTGCATGGTGGCGGCGGTGAAAGATCGGGCTGACGATGATGCGTTCGAGCAACCAGCCATACGGCAGCCGTGCATTGACGTGCTGGATGCTCTGCATGAAGTTGCTGAACGCCACCAGCACCACGAACTGGTTCGGCTGCACGCCGATGAACAGTGAGATCGCCGCAAAAAACGCCGCCTGGATGAGGTCGTCGAGAAAGTGGTTGCGGTCGTCGGCCCACAGTGACATTTGCTGCTGGCTGTGATGTACCGCGTGCAGTTCCCACCACACGCCGAAACGGTGCTGCCAGCGGTGATACCAGTAGCCGGCAAAGTCGAGCACGACCAGATAGATCATGAACGACACGACCGGCTGATCCGTCACACCTGGCCAGATGCTGTCGATATCGACATTCGGTATGCGGTAGATCGACATCAAACTCTGCCAGTGATTGAACAGCGGCTGCAACACCAGGAAGAACGCAATGTTGATGATGCCGAGCTTGACGATCCACGTGTAGATCACGTCGGCGCGCAGCGCCTTGCGATCCAGCCATTGCTCGACGGGGCGCAGCGCTTCGAGCGGCCGTAACGCCAGATACGTCACCACGATTTCCAGCACACCCACTATCACCCAATACAGTGCGTCATAGGTGTCTTCGTCGTAACCCATCAAGCCGAAACGATAGAAGAACGGCTGCACGACGTCGACATAGAGCAGCGTCTGCAACGCGGACACCATATTGTCGAGTTGCGAGACGATTTCATGAAACATCGGAATCCTCGTGTTCTAGCAGGTCGGCGAACGCTCAGCCAGCGGCAAGTTCGAAGCGGCTCGCACTGCCTAGTCCGGGTTGGGTGACACGACCGGCGCGCGGTTGTCGAAAAAGATGCCGTGCGGCGAACGGCCCACCGCAATGGTGTCGATCAGCTTACGGCTGGTCAGATCGATGACGCCCACATGCCTCGCGAAACGGAATCCTACCCATAGATAGCGCTTGTCGGGAGTAAGTTCCATGTCGTCCGGTCCCGGCAGCAAGCCAGTGATATCGCCGGCATTGGTGAGCGTGGTGTAGTCGATGATGCTAATGGTGCTTTCAACGCGATTGGAGACCGCCACGTGCTTGCCGTCGTCGAGATTGCGGAAGTTGTGCGCACCACGTCCCGTGTGAATCTTCTTGACGATCTGCTGCTTGCGCCAGTCCACCACGGTCACGTCGTCTTCGCCGGTCATGCCGACCAGCAGATAGCGGTCGCCGGGTGTCATCCACAGACCCGCGGGTTCATTGCCCACGTGCATCTTCCAAAGCACTGTCTGGGTCGGCAAATCGATCGCCGCGAGTTCGCCCGAATCCTGCAACGTGACGAACACGGTGCGGTTGTCTGAGGCGAACGTCATGTGGCTAGGCGTCCTGGCCAGTTCGATATGCTTGACCAGCACCATATTCGTGCCGTCATAGCGGTAGATGTCGACGCGATTCATGCGCAGCGCAGCGGTGACGAACCACTTGTGATCCGGTGAGAAGCCCAGTTGATACGGGTCTTCGATATCCTGCACGGTACGCTGCACTTTGCCGGTGTGCGGGTCGACGAACATCAGGTTGTTCGACACCGAATCGGCAACGATCAGGGAGCGGCCGTCGGGCGTGATCATCAGATGGTGCGGCTCCTTGCCGGTCGACTCCGTGCCGATGACCTTGTGCGTGGCCTCGTCGATCAGAGTGAGTCGCGCTTCGCCGGAATCGAGCACGATGACGTTATCAACCGCATTCGCACAGTTCGTGATGGCCAACATACCCCACAGCGTCGCGGCGAGCGCTCCAGCCCTTGTAATGGAAAAGATAGAAGATGGCATACGGATCGTAATCACGCGTAAAAGTACTTTGAGGTGAAATGTAATCGAGACGTCGGAATTGGTCGGTCGCGATAGAGACCGTCACTATCCAACGCTCGTACAGTCACTGGCGATGACACGAAACGCGAGGCCGACCGCAGAAATTGCCGGGCAACGGGGCAATCGACAACGGTTCGCCGTCGATCGCCCCTTAGCCACTGTTGAATCCGCCGTGTGAAGTGGACACCGGTCAAAGCAGCCCAACTCCGGACTGCTTATGTTGATTATTGGACGGCGGTCGCGGAGCGTCAGTCCGTGGACGCTTACATCGCGTCCGTCCGCTCAGCAAGCCGTGAAGTCGCGAATCCTTCGTCGCCCATGATCTTTTTTTGCCGTCCACAATACTTCGCAAATAGTGCGGTCAACAACGGCGCCAGCAGCGACGTGACGATCGTCGATGCGGCAATCTGCGGTGTCGCGACTGCGACGAGCGACGCGAGGTGCGGATCGACGGCCGCAATGGCGATTGGCGTCGCGACCGCGTTGCCGGCGGTCGTCGACACGGCGACACCCGCCACGCCCGAACCACCCGCGAGACGGGACGCCGCGATGTTGACCACGCCGCCGACGACGAGCGTTACCAGCCCGAGCAGGATGCCCGACGCGCCAGCGCCAAGGATCGAATGCAGGTTGATCTGCGCGCCGAGGCCGAAAGCAAAGAAAGGAATCAGGAGGTCGCTGCCCGATTTCAGAAACGCGCGCATGTTGCGATCGAGGTTGCCGAGCAACATGCCAATCAGAATCGGCAGAATTGTGGCGATCAGGTCGATGAAGGGAATCCTGGCGAGACCGGACATGCCGAGCGCGAGCATGGTCACGAATGGGCCTTCAAGAATCGACAGTACCGCGAGCGCGCCACGATCGACCTCGTCGCCAAACTGTTTGGTCAGCGCCGCGTAAAGCCCCATGTTCGCGTTGGTCATCGCCGCGATGATCGCCATGCTGGACAGTCCGAACACCGGGCGTCCCTTGAACAGGTAGCTGACCAGCAAGCCGATCGCCACGCCGCTCGCGAGCTTGGCCAGGGTGATCGCCGCACCGTTCTTCAGCGCACGCGGCGCGGTTTTCAATTGTATTTCGGCACCCATGCAGACGAAGAACGCCGCGAGAATCGGCAGCGCTCCGTGCGCGAGCGAGGTTGAGAAACTGCCGATGCTAAGTACGTGCGGAAAGAACGTGTTAAGCAGGCTGCCCCACAGCAGCGGAATCACCATCATGCCACCGGGAAATTTCTCGATGGTTTCCTTGATCTTCATTTTGACTCGTCTCCGTCGGTGGACGCGCCCGCTCCTGTGAGCAGGGCGCTCCGCCGTAGTCCATATTCAATAAGCCGACCTCACAGACTGCGCAGGCTGCCAGGGCACTGCCACAGTCCGGTTCAAGCATGCGTTACATCTGGGCGCCGATCATCCAGGGCACGAACTCTTCGTTGCCCACCCCCAGCGCCTCACTCTTGCTCTGCGCGCCGGATGCGACCTCGATGATCATCTCGAAGATCTCCCGGCCCTTCTGCTCGACCGTCGTCTTGCCATCCATGATGTCGCCGCAGTTGATGTCCATGTCGTCGACCATGCGTGTGTACATCTTCGTGTTGGTCGCGAGCTTGATTGACGGCGCCGGCTTTGCGCCAAAGCATGAGCCGCGGCCGGTTGTGAACAGAACGAGGTTCGCGCCGCTCGCAATCTGCCCAGTCGCGCCCATCGGGTCGTAGCCTGGCGCATCCATGAACACGAGTCCCTTCGTGTCGACTGGCTCGGCATAGCGGTACACCCCCATCAACGGCGTCGAGCCGCTCTTGGCGACCGCGCCGAGCGACTTCTCGAGAATCGTCGTGAGCCCGCCTGCCTTGTTGCCTGGCGTCGGATTATTGTCGATGCTGCCCTTTTCCCGCTCCGCGTAACTTTCCCACCAGTGGATCCGTTCGACGATTTTCTCGCCGACCTCCGCGGTAATCGCGCGGCGCGTCAGCAGATGCTCAGCACCGTAGATCTCCGGCGTCTCACTGAGGATGGCGGTGCCACCGTGCTGAACCAGCAGATCCACCGCCGCGCCAAGCGCCGGGTTCGCTGTAATGCCCGAGTACCCGTCCGAGCCGCCGCATTGCAGTGCGATGTTGAGGTGGGAGATCGGCAAGGGCTCGCGCTTGACCTCATTGGCGGCCGGCAGCATTGTCTCGATCGCCGAGATTGCCGCATCGACAGTCTTCTGCGTGCCACCCTGCTCCTGAATCACGAGCGGCACCATGGTTGCGCCTGGCTCCACGCCTTCCGCGATAAATAGCGCACCCATCTGGTTCGCTTCGCAGCCGAGCCCGATCACCAGCACGCCCGCGAAATTCGGGTGGCGGATATAGCCACCAATCGTGCGACGCAGTTGCTGCACGCCTTCGCCATTGTGATCAATGCAGCAACCGAAGCTGTGCGTGACCGGCACGATGCCATCGACGTTCGGATACGCATCCAGCCTGCCGGGCGCGCAGAAGTGCTGCGCGACGAGCTTGGTCACGGTTGCCGAACAGTTGACCGTGCTCACCACGCCAATGTAGTTTCGCGTCGCCACCCGGCCATCGGTACGACGAAAACCCATGAACGTGCGCGATTCTCCGGCCGGCGCAACCGCCTTGACGTCCTTGCCGAACGCGTAATCGCGCGCGAAATCGCCCATCGACACATTGTGGGTGTGCACGTGCGCACCGGGTTCGATATCCTGCGTGACGAAACCGATGATCTGCCCGTAGCGCCGCACCGGATCGCCGGCTTTCAGCGCGCGAAGCGCGACCTTGTGCGCGCCGGGGATATCGGCGCGCGTAATAATGCCGCCGGCCTCGGCGAGCGTCGTGTTCGCAGGTATTGGACCGCGCGCGATCGCGACGTCGTCGTCCGCATGCAGCCTGATGACCAGTGAAGTAGAATCCGTCATGTTTTTCTCCTGAATCGTGGGGGACGGACGCACCCGAGATTGATGCCTCTCCTCAATGTGTCCGTTCTGGCAAATGGTCGTTTCTCGCCAGGAGCGGCGCAAATTGGTCAGGCCACTTCGGCCGGAGCAGAGATGGGATTTCACAGACTTTCATCCGGCATCCTCGACAAGGTTGTGCGGCAGATCGAGGAAAACGTGCTTGACGGCACTTGGGCCTTGTCTGCGCGTCTGCCGGCCGAGCGCGTGCTCGCGGAGCATTTCGGTGTGTCGCGCCCGACCGTGCGCGAGGCGATCCGGCACCTGATCAGCAAGGGGATGCTCGAAGCGAAGCGCGGCAGTGGTGTGTACGTGGTGCAGAAGCAGCTTCCCGCACTGACTTCGCCGTGGCTGCAACTTGTCGCCGAGCACCCGCCGCTACGCGAGGAGACACTCGAGTTCCGAATGGTGTTTGAATGCGCGGCAGCACGTTTCGCCGCGCAGCGCTCCACACCGGAAGAGCTACGCCGGTTGGAAGCCCTGCTCGCGCGGATGCACGAAGCGGTGATCGGCCACGATGTCGATACCGAGGCGCGAATGGACGGTGAGTTTCACACCGCGCTGACGGCAGCGGCGCACAACCGGATGCTCGGGCAGTTCTATGCCAGCGTGATCACCATGTTGCGCGACCACATCGCCGCAAACACCTTCGACGCCACCGCGAACAACGCGAACGCAGCCGTGCAATCCGCCATGCGCATGCGCCAGCACGAATTGATTTTCCTCGCGGTGCGCGAACGCAATCCGGAAGCCGCGCAGCAGGCGATGTTCGCGCACATCGATTTTGTTGGACGGCAGTTCATGCCCGCTACGAACGCGTAAGGCAAACAAGCGGCAAGCTAGCCGTCGCCCGCAATATCGCACTGATTGAAGACATCCCGCACGAACCGGAAAGATCCGGCGTCGAGCACCGGGACATGTCACGCCGGCTCGACCGATAGCCGCCACGAAGGCAATCCGCGCGTCATACCTCGTCGCTGCGGCTATCGCTGCGCATTCGTATTCAGCACCGCTTGAGCCACGACCGAACCCGCGCCCGCTTCATGACGTTTTTGTCATTTTCCATCCATCTTGCCGCAAGGAAGGTCTTTCTAGAATGACTTTCCAGCCCGTTTTGAAAAGCACATCCGGGCCGATCACATTAGCGTTGCCAGTCATGCCAGCCAATTGACTCTGCCATTAAGGCCATGGGTTGTGCGGATCCAATCAGCGTCATGTACTGCCGGCATCGGACGCGCAATTTGCTGCGCGTAAGGGTTTCATCATGCGTATCCTGATCGTCGAAGACGAACCGAAAATGGCCTCGTACCTTCGCAAAGGTCTCATGGAGGCAAGCTTCGCCGTCGATATATCCAACGATGGCAACGACGGTCTGTTCCTCGCCCTCCACGAGGACTACGATCTCATCGTACTCGACGTCATGCTTCCGGGCCTCGACGGGTTTGAGATACTCAAACGCTTGCGGGAAAAGAAACGCACTCCTGTGCTGCTCCTGACGGCGCGCGATGCGGTCGAAGACAAAGTTGCCGGACTTGAATCGGGGGCGGACGATTACCTGGCCAAGCCGTTCGTCTACTCCGAATTTCTTGCACGGATCCGTGCGGTGCTGCGCAGGCCCACGCAATCGGTCGACACCGTGCTGCGTGTCGGCGATATGGAAATCGACCTCGCCAGGCGCCGCGTGCATCGCGGCAGCGTACGCATCGACCTCACCGCGCAGGAATTCACGCTTTTGAAGCTCCTTGCCGAAAGGAAGGGCGAAGTGGTCACGCGTGCAATCGTCACGTCGCACGTGTGGGACATGAACTTCGACAGCGATACGAATGTCGTTGAAGTCGCGGTCAGACGCCTGCGCGCAAAAATCGACAACCCATTCGAGAAGAAGCTGCTCCATACGGTCCGCGGCATGGGCTACGTGATGGAAGATCGACCATGACCGCCGCAGACGGCGCGTATTCGCTGCTCAGGCGTCTGAGTTTCGCTTTTACTATCGTCGCGATATTGGTGCTCTCGATGGCGGGTGGCCTTCTCTATCACTCGTTGTCTAGCCAACTCACGCATCGCGACGACAGCGAGATCTCGGTCAAGCTCGACGAGTTTCTCGCGGCGGCTCGCAGTTTCGGCTCGGCGCAGGCGATTGGCAACCATAGCGACCTGTTACGAGAGGAATTGGTCACGCATCCCGCGATCTCGTTCGCCATACTGGATGGTCAAGGAAGGGTGCTCGCCGACTCGGGCCGGCAGGATCAGCGCCTGCGGTCCATTGGGCCGGGCAATCCGCCGCAGCAACATCCTTACTCATGCGCTCCCCCATCTATCGGGCCGTCGCGCTGCGTATTCGGCGACGAGACGCTGCATTCAGGTGAATCGATACGTGTGCTGCTTGCACATGAAGCGACAACGCGCGAGTCCGTCCTTCGCGAGTATCAGGGCGATGTATGGCTCGTACTCCTCGGTGGTTCCGCCTTAATGGGGCTGCTCGGCTACGCCATCGCAAAGCGGGGATTGTCGCCCGTCAAGATCATCGGGCAACGAATTTCGCGCATCGAAGCCCACAATCTTGGCGAGCGCCTCGACATAGGCGGCGGCCCTGTCGAGCTCCATGACATCGCCGTTCCGGTGAACCGGATGCTCGACAGGCTTCAACGCGCATTTGCGCAACTCTCCCAGTTCTCGTCCGATCTGGCGCACGATATGCGCACTCCCCTCGCCAACATAATCAGCGCATCGGAAATCACGCTCTCGCGTGAGCGATCCACCGAGGAATACGAAGCGCTGATCGACTCGAACATTGAAGAATGTCAGCGCCTTCAACGGATGATCGAGACCATGCTGTTCCTCGCGCGAGCGGACCACTCAAAGGAGCCGCTCCGGTTAGGCGTACTCGATTGTCATGAAGAGTTCGCGAGGCTCGCCTCTTACTTCGAAGGAGTGGCCGAAAACAAGGGCATCCATTTCGCTGTCGACGGCGCAATCCGGCTTCGTGCCGACCCGTCGATGCTTCGACGCGCGCTCAGCAATCTGGTATCGAACGCAATCGCGCATGCCGACGCCGAATCGGAGATAGCACTGCGCGCCTTCCGCTGCGACGCGTACGTTGCCGTTGAAGTAACGAACCACGGGCAAACCATTCCGCCGGAGCATATCGGCAAGATCTTCGACCGTTTCTATCGGATCAATTCTGCACGGCAAGGGTCAGCGAAGAACATGGGCCTGGGCCTCGCCATCGTCCGCTCGATCATGGAGTTGCATCGTGGCCGGGTCGATGTCGTAAGCCGCGCCGGCTTGACGACCTTTACGCTCTACTTTCCTTCCGTTACCGCGTGACGCCATAAGGCGCCCCTCGGCGCGGTCACGCTGCATCTTTTCCTCGTGGCGTGGCGTTCCGTTTCCTGATCGGCCCAGATCAACGGCGTGTTCCGCACGTGCCGTCTAAAGATGTCCGAATTGAAATCTCCGGGCCACATCTCAATCACCTGCACAACACGACAATGGGCTCTCCCGTGCTGAGGAAGGCTGTCGCCATGCCTCAGCGGCGCAGTACTTTTGGACCCATCGAGAGCCTTCGTGAAACGACTTCGTACCATGTTTGTGTTTGCGGTCGCGCTGTCCGGTTGCGGAACGCAGCCGCCATTGCAATCGCGCCATTTCGCCTCAAGCCGACCGGCACCGGTTGGCACAGTGGTCGATTACGCGGGCGTGCCCTGCGGCAATCAGAACTTGCATGTAAGGTCGCCGCTCTGCCTGTTTCCGCGAACTCTGCAAACATCGCACGGCAAACGGACGAGCCGATCGTGTAGCGCATCACGCCGCGCTGCGCTTTCGCCATGCGTTCGCTGATCTCCGTGCGCCCCGCGGCACGCTATCCGGGCTCTTCGAGGCCGGACCCTCGCGAACGGCGGATCGCCGTCTGCGAGAGCCCAGGCGTCCTCGACGGCTGCCCGGATCAGAACCCGGCGGCCAGGCCGTCGCGCCGGGTGTCGCTCGCGGCAACATAACCGCGCTCCGGGTCGTTGCGGTCGAGCTTCCAGATGTACTGCCCGGAACCGAAGTCCATATACGGGTCCTCCACCGACTTGATCGTATGGCCGAGCTCCTGGAGCGCGCGCACGGTGTTCCTGTCGAGCGTCGCCTCGACGTCGACTGTGAAGTCCCGATTGACCTTCCAGCGCGGCGCGTCGCACGCGGCCTGCGGTTGCTGGCCGTAGTCGAGCATCCGCACGATCGATTGCAGATGCCCTTGCGGCTGCATGTCGCCACCCATCACGCCGAAGCTCATCACCGCTTCCTGGCGGCCGTCCACCTGCTGGGTCAGGAACGCCGGGATGATCGTATGGAACGGCCGCTTGCCGCCTTCCACCACGTTCGCCGATTTCGGATCCATCGAAAAACCGTAGCCACGGTTCTGCAGCGAAATGCCGGCATCCGGCACGACGATGCCCGAGCCGAAGCCCATGTAGTTCGACTGGATGAAGCTGACCATCATGCCGCGCTCGTCGGCCACCGACATATAGATCGTGCCGCCCGCTTTCGGCATGCCGAAATCGAACTGCGTGGCGCGCTTCGGATCGATCAGTTTGGCGCGCGACTTCAGGTACGCTTCGTCGAGCATCTGCTCGGGCGTGACTTCCATTGAACGCGGATCGGCGACGTAGCGGTAGACGTCGGCGAACGCCAGCTTCATCGCTTCGATCTGCAAGTGCTGCGATTCGATGCAGTCGACCGGCAACGCACCCACGTCGAACTGTTCGAGAATGCCCAGTGCGATCAATGCGGCGATGCCCTGCCCGTTCGGCGGAATCTCGTGCACCGTATGACCACGATAGCCCTTGCCGATCGGCTCGACCCAGTCCGCGCGATAGTTGCGCAGGTCGTCCATCGTGAGCGCGCCGCCGCCTTGACGCGAGAACGCGGCAATCTGTTCGGCGATCTCGCCCTCGTAGTACGCGCGCGGGCCCTGCTCGGCCAGCTTGCGCAGCGTCTTCGCGTGGCCCGGAAAGCGCACCAGCTCACTCACTTCCGGCGCACGGCCGCGCGGCATGAATGTGTCGGCAAAGCCCGGCTGGTCTTTCAACTCTGGCACGGCGGCCGCCCACTTGTAGGCGACGACGCTTGCCACCGCATGCCCGCGCTCGGCGATCTCGATGGCCGGCTCCATCAGGTCCGCAAACGGCAGCGACCCGAACTTCTGATGCAGCGCCTCCCAGCCGGCGATCACGCCCGGCACCGTCACCGCATCCCAACCGCGCTTGGGCTGCTTCGCGAGTCCGTTCTCCTCACCGTACTTGCGCTTGAAGTAATCGACATTCCATGCGGCGGGCGCCACACCCGACGCGTTCAGCCCATGCAGCTTCGCGCCGTCCCACACCAGCGCGAACGCGTCGCTGCCGAGACCGCACGAGACCGGCTCGACCACCGTGATGGCGGCCGCCGCCGCAATCGCCGCATCGACGGCGTTGCCGCCTTTCCACAACATCCGCAGGCCGGCTTGCGCCGCAAGCGGATGGGAGGTCGAAACAATGTTGCGCGCGAAGACGGGCAAACGGGGGGTGGGATACGGGTTTTGCCAATTGAAACGTGTCATTGAAAACTCAAACGAAAGTGATGAAGGGGCCGCCGCCCAGTGAAGCGGTCATGGAATCCGGTTACGACTCGCGCGGATCGAGCGCATCGCGCAGGCCGTCGCCGAGCAGGTTGAAACCGAGCACCGCCAGAAAGATCGCGATGCCCGGAAAGATCGACATCCACGGCGCCTGACTGACGAAGTCCTTCGCGGTGTTGAGCATGGAGCCCCACGACGGCGCCGGCGGCAGTTGGCCCAGCCCGAGGAACGACAGGCTCGCTTCGGCGATGATCGCGGTCGCGATCGTCAGGCTGGCCTGCACGATGATCGGCGGCAGTACGTTCGGCAGAATGTATCGCATGATGATCCGTGCGTGGCCGAGACCGATTGCGCGCGCGCCTTCGACGTATTCTTCGGCCTTCACGGTGATCGCCTGGCCGCGCGTCAAGCGGACGAAGCGCGGCATCGCGGAGATGCCGATCGCGGCCATCGCGTTGGTCAGGCTTGGTCCGAGGAACGCGGCGAGCGCGATAGCGAGAATCAGGAAGGGGATCGACAACAACGCATCGGCGATTCGCGAGATCACGCCGTCAACGAGCTTGCCGAAGTAGCCGGCCAGCAAACCGAGCGGCACGCCGATCAAGACCGCGATGCCAACCGATACGACACCAGCAAGCAGCGACGCGCGCGCGCCCCACAGCAGACGGCTCAGCACGTCACGGCCAAGTTCGTCGGTGCCGAACCAATGCGCGGCCGATGGCGCCTGCCGCACGGTCATGAAGCTCGCCTGCACCGGGTCGTAGTGTGACAGCCAGGGTGCGAATACCGCCATCAGCACGATGAGCAGCACGAGCGCCGCGCCGAGAACGGCAGCGCGATTGCGCATGAATTTCGCGATTCCGCGGCGCTTGCGGCGCGGCAAGCCGGTCGTGTGCGATGCGGCGCGCGCGTGAACGGGAGTTGTGGGAGTAGCCATCAGCCGCGTCTAAGTCGGGGATTGAGGAGGACGTACAGAACGTCGGCGCACAGGTTCACGACGATAAAGCACAATGCGGTGACGAGCACGACTCCCTGCACGACCGCGTAGTCGCGATTGAACACGGCATCGACGACGAGCTTGCCGAAGCCGGGGATCGTGAAAACCTGCTCGGTCAGCACCGCACCCGCCAGCAGTTCGCCGAACAGCAGAGCGAGCACGGTGACGATCGGAACCAGCGCGTTGCGAAAAGCGTGCTTGACGACCACGGTGCCGCGCAGCAGCCCTTTGGCGCGCGCGGTACGAATATAGTCGGTGCGCAGCACGCTCAGCATCGCGCTGCGCGTGTGACGCATCAATTGCGCGCCGAGCGACGCGCCGAGCACCAGCGCGGGCATCAGCATCGTCTTGATGCTCAGCCAGAAGTCTTCGGTCGGCGACACGTAGCCGGACGACGGCAGCAGATGCCAGCGCACCGACACGATGAAGATCATCATGATCCCGAGCCAGAAGTTCGGGATCGACATGCCCGACAGCGCGAAAATGTTCGCGCCGTAATCGAGCGCGCCACCGCGGCTTGCGGCGGAGATGACGCCGGCCGGAATACCGATACCCATTGCGAAGATCATCGCCATCGCCGCGAGTTGCAGCGTGACCGGCAACTTCTGCGCGATCAGCGAGGTCACCGGCACGTCGGTTCGCAGCGACGCGCCGAGATCGCCGTGCACGACGTCGCGAACCCACAGGACGTACTGCGTCGGCACCGGCTCGTCGAGATGGTACTTGACGCGCAGCGACGCGATCAGCTGTGGATCCTGATCTTCCCCGGCCATCGCCGTCACCGGGTCGCCCGGCAGCAGCTTCTGCAGGCCGAAGATCAGCATCGACACCAGAATCAGCGTCGGAATGGCGACCAGCATGCGATTGGCGATGATCCGCAGCATGATCGGTCAGCCCTTGATACTGACGCCGCGCAGGCGGATCAGGCCGTCGGGATAGGGCGTGAAGCCCTGCACCTTCTTCGACAGTTCGAACGGCCAGGGCTGGCTATAGACATAGACGATCGGATCGTCCTCGGCGAGCAGCTTCGACGCCGCGTCGTAATCCGTTTTGCGGTCCGCGGCGGTCAGTTTCACGCGCGCGGCGTCGAGATACCGGTCGACTTCCGGGTTGCAGTAGTGCGCGTAATTGAGGTTGCCCGCGCATGTGTTGAACTGATGCAGGTTGCCGTCGGGGTCGACGCGGCCCGACCAGCCGAGGTACATTGCCTCGAAGTCGCCGCTGTGCGCGGCATTGAGCTCGGTCGCGTAGTCGGTCGGCCGCAGCTTCAAATTGAAGCCGGCTTCGCCGACCATCGCCTGCATCATCTGCACGATCTGGCTCGACACCGTGTTGTTCGGATAGGTGAACTCGATGTCGACGTGCTCGTGGCCCGCCGCTTTCAGTAGCGCCTTCGCTTTCGCGACGTCGCGATGCGGCATTGGCAGCGACGCGTTGTAGTACGGGCTCGACTTCGGCACCGCCTGATTCGCCGGCGTGAAGATGCCCGCGCCGATCACCTGGTTGATCGCGTCACGGTCGAGTGCTAGGTCGAATGCCTGCCGCACGCGCTTGTCTTTCAGCAGCGCGTTGCTGCGCTTGCCGTTGCCGATATTGAACGTCACATAGTAGTAGCCGAGCCCGCTGACCGGCGCGAACCTGCCGCTTGCGTCGTTCTTGACCGATGCGACATCGGAGGGCGCGAGGCGCTCGAGCATGTCGAGCGAACCCGAGCGCAGATTGGCGAGCCGCACCGTGCTGTCCGGAATGGGCAGGAAGATCACGCGCTGGACCGGGTATTTGTCGGCGTCCCAGTAGCCGGGGAATTTCTCGAGCACGACGCGATCGTTCTGCACGCGCTGGACGAACTTGTACGGGCCCGAACACACCGGATGCGCGGCGACGCCGGCCGGATCGGCCAGCGTCTTCGGCGCGAGCATCATGCCGGCGCGGTCGGTCAGCGTCGCGAGCAGGGCCGCGTCCGGCTGTTTCAACACGATCGCGACCGTGTAGTCGTCGATCACGTCCACGTGATCGACCGACGCCAGTTCGCTCTTGCGGTTGCTCGTCTGCAGCGTGCGGTCGCGGTCCAGGTTCGCCTTGACGGCGGCCGCGTTGAACGGCTCGTCATCCTGGAACTTGACCCCTTGGCGCAGCTTGAACGTCAGCGTCTTGCCGTCGGCGCTCGTCGTCCACGACGTCGCCAGCATCGGCACGATCTTCAGGTCCGGCGTGATATCCACCAGCGAGTTGCACAGCGACGCAAACACGATCCGGTCGACGAGCTGCACGCTGCGCGCGGGGTCGAGCGAACCGATGTCGTCCTGCAGGCCGATCCGTATCGTCTGGCTGGTCTGGGCCATCACGGCAGTGGCGCCGAGCGCGAGCGCCGCGGCAATCAACATTCTTCGCATGAGGACTTTCCCTTTCTCTTCCAATTCAAAAAAATGGTGCGCTAAACGGGCATCGGTGCGACGGCAATTCGATTCTTCAATCGATTTTCATGTCTTCCAGCGTCGCCTGGCGGTCACGGTAGATCGCGAGCCGCTCGGCCAATTTGGGGCTCACGCTCGTGACCAGCGGCGCACCGCCGCCGGCGTTCTGGATCTCGCGCCAGAAATGGCACGCCACCTGCCGTCCGTCTTCGAGTCGCTCGCTGGCCGGCCGCACTTGCGCACAGTGCGGCTTCGCGTGCGGACAGCGCGTATGAAAACGGCAACCGGACGGCGGCGCCGTCGGACTCGGCAGATCGCCGGACAACGCCGGCTTCGCGCGCCGCTCGTGCGGGCTGCTCGCCGGAATCGCGCGCAGCAGCGCCTGCGTGTACGGATGCAACGGCGCGTCGAACAGTGCATCGACATCCGCCAGCTCGACAATCTCGCCCAGATACATCACCGCGACGCGATCGCTCATATGGCGGATAACCGCGAGATCATGCGCAACCATGATCAGCGTGAGGCCAAGATTCTGTTGCAGTGTTTCGAGCAGATTGATCACCTGCGCCTGCACCGAGACGTCGAGCGCCGACACCGGTTCATCGCCGACGATCAGCTTCGGCTCGCCGGCCAAAGCGCGGGCGATGCCGATCCGTTGTCGCTGGCCGCCGGAGAATTCGTGCGGGTAACGGTCCGCGTAGGCCGGTTGCAGGCCAACCGTGCGCAGCAGTTGGGCAACGCGCTCGCGATGCTCGACGCCGTTGCGCGCGAGCCCGTGCAGCGCGATCGGCTCGCCGACGATCTGGCCGATCGTCATGCCCGGATTCAGCGACGCGAACGGATCCTGAAAGATGATCTGCATTTCGCGGCGCAGCCGCCGCAGCGGCGTGCCCTGCTGGTGGGTGATGTCCGCGCCTTGATAGAACACGCGGCCGTCTGTCGGCTCGATCAGTCGGAGCAGGAGTCGGCCCAGCGTGGACTTGCCGCAGCCGGATTCGCCGACGATCGCGAAGGTCTCGCCGGCGTTGACCGCGAACGACACGTCGTTGACCGCATAGACAGTGGGCGTGCGCGTGAAGAGATGCCGCGCACCGCCAAAATGCTTCGTCAGTGCGCGCGCCTCGATGATCGGCGACGGCGCACTTGAGGCCGCGTCCGCATGCGGCGTTGTCGGAGTCAACCTCGTCATGCGAATTCCTTGCGCGATAGCGGCGCCGCGACCTGTTCGACCGGCGCTAGCCAGCATGCGACGCGATGCACACCGGCGATCACCTTGTCGGGCGGCGCGGCGTCAATGCAGCGTTGCTCCGCGAACGGGCAGCGCGGCGCGAAGCGGCAGCCGTGCGGCATCAACTCGGGCGACGGCACGGAACCGCGGATCGTCGCGAGCGCGCCTTCACGCTTGCCGACCGATGGAATCGCACCCATTAGTCCGATCGTGTACGGATGTTGCGGGTCGTCGAACAGATCGGCGACGGTGCCGTATTCGACGATGCACCCGGCGTACATCACCGCGACGTGGTCGGCGACCTCCGCGACGACGCCGAGGTCATGCGTGATCAACACCATCGCGGTGCCGGTCTCGGCCTGCAGATTCTTCACGAGTGACAGCACCTGCGCCTGGATCGTCACGTCCAGCGCGGTGGTCGGCTCGTCGGCAATCAACAGGCGCGGGCGGTTGGCGAGCGCCATCGCGATCATCACGCGTTGGCGCATGCCGCCGGAAAGCTGATGCGGGAACGCGTCCAACCGGGTTTCCGGCGCCGGGATCCGCACGAGCCGCAACATCTCGAGCGCTTGCTCGCGCGCCTGGCCGCGCTCGACATGGCGATGCCGCCGGATGCTTTCGCCGATCTGCTCGCCGACGGTGAACGCCGGATTCAGCGATGTCATCGGCTCCTGGAAGATCATCGACAACCGGTTGCCGCGAATATCGGCCAGTTCGCGCTCGGACAATGAGAACAGGTCCCTGCCTTCGAAGTGCGCGGTGCCGCCGACGCGGTGCGCAGGCGGGCTTGCGAGCAGACCCATCAGCGCGAGCGAGGTCACACTCTTGCCGCAACCCGATTCCCCGACGATGCAGAGCGTCTCGCCCGTGCCAACTGAGAACGACACGTCGTGCACGAGGTTCGGCACCCCGGCGGCGCGCGAGAACTTCAACGAAAAGCCGCGGACCTCCAGTACCGGTCTACGGTCGGCATCGGGCATGCTTAAAAGCTCCATATCGGACTAATGGTCCTGTTCAATGCGGACGTTTTGGGGCGATTATCTGGTGCGCTTTACAATGGAAAATATTAATATTTCTTGGTCACACTTAAATTTTTCTTGTGGATGGGCAATGCCGACGCTGCGCATGTTGAGAACTTTCCGGGCCGTCGCACGGACCGGGTCATTCGCCGCCGCGGCCGAGAGCGTCGCGCTGACTCAGGCGGCGGTGAGCTTGCAGATGCGCGCACTCGAACAGGCACTCGGCCGTCAGCTGTTCGATCGCAGCGGGCGGCAGATCGCGCTGAACCGGCACGGGCAAGAGATCTGGCCGAAAGTCGAGCAGATTTTCGATCTGCTCACCGAGCTCGAGGGAACGCCGACGGATTCGATGGTAGGACCGGTGACTATCGGCGCGGTGGTGTCGGTGATCGGCGCGCTGTCGCTAGTCGTCGCCCGGCTGAAGACCGCCCATCCGCAACTGGACGTGCGGCTGCTATCGTCGCGCTCCGACGAACTGGCCAAGATGGTGGAGGCGGGCGAGGTCGATATCGCGGCGATCGTCGCGCGTGCCGACATCTCGCTGCCGGACACGCTGAAGTGGACGACGCTCTACACGGAGCCGCTGATGCTGATAATCAGCCGCAAGATCACCGACACCGATCCGCAGCGCATCCTGCTCAGCCACCCCTTTCTGCGCTTCGACCGGCGGGTGCGCACCGGGCGCGTCGTGGAGCATGCGTTGCAGACGGCAGGCCTCGCGGTCAACGAGTACCTCGAACTCAATTCGATCGAGACGATCGTGGCGCTGGTGCGCGAGAATATCGGCGTCACGGTGCTGCCACTTCTGCACCGCGGCAACTGGCACAACGATCCGTCGCTACGCGTGCTGTCGATTTCGAACTCACCGGTGTTACGCACGGTCGGCATGATCCACCGCGCGTCGTATGACAGACGCGCCATCACGCAGGCGATTATCGATACGCTGCACGGCAGCTAGGCGGCGCTGCAACGCGCCTGGGGTTGGCCGGCGAGAAGAGATGTGATCGGGAGGCCGGTCATCCGTTTACCGGTGCGTAATCTGGACAAGGAGGCATGCGTGCGTCAACTGGATGTGACAGACATCACCTTCGCGCGCGATGGGGCGGTCAGGCGCGCGCCGCCCACGCAATCGCGGATCAATCGGAGCACGCAGCCATGACCGCGTCGCGGGCAGAAGTCTCACGCACTTATGCGATGCCGGAGCGCAGCGATCGCCTCGATTTCTACATACGCGACCAGGGCTCGCGCTCCGCGATTGAAGAGCCGCACAAGCACGAATACTTTCAGATTCAGATCAACCTGGGCGGCGATACGGAACAGCACATCGGTGGAGTACGCCGGCCGTTTCCTGCCGGTGCGATCGCCTTTATCCTGCCGCATCGCTTGCATCTGATACCGCATCCCGCGCATTCACGCTTCATTGTCATCAACTTTACGCAAGCATTTCTACGCGCCGACACGAGCGGCATTGCGGACCCCCTGGACCTCGAGGACGTGCCGCTGACGCAGGCGCCCGAACTCGCCCCATTCAGGCTTCAGGAGCATATCGATTTCATTCTGGAGGACGCCGATCTCGCCGAAATCGAGCCACTTCTCGCACGTATGCTGAAGGTCAATGAGACGCGGCGCTTTGGCGCGACCACCCTGCTTCGCGGATACCTTCTGCAACTCATCGGGATCGTATGCGAGCGACACGCGGAGCAGATAGTCCGGCTTTCCTCGCGCAACGTTCAGAAACTCGGCCGACGGGACGCTCTGGCGCGTGTCAACCGTCACGTGAACGCACATCTCGCGAGCGACGCGCTGTCTCTGACCTCCGCCGCTGCCGCTACGTTTTTGTCACCGAACTATCTGACGCATCTGATCAAGAAAGAAACGGGCCGGACGTTTGTCGAGTGGGTGACCGAGCGCCGCATTGCACGTGCAAGGGATCTTTTGGCCAACGACACCCGGCGCATCAAGGATATTGCGTTTCTGGTCGGCTATCGCGACGAAGCCTATTTTTCCAGGCGCTTTCGTCAATCAGTCGGTCAGTCTCCGAGCGACTTTCGCGACATGCACAGGAATGCGGGGCAACGAAACGATGGCACCACCGCGCGCAAGGAAGCACCGTAAGATCGTCCTGGTGTTGTGCGGATTTGTCCTGCACGGACAATTCGCGGGGCGGTACCGTAGGTAGGCCAATACAACAGCGAGGCTTACCATGACCGAATACTCAGTCACACCGCCCACCATCACGTCCGTTGCCGTCAGCGGATCGACGAGCCGCTTTCCCGTGCGCCGCGTGTTCTGCGTCGGGCGCAACTATGCAGACCATGCGCGCGAAATGGGCGCCAACCCGGACCGCGATCCCCCGTTCTTCTTTTCCAAACCTGCCGATGCCGTTGTGCCGGCAGCCGGCGTGGTGCCATACCCTCCCCTTACCGCCGATCTGCATCATGAGATTGAACTCGTCATTGCGGTCGGTAAGGAAGGCATGGCCATCGCCCCGGAAAACGCGCTCGATTTTGTCTGGGGTTACGGAGTCGGCGTCGATCTGACACGCCGGGACCTTCAGGCGACGGCGAAGAAACTGAGCCGCCCGTGGGACTGGGCAAAAGGCTTCGACGCGTCAGCGCCGGTGAGCGAAATCAAACCGGCGTCCGGGTCGGGGCATCCATCCTGCGGCCGGATATGGTTGTCCGTCAATGGCGAGGTCCGGCAGCAAGGCGATCTCAACGAGATGATCTGGCCTGTTGCAGACATCATCAGTTACGTCTCTCAGGCGGTCGCGCTGAAGCCGGGAGACCTGATCTTCAGCGGAACACCCGCCGGCGTCGGCGCACTGCGCCCGGGCGACAAGGTCGCGGGGGGAGTGGACGGTGTCGGCAATTTCAGTTTCGAGGTGGGTCCGCTGGCCGGATGAACGAGGCGCAACCACTCAGCGCGAGATCTGCCTTCCGATGAAGGCAGCCGACGCGAAGCGCGGGGCACTGTTCGCAGGCAGACGCGAGCGTGGACGCGGATATTCCGCGTCCACGCGGTTCCTGGCTCGGCTCATGAGGGGGCGGTTTGCGACCGCCTGCCTTGGCGCGACGCAATCGTCCCCGACAATAGACCGCCGCGCTCAATCGATTCCGAGCGGATCACCGTCGAATTCGACCAGGCAGCCAGGGCCGCCATGAAACAGCGCTTCACGCGCCTCTTCTTTCTGTCCGCTCGCCTTGATCTGCGCCGCGTACAGTTCGGCATCGTCTTCCGGCACAAAGCCGAGATAGCGCACGTTGGCGTTGTCCCAGCGGTTGCGCGCGTTATTGGAGACGCCATACACAACCGCGAAGTGGATGTCCGGATAGTCGATACAGCGGCGCGCCACCTGCACCATGTCGCGATGGCTGATCCAGGTGAACAGATGCCGCGGTACGGTTGGCCGGTCGTCCGGGCGAAACGAGCCGATCCGGATACACGCCACCGACATGCCGTGCTTGTCGGCATACATCCGGCCCAGCGCCTCGCCGAACACCTTGGAGATGCCGTAGCGGCTATCCGGGCGCGGCTCGACGGTGTTGTCGATCATCCGGTCGCGACGATGAAAACCCACTGCATGGTTCGAACTCGCGAACACGACGCGTTTGACGCCTGCTTGCCGCGCCGCTTCGAATACGTTGTAGCAACCCTCGATGTTCAGATCACGAATGCGCTCCCAGCGATCCTCGTCGGGAACGCCGGCCAGATGGACAACCACGTCGACGTCCTTCATGACCGGCAGGAGATCCTCCAGCCGCGTGATGTCCGCGCTCACGATTTCCTCATTTGCCTGCGCCGGCGCCTGCGGCGCAATATCGGCGAGGCGCAGTGCATAGTGACCCTGGAAACCGGCGCGGAGCACACGTCCAATGTGACCGGCCGCGCCGGTAATCAGTACTCGAGTCATTGATACCCTCTCTGTGATTCAGCTGAAAACGGTTAATCGGTTTCGCCTTTCTGTACCGTGTAGCCAGCCGAGCGGCGATGGTGCGCCTCGAGATACGCGTCGCGCGAGGGCACCAGATGTTCCCGGCATAACTTGATCAATGTGTCCCGGTCGCCGGTTCGCAGCGCCTCGATTATCTGATGATGCTCGGCGCGAGCCTTCTCCAGATACTGCGGAAACACGATGGATACCGAGCGGATGGCATGCGTGCGGCGTTCATATTCGCGAATCGCCTCGGCCAGAACCTGGCTTTCCGACAACGCAAAGAACGCATGGTGAAACGCCATGTTCGCGCGGAACACGCGCCGCAGATCGCCGGCGATGGCGGCTGCGTCGTGCTCTGCCTGAATTGCCGTCAACGCATCGAGCGCCTCCTTGCTGACCGGAAACACGATGCGCCTCGCGGCGTCCACCTCCAGCAGTTCGCGAAGCGCATACAGTTCGGTCACCTCGCGCGTGGAAAACGACTTGACCAGCGCGCCCACATTCTTGCGCCGCTCCACCAGCCCGCGCCGCTCCACCTCCACCAACACCTGGCGAGCCACGTGGCGCTTCAGGTTGAAGCGCTCGCACAGATCGTCTTCCACGAGTCGTTCGCGCGGATGCAGAACGCCAAGGACGATCTGCTCTTCGAGCTCGTCCGCGACGCTGCGCAGCGTCTCGTCGACATTGCGGTCGCGTTCGACCGTCTTCGCAGTGGGTGCATCGGAGCGCTTGGGCTTGGCAGCGTTGCTCATAGAAGGGTCCGCAAAATGATCTAACCCGCGAGCCTATACGAAAATATGACCTTTAACCCTTGTTTCCGTTGCCAGGAACGGTCGCGGTAATGCGGCTAGCCTGCAGAAAGTCGAAGTCGCAGCCCTCGTCGGCCTGAGTGATCGTCGTGAGGAAGAGCTTGCGATAACCACGCTCGTCGGGATCGGCCTGGCGCGCCGGCAGTGCGGCAAGACGCGCGGCAATTTCCTCGTCGCCGAGGGCAAGTTCGATCGACCGTTTTGCCACGCTCAGGCGAATCCGGTCGCCCGTTTGCACGATCGCCAGAGGACCGCCGATGGCCGCTTCGGGCGTGACATGCAGAACCACCGTGCCGGACGCCGTGCCGCTCATGCGTCCATCGGAAATGCGCACCATGTCTTTCACGCCCTGCCGGCCGAGCTTGCGCGGGATCGGAATGTAGCCCGCTTCCGGCATCCCCGGTGCGCCGACCGGACCGATCCGCTTGAGCACGAGTACGTCGTGCGCCTGCACGTCCAGTTCCGGATCGTCGATACGGCGCGCCAGATCCTCCGCGTCCTCGAAAACGACGGCCCGCCCTTCGTGCTCCATCAGGCTGGCGCTTGCCGCCGATTGCTTGATGATCGCGCCGCCCGGCGCGAGATTGCCGCGCAGCACCGCAATGCCGCCTTGCGGAAAGACAGGACGGTCGAACGGGCGAACGACCTCTTGCGGGAAGCTCGCCGGAGCGGCATCCAGTTCCTCGCCGAGCGTACGGCCGGTCACCGTCAGCGCGTCGAGATGCAGCAGCCCTTTCAACTCGCGCATGACCGTAGTCAGGCCGCCGGCGCGATGCAGGTCCTCCATGTAGTGCTGCCCGGACGGTTTCAGATCGACGAGCACCGGCGTTTCACGCGCCATCCGGTCGAGTTGCTCCAGGTCGATGCGAATCCCGAGGCGGCCCGCGATCGCGGTGAGGTGAATGATGCCGTTGGTCGAGCCGCCGATTGCCAGCAGCACGCGCAACGCATTTTCGATTGCCTTGGGCGTCAGGATGGTCGCCGGGCTCAGCTCGCGCCCGATCATCGCCACGGCCTGCGCACCGGTGCGCTCCGCAATACGGATCCGGTCCGCCGTCACGGCAGGCGCTGACGCACCGCCCGGCAGCATGATGCCCAAGGCTTCGGCAATGCAGGCCATCGTGCTCGCGGTGCCCATCACCGAACAGGTTCCAACCGTTGCGACGAGCTGGTTGTTGACCGCTTCGATCTCCGCTTCGTCGATCTGGTCGCCGCGAAAACTCGCCCAGAAGCGGCGGCAATCCGTACATGCCCCGACCCGTTCACCGCGATGCGAACCCGTGAGCATGGCGCCCGTCACCAGTTGAATGGCGGGAACGTTCGCCGCCGCCGCACCCATCAGTTGCGCCGGAACGGTTTTGTCGCAGCCGCCGATCAGCACCACCGCGTCCATTGGCTGGGCCCGGATCATCTCCTCCGTGTCCATCGACATCAGGTTGCGCAGGTACATGCTGGTGGGATGCGAAAAGCTCTCGGCGATCGAAATCGTCGGGAATTCGACCGGCAGCCCGCCCGCCAGCATCACTCCGCGCTTGACCGCCTCGATCAACTGCGGCGCGTTGCCGTGGCAAGGGTTGTAGGCACTGCCCGTGTTCGCGATGGCCACGATCGAACGCGACAGCGCGTCGTCCGTATAGCCCGCGCCCTTGATGAACGCCTTGCGCAGAAATAGCGAGAAACCTTCGTCGCCGTAGTTCGTCAGGCCCTGCCGCAAGCCGCTTTTCTTCTCGCTCATTAACGCTCCTGAATTTCCGATTAAATTATCAATAATCTTGACGGGAATGTTACCGATACTTATAGTCCGTACGCAAGCGATTCTTTTTCGTCGCGGCCGATGCCGCGTCCCAACACTTTCAAACAGCATTCCGCCGAGGTCTTCATGAAGCATGTCGTGGCCTATCGTCCGTTGCCTCCTGCCGTGCTGGGGCTACTTCGTGAGCACTGCTCCGTCGAACTGGTCGACGTTTCCGCCGGCGACCTCGCGCCGCTCACGCGCGCCCTGGGCAAGGCTCATGGAATGGTCGGCAACAACCTCAAGATAACCCCGGAGATCCTCGATGCAGCGCCCCTGCTTCAGGTCGCGTCCACCATTTCCGCCGGCTTCGATGCGTTCGACGTCGCCGACCTCTCGCGCCGCGGCATCGTCTTGACGAATACGCCGGAGGAAGTCACCGAAACCACCGCTGACCTCGTGTTCAGCCTGATTCTCGCGACCGCCCGGCGCATTGCCGAACTCGCCGACTGGACGCGCCGCGGACAGTGGACGCGCACGATCGGCGAGGCGCAATTCGGTGTCGACGTGCATCACAAAACACTGGGCATCGTCGGGCTTGGGCGTATTGGCAGCGCGGTCGCGAAGCGCGCCGCCCTCGGCTTCGGCATGGACGTGATCTATTCGAACCGCTCCCGCAACCCCGACGCGGAGGAGCGCTACGGCGCGCAATGGCGGCCGCTTCCCGAACTGCTCGCGACGGCGGACTTCGTATGCGTGCTCGTGCCGCTGTCGCCCGCCACCGAGCACCTGATCGGCAGCGCCGAGTTGGGGGCCATGAAGCCGTCTGCCATCCTTATCAATTGCGCGCGCGGACAGGTCGTCGACGAAGCCGCCCTCGTCGCGCATCTGCGTGAAGGGCGCATTCTCGGCGCCGGTCTCGATGTGTTCGAACGCGAACCGGTGTCGCCGGACTCGCCGCTGCTCCGCTTATCGAACGTGGTAGCGGTGCCGCATATCGGTTCCGCGACTCGACAGACGCGCGAGAACATGGCTATGCGCGCGGTGCGCAATCTCATCGATGCACTCGAGGGCCAGCTCTCCTCGACCTGTGTCAATCCCGAAGCGCTTCACGCCCGCTCGCGGGCGCAACAGATCGCCAGTTGAATGGAGCGAAACACCCCCACCGCAATCAAGAGGAACATGCGATGACCTCAGTCAACCGGCCCCGCGGCGTCTATTCGCCCGTGGTCACGCCGTTCACGAAAGACCTTCTTCCCGATTACGACCGCTATATCCGTCATTGCCGATGGCTTATCGAACAGGACGTCGGGCTCGCTGTTTTTGGCACCAATTCGGAAGCGAATTCGCTCGCGGTCGGCGAGAAAATGAAGCTGCTGGAAGCGTTGGTTGGCGCAGGCATTCCGCTCGATCGTCTGATGCCGGGCACCGGCTGCTCGGCGCTCACCGACACAGTCGAACTGACGCGCCACGCCCTCTCGCTGGGAGTGAACAATGTCCTGATGTTGCCGCCGTTCTTCTACAAGGGCGTCACCGACGAAGGCCTGTTCCGCAGCTACGCACAGATCATCGAACGGGTGGGGTCGGACGCATTGCGCATTTATCTGTATCACATCCCGCCCGTGTCCCAGGTGCCGCTTAGCCTCGCACTCATCGAGCGGCTGCTCGCTGCCTTTCCCAACGTGATCGCCGGCGTGAAAGACAGTTCGGGCGACTGGAGCAACACGCAGGCCATGCTCGAACGCTTCCAGCCACATGGCTTCGATGTGTTCGCCGGCAGCGAAAACTTCCTGCTGGCCACCATGCGGGCGGGCGGAGTCGGCTGCATCACGGCAACGGGCAACGTCAATCCGGCGGCGATCGTGCAGTTGTATCGTCACTGGCAATCGGCCGACGCCGATGCGCGTCAGGCAGCACTGGACGCCACGCGCG
Source organism: Paraburkholderia aromaticivorans (assembly GCF_002278075.1). Classification (NCBI taxonomy): domain Bacteria; kingdom Pseudomonadati; phylum Pseudomonadota; class Betaproteobacteria; order Burkholderiales; family Burkholderiaceae; genus Paraburkholderia; species Paraburkholderia aromaticivorans. The sequence goes on along the minus strand of NZ_CP022991.1, from coordinate 309,404 downwards.
GGGTGTTCGCCAGGTTCCCGATGATCCCCGCGCTCAAGGCAGCGATCGGCGTGTACTCGAACGATCCCGATTGGGGCGTCGTACGCCCTCCTCTCGTCGATCTGACGCCGGTGCAACGCGATGCGCTCGCCGCCGCGCTTCGCGAAAACGGCTTCTCGATGCCGGGAGTCGAAGTCAGCGCCTGACGCCATGCGCGAACACCGCCGGTTGCATACGCTGCCGGCGGGCCGGCGATTCATCGCTTCGGCTTCACGCCCAATCGTCCAGCGCGTATTCGTTCAGCGCGGCGTCATCGAAGTCGAATCCCAGGCCGGGACGCGTCGGCACAATCAGCTGGCCGTCCGCGAAAGACAGTTGCGTATCCACCAGCCGACGGAAGTTCAGCACCTGATCGTCAGGAAAGAATTCGACGTAGCGCGCGTTGGTGGTCGACGCCACCAGATGCACGTGCAAATCGTGGAACCAGTGCGGGCACATCGTCACGCCCACCGCCGCGGCGAACGCCGCAATCCGTCGCCATTCGGTGATGCCGCCGCATACGGCCGCGTCCGACTGCAGGATCGTGGCCGCGCGCTTCTCGAGCAGTGCCTGATGCCGCCAGCGCCCTGCTTCTATTTCACCGGTCGCAACGGTCACCGGCGTGCGCCGGCTCAGTTGCGCGTGACTCTCGATGTCGTCCGGGCTGAACGGCTCTTCGATCCAGTACGGGTTGAAGGGCTCGTACCGGCGCATGTATTCGAGCGCGGTGGGAACGTCGGACCAGGCGTTGTTGGCGTCGAGCATCAGCAGCACGTCATTGCCGATCGCTTCTCGCGCCGCCCTGATCCGCGCTTCCTCGCTGCGCGGATCAAGCCGGCCCACCTTCATCTTCACGGCGCGAAACCCCATTGCGACGTAGCCCGCCATCTCCTCGCCGAGATGCTCGGGCGTCTTGCCTTCGAGGTAGTAACCGCCGCTGGCGTAGGCCGGCACCGTGGTGCTGCACGTACCGCCGAGATAGCGGCTCAACGGCAGGTCCGCGGCGCGTGCATTTCGGTCCCACAGGGCGATGTCGAGGATGGACAGCGCGCGCATCACCGAACCGGCCCTCCCCTGCAGCAGCGACTCGTTGTACATGTCGCTCCATGAGCCCTCGACATCGAGTGCGGAACGTCCGCGCAACAGCGGCGCAAACAATTCGCGCACCGCATACGTGACCAGCATGCCGGCGCGGTTGCCGCTATAGCAAAAGCCGATGCCGTAGTGGCCGTCCGCGGTCGTCACGCGCACGACCGTGTAGTCGCGAGCGGCGACGAGGCGGGTCGAGAATGCAACGTGGCGCTCAAGCGGCACGCGGATGGTGCGCGCCTCGACTGAGACGATCCGCGCACGTGTCTGATAACCAGTTTGCTCAGATTCGCCGATGACGTGTTTCATAGCGGTATGCCGGTTCGAAAAGATAGCCACGCTCGCGCGACCGATCGTGCGGCCCCGCATGGAGTCGCACGCGTGTGGCCGTTTGCACGGCGTCGTGACGGCCTGCGTGGAAGAACGGATCGTTTATGCGGCGGTGGTTGGCGTCCCGGCTGTTTCGCCTGCCGCACGCCGGCCGATGACCAGCAACATGGCCAGCACGCCGACCAGATCCACTGCCGCGCCGAGCAGGAAGCCGCTGCTGTAACCGCCGAAGTACTGGACCGCAAAGCCCATCATGGTCGGACCGACGATGCCCGAAATGTTGCTCATCAGGTGGACAAAGCCGCTTACGCCGCCGAGATGCCGGCCCGGCACCAACTCGTGCATGGTGGCCCAGCACGCTTGCGACGAGGCCGTCAGGAACAACACGGCGAACGCGACGAGCAGTACTGCGGGCGTCACGGAATCGACCATGCTGACGCCCAGGAGGGCGAGACCCGACAGCGCGAGCGGCACGATCGCCGAGATCTTGCGCGCCAGCAGCTTGTTGGTCATGCGCTTGAAGTACGCGTCGGCGAGAAGGCCGCCGCCGAAGTATCCGATTCCGCCGCATGCCCATGGCACCGCGCTCAGAATGCTCATGTGCTTCATGTCCAGATGCAGCGCGTTGGTGAAATAACTCGGCATCCACGAGATAAACACGAACAGCGTGTAGTTCACCGCGAAAAGTCCGACGCCAAGCGCAAGCGTGCTCGGACGAAACAGGTAGCCGCGCAGCGGCGTGCTCTCATCGCCGCCCTCTGCCGGATGCGCGGCGCTTCGGCTCGCTTCGACCATCTGACGTTCGGCCTCGCCGACCCGCGCGCTTTGAGACGGCTTGTCGGTCACGAACATGCGCCAGGCGACGATCCACACCAGTCCGAGCGCCGCGACAATCACGAATGACGTGCGCCAGCCGTAAGCTATGGCAATCAGCCCGACCACCGGCCCCGCAATCGCACTGCCTACCGTCTGGCCCGAAAAGGTAAAGCCGACCATGGTCGCGGTTTCATGCCGGGGAAACCAGTTGGTGATAGTCCGGTTGGTCGTCGAATTCATCGGCCCTTCGCCGAAACCGAACAACGCCCGGGAGACCAGCAGCGTGCCGAATCCCGTCGCGGCCGCGGTCAACCCGCACAGAATGGACCACGTCCCCATCGCCCAGGAGAAGACCCGGCGCGGTCCGTACTTGTCGGCGAGTTGCCCGCCGACGAAGGCGAAGATCGAATAGCCGAAGAAGAAACTGCTGAACACCACGCCGAGTTGCGACGGCGAAAGACTCAACTCCTTGTTGAGGACAGGCGCGACCACACCCAGCGCCGCACGGTCCATGTAATTGATCGCGCCCGCGATAAACAGCAGCAAAGCGACGACGTAGCGATACTTCCCGGTTTTCATGCTGTCTCCATTCCATTTAAATAAGGATGCCGAATATTCTCATCCAGCTTTTCTATCGAGTGCCTTGGCGGTCCTATTTGTTGACAAGCCTGGCGGGAAGCTGCGTCAAGATGAGACATGCGGAGATCATCAGCGACCCCGCAATCAGGAACAGGCTCGAATCGAGTGAATGCGTGACCGTCTTCAGCCAACCCACAAGCGCGGGGCTGACAAAGCCCGCGAGATTGCCTGTCGAGTTGATCAAGGCGATGCCCGCGGCCGCACCGGTTCCGCCGAGAAACGACGTGGGCAAGGCCCAGAACATGGGTAAGGCCGTAATCACGCCGGAGGCGGCAAGCGTCAGACCCAGCAACGCGATATAGGTGTTGTTGCCGGCGTATGCGCACATCACGAAACCCGTTGCCGCCATGCATTGCGGCAGCACGACGTGCCAGCGGCGTTCACGCGTGCGGTCCGCGTGGCGGCCGACCGCAATCATCATGATCAACGCGGCAAGATAAGGCACGACGGTCAGCAGGCCGATGGTGAAGGCGTCCGTGATTCCGGAACTCTTGATAATGGTCGGTTGCCAGAAGCCGACCGCATAAGAGCCCATCACGATACCGAAGAGAATCGTGCATAACGTCCAGACCTTGAGCGACGTGAAGACTTCGCGCACGGAACCGTGGCTTTTGGTGCGTGCTTCCGCATCGATTTCCGATGCTATGAAGTCGCGCTCCTCAACCGACAGCCACTTCGCGTCCTTCACCCGGTCGTCGAGAAACCAGAAAATGACGGCGCCCAGGATCAGCGCGGGTGCCGCTTCCAGAATGAATAGCCATTGCCAGCCGGCGAGCCCCGCATTGCCCGCGAGGCGCTGCATGATGAAACCCGATATCGGGCCGCCGACAATACCCGCCACCGGATTGCCCGCCATCAGGAACGCGATCATCTTGCCGCGCCGGTGCGAGGGAAACCAGTACGTGAGATACAGCACCAACCCCGGGAAAAAGCCCGCTTCGGCCACGCCCAGAAAAAAACGTAATACGTAGAACATCGTGGGCGTGGTGACCCACGCGGTCGCAGCCGAGAGCACCGCCCACGTGAGCATGATTCGGGCAATCCAGCGGCGCGCGCCGAGCCGGTGCAGCAACAGATTGCTCGGCACCTCGAAGAAGAAATACCCGATGAAGAAGATGCCGGCGCCGAAGCCGTACATTGCCTCGCTGAAGTTCAGATCGCTGAGCATCTGGAGCTTGGCGAAGCCCACGTTGACGCGATCCAGATACGCCACCACGTAGCAGACGAACAGCAAGGGCATGAAGCGCCAGGTCACTCGCGTATAGATCGAGTTGCTTGCCGCGCTGTCAGGGATTCGTATTGCCGGGGTTTGGGTGCTCAAGGGCTGTCTCCGCTATTGTGTTCGGCTGCATACAGGGCGCGGTTTTACTTATCGGTGTAAATGGCCGTTCGCCCTTGCGATGTGGTGGGTCAATGCAGACTCAACTCATGATCCCGATCTGCCAGGGCACGAATTCGTGATCCCCTAGCCCGAGCATTTCGCTTTTTGTGCGCTCGCCCGACGCGGCCGCAAGAATGGCGTCGAAGATCTTCTGACCCGTGCTCTGGACCGATTCGATGCCATCCAGGATGCCGCCGCAGTTCAGATCCATGTCTTCGGTCAGGCGCGTGTACATCGGCGTGTTGGTGGCGAGCTTCAGCGACGGCACGGGCTTCGCCCCGAACATGGAACCGCGCCCTGTGGTGAAGGCAATCAGATTGGCCCCGCCCGCAATCTGCCCCGTCGCGGAGACGGGGTCGAAACCAGGCGTGTCCATGAATACGAGTCCGGATTGCTTCACCAGTTCGGCGTATCGATACACTTCCATCAGCGGCCCGGTGCCCCCTTTCATCGCCGATCCAATCGACTTTTCGAAGATGTTCGCGAGTCCGCCCACCTGATTGCCGGGGCTGACCTGGCCGTTAATCTGAACGTCTCGCCCGACCGAATACTCGTCTTTCCACCAGCGAATCCGTTCAACCAGTTTCTCGCCGACTTCGCGGCTGACCGCACGCCGCGTGAGCGTATGTTCAACGCCGTAGATTTCGGGCGTTTCGGAGAGGATGGCCGTGCCGCCATGACGAACCAGCAAGTCCATCGCCGCGCCGAGCGAAGGATTCGCGGTGATCGACGAAAAACCGTCCGAGCCGCCGCATTGAAGACCGATCTTCAGATGGCTTGCGGGAACCGTCGTGCGCTTCATGCGGTTCGCGTCGGCTAGCAGAGCCTGAACCGCGGCCACGCCGGCCTCGATGGTCCGGCGGGTGCCGCCGCGCTCCTGCATGATGAACGTGTGCAGCCGCGAATCGGCCCGCAGACCTTCCTGATCCATCAGCCCGGCCAGCTGGTTGCGCTCGCAACCCAGCCCGACGATCAGCGCCGCGGCGAGATTGGGATGACGCGCGTAACCGGCCATGGTCCTGCGCAACAGCGCCATCGGCTCACCGCTCATTTCCATGCCGCAACCGATCGAATGCGTGAATGCGACTACGCCGTCGACGTTCGGGTAGTCCGCCAGCCGTTCCGGCGTGAACCATTCGGCAATCCTGTGTGCGACCGTGGCCGAACAATTGACTGTCGACAGGACGCCGATGTAGTTGCGTGTGGCAACCTCGCCGTTCTCCCGCACGATGCCCTGAAACGTGGCTCGCCCGGCTTCGGGCACCATCTCGACGGGCCGGTAGTCGGCGCCGAATGCGTAGTCCCGGTCGAACTCGCGGAACTCGACGTTATGGCTGTGGACCATCGTGCCTGACGCGATATTCGTCGCGGCGAAACCGATCACCACGTTGTACTTGCGAACCGGCTCGCCTTTCTTGATGGGCCTCGCCGCGATCTTGTAGCCCGCGGCCACCTGGCTGCGGCAAACAAAGTCTTCCACTGGAACCGGCGTACCGATTGCGACGTCGACGCGCGCAATAACCACGTTGTCAGCGGGATGCAACCGGATCACCGGTCCGGTTACGTTCTTGCTCGTCATCTCAATCATCAGGCATTGCCCTTCCAAAGAATGTGCACCGGGCGATAAAAACGGGAAAACGAGTAATCGCTTTCTTACAGAACCGCTACGGACGTTGCGGCGGCTGCTCGCACCTCAATAATTTCAAGCATCTTATGGTACTTGCGGATCGAATTCAAGAGAAAGCGCTTACTCATTTACCTTTATACTACCGGTCGAGCCGCCGCATGGGCGGAAATCCGGACGCTTGAACAGGAGACTGAGATGTGGCAACAAGCTGAGCGATACCCCGACCCGCGGGTGATTTCGCTAGATCCGTCCTTCGACAAATATCGCGTGGCCTTTTCGGCTGTCGAACGGCTGGCTACCGGCTATCGGTGGACCGAAGGTCCGGTATGGTTCGGCGATGGTCGCTACCTGCTCTGGAGCGACATTCCGAACAACCAGATGTTGAAATGGGAGGAGGAAACGGGCGTGGTCAGCGTGTTCCGGAAGCCTTCCAATTACGCAAACGGCAACACCCGCGACAGGCAGGGGCGGCTCGTTACATGCGAGCACGGCCGCCGCGTCACGCGCACCGAGTACGACGGCAGCATCACCGTCCTGCTCGATTCCTTTGAAGGCAAACCGCTCAATTCTCCCAACGACCTGGTAGTGAAATCGGACGGCTCTATCTGGTTCACTGATCCGCCGATGGGCATCTCCGGACACTACGAAGGAATCAAGGCGGAGCAGGAACTCCCCCACTCGGTTTATCGGATCGATGGCGTGACGGGCGAAGCGTCCGTCGTCACTCGCGACCTGAAAGGGCCGAACGGCCTGTGCTTTTCACCCGACGAGAAGCTGCTCTACATCATCGAATCGCGCGGTGTGCCCAACCGGATGATTCACGTTTATGAAATGGACGCGGACGGTCGCTCAATCGGCAAGGGCAGGATGTTCTACGACGCGGGGGCCGGCACGATCGATGGGATGCGTGCGGACGTGGACGGCAATTTGTGGTGCGGTTGGGGCATGGGCAACGACGAACTCGATGGCGTCATGGTCATTTCGCCACAAGGAAAGTTGATTGGCCGGATCGCGTTGCCCGAGCGTTGCGCGAATTTGTGTTTTGGCGGACGCGCACGCAATCGGCTGTTCATGGCGTCGTCGCAGTCCATCTATGCGGTCCACGTCAACACGCAGGGCGCGCTGGGCGGATAACCCGGTTCGCCGCGGCATGGATCGCGGCCACCGGCGTGCGCCGGTCGCGACACTTCACTTCGAATGACTGACTTTGATCACTCTGACATGCAAAGCAAACCTGTATTGACCGTCGTAGAAGCGACGCGAATTCTCGAAACCGCACGCGTGGAAGCGGAAAAAAACCAGTGGGCAGTCGCCATCGCGGTTGTCGATGACGGCGGTCATCTGCTGGCCCTGCTTCGCCTCGACGGCTGTGCACCGATAGGCGCGTACATCGCAACCGAAAAGGCGCGCACGTCGGCGCTCGGCCGACGTGAATCGAAGCAGTACGAAGACATGATCAACGGCGGCCGGACCGCTTTCCTGAGCGCACCGCTCGCCGGCACGCTGGAAGGTGGTGTGCCCGTCACGGTCGACGGGCACGTCGTGGGCGCGGTCGGCGTGTCCGGTGTCAAGCCGGATCAGGATTCGCAGGTGGCCAGAACCGCAGTGAACAGCCTCGATGGTTGAATGATCGATACCTGAAATTGTTGGCGCAGATGATGGGTGAAATGGTCGAGCGAGGCGGGCTACGCAGCAAGGGTGGGAAATGATGGCCGGTGACACTGCACGCGATGAACTGCTCGCTCGATGGCTTGCTGACCACTCCTGGTCGAAAGAGTGCAGCGGTCGGATGAGGAAATCCGCGCGGATGTCCTGCACAACGCGCCACGGATTCCGGGTCACGTGGTGTGGTGGATTGATCAGGGCGTCGGATATTCAAAACTGCCGGACACTCTTGCCGGGCATTCACGATATCGCTTTGATGGAAGATCGCGCGATGCGGCGCATTTCGAGCCAGCAGATTGCGGACCGGCTACGTCACGGGATGGTGTCGGAAGCGCCGGTGAACGAAACGATTCAGCGGATGGCAAAGGTGATCGATGCGCAGAACGCCAACGACCCGCTGGATCGACCCATGACCTGTCATCTGGATGCGTCGCCTGCGTCCAGGGCGACGAAGGCGCGAGCTCTCGAAGCGCGGTTGCAGTCGGGCGGATATACGGTGCCGTTGCCGCACAGGTTCGGATTCCGCTCGTAACGGTAGGCGGCGGATTGCAGTCGAGGCCGTGCGCGGATTCATGCATCGGGGACGCGAGGCGCTCTGGAGTTCGGATGCTATCGCGTGACGGAGCCGAACTGCGGATGGGACTGCAACCACCGATCTTGGTTTTCATGACCGATCCGACGATTGTGCTGAGGCGGATGTCACTCACATCCAATCTTCACGCGATCACGCAGTGGAAAACGGCACAGTCTGCTCGTCGTCGGAAAATGGCGCCGGTCCGTCACATTCGCATGCAAGTCATGAACTACAGAATACGTAGTATTTAATACATGCAGGCTACGAACACGCTGCTGAATGATATTTGCCACGCCTTCAGCGTTTTCATACTCTTAGCATGCGCGTGGTCGTGAAACAGTCGGAAGATGCTGCAATCAAAAGTGTGTCAATTCCTTGTTTGTGCGACGTTTTTTTGTCGCTGCCATAGAAACCCAATTGTTTCACGGAGCATAGCTTTTCGAAGTTTGAAGCCCCGCTGCGAGCTCTTTCCTGCAAACGCGACGTGAGCTACTTTCGAATGGCTCGCAGGCGTGGGGTACTTCCCGCATGTTGCTTCCTCTGGTCACGCGGTGCGAAAGCAGCTTGGCGCGGTGCGCCTGCGGCACGATTCGGTCGGCTTCTCATGGGCCGTCGCGCGGCCCTCGTCGTGAACGGCGAATCCGTACGAGTTGGCCTACTTGTCGAGCGCACTGCGTTGCCAGTTGTTAGCGTTGAAGAAAGGGAACGCGCCCTGCTGTTTCCCGTCACGCATCAGGTGGCGGGATGAGGGTATGACCTTCGACAATATTCCCGTCGCTCTATCGATAGGCTCTTCCAGAAGAGTGCTAACCGAGAAAGTTTATTGAAAGGTGTCTTCTGTTTAGCGCGTGATTGTCTCGCAGCGAGGACATGCATATCGGCACTTCCGAGTAATGAAGGACGTTACACTTGAATTACAAGCTATTAAAATATGTAATTGATATACAAATTCTATTAAGCGTAAGGGGTTTCTGGTCGGCGCAGGCGTCGAATATCCGGTCGCTAACTGCCTCGTCCTCGGGAAGGTGAATGACTGTGAAGCGGTACTGCAACAGGCATCCACCGGGACAGCGGGCACGATGGCAAGTGCAAGTACGCCCCTATCCTGGTGCCGGACATGCGTATCTAACCAGAAGCGATCAAGCAAGGCGAGGTTAGGACCCATGCCACGGGTGGAAACGACGAGACGTCGACCTCTATTGTCAGCAGCAAGTTTCGTCCGTGCATGCCTGACGCGAGCCTAGTCCGAGTGAACAGAACGCTCTGCAGACGGGCTGCCGCTTTCTGGCATTGTCGGCGGCGAACGCCCTGCACGTCCTGCCGGAAAAATCCCAGTGTGAACGTCGGCCGCAGGCCGGACAACACCTCGGTGCGCGAACAGATCCTCCACGATAGCTCGGCCAATTAGCGTAGACCGTCTGCCTTGGCGAAGTTTTATCCTTCTGGCGACAACACTCGCTGGCCTCTTTTTGCCGGTGTCGCCTCGATCATTGTCCCGGTCTGGATCGCCATGTTGACCTCCGCTTCATTCATAGACAACGCCGAAGCACGACTATGGGTTTAGACCGAACGGTGCCGCGGCGCCAGACAAGCGGTCTTTCTTTGCCGTCTAAACAAAGTTCTTACGGAGCATCGTTTGCGGCGACTCACACCGCGCGCATCTCCGCATATCGTATGAATTCCGAACCTTGAGATTAGCCGGATAGACCCCCGGAAGCTAAACGGTCGGCTGAGAGGGTGATCACTGTTTTGTTAAGACTGCGACTGGGACACCCGACCTCAGATGAGCTGTGCCCCTCGTAATATGATCTGGGCAGATCAACTGCTCGTACGTCAAGAGTTGACCAGCGCGCGAATCGAGATGCGTGGCCCAGACATCAAAGCGGCACCGCTGGAACCGCCGGTCGTTGTACCCGGCGAAGCGGCGCTTGGCCATCATCGAGAAGATGGACAGACGCTAAGCCACTCAAGATGTCGACCGAAATGAAATCGGAATCTCCAAGCCTTGGACGTGGGCTGCCTTACCGTTGCCCACGCAACCCATCCGCTCTCAGCGGTCTCATGAAAGGCGGAGTCAAGAGACGCGAAGACGGTGGGGCGCGATACCTTCGCGCGCGCATAACCCTTTCTGACGGTTTTCGCCGGATTTCACGAGAGAGGCAGAGATTCGGCCGAGGCGAGGCACCAGCAGGAGAGCAAAGGTGAAGATATTTGACGGGCTGAAACTCTGGACTCTGCAACGGGCGGGTGAGCGTTATTGACCTCGGCCGGCGAAGAGCTATGTGCGCTCAGGTCAATCACAATCACCGTCTTTGCGTGGTCCAAAACGAGATGCCTCGCCGCGCTCACTGGTTAGACCAACCACGAAAACCGTCAAGGCAAGCCGCCGATCCTCCAGTGCGCGCTCCAGACTCGGTCTGGCAAGCGATTTTGCACCGACAAATTGTGTGTGGTCACGACGCCGACCCTGGTACTACTCGTCGAAGATAGTGGTTTTTTACTCATCGGATGGGGAGCCCCACCTACCACCCAAGATGACACGACACACGCCTAACCTAATACCCACCGGCGAGTCGACGCACGAGATTCCTAAGCCATGGCGTCCGTCCGATGGTCGATCAGCGACAGAGAGCACCCACGGTCTATCGGAGGCGAAAAGTCTTATCGGGGCGTTCTGCGACGCATCAATCAGCGCAGACATCGGGGCTCAGCGTTGGGGCGTATTGCCAATCACTTGTGCTGCGTCGGATGAAGAGTGAGGCGTGAACACGGCTCAGCGATGCTGACATCATGGCAGAAAATGCTTCGACGGGCGGAGGTCCGTGCTGCCGACATCAGTGTCAGTAATACCGACACTTGGACGGCGTCGGCGTGCAGTGCGTGTTTCCGCGGCGGCGGCACCGTGCGCTCGTCCAGCTGTGCCATCTGGTCGCCACCGTGCAGCCCTTTCGTCCGGGTGTGATTTTTCCGCATGCGACCATTCCGTCGTTTTACGCACGCGCGTTGCCGCTGCGTTTCTCACTGCCTTCCCCACACCTGGACCTTCCGCCTTGACCACGTCGGCGCAGTTCTGGCGCAAATCGCCCCCAACTCTCGACTCCATCGTGGGACAGTCGTGCAAACTCTAAGGCCGTGAGTGCGTGGTGCGTCCGGCCATGCAGTCAAGCGGAAGGTCTCGATTTCGCGCTGCTATGAAGAGATTCTGTGGTGAAAGCAACGTGACGAGTCCGTAGGGTCTGCGCGGGCAACAACTGGCTACGAGAACATCAAGGACCGGGTACGCTTACGTCCAGACTGTCGTCTGGGCATGCGATCTGGTTACTCCTCTCCTGCCCCGAACGCGGCGGCGCCTCATCCTTCATTGGACGAACGACGGCCATCAGGAAGCCCGCGGCAGACTCGACACAGGCCTGTTCCCCTCCGCTTTCTTGCGCGCAGAACGCCCTGGAGATTTGATCAATCGGAGAAAGGACACAAGGAATGCCGGGGAAGTGCTGAGTTGAGCGCGCGAAATCCAGCGTTATCGTGCGCTCAACTCATTGTTGTCGACGAGATCCTTGGCAAAAAAGTCTCCTGCCTCATCGATGAATGCTTGTCGTTGTCTTCGGGGAAGCGCATCAGAAACGCCACAGACCGGCGCGTTCCATGATCGTGCCTTATAAGGTTGCCGAGAGGACATTGCTGACCCATCTTCCGACGGCGGTGCGAGAACAGTTAAGGCGTGCGCCCGGCCGCCTTTTTGTTTGCCAATCTACCAATGTAGGCACCACCGGCCAGGACACGCGCACGGGCCAAGCCGGGCCGGGCCGGTGGAATACTGGCAACTGCCAGCCACGTTTGCCGTAACGACTCGGCTAACACATCTTGATTTACTGAATGCGTCCGCGCCGGGACGCCCCATCAAGCGGACGCCACTGCTGCCAACGGGAACAGACTCCGCCCCTGCCAACAGAACATCATTGGCTCGCCTCCAAGCTAGTGTCAGTAATACTGACGCGACCAACGCGCAGGCACAAAAAAACCCGCGCAAGGCGGGCTTTTTTCAGCGAGAGCGCTTGTCAGCGCGGCTCGCCTTTGTAAAGCTCACTGATAAGCTGCCGGATTCTCGCCTCCTGGGCCTCCGTCAACGCGGCAGCTTTAATCTTGACGGTAAAGCTGTTGACGTCCTTGGTAATACTTCCCGCCTGGTCTTTTCCGGCAAAGAACTTCTCGATGTGCCTCTCACGAGCCGTTGTCCCGGAAGTGCGGCGCGTGACCATAGCAGTAATGGCCGGCGCAAGTTTGCCTTGCGGCAGCTCCCCCTTGACTACATCTGGCCAGAGCTCGCGTGCGGCTGACTCAGCTTCATTACCATGCTTCTTAAGCGCCGAAACAACTTCCTCTGCAGCATTGCAGCCCAGCAGGGAAGGCTGCAAATCAAGGTCCTTCTTCATGAAGTCCGGAAGATTTTCGAACGCTAGATACTGATAGAGCCCCGTACGTGAAAGGCCGACCGCTTCCGCCAGCCTTTTGCGGCTCGGAAACTCGCTCTCAGACCGACGAAGGGAAATGGCCACTTCATAGTCAGTCAGATCGTCCCGGTCCATATTCTCGACCAGCGCCAGCACGATCATGTCCTGGTCAGAGCAGTCGATCACCACCGTTTTGATGTGCTCCGCGCCGAGAATCTTGTGCGCCCGCCAGCGCCGCTCCCCCGCGACAATCTGATAGGCCGAATCAACTCGACGAACAACAATAGGCTGCATCAGCCCGACTTCGCGAATAGACTCCGCCAGTTCGGCTAACTTGACTTCATTGAAGACCCTTCGCGGCTGCCAGGGATTAGGAACGATTTCCGTCACTGGCAACTGCGACGTCGTTCCCGTTGACTCAAGCTCCTGCACTCTTAATTGTGCCGCGGCTAACGCTCCGGCCATTCCAGGCGCCGTCTCCGTGCGATTCGCGCGCCGACTAGCATCGGGAGTCCTTTCTGCTGTCGACCGAAGATTCGCAGTCTTAGCCAACATCTGGTCACGGATATTATTGGTGCTCATTGTGCTGGCCTCCATTGTTTGACGAACATGTCATCGACCCATCGGCAGTATTCGATTAACGGCTGCTTGACGCGTGCCAACGATTTCGCCTGGCTATGAGAGCTGCTGATGTCAAAAACAGTCGTAAATGCCAGCGCGCCGGAACTCATTACGGAGCTGGCAGGAACTTCGAACGGGTCAAGCCAGTGGCGATAGGCCCCTTGCGCCCACGTACGCACAACCGGTGCCGAGGAAGTGCTGCTGTAGTTCACGCGCGTCAGCAACACCGAAACGAAGTCGTACTTCTTGTTAGCCTCATATTTAATGAATGACTTGGCGACGTCGGAGAACAACCGCCAGAAGGAAAGCGAACTGAAGAAATCGAGATTCTCGGGGACCATCGGCATTACCATCGCGTCAGCTGCCATCAGTGCGTTCAGGTTCAGATAGGACAAGGACGGCGACGTATCCAGGATGATGTAGTCATAGTGCTTACGCAACGGCGCCAGCCCATCCCGGAGCACCTGCCAGAACTTGAATCCCGCAAGCTTCATCTGCATAGCCGGAAGGTGATACTCCGCCCCGACCAGTTCGGTATGCGCCGGAATGATGTCCAACCCATCCCAATACGTCGGCTGCACCTTGGCGAGCAGGCCTCCCTCGATCTTTTGGTCGTAGACAAAAGGAAGCACGGTGTCGTCCGGAGAGACCTCCTTCTCGGCATACAGACCACATAATTCGGAAAGCGATGCCTGCGGATCAAGGTCGACGACGAGTACCTTTCGCCCGCGGAGGCTCAACCCTTGGGCGAGACACATCGAGGTTGTGGTTTTAGCCGAGCCGCCCTTCAACTGCGACGTAATAAGGACCTTGCCTTCGAAATCGCTTGGCCCAGCCACCAGAGGCGTCTGGTAGATGTCCGATACCTGCTGTACCCAGTTTCGTGCTTCAGGCAGCGTGAAGAGGCGGCTACGGCTTCGCCCTGTCCCGGTGGATTGCCCTTCTGGCAGCACACCGTCTCCCTTGGTTGCCAGGTACTGCACCTGTTGGCGCGTCAGACCGCACAACTCCGCAACCTCACCTGTCGTAAACACCGGCGCTTCCTTGCGTGGGCGCGGCGCGAGAATCTGGTCCCGCAGTTCAGTTGCATAATCGGTGACGACATCCGCGAAATCTGAGATTTCCTCAAGCGTCACGGTTCGGTCTATTGGCATCGGTTGGCTGACATTGGCCATTTCTGAGTTTTCCATGGAAATTGAAGCTAAACGAAGAATACAGGAAAAACGCAAAAACAGGCTTATCTCATAGTCCAGTTTCTCAAGTATCCCCCGTAAGCCGCTGTTTTGTATGGCTTCGGCTGAAATGATGCCAGCCGGGATAAAGAAGATCCCGTCACAAAATCTCTCACCTTTGACGGACGCATCGATTCTCCTTCGAGCGCCTTTAGCGAAAAGGTGAGAGATTATGTCCAGGGCCCGGCGCACCGAGGCTAAGAGCCGAGGAAAAGATTGCGCGCGAAGCGCTTGGCGACGTAATGAACGATCAAACGTCACCGGTTACATTACATTTTTATTTCAGATGGCTAAATGGAGGCACAAAGGTGAGAGATAGTGTGCGCGGGCGTTGATGCCGACATCGAGCGTGTCTCCCGTTGCACATAATCTCTCACCTATGATTCAGCGACGTCGACCGCTTAGAGCGTGGCGTTGGGGCGATGTCTATCGCGGATGACGGCCACAAGTAGCGGGCACCGGAGGGCGTCGAATCGAACGACTCGCCGAAGACGCTGCACACAATCTCTCACCTTTCCTGAAGGGCTGAAGACGTCGGCAGAATTAGGACCAATTTGTATGCTGCGAGATATCGTATGGGCGCCGTGCGGCTTAAACAGGGGCAGTGGTGCGTCACTCGTCGGCTAGAACGTCACCGAGCAGTTTATCCAGACCTTGATTTTGAAGAGCACCGGAGCCACCAGCTATCCCAGTGGCGCGTCCACGCCGCAGCCCTCGAATCTCTCGCGGAGTTGGAGGCGGAGCGCGTCAATCGCTTACGTTGTCCACCGGTTTGTTAGTTGTTTTATAAAAAAAACGTACTAACAAACATACAGGCGAAACACGAATCCTTTGTTATCAAACAGTTAATCATCGAGAGGTGAGATTCAATGTGCCGAAGGTGAGAAAAAATGTGCGCCTGGGGTGAGATATTCTGCGGTCGAAGAGGAGATTCAAGGTCTGTGAAGGTGAGAGGCCAAAGCACGTTTCCTTAAAGGTGAGAGATTTTGCCGCGACACCTGTGGATAACCGGCCGAACCCCCGACCATCATGGGCTCAAGTGTCGCGCTTTGCAGTAGGGGTGAGAGATAGTGTGCTGATGGTGAGAGATGATGTGCATCCGGTTCGCCACGGTGCTCAGGGTGAGACTTTTTTATTGACATCTCACCTCCGTATGCCTAGAGTCTGCTGAAAATCAAAGGGAACAGGCATGTCCGGCAACGTCGACCGACGAGTAACTCCTCTTCAATTCGCTCTGGATCTATTCGTGGAAATGGCGCCGGCGCAAAGGTCCATCGACGAGGCCAGTCCAGACAAAGATATCGGTTATCAAAAGAACCGGGTCTTTGCACGCATTATCGGTTTAGGCCTGTCCGCCAGACGCTTTGTTGATGCCGCTTACTTCATCGTCGCGCAGGACCCGGAAATCCAGGAAACCTATGACGTGACGCTCAGCTTCTTCAAATGGCTGATGCGTTATGACAGCAGGAACAAAAAGCATTTCTCCAGCGTTATCCGCAGCGTCAAATCTTCCATGCTCGAAGTGATGAGTGCGCCGGTGGTGTCCGTTGATTCGAAAGGACGAATGCTGACGGAGTCTCAGGAGCCGGGCGAGGAGGGCAGCACGGGTGATGACGACGCGGACGAGGACCTGGTGGTCCAGAATGAAGACGGGGACTGGCTCGAGTTGATCGGCAGGGTCAGCGTGAGAAACGGCCGGATTCGCTTCCGGGTGCCTGTCGAGTTGCAACGCCTCATCAAGGATCCCGAGAATTCGTACTGGACTAGCCTGCTGGTCACCTCGAGATTCACGCTGATCTACGCTCGCGGCATTTACGATCATGTGTTGCCGGCCGTACCCAGCGGGCTAACGGACTGGTTGTCACTCGATCTCGTTCGAAACCTGCCCGGCAAGTCCTGGGCAAACAACGCAGAGTTCAAGTACTTCAAGCGCGACTATCTCGAACCCGCCGTCAACCAGATCAACGAGCTGTCCGACATCGAGATGTCGTACGAGACCCGCGCCGGAACGCCCGGCTCGCGAAAGAAGGACCAGATTCGCTTCAGGCTCAAACGCAAGGAAGGGGCATTGGCATCCAAAGCGGCCATGCTCAACTCGGTCGCACTCTTCAAAATGCTTCAGGATGAGTTCGGTCTGTCGGATAAACAGTTTGAAAAAATCGCTGAGAACAGGGCCGTCTGGACCGATGAGCGCATTCAACAAGCCATCGACTACACGCGTTGGACAATCAGACAAGGTACCAAGGTAAAAAGAGCTTCCGCCTACCTGATGAGGGCTCTTTCGGACAACTACCGAGTATCCGATGCCGACAGGCAGGTCGAACTGATTCAGGCTCAGATTGTCGACGCGACGACGGGCGAGCAGGGGGCCAAGTCTGACAGGCAGAAGGCCGTCGCGGCCAGCCTGGCGGCAGCTAACGCCGCAGCCGACAAACGTCGACAGGAGGAAATTCGCCTCGCGCGCGAATTCTTCGACACGGCAGACAAGAAGACACGCGAGGACCTTGTCCGGAAGTTTGTTGCGTCGAGCACGATGGGGCTTCGCGCCATCGAGCGTCAAATGCTCAAACCGGCCAACGTCACCGAGGCCAACATTCTGAATCTGCCGGACGTTGCCAATACGTTCAGCTCGTATGTCGCTGGCGAAATCAGAAAAGCCGCACGTGTGCGCACGCGGAAGCCACAACCTGGTGACGTGACGAACGGGTAAATTGCGGCGCCCTGTCAGCAAGCGCATCCGAACACGGCTATGATTTCGTGCGGCGATCGGCGCCGAAACAGGAAAGGAGAAGGCCCAGATGATCCATGTCATTGCGACGATCACAACCCAACCCGGTCAACGTGAAGCTGTGCTGGCACTCTTCAACAGGAATCGTCCGGCGGTGCTGGCGGAAGAGGGATGCATCAGCTACGAGGCGGTAGTCGACGTGCCTGACTTCGGGACGATTCAGACGCCGCTCGGCAATGACACGTTTGCTGTCATCGAGCGCTGGGAAAGCGCGGAAGCGTTGAGGGCGCATGCGGCCTCAACGCATATGGCCGAATATGGACGCAATACTCGCGCGTTGCTCGTGAGCCGCGTCATCAACGTGCTTCAAGCTTGCTAGGTGCCGCGGCTCCCGGTGATTACGATGGTGTGCAACCCGCTCGCACTTGCACCGGGCATTCACGAAGTCCCGGCACAGGGCAAATGAGTAAGCGCTTTCTCTTGAGTTGTTCCCAGTTGACCGCTAAAATCAAGCAACATTCTTTGCATTTCCCCATGACGAAATGCCGTGATTTCGAACGATATTGAAAGCGGTTACTTGAATTGATTGCGGGTGCGAAGGCGTGCTGGCGTGCCCCATGTCACATGGCTGCGGTTTCCGGGACTTGAATATCGAACCTTGCAACGACCTTTTCGAAGCCTCACAGCACGCCCGCGTCACGCTCGTCATGTTCATCGCCGTGGCCTGATGATCCCACGCACCGCCCGCGCCAACTTTTCATTATGGGCTGCTCATCTCGATGTGGTGCGACTGTCAAAGCGCTGCATCGATCAACCCGACGCCCACTCGGTGATCGAGAACAGTGTCTCGGGCAACGCACGTGACAGCGGGAACAAACGTGACGCAGTCCGGCTGCGCTCCCGGCAATGAAGTTCGCTGCGAACCCCGCACGGGCCAGGCAGGCAAAGGCCCACGGGCAATGGGCATTTCTCAGGGTGCCGCGTTATAGTATGGCGCACAGGGATGGCGCGATGGTGCGCCTCGACACTGGGCAGGGTGCAAGTTGACCAACGAAACAAAGAAAAGGGCGCCTCGTCGCAAATCGAATTCGATTTCCGTGCAGGATGTGGCGCGCGCGGCAGGGGTATCGACTGCGACGGTTTCGCGCGTGTTGAACGGCAACGCAAAGGTGGCAGTCGAACTGCAGAACCGTGTGCGCGACATTGCGCAGGAACTCGGGTACACGCCGCACGCCGCGGCGCGCGCGCTGGCATCGCAGCGCTCGAAAACGATTGGTGCGGTCATTCCATCGCTGGAAAACCAGAACTTCGCGATCGGCGTGTTCGCGCTACAAAAGCGCATCGGGGAAGCCGGCTACACATTGTTGCTTGGATGCTCGTACTACGATCAGGAAGACGAGTTGAAGCAGGTCCGCGCCTTGATCGCGGACGGCATCGCCGGGCTGATGCTGGTGGGTCGCAGCCATTCCCCCGCGCTGTACGAACTGATTGAAAAAGAACAGATTCCGCTCGTCAATGGCTGGACAGTCGATCACGACCACCCGTATGTCGGCTTCGACAACGTGGCGGTCGGCCGCCGCCTCGCCGACTATCTGCTCGATCTCGGACACACGCGCTTCGGCATGATCACGCAGATGACGCAGCACAGCGATCGCGCGGCGGATCGCATCATCGGCGTTCGCGCGGCGTTGCAGTCGCGTGGGCTGCAGTTGCGCCACGAGCATCTCATCGAGATGCCGCACAAGATCATTGAAGGCCAAATGGCGATGAAGGCGCTGATGAACGGACCCGACCGTCCGACGGCTGTCATCTGCGGCACCGATCTGCTTGCAATCGGCGCACTGGCCGAGGCGCGCGAGTCGGGTATCGACGTGCCGGGCGACCTGTCGATCGCGGGCATCAACGACATCGAATTCTCCAGCTTCACGTCGCCGCCGCTGACAACCATGCGGCTTGCCGCCGATGAAATCGGTGCGCGCAGCGCCGAGTATCTGCTTGCACGGATCGAAGGACGGCCCGTGAGTTCGCAGTACATCGTGCCGACCGACCTGATCGTGCGCGGCACGACGGCGCGTCCCCGCAACGCCTAGGGTTCCAACGCGCGGCGCGGAGTGAGCGACGATATGTTCGTTCAAGGCGGCACCGAATTCCGCCGCGCTGATTCCGGTGCGGCCGCGGGGCGCACGTTACTCTGCGCGCTCGCGCGAACTACCCCGGTATCAGCACACGGCTGCGTGTGAGCACCTCTTTTGCCAACGTCACGATGGTATCCGCGCCACTCAGACACTCTTCCTGATAGGCGACGAAAAAACCTTGCTGTGTGATCGGGCGTTCAGTGTTCAGTACATGAATCAGCCCGGCATCGATCTCCGCGCGCATGATCGCGGGCGACATGACGGCTGCCGCATGTCCGGCCGCGACCAGTCGCGACATCATGGACAGGGAATTGCATGAGCTGACGTTGTCCGGATTGCATCCGGCGCTGCGGAACCAGTTCATCACCAGCGAATGATTCGACGACGGTTGCGAGACGGTGATGATCGGCACCGACGCAAGATCGTGAGGCGTGACATTGAAGTCGGGCACGAGTTGTGGCGACGCAACCCAGTGCAGATCGGTGTGGCCGATGGCGGTCTCGATCACGTGGGGCGCATCGGTGGAGTCGTTCAGTATCGCTATGTCCAGTTCATGCGCACCGAGTTTGCGTCCCAGCGCGACGCCCACATCGATCGTGAGTTCGATCTTCATTTGCGGATATCGCGTTTTGAGCTGCGTCAGCAGATCGGCAAGCCCCGCGAGCGCGATCGACTCAATCGCGCCGAGACGCAGAAGCCCGTACATGGGGTCGGCTCGCTTCGCAATCTGTTCGAGCTTCCCGGCGAGCTTCAGCACCTGCTCCGCGTTGGCGAGCGCGTCGCGGCCCGCCAGCGTGAGTTCCGAGCGCGACCGGCTGCGCGTGAAAAGCTGCACGCCGAGATGTTCTTCGAACTCCTGGATGCGTGCTGAAATAGTCGGCTGCGTGAGGTGCTGATGACGCGCTGCCGCATGAAATCCTCCTAACCGCGCCACCCAATAGAAGGTTTCAATTTGCTGAAGAGTAATGCGCATGATCGAAGGTTTTTATCGGCCGGTGTCGCTGACTTTGATTATCTCCTGGACAAATTGCTTGCATATACTGATCCACGCTGCGCGTTGAAATGGAGCGCGGTGCGTCGTCGGTCCAGCGCAGCAGGACGGTCCGCGCTCCGATGAACCCGCTGGCTAACGGACTGCGGTTTGAAGCAAAAAAAGGAAGGCCACCGTGAGTGATTTACTCCGAAGCGGAAAAGACTCTCGCCGCGACACTTCGATGACGAGGCGCGAGACCACACCGGCTTCACCCGGCGAATCGGCCTCTCCCGAACAGTCGGCACGAGCCGCAGGCATCGGCCAGCCGCGTTTCCCCGTTCCGCCCAAGGCGACCGACAGTCACCACCACGTCTACGATGCGCGATATCCCGTCGATCCGTCATCACTATTGCAGCCGCCCGATGCGACCGTTGCCGACTATGGTGCGCTGCAGCGGAAGCTGGGTATCGAGCGACATGTCGTCGTTCAACCGTCGACGTATGGAACCGACAACCGTTGCCTGCTCGACGCCTTGTCGCGGTTCGGAAGCGCCGCGCGTGGTATCGCGACCGTGCCGGTCACGATCACGGATAGCGAACTGGCCGGTCTTCACCACATGGGCATACGCGGGCTGCGGTTTAACCTCGAATACCTGGTCGGCGTCACGGTATCGATGATGGCGCCACTCTCGAAGCGGATCGAACCGCTCGGCTGGCACATTCAGGTCAATGCCACCGCTGCGCAGCTACTCGCGCATCAGCAGTTGCTGGCGAGTCTGTCGTCGCCGCTCGTGATCGATCATATGGGACAGGTCCCGCAACCGGGCGGCGCGGAGCACGCCGCGTTCCGGATGATCGAGGCGCTGCTGGCCCGTGGCCGTAGCTGGGTCAAATTGAGTGGTCCCTATCTGGCGTCGCAAAGCGGAGCACCGGTCTACGCCGATGCCGGCATGGTCGCGCGCAGGTTTGCCGAGCTTGCCCCGGACAGGACGCTATGGGGATCGGACTGGCCTCATCCGACGCAAGCGCCCGGTAACAAGCCGGACGCCGCCCTCCTGCTGGACGATCTGACGCTGTGGATACCCGATGCATCGGCACGGCATCGAATACTCGTTGAAAATCCCGCAAGGCTTTACAGCTTTTAGCAAACGTGCGGCGCGCCACAGCGCCTCGCTTATCAGTTGCCGAGGTAGGCCACCACGTCGATCTCCACGAGCACACCCTGCAGACCGACCTCCACGGTCGTTCGCGCCGGTTCGTGCCTGGCAAACCAGCTCGAATAGCGCGCGTTGAAACGGCTGAAGAGCGTCATATCGGTCAGATACACGGTGACCTTGACGACGTCCTCGAGTCCCGCGCCGGCGGCGGCCAGCACCCGCTCGACATTGGCGAGCGTCGCATGGGTCTGTTCTTCGATCGAGTCGCCGATCACCTGGCGGTCCGCGTCGCGCGGCGTCTGGCCGGACAGGAACACGAAGTCGCCCGCGATCATCGCGGAAGAATAGTGCCCACCTGGTTTGACGTCGGCCGGATTGACGCCGCGCAATGCGCGGGGCGTGCCACTGTTGCTCATGTTTGTCCCTTCGCCTTGCGCGGCTGCGTCGCGCTGCATCGTTTCGATCGATACCTGTCCGTTGTTGGCCCGGTAGCTTATCGACGGCTCCCGAGTTGCTCACGCACTTCCCACGATCCTTCGGAGTCAAGCACCAGTGCGCTGGGATAGAGATAAGCAGTCGTGCAGGCGTGCCGCGGCAATAGCATGACCCGATCGCCGACCGCGAGATCGGTGTTCTCGACCACCACGTGCTCCTCGCTCATCATCAGGATTTTGCCGTCCCAGCGAAAGCGCTCGGCGAGCGGCTTGTCGGGCGAGATAGCCTTCGAGCCCGCATCGAGCGTGGCGGTCGTGCTGGTGCGTGAAATCACCGTGGCCAGCACATAGGCGCTGGGCGCCCAGCCGAGCGCGGGCAACTCCGAGTCGTGCTGAGCGCTCGAATAGGTCCAACTGCCCGGGGAGACGAAGTCGGCGAGTGCAGGCGGCCAAAGATCGAACGTATAGCTGCCCCCGGCGATGAGCCGCGTCGACAGTCCCGCGGCATCGGCCGCGTGCATCAGCGCCGCCACTTGCTCCACGATGGCGGCCACCCGCGCGCCGCGTACGGCGCGGTCGAGGTCATGAATATGGCCGTCGTAGACATGCCATCCTCCAAAGCAGCCGCTTGTGGCCAGCTCCCGGGCCAATTGCAGCGTCGGCGCCGCAATTGGCGCGCCCGTTCTGCCCATGCCGGCATCCAGATCGATGAGCAGCGCGAGGTTGATCAGCGGCGTGCCGTTCGCCGCGAGACGCCATGCGGCCACGCCCGCCGTCGAGTCGACGAGAGCTTCGACCCGTGCGTCTGGATGCGCGTGCGCCAGGGCGAGCACGGTGCGGATATGAGCGCGGTTCACGGTCGGGTACGCCCAGACCACGTGCTGTGCGCCCGCCTCGAGCACCATTGCCACTTCGGCGACGGTAGCGGCCTTGAATGCGGTGACGCCTTCGCGAAGCAGCCTCTCGACGACCCAGCCGGAGCGATGCGTCTTCACATGCGGCATGAGCCGCTCCACCCCTCCACACGCATAGGCGGTCGCACGCAGGTTATCGATAATGCCGCGCTCGGACACGATGAAACACGGCGTCTGCAATTCTTCTGGCAGGCTGACGGCCCACGAAGGCGCACGTTTGAGAGTGGTGGTCGAAAGGCCGGACATGGTGGGTCTGCCAAGCAATGAAAAAGGGGGTGCGCTCACGAGTACGACGGCTCTGCAAGATATCCGTCGACATGCGCCCTGAGCTGACGCAGCACCTGTGCATGCTGTTCCCAGGACAGCCGGTCGACACTCATCTTCGGCGTCGCGGGGCGGTCGATGCGGCTATCGTCGACCGCTTGACCGACCTCGACGGCCGCAGTCAGATAGGCCCGGTCGCGTTCCGGCGTGAAATCGGCGAGGAGCCGCACCGCGGCGTCTCGTGGCGCGACCATCGCCATCGCGGAGACCAATCCCCAGCCGCCCCAGTTCGAGACGCTGGACACGATCAGGTAGTCCGCGGGAATGGCGGCGCTGATCAGCTTGCCGTTGGGAATGTCGTCGTGAACGATGTCCTCGGGCAGCACGCCCATGCCGATTTCATTGCCACCGTCGCCGATCCCGATCGTGATCCACGGACGCGGCCACCCGGGATCCTCGAACAGCAGATGCAGCGGAGCGGTATCGTCGGACATGTCCGCGCCGTACTCGCGGTGCGGCTTGCCGTCGCTCGCGGGCGACACGCGCTCGATCGCGATCATATGGGTGACAGGACGTTCAGCCTCGCTGAGCCGCGCTCGCAGGGATTTGACCGATGCCGCGCTCACCGAGGTGATTTCGAACGCCACGTCTTTCGGCAGCTCGGTGATGACTGCCCAGACCGCCTTGCAACATGGCGCGTCCGAAATCACCGTCACCGGTATGCCCAGGTTCGACAGCGCGGCGGCCAGATGGGCCATGCCGCCCAGACCGTCCGTCTCCGGCGAGGGCGGGACGGCATTGCGTATGAAAAAACCGGTCACGATACCGACGTGGGCGTTCGGCGTGCTTACGATCGAACGCGCAGCGGCTTCCAGCTGACCTTCGACGAACCGCTTCATGCGGCCAATGTCGCGCCGGACGGTTTGGCCAATGATGTCTTCGACTTTTGCAATTCCCATTTTCCAATCTCAGTAGCAACGTTGTTCATGCGAGGCGCGACGATCGTTCAGACCGGAATCTTCGTTTCATAATCGATTCCGATCGAACAGAGCAGCAGGCCGATGCCCATTGCGGCGAAACACATCAGCGCAAGGAAGTAGGAGCCCGTGAATTGAACGATCGCGCCGATTGCGATCGGGATCACCATGCCGCCGAGATTCCCACCGAAATTGAGCAGACCGCCGAGCACGCCCACCTTGTTGCGCGAGGCGAGCATCGCGGGGATCGACCAGTACAGACCGCCCCACCGCAGAAAAAAGAGCGTAATGGACAGCAGAATCACGACCATCGTGGGGCTCGTCGCATGGGCCACTGAAAACACGGCGATCGTCGCAACCACGCCAGCAATACCGAAGAAAGTGCGCATGACGCGGTTCGGCGCCGCACCGCTGGCGAGCCACTTGTCGGCGACGTAGGCTCCCGAGAGTTCACCGACGAAACCGCAAAAGAAGATCACGAAGCTGGCACCGCCCATTTGCTGGATATTGAAACCCTGCACTTTCTGGAGATAGGTGGGCATCCATGTCAGCAGGCCGTAGTACAGCGTCGTGCAACACATGAAACCCACGAACATCAGCAATACGGAGCGATACTTGAAGAAATCGAGCGCGTTGCCCGACAGGTTGTCGGCTTCCTTTTCATCTTCCTTGCGCCGGGCCCGTTCGATGTGTTCCGCTTCGGCTTCGTTGACCCCGGCGTGCTCGCGCGGCTGATTCTTGATGTAGTACCAGGCTCCGATGCCGCACAGGATCGTGCCGACGCCGGCAATCGCGAACGCTGTGCGCCATGAGTGTGCGACCACGATCAGCCAGGTGATCAGCACCGATCCGAGTGCCGCGCCGAGCGGCGAGCCGCCATCCATGAGCGATGCGCCACGGACCCGCTCGTGCTGAGTAAGCCACATCGCATTGAGCGCACCTCCCGCAGAGGCAACGGGCGCTTCGGCCACACCGAGTCCGAGCCTCGTGGCAAGCAGGCTCATCGCATTGGTGGTCAACGCGCCAAGACCCTGGAAGGCCCCCCAGAGCAGAGTGCAAAGCGCGAGGACCAGCCGCGGCTTGAAGCGGTCGACTGCCATGCCGCCCGGAATCTGCATCAGCGTGTACGACCAGAAAAACGAACTCATGATGATGCCTTGCATGACCGGTGAAAGCGTGAACTCGCTTGCGATCATCGGCATCGCGACGGACAGCGAGGCACGGTCGATATAGTTGACCGTCACCAGCAGCAACATGATGAGGAAGATCTTCCAGCGAACCGACGTCTTCGACTGGGCGTGCACCATGACCGCTGAAGTTGCTCTGCTCATGCCTGTTCTCCTGATTCGCCGTTTGAAGGTCATACACGCGCGGCGCGTTGCGCACTGGCGGTTTATCAACGGTCATCTGCTACGCCGCAGGCGTCCGTTTAGTGCTGCATGTGATTGAGTATAGGTGCGCGGATTTGAAGCGAGATAATCGAAAGCCGCCCGCACAATCGATAGAAATCGCTGATCACGTATGCGCGCCTCGTGCAGGTTTTTTGCGCGGCACCGCTGAAGCAACAATGGCCGCTGCGATAGCGGCCATTGCCATTGACGTCACCACCGAGCCCCTAACGCGCGGTCGTGCGGCTCAGGGTGTCGAGACAAGCCTTGCTTGCGGAAGAGATGTCGCCCGAATTGACGGCTTATCCTCGCCCTCTGACAAACCGCGCGCGCGTCGGCTTCAACAGGAACATCGCGAGCGCGGCCGTGCTCACATCGAGCACAATCGCACAGCCGAACACCGGCACCCAGCTACCGGTTTGTTGATGCAGCAGCGCGGCCAGCGGGCCGCCAAAGATCGAGCCAATGCCGAACGAGATATACAGCCAGCCGTAATTCGCCGTGGCAAAACGGGTGCCAAAGGTATCGGTCAGCGTCGAGGGGAACAGCGAAAAAATCTCACCCCAGCCGAAGAAGACCACGCCGGACAGCAGCACGAACAGGACCGCGTTGTCGCGCGTCATCAGCCAGAGGGCCATCGCCACGCCCTCCAGCGCGAACGCGAAACACATCGTATTTTCGCGCCCCAGACGATCCGATATCCAGCCGAACAGCGGACGGGTCAGCCCGTTTGTGAAGCGGTCGATCGTCAATGCCAGCGGCAACGCGGCGAGCCCGAAGACAAGTACCTTGCTGACGCCGAAGTCGGCGGCGAAGCTCGCCATCTGGGACGTGACCATGAGGCCGGAGGTGGACATCATCGTCATCATCACGAACATCAGCCAGAACAGCGGCGTCTTGAGCATCTCGGACGGACGGTAGTCGCGCGTCGCGGGCGCTGTCGGGGATACGGCCGAGCCGATATGAGGCGCAGCGGGCGGTACGCGCAGGCCCTGCGAGGCGAGCAGGCCGACGGCCGCGAAGATGATGCCGTATAGCCACAGCGTGGATTCGACACCGTGCGCCGCCAGCGATGCGGAGATTGGAAAAGTGGTGACAATGGCGCCCATGCCGTAGCCTGCTGCCGCTACACCGGCGGCGAAGCCACGTCGATCGGGAAACCAGCGAACCACGAATCCGACAACGCCGACGTAGACGATGCCGGTACCCAGACCGCCAATGCCGCCATACGTGAGGTACAGCATCGACGTGGTGTGCGCATACGAAGCCAGCACCCAGCTCACGCCTGCCAGCAACGTACCGATCGAGATCAGCATGCGCGGCCCGAAACGATCGATCAGGGCACCCTGGAATGGTGAAAAGAATGCTTGCAGCAGAACCAGCAGGGAGAATGTCACTTGCAGTTCCGGAAGCGCAATGCCGAGTTTGGCCATGAGCGGCTTCGTCATCAGCGTCCATACATATTGCGGACTCGAAATCGTCATCATACAAACCAGGCCGAGTCCGAGCTGGATCCAGCGGGTATGCGCGGCCGTTTGCGCGCCGGGCGAGGCGGCGCCTCTGAATGGTTGCGTACGGGTGTTCACTGTGATTCTCTCCGTTTTGGCTTGACGTATCGACAGATGGACGGACGAGCGCCGTCCTTGCCGTCGGCGCGAACGCTCGCGGGTCGTCATTGAAAAAAGGGTGCGGGCGCAACGGGCGCCCGCGGTTCAGCAGACGCGCTTACCAGCCCGCTGCGGATCCGTCGCTGCGCGGGTCATAGCCCGCCTCCAGACATCCGTTGCTGTGCCGGACGATCGCGCCGGCGTGGCCCATTGCCTCGTCGTATGGCAGCATCTGCTCCACGTCGTGGCCGAGAAGGCGCAGCGCATTGAACGTCTCGGCGGGAAAACGTGCCTCCAGCTTGAGCGTTTCACTGGTGCGCCCCCAGGTGCGGCCCAGCAGCCAGCGCGGCGCATCGATAGCGGCTTGCGGATTCCAGCCGAACTGCGCGATCCGCGAAAACACGGCGCTTTGCGATTGCGGCTGACCGTCGCCACCCATGTTTCCGTACACCATCGTGCGTCCATCAGTGAAGCGCGCGAGTGCCGGGTTCAGCGTGTGAAACGGCCGTCGTCCCGGCGTAAGGGGATTGCGTGCGGACGGATCGAGCGAGAAGCTACAGCCGCGGTTTTGCCAGTTGATGCCCGAATCCGCAAGCACGAGTCCGCTGCCGAACTCGTGATAAATGCTCTGGATAAAGCTGACCGCCACGCCATCGCCGTCGATCACGCCGAGCCACACCGTGTCGGCCGGTCCGAGACCGCGACCCCACGGGGCCGCCGCGGACATCGAAATCTGCGCGGCCATCGCGTCGAGCACAGGCGGCGCAAGCAGCGTTTGCGGATCGACCTGCATGTAATCCGGGTCGGTGATGTGCTTGTCGCGGACGGCGAACGCGAGCTTGGCCGCCTCCACGCACGCGTGGACGTATTCGGGCCCGAGCGGATCCATATCGTCGCGCAGGACGCGGTCGAGCACACCGAGAATCTGCAGCGATACAAGCCCCTGTGTGGGCGGCGGCATGTTGTAGATCGTGCCGAGCGAATGTGTGAGCGCCAGCGGCGTGCGCAGCCTCGCGTGATGCTGTTCAAGGTCTGCCAGCGACAGTGGACTGTCGAGGGCGTGCAGGTCGGCGGCGATGCTGCGCGCGAGGTCGCCGCGGTAGAAGTCGTCGAGACCCGCGTGGGCGAGACGCTCGAGCGTCGCGGCAAGACGTGGCTGCACAAAGCGCTCGCCAACGGCCGGCACGCCCAGCGGGTTGTCGGCCGTCAGAAACGTTTCGGCAAACCCCGCCACCGACACCAGTTCCTGCCGCTTGAGCGCGACGCATTCGGACTGGCTGCGCGTGACCGGGATACCGCCGCCCGCATAAGTGATCGCATCTTCCAGCAGGCGCGCGACCGGGAGCTTGCCGCCGAGGTTGTCAGCGGACCAACGATGCGCCAACGCCCAACCCGATACGGTGCCGGCCACGGTATTCGCCGCCATCGGGCCGCGAAACGGAATGGATTGCAGGCCGCGCGCGCGATAGGCGTCGATCGTCGCCGCCGATGCCGCCGCGCCGCACGCCTCGATGCCGACTGGCTCTTCGCCCGGCCGCGAAATCAACCAGAAGCCGTCACCGCCGATGCTGTTCATATGCGGATACACCGCTGCGATGGTCGCCGCTGCGGCAATCATCGCCTCGACGGCATTGCCTCCATCGCGCAGGATCGCGAGCGCGCTTTGCGACGCGAGCGCATGGGGTGTGACCGCCATCCCGCGAATGCCGCGCGCAGGATTCAGGAATTCTGCTGACATGTTTCCTCATCAATTAAAACGATCATTGCCAGCCGTTCAGCCGCTACGGGTTCGCATGACCGCGTGATACTTGCTGCACACAACGATGCTGGCCTTAGCGAGAAGCCACTTCGGCTGCCCAGCCGGTTCTGCCTTCTACCCACTTCGCAAGCGAGAGCAACGCGGCGTCGCATCGACTCGCACCGACCAGTTGCGCGCCAAGCGGCAGCCCGGCCGGACCGAAGCCAACCGGTAACGTCACAGCCGGCACGCCGAGGAAGGTCCAGGGCGTGCAGAACGCCGCATCGCCCGTATAGTCGAGCCCGCGCGGTGCCTCGCCCGATGCGGGCGCCACCAGCAGCGCGTCCAGTCCCGCCGTTTCGGTGAGCCACCGGTCGAAGCGAAGCGCCATCTGTACCTGCAATGCCTTCGCTTGCGCATATTCAGTAGCAGGCAAAGCGCGGCCTTGCTCGACAAGAGCGGTAATCGATGCGCTGACCATAGCCGGCGAACGGTCTATCAGTTCGCCATGTGTCAGCGCGGCTTCAACTGCGAGCAGGACCGCAGCATGCCTTGCAGCGTCGGCCAGTTCGACGGGCAAGTCGGCATTGACGATTTCAGCGCCGTCCGCGCGCAAACGTAAGGCCAGTTGGCTCAGAACGTGTTGCTGCGCCTCGTCGACCGGTCCACCGATCTGCTCGCGCAACACGCCGATGCGTGGCGGCCGCTTCGTCGCATTGCCTGGGTCTTTCCCCTGGCGGTTGCTATGCGAGGCGTGTGGATCGTCCGGATCGGTACCCGCCAGAATGGACAGCGCATGAACGGCATCGGCGACATTGGTGGTGAAAACGCCAAGGTGATCGAGCGAGCCTGACAACGGCAGGACGCCGGTCCGCGCGATCGTGCCGTAACTCGGCTTTACCCCGACCACACCGCAATACGCGGCGGGACGGATGACGGATCCGAACGTCTGCGTGCCGAGCGCGAGCGGCACGATGCCTGCCGCAACGGCGGCGGCCGAACCGCTCGATGAACCGCCAGGCGTGTGATCGCGATTCCAGGGGTTGGTCGTTGCGCCGGGCTGACGCCAGGCGAACTCGGTGGTGACCGTTTTGCCGAGTACAGTGGCGCCCGCTTCGCGCAAACGGGCGACTACCCATGCGTCCTTCTCCGGCCGGCGGCCCTCGTAGGCAGGCGATCCATACGCGGTGGGCATATCGGCCGTATCGATCAGGTCCTTGACGCCGACAGCGACGCCCGCGAGCGGCGCGTCGGGATCGGCACGATTGACTAACGGCGAAGGCGGCAGATGGATGAATGCCTGCAACTGAGGCTGCATTCGGTGCGCGGCGTCGAATGCCTGTTGGACAGTCTGTTCGACCGTGCGCGTTCCGCCGCGGATCGCGTCACGAATTTCGCGGATAGTCGGGAAGGGGGAAGAAAGGCTCATTTCGCGGCCAGTGCCTGATGAATGTAGTTCTGCTCGATGAAGGTGGTGTATTTCGGCTGCTGCTTCAAGTTGCCGAGTGAGATCTGCGTATCCATGGCAACCGTCAGCGCTTTCGGGGTGATGTCGACGTTCTTCGGATACACGCCTTCGTTCAGCATGCGTTTTACCGCGGCGTTCACGACCTCCGGATCGAGGCCGGGAAACTCCCGGCGGGCGATTGCCAGGGTCTCCGTAGGATTGTTCTGCATGAAGACGAGTGCCTGTTCCATACCTTTTACGAACCGTGCCGCCACGTCGGGGTCCACGCTCCTTTTCGCCGAGATCGCCGAGAATGCATATTCGCCGTATAACTTCGGGAAGCCGATCACCACTTTCATGCCCTTGGCAACGGCCTGGTCAGCGCCGGGCTCGTACATCACCGCAATCCTGGACTGGCCCGCGACCAATGGGCCGATTTCGGAGCCGAGCGGGACCTGGGAGAGTTTCACGTCGGCCGGCGACATGCCGTTCTCTTTCATCAACTTGAAGAATAGCGACGTGCTGGTGGTCGGCATCTGACCCGACACGACCGTCTGGCCCTTCACGTCCTTGATGCTGGAGAATTTGCTGTCCGGCGAGGCGACGATCCACACCGCGGCGCCGTTCACAACGTTGGCGATCACATCGACATCGGCGCCTTTTTCCGCCGCGACGGCAGTCCATTCAGGACCATGCAGGGAGAAGTCCGCGCTGCCCGACAGCACGGCCGATAACGCCGCGCTCGGACTGCCCGCCGTCTGCTTGGTCACGTCGAGCCCTTCCTTGGTGAAGAAACCGCCGTCGATAGCGACGTAAAGCGGCAGATACAGCATCGACTGAAAGGCCTGCGAAATAACCGCCTTTTTGTCGGCGGCCACCGCGGGCGTTGCGATGCTGACGGCAGACATGGCGACTGCTGTGGTCAGCGCTGCCAGCATTCTTCTTGCACGGATTGCCATTTTCAGGTCCAGAGAAAAGTTAGATTGACGGGCAAAAAAGCAGACATTCGACGTTGTATGGCGATGCCGTCAAACCCGCAGCGTCGGTGCGTTGGACACCTGTCGCCACGGCAGCAGCTTGCGTTCGATCAGGTCGATCAGGAAATACAGCACGAAGCCAATCGCCATCAGCACGAACAGGCCGGCCCATACGGTGTTCAGATCGTAAAGACTTGAAGCCGTAAAGATCATGTGGCCGAGCCCTTTCTCTGACGAAATGAATTCACCCACTACCGCGCCCACCAGACCGAAACCGATATTGATGCGGAACGTCGAGATCACATAAGGCAGCGTGAACGGAATCACGACTTTCAGGAATACGTCGTTCTTGTTCGCGCCGAGCGTGACAAGGAGTGCCTGAAGATCAGGATCGGCCTCTTTCGCTGCCTCGTAGGCGGCGATTAGCGCGACAATTGCCGTTAGCGAAATTGCCAGCGCAACTTTCGAAACGAGGCCGGTACCGAACCAGAGAATCACGATCGGGGCGAAAGCGATCTTCGGCACGCTATTGATCGCGACGATAAACGGCTCGATCAGCCGCGCGACGAATGGCGAATACCACAGTGCGAGACCGCAGACCGAGCCGACGGCGGTGCCGAACAGAAAGCCGAGCATGGCTTCGAACATGGTGTAGCCGATATCGACGAACAGATCGCCCGACCCAGCGGAGCGAGCTAACGCGTCGTAGATTTTTGTCGGCGAGCCGACCAGGAAGTTCGATACCCAGCCAAGGCGCGCAGCGCCTTCCCATATCGCAAAGAATGCAATCACCGCGACGAGTTGCAGAGCCGTGCGTCCCCATCCGGTATTCAGCACTGGGCCTGGACGCGCCTGGCTGCCTGTCGCGGAGACTTTCGCGTTATTGATGGATGCGGGGCTGCTCATGCTGCTTTAACCTCGGTCTGGATATCGAGTTCCGCGCAAAGCGCGTGAAAGTAGCCGGGGAAGTTCGGATCGCTGCGCGCGCCGATTGGCGAGCGCGAGGCGATCTCGATGTCATAGACCTTTTTGACTTGCGAAGGGCGGCCGCCTAGCACCACAACACGCTTTGACAGCGCGACTGCTTCGTCGATGTCGTGTGTGACCAGCACGACCGTCTTGTGGAATGTCTCGACTGCTTCCATCAGCACGCCTTCCAGATACAGCCGGGTCTGATAGTCGAGAGCTGAGAACGGCTCGTCCAGCAGGATGATGTCGGGGTCGTTGATCAAGGTGCGGATCAGCGCGACGCGCTGACGCATGCCGCCCGACAGCATGCGGGGATAGGCATTTTCAAAACCTGCGAGGCCGTAGGTATTGAGGTATTCCATTGCCGTTTCACGCGCTTGCGCAACCGGCATGCGGGACAATTCCGGGCCGATCAGAACGTTCTGCAATACGGTACGCCACGGCAACAGCAGATCCCGCTGCATCATGTAGCCCACCTTGCCGCGCAATCCGGTGACCGCCTCGCCTCGATAGACGATCTCGCCGCTGTCGGGTTCGAGAAGGCCGGCGATCACGTTGAACACGGTCGTCTTCCCGCAGCCCGACGGACCAATGATGCTGACGAAATCTCGCTCATTGATGTCGAACGACAGGCCCCCCAGCACATCGACTGATCCCTGCTTGCTGGAAAAGGATTTGCGAATGTTTCGCAACGCTAGTTGAACTGCCATGCTGGTCCTCGTGCTGAACTGGAATCACTGCGCGCGTCGCTTACGTTGCAACTGCGCGCTGTGTCGGTACACGGCTGGTCGGCGAGTGTGATGCCCGACCGGCGAATGCTATTGCCGATTTCGACGCCTGCCGACGAAAAAAACGTGCAAATTGCAACAATTGAAATTCTCACATTGATGTGCATAAAACGTGCCATCGCGGGGAAAACCTATGTGCAAGCGCGAATCGCTTATTTACGAGCGAACTTGGGGCACGTTGCCATGTTCGGGAAGCGTGCAGATGTGCGCGACGAAGGTGCATCGGGCACAACGATATCGGCGGCGCACCATCGCTGGTCGACACGCAATTGTCGGGTGGCGAAAGGCGGTCGCAAGACATTCAGGCGTGGAGGACAATGCGGGAGTCGCTTGCGGAACTGATGTGGTGTGCGACGGCGATCGCCTAAGCGCGTCCATTGGCGCTTTGCGACTGGGACCCCAAAAAAAGGCCATGCGATATGCAGCTGTATCGATGCACCGCACTTAAAGAAACCGTGTGGTTTCCGGCACATGTCATTGCTGCAAAGGGAGAGCGGGCTGAAATGCAGAATTAGGCCGGTCGGTCACCTGCGATTCGCACTGCAGCCCGTAACGCGTCAATCGAGCCCGGCTGGCAACCGGGATGGTGCCGCGCATCTAGTCCGTATCGCTGACGCGCTCCCAGAATGCGAATGCAGTGGCGCAGGCATCGCGCGACGCGCCCGTGGCGAGAAGCAGCCAGAGAAGCAGACGCGCCTTGCGCGGCCCGAGCCAGCCCGAGAACAAAGCGCCACGGCGGGCGAGGTCCATTTCTGAACCGGCGAAGCCATAGGTGCGCGCTGCCGTCGTTCCCGATCCGGTGCGGCTGGCGATGACGATCGGCAGGCGCGGCGCAAGCGCCTCGATGCGCTTTGCTTCGTCTTCCGAAACATGGCCCGCGCCATAGGCGGCGATGACGATGCCGTGATATCCCGCTTGAGCGACTGCGTCGAGCATCTCGCCCGTCTCGCCCAGACATGTTTCGACGAGGGCGACTCGAACCGACGGATCGCGAACGGCAAAGCGCTGAGAATAACGTCTGGGCGGTGGACGAAAATACTGGGGCAAACCTTCGAGCACCATGCCGGCCGGCCCGACGACGGGCGACTCGAAGGTCTCGACGGACATCGAGTTCGCTTTGCGCACCCAGCGCGCCTCGTGGATCGTGTTGTTCATCACCACGGCGACCCCGCGCCCGCGACTGCCGCCATGCGCAGCGCAGGTCACCGCGGCAAGAATGTTGGCGGGCCCGTCCGCACCGGCGGTCAGCGGCGTGCGCATTGCGCCTGTGAGCACCAGCGGCTGCGGGTGCGTCCACAGAAGATCGAGCAGAAAGGCGGTTTCCTCGAGTGTGTCGGTTCCCTGGGTGAGGACGATCCCGGCCGCGCCGTTGGCCACCATGCGTTCCGCCCACCCCAGACTCTCCAGCACATGCGCAAGCTTCAGCGAAGGGCTGGGCAGTTGCAAAAGCGTTTCGGCGTGAATTTGCGCGATCCCGGCCAGACCGGGGACCGCGGTTACCAATTGATGCGCGGACAGACGCGGTAGCGCGCCAGCGTCGGCGCTGTCCGCGGTCATGCATATCGTGCCGCCTAATGCACCGACGGCAATGCCTGGAGGGTTCATCGAAGCGTTCCTTAAGCCGGTTGTGCCGATCTATCCGTCGGACTAAGCAGCACCCAACGAGTTTCTGGCGGTCATGGCGCAACTGTTGCGTGGGATGGGAATTGCGTAAAATTCAAATGTTGTAGTGTGCAACGGAATCAAAGTACGTGAATGGGAGAACAGCATGTCGAAGGCGCCGTATCCAAGACTGGAACATTTGAATTTCCGCCTCGACGTACTCAGCGAGTTGGCCAAGGGCGTGGCGTCTGGCCTCTATGAAGCCGAATGCGATGTCACCCTGCGCGACCTGCGCGTGCTGCGTTTCGTCGACATGCAGCCGGGCATCTCCCTCGGTCCGCTGATCGAGCTGACATACCTTGAAAAGACGCTGGTTTCCAAGCTGGTCACCACGCTGGCCAATCGCGGCTTGCTGACCCGCTCTACCGGCACGACTGACGCACGTGTCATCAACCTGCACTTGACCCGGAAGGGGAAAACCATTGTTCGCAAGTGCGACCGGATCGGCAAGGATTTCGACGAGCAGCTCATGTCCGTTCTGTCAGCGGAGGAGAAGCGAGTGCTGTTTCACTGCGTCGACAAACTGACGGAACACGTTGAGGAAGGCGGTGAATGGACCGTCCCGCCGAAACGACGCAAGCGCACCGCCTGAATCATTTCGTCGCTATATGTGGCGCTCGTCGCTGCAGTCGTTTCTCTTGCCAGTCGAGGCTCATGCGCGTTTGGCCAGGTAGGCGTCAACCAACGCGACCAGCCGTTCTCGCCCGAAGCTTGCGTCGTGTCCGGCGTGTACCACCTGCACGGGCAATTCGCGCAAACGCTTCATTGTGCGCACATACGTTGGGATATCGGCGCCACCAATTTCATCCAGAAGCGGGCCATCGTAGATTGCATCGCCGGAGAACAGGGTGCCGGATGCCGCCTCCCACAGACCGATGCTGCCCGGTGAGTGGCCAGGCAGATGCAGTACCTCGAAGTGCCGGTTGCCGAGGTCGACAATGTTCCCCTCTTTGACGATTTCCGTAACGGATGCCGCGCGTATCTCGTAGTCGGACATCACATAGTCCGCGTGGGGCAGAGCGGTGATCAAATCGCCGTCGAACGGATAGCCCGCTTCACGGTACCGGCGTATCGCCTTCTCGCCCAGTACCGATGCGAGCAGTGTGCCGCGCTCGCGCGGCGAACGCAGGTTATCGGCCTCCAACTCGTGGACCAGCGTATGCGCGAACTCATGATGTCCGCCAATGTGGTCCGAATGCGTGTGCGTTGCAACGGCCGTCACGTTGTTTTGCAGAAGATGCTGGGCCGCCTCCCGCAGACTGGCGATGCCCATGCCGGTATCGATCATCAGGTCGCGGTCGCGACCGCGTATGTGCCAGATATTGCAGCGCATCAGCGGCACGACATGAGGCTCCCACAGCAGCGTGATATCGTCGCTGATACGTTTTAGTTCGAACCATCGGTCGGCAATCGGCAGCATAGTCATCCAGCGTCGGTAGCATACGAGATGCATACTCTGACACACTATGCCGCGCCGATCCAGAGCCGGCTGCAATCGACCGCAGTGACCCGGGAGTCGCGCGAGGTATTCGCCCAGAACCGCCGGCAGAGCCCTGTTCGCACTCGCCGCGCGCCGGGCGCACGATCACCGACTCAACCGACGCGCTGTGAGATGCGCGTTGTGAGCGCAAGACGCGATCCTGTGACAAATCGTCGATGGACTCGTGTCCTCGGCGCAGATGAAAATCACAACTCCGATCAGCACGCAGGAGTATGCCATGGGCCACGCGGAAGTCCGCGAGTTGCAGATTCCCAAACCAATCGGCGGACGCTTGCCGCCGCCGCCGGTATTCGCCAGCCTCGACGAAGAACGGCAACACCGCAAGCTCAAACTCGCTGCGGCATTTCGCATCTTTGCGCGATTCGGGCTGGCCGAAGGCATAGCCGGACATATCACGGTCCGCGATCCGGAGTTTCATGACCGGTTCTGGGTCAATCCGTACGCGCAGCATTTTTCGTCGATCCATCCCGACGATCTCGTTTGCATTGACGACGAGGCCAACGTTCATCATGGGAGCGGGCCCGTCAATGCCGCGGCGGCGGCGATTCACTGCGGCATTCATGGCGCGAATCCCGATGTCGTTGCGGCCGCCCATACACACACGCCTTCTGGCCGCGCATTTTCAGCGCGCGCTCGGCTTCTTGCGCCGCTCAATCAGGAAGCTTGTCTCTTCTACGACGATCACGTGCTATTTCGCGGCGAGGTAGTCGTACTCGCGACCGAAGAGGGCCGCCGGATCGCGGAGACGATGGGTACAAAGCGTGCAGCCGTTCTGCTCAATCATGGGCTGCTGACCGTCGGTTCTTCGGTCGACGCAGCGGCTTATCGTTTCATTGCCATGGAGCGCTGCTGCCAGGTGCAATTGCTGGCCGAGGCGGCAGGTCCGATTGAGCCGCTATCGGATGAGGACGCACGGGCAACGCGCGCGCAACTGGGATCGGACTACGTAGCATGGCTCAACTTTCAGGGGCTCTACCAGCAACTCCTGCGTGACAGCCCCGATCTGCGCGAACTCGCGTCGACACGGACGTCGTCAGTTTGACGCAAGCGTTGTTTCGAAGGCTGCCGTGCGGTCATGTTGGCAGCTTTCGCGATAGTTGCGCACGGCCGCGCCCAGCCATTGATCGAAACGCTTAAGCGGCTCCCAGTCGCGCTTCTGCTCGGGAAACGAGTAGTAGACGGTTTCCGGATTGGGAATCGAATGAGGATGTGCCTGCACGAGTGCGCCGCTGCGCAGCTCCCGTTCGATCAGGATGCGTGGGAGCAACGCCACGCCTAGCCCGGAAAGCGCGGCGTTGATTGCCATGATGAACATGTCGTAGTGCTGGTTCGCCGCGCTATGTTCGGTGATCTGCGTGGACGCGCTTTCGGACCATGCAGCCCACGCGCGCGGAAGATCGCGGGTGTGAATCCATGGCAGCGTGCTGATCTTTTCGCTGCTCAAGCTATCGCACCTGCCGATCAACCCCGGCGCACAGACAGGAAGAATTCTGTCGTCGCTCACGAGCGGTTGCCCCGGCATGCCGGGCCACAGGCTCTGTCCGAAATAGATCGCCGCGTCGAAGCTTGAATTGTCGAAGAACGTCGGCTGGTCGCGCCCCATGATGTGAAGTTGCAGATCCGCATTGAGCGCGTAAAAGTCATGCAGACGCGGGATCAGCCATTGAGACGCGAACGTGACGCCGACCGCCAACTGGATCTTCACCTCGCTTTGCTGGCGTATCAACTCGAGCGTATCGCGGCGAATCTGGTCGAGATGGACGCGAATGCGCCGCGCGTACTCGGCGCCCGCCGCGGACAGTACCAGCCGCTGGCGTACCCGCTCGAACAGCGAGATGCCCAGATGAGCCTCGAGCTCGTTGACCTTCTTGCAGACGGCACCATGCGTTTGCGACAGCTCGATCGCGGCTTTCGAAAAACTTTCATGTCGCGCTGCGGCTTCAAAAGCTTGCAGCGCACTGAGACTGGGAACACCGCGGCGCATCGGGAATCCTTGCTGGCGAAAAGAATTGGGCAATGGATTCTTCGATGATAGACCGAAGGACTGCGAGGCGCTGCCCACGCTCATTCACTGGCAAGCTGCGCCCGGCCGACATTACGCCAGCGAGTCTCGAGCAGCGTGACCGTGATGGATGCGAGCACCATCGTCGCGGCGATGCCGACAAATGCGAGCACAAACGTGCCGGTCGTATCCTTCACCCAGCCAATAAGATAAGGCAGCAAAAATCCTGACGACACCCCAATGCTCGTAATCAGCGCGATGCCGGCCGCAGCAGCGCGATCAGTGAGGATGCGGCTGGGCAACTGCCAGAAGGTCGTGATGCTGCAGAAGCAGGCCGCGGCGCCGATCGAGAGGGCGATGATCGCCTGGTACGGAGACTTCAGCAGCAGGGCCACCGAGAGCGCGGCCGCGCACACCAGCAGGGGCCCCGCCACGTGCCGGGCGCCGACTGGATGGCGGCTCACCACACGCCCCCAAACCAGCGTCGCGACAGTGGCCACGCCAAAGGGAATCGCAGTGATCAACCCGATATCCACGAGGCTGTACTTCACTCCGAAAGTGCTTTCAAACGTCTTGATGACTTGCGGCAGAAAATAGAGCAAGCCGATGATGCCGGCGTTCGTGCCGAAGTAGACGACACCCAGCGCCCAGACTTTCGGATTGGCAAGCGCCTTCCAGGCGCTTACCGGCGAGGCCCCGGCCTCGGCCTCGGCCCGTTCGGCTGCCAGCGCGGCGGCGATTTCACTCTTTTCCGCAGCGGAAAGCCAGCGGGTGCGGGACGGGTTGTCCGTCAAACAGAAGAAGGTGATTGCGGCCAGGATGATTGCAGGTACGCCCTCCAGCAGAATCATGGCACGCCAGCCGGTGATCCCGAACACGTTTGCATGCGCCATCAGCCATGTCGATACGGGTGCCCCGAGCACGCCGGTCAGCGGGATCGCCGTCACGAACAGGGACATCATCCATACGCGATTGCGCGCCGGCATCCACAGCGTGAGGTAATACACCATGCCCGGGAACAGGCCGGCTTCGAACGCGCCCAGACAGAAGCGGGCGATATAGAGCCAGCGGGAGTCCGGGACGAAGCTCGTCAGCGAGGAGAGCAGACCCCAACTGAGCAGAATGCGCGTCATCCACAGCCGTGCGCCAAACCGATGCATGCACAGGTTGCTCGGCACCTCGAACAGAATATAGCCAAGAAAAAACAGACTTGCGGCGAAGCCGTATTGCGCCGTTGTCATGTGGAGCTCGGCGTTCATGGTGAGCGCCGCATAGCCGATGTTCGCGCGATCAAGCTGGTTGGCGATGTACATCACAATCATTAGCGGCGCGAGCCGCCAGGCGATCCGTTTCATCAACCGATCAGAAATCGCGGGTTTGCGCGGCCCGAAATCCATGGTTTTCCTCCAGATTTGCGCGTGACGGCATGCTCTTGAGGATGATTAGGCGCTCTGAAAGAGGGTACGACAATGCACGAAAAATATTGACTCTGTGAGCAAACGTCACAGATTCGGGCGGTCGACCTGGCGATCATCCATTCGCGCAGACCGGTGGTCATTCGCTGGACCATCCTGAAGAATGTGCCGGTACGAACTCATTCGTGCCGGCGGGACGTCCGCAAACGCGAGCGGGTAGATGACAGCCGGTTTGCACGGGGCCGTCGCCACGCTTGCTCACGCGTGGTGGTGCCGGACTCTCGCTGCAAGGGGTTCAGCTTCAGTCACGGATCGCTTCAGCGTCCGGCTGCAGATTCGCTTGCCCGCGCATCAGCAGAAGCAGCGCGATCAGCACGAGGGCGATCGTCAAGCCGACAAAGAGCAGCGTGGCGCGTTCGATGCCGGCGAGCTGCGCAGCGATGCCAAGGCCGATCACAGGTAGTGAGATCGCCACATAAAGCACGACGAAGAAGCTGGACGTGACTTCCGCTCGCCTGTGCGCAGGCGCCACCGCCGCGATCTCGCCCAGCCCGGCGCGGAAGCTGATGCCTTGGCCGATTCCCGCCAGTGCGGTGCCGAGCAGAAGCACGCTGAGCGAGCGTTCCGGCACACACAGGCCGACACACATCAGTCCCACCACGAGTCCCAGGCAGCCGACCGCCTGCCGCCAACGGGCCGCTATGATGGTCTGCACGATCTGCCCGAGGGCGGAGCACGCGAACAGCAGGAACACAATCGAGCCGGTCACGACACCGCTGTGAAAGCCGAGCACGACCCGAATCAGCTGCGGCGCGACCGCCGCAAAGAAGCCCACCACCACGAAACCGGCAAACCCCGCGAGTGCGGCCGGAATGAACGCACGGCGCACCTCGACAGGAAGCGAAATTCTCTGCATGCCGAGCTTCACCCGCGCGGGAATCGCGGCGGTCTCCTGCACGCCGAGGACGGCTAGTGCGGCGATGCCGGCAAGCGCCAGATGCACTGCATAGGGCAAGCGCATCGGCCAGGGAAAGAGTTCGACCAGGATGCCGCTGAGCAAAGGACCGCAACCGAGCCCGAGCATATTGGAGGCGGTCGCCGCGAGCATGGCCTTGCCGCGCCACGCAGGCGGCGCGAGTTCGATCACGGCGACGGTGGCGGTTCCTGTGAAGATCCCGGCAGATATTCCGGACAGCAGGCGGCCGAGCATCAGCAGCGCCAGTCCGTCACTGAGCAGGAAAGTCAGCGCCGACGCGGCCGATGCGCACAACCCTGCCAGCAGCATGCGGCGACGCCCCAGCTGATCGGACCAGTTGCCGATCAGCAGCAGCGCACCTAGCACGCCGATCGCATATGAAGCATAGATTACGGTAATGACAGTGGGTGTAAAACCGAACTGCAGTTGGTAGTACCGATAGATTGCCGTTGGCAGCGTTGTCCCCATCATGTTGATGGCGAACGCTAACGCTACGGCGAGAAATGCGATGGGGGATTGCGCTGCGCCAGAAGCCACTTTCATTTAAACATCCCAACGGTTGCTCGAAGACCACGCGCAATTATGGGCAATTTCTCAGAACTCTGCTGGCCGCTCGACGTGACGTGGGTGCCGGGCTCGCAGGGCAGTGGCTACCTGAATGAGAGGGCACGTCACGCGGATGCGGATGATCGGGCCGCTTTTTCGCCGTGGTCGAACTCGTGTCGCGCCTTTTCCATTTCGCTCATGTGGACTTCGACCCAGTCCCATATCCCGCAGATCTTGTCGAGCAGGCTACGTCCCAGTGGCGTGAGTTGATAGTCGACCCGCGGTGGAATCACCGGATGCACGTAACGCGTCACGAGGCCGTCACGCTCGAGTTGCCGCAATGTCTTGGTGAGCATTTTCTGGCTGACGCCCTCGACCATGTCGCGCAGCCGCGAAAAACGCATCTCGCCGTGCGTGCCGAGCGCATCGATAACGAGGATCGTCCACTTGTCCGCGATCTGCTCGATGATGTTGCGCGCCAGGTCGTCAGTTCTTTTTTGCGGGTTGTCGTGGGCGGAAGCGCCGTCGCAGCAATTTGTATCCATGGGGAAAGTATGAAACCGTCAAGTGCCTTCTTGTGATCGCCGGATGCCGCTGAAATAATCGGTTCGCCCTGCCTGTTCGAAGGGCGCGTTGCCGTTAGTCAGATCGCATTCGACCCGGATGCGGTGCTTCAGGTAGTGCTTTACGCAGTGCTTTGATTTGAGAGCTTCACATGACTATTGAAACCATCGCAATTGAAGGTATCACGACCCCCGTCTCACGCATCGGCCTTGGCACCTGGGCCATCGGCGGATGGATGTGGGGTGGCACCGACGAAAAAGACTCGATCGCGGTGATCCGCCGGGCGCTTGATAGTGGTGTCAATCTGATCGATACGGCGCCGGTGTACGGCTTCGGCGCCTCGGAGGAAATTGTTGGCAAGGCGCTCGCCGACGGGTATCGGCACAAGGCGGT
Source organism: Paraburkholderia aromaticivorans (assembly GCF_002278075.1). Lineage (NCBI taxonomy): Bacteria > Pseudomonadati > Pseudomonadota > Betaproteobacteria > Burkholderiales > Burkholderiaceae > Paraburkholderia > Paraburkholderia aromaticivorans. Next base: position 267,407 of record NZ_CP022991.1, on the reverse strand, counting down.
CATCGCAACCAAGGTCGCACTGGAATGGCAAGACGGCGAGGTGTTTCGCAATTCGTCGCCGGAGCGCATTCGTCAGGAAGTAGAGGATACGCTGCGTCGCTTGCGGACAGATTACATCGATCTGTATCAGGTTCACTGGCCCGACCCGCTCGTGCCGATCGAAGAGACCGCCGCGGTGCTCGACGATCTGCGCAAGGAAGGCAAGGTGCGGGCGTTGGGCGTCAGCAACTTCTCGCCTGCGCAAATGGATGCATTCCGGCGCGTGGCGCCGCTGTCGGCCACACAGCCGCCGTACAACCTGTTCGAGCGGGATATCGATCGTGACGTGCTGCCCTACGCAAAGCAGCATGGCCTCGTCGCGCTGGCCTACGGGGCGCTATGCCGCGGCCTGCTTGCGGGGCGTATCGGCGTCGAGACGCGCTTCGAGGGCGACGATCTGCGCCAGCGCGATCCGAAGTTTCGCGAGCCGCGCCGTAAGCAATATGTTGCGGCCGTGAAAGCGTTGAATGCGTTTGCGCGCGATAACTTCGACAAATCGGTGCTCGCGCTGGCGGTGCGCTGGGTGCTCGATCGCGGCCCGACGATCGCGCTATGGGGCGCGCGTCGTCCGGCGCAACTCGACGGGATCGAAGCAGTGTTCGGCTGGCGCCTCGACGAGAAGGCGTTCGCGCAGATCGACACGATCGTCGCGCAGTTCGTCAAGGATCCAGTGGGGCCGGAGTTCATGGCGCCGCCGCAACGTTTGCTCGTAGCCTGACAGGAGCCATTGAACATGCGAACTCTTCGACGCACCTTCATGATTCATTCAATCGGCGCCGCCGCGCTCGCGATCACCGGGCGCTCCGTCCGGGCAGCGCCCGCACAGCTGCAGGAGAGCGATCCTGCAGCGCAGGCGCTCGGATACAAGGCCGATGCGGCCCACGTCGACCGTACGAAATACCCGCGTTTCAGCAACAACCAGCGCTGCGCGAATTGCCAGTTCTACCAAGGTAAGCCGACCGATGCCAACGCGCTTTGTGCGCTGTTCGGCGCAAGGCAGGTGAGCGGAACTGGATGGTGCAATGCGTATCAGGCAAGAGCATGAACCGCGCGCGCAGGTAAGTCGGTCACCACGTGGCGCCCGCCGGTGTGGCGTGCGTCGACAACAAGGAGTGAACGGATGGAACTGATTGTGAATGGCGCGCATCACAACGTCGACGCCGACCCGAACATGCCGTTGCTGTGGGCGGTGCGCGACCTGCTGGGACTGCATGGCACCAAGTTCGGTTGCGGCGTGGGCGCATGCGGCGCGTGCACCGTCCACCTCGACGGCGTGGCAGTGCGCTCGTGCGTCACGTCGCTTGCGGATGCACAGGGCAGGTCCGTGACGACCATCGAAGGCCTGGGCAAGGGCGGCGAGCATCCTGTGCAGCGAGCGTGGAAAGCGGCCAATGTGCCGCAGTGCGGTTACTGCCAGCCTGGCCAGATGATGCAGGCCGCGTCGCTGCTCAAACAGACGCCGAAGCCGAGTGACGAGCAGATCGTCGAAGCGATGTCCGGCAATGTGTGCCGCTGCGGCACCTATCAACGTATCAAGATCGCCATCAAGGCAGCTGCGGAGCAGGCGTCATGAGCGAGATCGTCAATCTGAGCCGGCGCCGGGTGCTGAAGGGCACATTGGCGGGCGGCGTGGTGCTGGGCCTGCATGTCGACGGCGCACGCATGGCGTTCGCGGCGAGTCCGCTTGCCTCGGCGAGCGGTGTCAAAGCAGTGTTCGCACCGAACGTATATGTGTCGGTCGCGCCGTCTGGCGAGATCGTACTGGTGGTGCATCGCTCCGAGATGGGCACCGGCATCCGTACCAGCCTCGCGATGATCCTCTCGGACGAACTCGATGCCGACTGGAACACCGTCAGGGTTGTGCAGGCGCAAGGCGATGCGAAGTACGGCGACCAGAATACCGATGGCTCGCGCAGCATCCGCCAGTTTTTCCAGCCACTGCGCGAGGCAGGCGGCTCCGCGCGGCAGATGCTGATCGCGGCCGCGGCCGCGCGGTGGCACGTGAGCCCGGCGAGCTGCCGGACCGAACCCGGCCACGTGGTGCATACGGCAAGCGGGCGGCGCGTGTCATATGGCACGGTCGCGGAGGCTGCAGCGCGCCAGCCGGTGCCCGCTCGCGACACGCTGCAGTTGAAAAACGAGGAGACGTGGCGCTATATCGGCAAGTCCCTGCCGATCGTCGATCTCGACGACATCGTTCACGGTCGCGCGACGTACGGGATCGATGTCGTGTTGCCCGGGATGACCTACGCGTCGGTTGAACGTTCGCCCGTGTATGGCGCGACGCTCAAAAGCGTCGACTCGACTGACGCGATGAAGGTGCCCGGCGTGCTGCACGTCGTGCGCATTGCGTCGGCGCCGCTGCCCGCCGGCTTCCGACCGCTGGGCGGCGTCGCAGTGATCGCGACCAGCACGTGGGCCGCGGCGCAGGGACGCCAGAAGCTGAAGCTCGAATGGGACCTCGGGCCAAACGGCACCTACGATAGCCAGGCCTATCGCAAGGCGCTTGAAGACACGGCAAGCAAAACGGGCAAGGTCGTGCGCGGCAACGGCGATACCGCGGGCGCGCTGACAAACGCCGCTCGACACGTGTCGGCGGACTACTACGTGCCGCATCTGGCGCACGCCGCGATGGAACCGCTCGCAGCGACTGCATCGTTTGCGAACGGCGCCGTGCAGGTGTGGACCGCTACGCAGAATCCGCAGCAAGCACGTACGACCGTCGCGCAGGTACTCGGTGTGCAGGAGCAGGCCGTAACGATCAATGTCACGTTGCTCGGCGGCGGTTTCGGCCGCAAGTCGAAGCCCGACTATGTGGCGGAAGCCGCCTACCTGGCGCGCGAAGTCGGCGCTCCCGTCAAGCTGACGTGGACACGTGAGGACGACATACGTAACGACTATTTCCACGCGGTGTGCGCGCAGCACATGGAGGGCGGACTCGACGCGCAGGGCAAGACGATCGCATGGCTGCACCGGAGCGTGTTTCCGTCGATCGGGTCGACCTTCACACCGAACGTGACGTATGGTTCGGCGGGCGAACTCGGTCAGGGTGTGACGGACATGCCTTATGACGTTGCCAATGTGCAGTGCGAGAACGGCGCCGCGCCGGCGCATACACGAATCGGCTGGTATCGCTCGGTGTACAACATTCCGCACGGCTTCGCGCAGGGCTCGTTCGTCGACGAACTCGCCGCTGCGGCGCGGCAGGACCCGGTGCAGCATCTGCTGGCGCTGCTGGGTAGTCCACGGCATGTCGATCTGCACGCGCTGGGGGTCGATTATCCGAACTACGGTGCGTCGATCGACGAGTATCCCATCGATACCGCGCGCTTTGCCGCAGTGGTCCGAGCGGCGGCGGTGCGTTCGAACTGGTCCGCGGCATTGCCGGCACGCCACGGGCGTGGCATCGCTGTCCATCGCAGCTTTCTCACCTACGTTGCCGCGGTCGCGCAGGTGCAGGTGGCCGACGATGGCTCGGTGCGCGTGACCCGTGTCGATCTGGCGGTCGACTGCGGACGTATCGTCAATCCCGACCGCGTGGTCGCGCAGTTCGAAGGCGCGGTGGTCATGGCGCTGGGCAATACGCTGTATAGCGAACTGACATTCAGTCAGGGCGCCGCCGAGCAGTCGAACTTTACCGACTACCGGGTCGCCCGCATCGACTCCGTGCCGCAGACGCATGTGTATATCGTGCCGAGCGCGGCGCCGCCTGGCGGTGTCGGCGAACCGGGCGTGCCACCGACAATGGCTGCGATTTGCAATGCGATCCACCACGCGACCGGCACGCGGATTCGGGCATTGCCGGTCGATAGCGCGCTCTTGAAGCGGGCGTGAGCGGCGAACGGCCGGAGGGGGAGGCAAGGCTGCGCGGGTATCGCGCTCACCTGATCAGCGGGTCGTCGGCGCGGCATGAAAGGCGGCTCATTGGCCGCCTCTCATTGCGTTGCGCCGACGTGGCGTAGCGCTTCCTCTACAGCCGGATTGTGTTGCGCGATCGCCATTTGCAACGCGGTCCCGCCGCGCGCATCGGCATGATCGACCTTGGCACCGTGTGCGACGAGCACCGGAATCATATCGAGCCGGCCAAATAGCGCGGCAAACGACAATGCCGTTTCCCCCGCGTTGTTGGTCTGGTCGATGTCGCAATGCGTGTCGAGCAACATCGTTGCAATATTCGTCTCGCCTTTGAAGAGCGCGCCCATCAGTGCCGTATTGCCGTGCCGGTCGGCCGCGCAAGCGTTGGCGCCTGAGGAAAGCAGCGCCTTCAACGTGTCCGGGTGATTGTCGTACGCGCTAAGGATCAACGCGGTGTAGCCCTCGGGTGTCGTTGCCTCGAGCGGGAAATGGGCATCGATCAATGCCCGAACGATATCCGTGCGTCCCGCGCGCGCCGCGGCAAACCAGTCTTCGGTATAACGCGGCGTGTCCGTTACGGCCGAATACGTTCCCTGTTGATACACATGCTGCGCGCAACTCGCGGTTGCGAGTGCGGTCAGCGTGGCAACCGCCACGGTCCGAACAAGGCCCCGGGCAGCAAAAAAGCGTCGCATTACATTCTCCTGAGAAAGCAAACCGGTTCAGCGGGGAACCTGCTTGCGCAGGTTCCCCCATTCGCGTCAGTTGTCGCCCAGGTGTGCCGCCGCATCCTTCACGCGCGAGACATCCGCATGGGTCGCGCGCGCGAGGCGAGAACCATAGTCGGCGTCGGCCTTATAGAAGTACGAGAGCATTGCGTACTTGTTCGCGTCGTTGGTCACGCGACCGAGGTCGCCCGACAATGCCGTGATCAGGTCCGTCTTGTCGGTCTCGGACAGCGTCCGGTAGTACTCCCCGGCTTGACGGAAATCGAGTGTTTTGTGAATGGCTCGTTGCTGGGTCGTCCCCTTAAGCGGAGTCTGCACGGGCTTGAACTTATCCTGCTGGGCGATTTCGGCGACGCCGGATGGCTCGTAGTTCACTTCGCCCTTGCGATCGTCCTCATTCATGAGGCCGTCCTGATTGTTGTTGTAGACCGGCACGACGGGACGATTGATCGGCAACTGGTTGTAGTTCGGGCCAAGCCGATACATCTGCGTGTCGGCATAGGCGAACAGGCGGCCCTGCAACATCCGGTCCTCGGAAGGCTCGATCCCCGGCACGAGCCGCGACGGCGCGAATGCCGACTCTTCCGTGGACTCAAAATAATTATCCGGAACGCGGTTTAGCGTCATCGTGCCCACCTTCTGCTCGGGAATGGAAGCGGGCCATACCTTCGTGTCATCCAGCGGATCGAAATCGAACTTGTCCAGATCCTTCGGCGAAAGCACCTGGATGTAAAGGTCCCACTGCGGATACGAATGCGCCTTGACCGAGTTGTACAGGTCATTGGTCATCAAATTCCAGTCAGCGCCGATCGAATGCGCAATATCCTGTGGACGAATGCTCTCGATACCCTGACGGCTCTTCCAGTGAAACTTGACGTAGTGAACCTCACCCTTCGCATTGACGAACTTGAAAGCGTGCACACCGAAGCCGTCCATGTGGCGATACGAGTCCGGCATGCCCTCGTCCGTGTAAAGGTGCGTGAGCATGTTGGTTGCTTCGGGCGAATGGGCGAAAAAGTCGAACGCCAGATTCGGATCCTGCACGCCTGTCGATGCCGATGGTTTGTTCGCATGCACGAAGTCAGGAAACTTGATGGCATCCCGAATGAAGAAAATCGGCCAGTTGATGCCGACCATGTCCCAGTTCCCTTGCTGGGTGTAGAACTTGACGGCGAAACCGCGTGGGTCGCGTGCCTGCTCGGGCGAACCGCGGTAGCCCATCACTGTCGAGAATCGAACGAAGACGGGCGTCTTCGATCCAGGCGTGAAGACCTGGGCGGAAGTGAGGGAACTGATGTCCGCAGTCGGCACGAACTCGCCGAAGATACCCGTGCCACGCGCATGCACCACGCGTTCGGGTATGCGCTCCCGATCGAAGCGCTGCAGTTTCTCGATGAGATGAGAGTCCTGCAGGAGGACCGGACCTTCGGGCCCCGCTGTCTGAGAGTTCTGGTTGTCGCCGACTGGCGACCCGCTGTCCTGGGTCATATCCACGGCATGCGCCGGTTGAGCGAGCGCAATGGCTGAGACGATCGAGAAAATGCTTGCAGCAATCTGTGTCTTCAATACTTTCACTTTATATTCCTGGTTCAAGGGGAGGCCGGAGAAATCCTATGACCCAGGCGTTCTATTATCCAATCTCTTTTTTCTATCATTTCAATAGTTGCCGAATTACTTTCAAAAATAAAATTTGTTCTTAAAATGAAAGAAAAAATGAGTTGGCTATTTGCGTGGGGGAGATTGAGGATACAGTCTTATCAACCAGGTCAACGAGAAGGGGTGAGGGCGGTGTGCGTCTCACCCGGGTCAAGAGATTGGGCGATAATTGAGTATTTTTACTCATGTGTTTATGATTGGCGTATCGATTTGCTGAAATTAAAAAGGATAATTTAATAGTTTCGTAAATTGAGTTAATTGGTCTCTTCAGTTGCGTAAATTGGGGTGTCTTATGGGTTGCCAGAAACCCGAGGCACACGCCCCGCCTTTTATCTGGATCCGCCATTTGTTAAGACGCGCTAGCAGTGCCCAATGAATGGCATCCTGTTTGCCAAATCAGACATGTTCAGGACGTTCACGACCAAGGGGGCGTTGCAACGCACCGCTTGTGCGATGCGCGTCGGATTGCACGCTTGAACAACGTGCAGTGAACGGCCAGCAGCCGATCCGTGCGTTGGAGTCGCTGACATCTGTCGGTCAACGAAATGAAATGCCCCACCTTTAGAAGAGGCAGGGCATCGAGGGGTTACTTCAGGGGGCCTTCAGATCAGGTTCGCGACGAGGGCGCATAGAAGGGTTCACGCTTTGGTGTCTGCGCAAAATACTCGCTGTAGAACGCCTTCACGTAAGGAAACACCGCTGAACCCAATTCACGCCTGGCCTGATCCTGCGACGTGCGCGGCTTCGCCAGAATCTGCTCGATCTCGCGCAGGATCGCATCACGATCTATGCGCGTGAATCGACCTTGGTTATACACGACCTCGCCTGCGATCATCACCGTGTCGACCGCATTCGTTTTGGCGCGCTGCATGAGTGCATCCAGCATCGGAATGCCATCGTCCTGATAGGGATACGTGGCCGTTTTCCAGTTCATCAGCACGAGATCGGCGAGGCGTCCGGCTTCAAGGCGTCCGATCTGTTCGCCGAACGGTGTGGTGCGCGCACCGTCTTCGGTGGCCATTTTCAGTATCTGCGGGCAAGCCGGTACGTCGTCGTCCATTCCTGGCGTGCGGTGTACGCGCAGTGCGAGGCGCATCTCCTGCAACATGTCTCGGTCGTCGTTAATGCCGGCTTCGTCGAGACCCATACCCACGGTGACACCGTACCTTGAAAACGCATTCAACGGCGCGACGCCGCTGCGCAAGCGCAGATTCGAACTGCAGTTGTGGCAGATGCAAGTCCCGGTGTGGGCGACCATTTCAATGTCTTCCTCCGTCAGCCACACACCATGGCCGAGGGTCAGAGACGGACCAAGCAGGCCGAGATCGTTCAGATGCGCGACGGCCGTCTTGCCGGTCCGGCGGCGCGCGTATTCCTTCTGGTAGGCGGTTTCCAGCAGATGCATGTGCATCGGAACGCCGGCATGATCGGCGCGTTCCTTGATGGCGAGCAGCGTCTCGTCGCCGCACCAGTGCAGGTTCGCTGGTGCAAGCTGGATCCTGGTGAGGGATTGTCCTTCGTTGTCCTGGACGAGCGTGTCGAATAGCTGGAGATGCTCGGCCAGAGGAACGCGCTGGGCTTTCAAATGGGCGGCGAGCTTGGGTCCGATATCGGCCGGCAAGCGTTTGACGAAGTCTTCGTCGGCTTCGTAGACGAGCAGGTTCTGCTCGCGCACGGCGAAGCTGTAAGACGCGCGCATGCCGATGTCGCGATACGCCTGCAGGACGCGCGACGCCGCCTCATGGATCGCCGACAACGGACCCGGCCTCCAACCATGGATGTGTTGCACGGTGGTAATGCCGGAAGCGATCATCTCGAACGCGGAGTAGAGCGTGTCGAGATAAAGATCGATCTCGCGGGCCCCCATCCGGCTTGCAAACCACAGTTCCAGTGCGTGGTCCGGCGAGCCGTGTTGCAGCGGCGTCAGGCCCACGTGGTGGTGACTGTTGACAAAGCCTGGCATCAACACCGTATCGGGTGAGCCGAGACGCGGCGCGTTGGGGTACTTCGCGACCAGTTCCTGTGCATCGCCGATCTCGACGATCACGCCATCGCGTTGATACAGCGCGCCGTCGCGGATGACCTCTGCGGTGTGCCGGTCGGCGACACCCTTGACGATCCAGCCAGCAACAATCAATGTTTCGGACATGGTTGTGTTTTTACCTGAATAGAAGAGAGTTTCAGAACGTCGGTGTGTCGTATAGATCGATACGCCGGTGGTCGAAGTAAGACAGCTTTTCGCGGGTTGCCGCGATCTCTGCGTGCGCGAGCGTCGCACTGACGACGCCGGGTCCTGCGTTGCCGGGTCGGCGGGCGAGTACGGCGCCGTCGGCGGCAATCACACACGACTCGCCGTAGTTGTCGATGCGCACGCCATCAAGGATTTCGTCACCGCTCTTGTTCGCGCAAACGACCGCCAAGCCATTTTCCCGTGCGTGAGTGCGCAGCTCTCCGACGAAGAAATCCATATCGTCGCCACCGCTGCCCGCGACGGGCACGATGACGAGATCAGCACCGGCCGCCCGCAACGCGCGCCAGCATTCCGGAAAGCGGCGGTCGTAGCAGACCAGGGTGCCGATGCGCCACGCGCCTACCCGGACTATGTGCAGTGCGTCGCCGGGCGTGAAATGCGCGGTTTCGTCGTAGCCGGGCGGTGGATCGTCGCCGACCGGCAGGTGGAGCTTGCGCGCAACCGGGCCGGCCCGCAGCGGCTTGCCGTCGGCGTCAAAGCCGAGCACGGCGTTGTGATAGCGTCCGCTCGCCCGATCGAATTCGTAGAATGGCACGAACAGGGCGATCCCACGCTCGCGGGCCAGCGCGGCGCAACGCGCGGCAAGGGGACCGTCGGCGGCCTGCGCCCAGTCACGATATTGCCCACCCGGCACGCTCGCGAAATACGGCACCATGGAGAGTTCCGGTAAGACGACGAACTGGGCGCCGTCATCGGCGGCGGCGCGCACGGCGGCAAATGCCGCGGCCTCGTTGCTGGCAAGGTCGCTCGTGCAGGCAGGCAATTGCACTGCCGCGACCCGAAGTGTGCTCAGGGCTACCGAGGGATTCATCGGACCCGCTCCTGCTCGGCGAAAGCGCGGTCGACCTCATCGCGCATGAGGTCGGTCAGGTGCACGCTGAGATCATGGAACGCCCGGCTGCGCGTATCTCGCGGACGAGGGAGATTGACCGGAATGATGGTCTTGATACGTCCCGGGCGTGCTGTAAACACGACGATGCGGTCGGCGAGCGCAATGGCTTCGTCGATGTGATGCGTGACAAACGCCATCGACACGTTGCTTTGCTGCCAGACCTGGATCAGGAAGTCCTGCATCTTCGCGCGCGTTTGCACGTCCAGCGCGGCGAACGGTTCGTCGAGCAGCAGTATCTCGGGTTTGAGCGCGAGTGCGCGCCCCACGGCGACACGCTGACGCATGCCGCCTGAGAGCTGGTCGGGCCGTTTGTCGATGGCCTCGGACAAGCCGACACGCTCGAGAATTTCCTCTGCGACACGCCGCCGGTTTTCGTTCGGCATATGCTGCATTTTCAGGCCGAAGGTGACGTTCTCGCCCACGCTCAGCCACGGAAAGAGCGAGGCATCCTGAAAGACGAGCCCGCGGTCCGTGCCCGGTCCGCTCACCTCGGCGCCTCCACACACGATGCGGCCGCTGGATGCCTGCTCCAGCCCTGAGATCAGATAGAGCAGCGTACTTTTTCCGCACCCGCTGGGGCCGAGGAACACGACGAATTCGCGGCGTGCGATATTCAGGTCAATGTCACGCAAGGCAACGAACGGCGCGCCATCTGTCTGCCAAGTCTTGCCGACGCCCTTGCAGGTGACGAGCGGCGGTTGCACGGAAGCTGATCCGTTCTGGCTCATATCATTTCCCCAAGCCGTTACTCGGCACCCAGAACAGCACTTTGCGCTGGACGATTCGCAGCGCAACGTCGAACGCGAACCCGGTGACGCCGATCAGTGTCATCGTGAAGAACGACAGGCTGGAGTTGAAGGTATTGCGCGCGAGCATGACGATCTGCCCGAGTCCGCTGCCGACGCCGGTCGCTTCCGCCACCAGCACGACCATCCACGCGCCGAACAGGTTCATGCGCAGCACCATGAAAAGCGACGGCAAAATGGCCGGCAGAATCACATGGCGGAACGTTTGCGCGCGCGTCGCGCCCATGACGGCAGCGACGTTCAGGTGGGTCCGGCTGACGTTGTCGATCTGGCTGATCGTCGAGACGGTCATGACGAAAAAGAGCGAAATGAACACCATGAAGACGGCCGGCGCATTGCCGATTCCGAACAGGAAGATCGCGACCGGCAGCCATGCAATCGGCGAAATGGGCGCGAGCAGCGTAATGGTCGGCAAGGTCAGGTTGCCGAACAGCCGGAAGTAGCGGATCGCGACGCCCGTGGCCACGCTGCAGACGAAGCCCAGCACGAGACCGCTTAGCACCCGCAATGTCGTCGCGCCGATGGTCATGGCGAGCGACTTCAGCGCGGTCGCATTGGACGTCTCGCCAATCACGTCCGTGGGGATGAAATACTGCGCTTGCGAGGCGAAGTTGCGCAGGAAGATGTGCGGCGGCGGCAGCAAAAGCGGGTCAACCCAACCAGCGGCCCACGCCAGTTCCCACGCGCCGACAAAGCACGCCAGCGAGGCGATGCCCCAGCCGAGCGGCACGAGTCGCCGAACCAGACCGGAGCGCCGCCGGCCATTCGTCACCGGGCGCACGGTGGGCCTGCGCGCGAAAAGAGTCGGTAGATCGGCTTTCATGCGGATTTCAGCTTGAGCTGGCCGTAGAGATCGCCGTTTTCCTTGATCACCTCAGTGAGCGGACCCCAGTCGAACATGTCAGGGCCGGGAAGTCGCTTGATGTAGCGCAGGTCCTTCAGGTTCTGCGCGCGCTGCAGGATGAAGTTCTGGTTGCTGCGCTGATCGATCATGGCCGGCTGTTTGGCAGCCGCGTCGAGCGTGGCGTCGTAGCTCGTTTTGAAGTACTTGCCGACGGTGTCCTTGACGGCCGAGGCACGGTCCAGTTCTTCCTGATGCTGCGCGACCATCATGGCCTTGATCAGCGCCTTCACCGCGCCGCGGTTTTCCTGCAGCAGCTTGCTGCGCACCGCGAGAACGCAGTCGGAGTAGTTCGCGCCGTATACGTCCACACCGTTCGAAAGCTGTACGGATCCCGGTTTCGCTTTCAATGCCTGCGTCGCGTAGGGTTCGATGTGGCACATGGCATCGACGTTACCCGCGATAAACGCCTGTGCCAGTTCCGGCGACGTGCCGAAGTAGCGTACCTTGACATCGGCGAAGCTCATGCCGGCTTTCTTCAGGTAATCATAGGGCAACATCTCTAGCGTGTCGGCCTGGAATGTGCCGATGGTCTTGCCACGCAGTTGCGCCGCCGACGTGATGCCCGGTTGCGCGACGATCACGCAGCCCTGCACGCCTGAGCCTGCGACGATCTTGATCGGCGCGCCGGCATCGTAGAGCGTCATGAAGTTGGTGTACGGAACGACGGAGACATCTACCACGCCCGCGCCGAACAGCGCGGCGATGTCGGCGTTCGACGGCGTCGTCACGAAGTCGAGCGAGACGCCCTGCGCGAGATTGCGTTCCTTGACGAGAAAAAACGGACAATTGCAGAGGCCCGTGCCGTGCGTCGCCTTGAGGGTCAGCGGGCCGGCCGCCATGGCCTGTGGCAGATAGGCGCCCCCCAACGCCGCGGCGCCGGCCAGACACGCACCACGCACCAGGAATTCGCGTCGCGTACTGCCAGATTCGGTCAATGAGTCACCATTCGGGTCTTGCTGAACAAATTTCCTGAACATCACGTGGTCCTTAGAGAGGTTGAACGGCAGTTTGGGATGCGAAGGTTTTCGCAGACGGTTGCGCGAGCGTTCTTGCCAAAAGGTCGAAGCTGAAAATCTCTTCGATCGAATCCGACGCCTGCATTCGTCCGAGCGCTTCCAGCGACCGGGCGCGGGCGAGAATGCACTCGCGAAGCGGGCGAATGTCGATGATGGGCGGTTGCGCCGCGATACCGGTCAGCAGTTCGTCGAGCGTGAATTCGGGGTAGCGGTACGCGCTGGCGCGCAGAGCTTCGCGGGGATTGCTCGTGATTGCTTCCTGCGCATCGAGCATCGCGCGTAAGGTCGCGCAGACGATCTCGGGGTGCGCATCGACAAAACTTTTGCGGGCGACGAGCAACGTGTCGGGATAGTCGCCGCCCCAGGCATGCAAGCCGTCGCACAGCACCTCGAAGCCGCGCAGCCTGAGGCGGGAAATCCACGGTTCGATCAACGTCAGCGCCGCGAGGCGGCCTGTGGTCAGCTCGTCGAGCGCCTCGGCAAGTGAGGGGTACAGCACGCGGTCGATCTGCATCGGGTCCATGCCGTGCACTCGCAGTGCATCGTGCAGCAGGACTTCCATCGGATCGTCGGCGAACGTTCCTACGCGCTGGCCGCACAGATCGCTCATCGACAGGCCCGGCTGTCCCATGAGCGCCATGCCGAGCTTGCCGCTGCCGCCGATAATGCGCAGCGGATCGGGGCGGCCATGATCGACCAGCGGTTGCGTAAAGCCGGTGGTGCCGAGATCGGCCTCGCCACTTCGCAACAAGGCGGCGGTGGAACTGAAATGTGTCAGCGGCGGTGCTTCGGCCTGCAGGCCATAGCGCTCGAACAAGCCGCTATCGACCGCAACGAACAACGCGAGATTGGAAAGCGCACTGCCATGCGCGAGGAGCAGTCTTTGCATACTGGAATCCAGAGCGTCAGGAAATCGCGGGGACGAATGGCTTGTGGCCGGCGAGGGCTTGACCATGTTTAGCGAAGACTGTGCCAGCGAGCGGCACTGCGTGCGCTTCGCCACACGTCTCTTTGTTTACAGTATGGGAGATAGATTGTTTTATACAAATTGTGAATGTTGTACACAATATTGACTCAACTCGTCTTCGAAAAGGCGCACCACGATGTGGCCAAAAAGCCAGTCGTGCACCTTCATGTCGCGTTCGGCACAGTGACAGGGCATCACGCGGTCGAGCCCATTCAGTCTGAATGTAAGTAAGCGAAATGCGCGGTCCCGCAGTTTGTTCTCGCAACAAAAATACAATCTGGTGTGCAACTTGTGTTCAATATCAGCGATAATCTGTATCGCGTCGGGGTCGCGCAGACGGTGCATTCGGTCGCGTACGTTGCCCTTGTCGTGATTCGACTCATTACCAGGACCCTTTCATGCCGACTAACAGGAAGGCGAAGGCAGCCGAAAACGAAGTGGCTGGCTCCTTCGACGGCGCGCATCGCCACGTCATTTACGAACGCCTGATGAATGCGATCTCGGAGCATCGACTGCAGCCCGGCACGAAGCTCGCTGAAGACCGGCTCGCCGCCATTTTCAGCGTGAGCCGCACCACGGTGCGATCGGTGTTGCAGCAACTGGCGCACGAACTTGTCGTGACGATCGTGCCGAATCGGGGCGCTTTCGTGGCGAGCCCGACGGTGGAGGAGGCGCGCGAGTTGTTCGAGGCGCGGCGTCAGATCGAATTGCCGATCATCGAAAAGGTGTGCCGTTGCGCCACAAAGAAGGACATCGCGCGTTTGCGCGCGCATGTGGCGCAGGAAGACGAGGCCCGCAAGCGCGATGACAGGCGCACTACGGTACGGCTCTCAGGCGAATTTCACGTGATGCTCGCGCAGGTGTCGGGTAACCGCTTCATCGAGCGGACCATGCGCGGGTTGCAGATGCTCACGTGCCTGACGATTTTGCTCTATAACGCGCCCACTGCGCAGGCGTGTCTGCACGATGAACACGCACGTCTGATCGACGCTGTGGAAGCGGGCAACATCAAGCTGGCTCAAAAAATCATGGACGAGCATCTCGAGCATATTGAAGCCACGTTGCGGCTGCACGACCCGGAGGAAGAGAACGACGACCTGGAGGCCATCCTCGTTCACGGCCTGTGATAGCGGCGAGACTCAGGGTGCCGTAAGTGTGTCGAGTACGCGCCGCAAAAACTGGTCGCACGCGGCCAACTGCGAAAGTTCGACGGATTCATCGGCCTTGTGCGCATCGTCGATGTCGCCCGGGCCGCATATTACCGTGGGAATGCCGGCTTGCGAGAACAGGCCGGCTTCGGTGCCGTAAGTCACCTTGCGTGTTTCGAAGTCGTTGCACAGCGTGCGGACCAGTTGAGTGATGGCGGCCTGTTCAGCGCTATCCAGCGCCAGCGTGGTGCCTACCTTCTCGAACGAGATCGACGCGGCGCCGGCCACTGCGCGCATCTCCGGTTCCAGTTGTTCGCGGGCATAGCGCACGATCTGCTCGAAAAAGCGTTCCGGATCTTCTGACGGCAGATTGCGATATTCAAAGAAGAACTCGCAGTGCTCGGGAATCGTGTTGACAGCAATGCCGCCTGAAATCATGCCGGTCTGCGCGGTGGAAAATGGCACGGCGAAGGCGCGATCGAATGGGCCGCTGCGGCGAAGCAGATCGGCGGCCTCGCGGATCCGGCAAATCAGCCGCGCCGCATATTCGATCGCGTTGACGCCGCTCGGCGTGCGCGACGAATGCGCGGCCAGACCCTTCACGCAGCAACGGTAAGCGTTGTTGCCTTTGTGCGCGACGACCGGCCGCATGCCGGTCGGTTCACCGACGATGCACCCGGCCGGGCGGATGCCGCGTTGCGCGAGTTCCGCCAGCAGCAACGGTGCACCGAGACAACCGACTTCCTCGTCGAAAGAAAACGCGAGATGAATCGGCTCGCGCAGCGCACGCCGCTGGATTTCAGGCAGCAAACCGAGCGTCACCCCGATGAACCCTTTCATGTCACACGAGCCTCGACCGTAGAGTCGATCGCCGCGCACCACAGGGTCGAAAGGGGCGCTCGACCAATGCTGGCCGGTCACCGGAACGACATCGGTGTGGCCCGACAGCACAACGCCGCCATTCGTCTCGCCGAGCCTTGCTGGCAGTGTCGCGAACAGATTCGCCTTTTTCCGGTCCCTGTCATAGACGAGCAGGGCTTCGACGTCGTGTGCTCGAAGGCGGTCCCGGATTGCTTCGATCAGGCCGAGATTGGAACGGCTGCTCGTCGTGTCGTAGCGAATGAGCTCCTCGACGAGCGCGAGGTAAGGGGCGCGTTCGCTTGCATTGACCGTCGGCTGATCAGGCATGGCCGGTGACCTCTTTGTCCTGGGTTGGATGGGTCAATTCTATGCGGACGAAATTCTTCAGGAAGAACTCATGCATCGTCAATGCGCGGCGAGCTAATCGACGCGAAGCGCCGTCACGTCAATTTGTTTCCGCGTGGAAAGTATGGAACCGTCAAGTACCTTCTAGCACTTTCCACTAGCAGTTGAAATAATCCTCTTCTGTATCCCTGCGCGTTTGCCTTCCTCGGGTTATCGAGGGAGAGCATTGCATGCTCAGTGGAACGATCACCTTTGAATTCGTTGTCTATTGTCTGGTATCAGCAAGTGTATGACCAAGTCAGTCAGTTCCTTCTCTCGCACAGCCCACGTGACCCAGGCGCGGCACGCCAAGGCAATGCTGCTCCCACTACCGCGTGCTGATGCCAACGCCACGGCTTTGCGGATTCACATTACGCTCGATTTGTTGCGCCGGGGACAAGGCAATCTGCATAGCGTACACCTTCTTGCGGACGTGCTGCTTCTTGTCGTCCTTATCGCAGACCTGGGCTTGGGCGTAGTGACGCAAGCGCAGATTCGTGCGGCAGAAATTGCGATCGGGCAATGCGCGGAGTGTGGCCACCGAACCGGCCAATGGCAACTCGATCAGGTCGGTTTCGCTTCATTTGCACCCATGGTGACTATCTACGACCGGCAACTGCGTCGAGCGCCGCTCAGTGTGCTGTCGCTTGCGTACGAACGTCTGAGGCATTTCCGCGCGCAGTCGCGCGTCGAACGTCAGAGCCGAGGGGGACGCCCCGAGTCGTGACAGTCACTCGGCAATACATGCAGCACCAGAATCGTCGCCGATGTTGATCGCGGTCGTACTTGAATCCGGTCATGGTGCGCAAGCACTGCTGCGCTGATCGCGTAGAGGCGCGCAACCGCTATGCCTGGCCGGCAGAAGAGCGTGCTTTGCTGTTTGCGGTGTGTCACGTGTTCAATGCCGCGTGTCGGAAACGTGATAGACATCAATATAATTCGGTATGCAAATCAGTGCGTAGACAGGTGACTCGATCTCGGATCGTACAAATCGTTACAAAGTGCCACATGATGTAAGGGAATTGCAGCGATTTTGTCCCGTCGCGTTCATGTCCCCTCTTTAACGTTGCATGCGATTGCAACCCAACGTAAGAGACGAACAATGAAAAAGCAGCAGAGGTCCCCACGCTGTCAACTTGCCAATGCGCACGCCGTTGTCGCGGCCGCCGCTGGCATCGCAGCGGTTTCGTTTGCGGCGCTGCCCGTCAGTGCCGCAAGTGCAGTGCAAAGTGAAGAGTCTGCTACGCAGACGCCGATCAAGCACGTGATCGTGATCGTCGGTGAGAACCGCACGTTCGATCACGTCTTTGGCACATACGAGCCGGGCAATGGACAGTCAGTGCAGAACCTCCTGTCGGAAGGTATTGTCAATGCGGATGGCTCCCCGGGACCGAACTTCGCGAAATCGCGCCAGTTCCAGGCGACCGTGACAGGAACGGCGCAGTTTGCGCTTGCACCGTCGACGAAGTCTCCCTATGGCACGCTGCCCTCGCCGAACACGGGTGGCACCGCGACTGCGGCGAGCGACGCAAGCGGTTCGCCATACGCGACCTATAACGCAGCTGCGCAAGCCGAGGGGGATTCGCTTGAAGCATCCGACATCGGCAAGTTGATGACGGGGGCGTCTGGTTTGCCGGCAGGCTCCAGAGACTCGCGCATCGCCAACTACAATGCGCTGCAGAACGGTCCCTATCCACTGCAAACGCCGGGGCAAACGTCGCTGTACGATGCTTATCTGGGCGGTCCGGTTCATCGCTTCTATCAGAACTGGCAGCAGTCCGACTGCGATGTATCGCATGCCAGCCGTACCAATCCGAGCGGCTGCCTGATGGACCTGTTCGCGTGGGTGGAAACAACCATCGGCGCTGGCAGCAACGGCAATGCGCAGCCCGCGGCATTCAACGACCAGACCACCAGGGAAGGCTCGAATGCACTGGGCTTTCACAACGTGAATAACGGCGACGTGCCGTATTTCGTCCAGCTCGCGCGCGACTACACGATCAGCGACAACTACCACCAGCCGGTAATGGGTGGCACGGGCGCCAACAGCATCATGATTGGTGCCGCCGATGCCTACTACTACACGGATGGCAACGGGCAGCCGTCCACGCCGCCGTTGAATCAGATCGAGAACCCCAATCCGGCGCCCGGTTCCAACAACTGGTACACGCAGGACGGCTACTCGGGCGGAAGCTACAGCAATTGCTCGGATACGAGTCAACCGGGAGTCGGGCCTATCAGCAAGTATCTCGCGTCGCTCACGTATCATCCGAAGATGAACTGCGCGCCGCAGCACTACTATCTGTTGAACAACTACAACCCGGGCTACAACGGCGACGGCACGGTGCTCGACCGAACGACGTCCCCGTTCACGATCCCGCCGTCACCGGTGCGCACGATCGGCGACACGCTGCTGGAGCGGCACATTCCCTGGAAGTACTACGGCGAAGGCTGGAACACTTTCATCACCACGCCGAAGACCAGCGTCTACTGCAACATCTGCAACCCGTTCCTGTACGAGTCGTCGATCATGACAAACAAGGCCGTGCGCGACGCACACCTTGCGGACACGACCGACCTGTATTCGGACATTGCTTCGGGCGACCTGCCGGCGGTATCGTTCGTCAAGCCGGGCGGCAGGCTCGACGGGCATCCGACTTCCTCGAAGTTCGAACTGTATGAGGCGTTCGTGCGCAAGATCGTTGACGGGGTGCAAAGCAATCCGAAACTATGGGCGAGCACGGCGATCTTCATTACGGTGGATGAGGGCGGCGGCTACTATGACTCGGGCTATATCCAGCCGGTGGACTTTTTCGGCGATGGTCCGCGTATTCCGATGATCCTGGTGTCACCGTATTCGCGCGGTGGACGCGTTGCGCACGGTTACTCGGATCACGCGTCGCTCAGCAAATTCATCGAGCGTAACTGGCATTTGCCACCGATCACCGGACGTAGCCGGGACAATCTGCCGAATCCGGTTCAGCGGAGCGACAACCCGTACGTGCCGGTCAATGCGCCCGCAATTGGCGACCTGTTCGACACGTTCAATTTCGGACGGAACCATAGCGGTGGCGGGAACGCGGGCCACGACGATGGAGATTCGGACGGACAAGGCGGCGCAAAGGGCTGGTGGCCTTTCTGAGCTGACTTAGGTCGACGTTCGGGGTACCTGCGTCAACCGGTCCGAACCAGCGAAGCCGCCGCGTATTGCGGCGGCTTTTTTCTCGACTGTGAGTTCGGACTTCCCCGAAAAGAAGTTCGCAAGAAAGTGTGCGTCTCGTCTCTATACGGCTTTTGTTGTCCTGCAGGTATGCAATAGCGAAATGGGTCGACGCTAGTGCCTCTCCACTTCGCCACAAGCGATCTAAAGCACTTACGTTCTTTCAGTTCTTATCGACGACGGGGAAGGCTGCATCTCGACCCGAGTGCCCCGAGGGTGCCGCTCGCTTTGGCGTGGCGACGAACGGCATATCCGGTTTCATGACAAACGTCAGCAATACACCGCAGGCCATCACGCCGATGGACAGCAGAAAGGTGACGTTCCAATTGCCCAGCCGGTCGATCAGATAACCCGCGACGACCGGGCTGACGATAGCCGCCGTGAAGCCCGTTCCGCTCATGATGCCGCTGGCCGTACCCGAGCGGTCATAGGCGATGTCCATCGGAATAGCCCACATCGGCCCGATATTCATTTCGTTGAAGAACATTGCCGCCGCCAGGAAAATGAGCGAGTACATCGGCTCGTGGATCAGCACGACGGGGATCAGCGACAACCCGGTCATGGTCATGCAGAACGCCACCAGAATGCTGCGTGCCAGTTTCAGATTGCCGGTGCGCCGAAGCAGTTTATCGCTGATGAGGCCGCCAATCAGATCGCCGAACACACCTGCAACGAACACGCCTGAGGTGAAAATCACCGCCTTCTTGATGTTCAGATGGAAGCTATGCATGAAGTAGAGCGGCATCCAGTCGAGCATCAGCCAGAGGATCCAGTTGTAGCAGAAGTACACGGCGGATACAGGCAGCAAGCGGCGATAGAGACGCGCCCAGGTGCCGGGAACTTCCACGGGACGAATTCGTGGCGGCGGCAGGCTGTCAATTTCGCCAGCGGTAATGCGCGGATGATCCGCCGGTTTTTCGGTGTAGGACACGTACCACAGAACCAGCCAGCCGAAACTCAACGCGCCGAGCAGGTAGAAGGCGAATCGCCAGTCGAACGCAGTCATCAGCGCCAGCACCAGCATTGGCGCCACCGCATTGCCGAGCCGGGCCGACGAGTGAGTGATACCTTGGGCCATGCCGCGCTTGTCCTTCCGCACCCATGACGCCATGGCGCTGGTGGACGCGGGGAAGGTGGCGCCTTCGCCCAAACCGAGCAGCAGCCGCGCCGCGACAAGCGTCGCAAAACCGCCGGCGAAGCCCGTCAGCGTGGTTGCCACTGCCCAGATAAAGGCACACGCGATCAGCGTGCGCTTGGCGCCGAAGCGGTCGCTGACCCAGCCGCCGATGAACTGGAATATCACGTACGGGTACGCGAAAGCCGAGAAGATGAAGCCGAGCTGCGTGTTGCTCAGCCCCAGTTCGGACTTGAATTGTCCGGCGGCAGTGCTGATGTTGACGCGGTCGACGTAGGTGATGAAGTACATCAGGCACAACATCAGCAGGACGGTAGTGGTCGCCTTAAGCTGTATTCGTTTCATGTCTCACTCCACACAGTTCGTTGTTATTGTGTCGACGATCCCGAGGTAAAGGCGACCACGGCGTCTTTGAACTGGGCGCTGCCGTACACCTCTTCGATCAGATCTTCGTCGTCGAGCCGCTGTTCGACCACCATGCGGCGCAGGCTTTCCTTCACTGCCTTCTGGGTGACCGGCGAGAGCGCCATGAGTCGTTGCGCGAGCGTATGGGCGTCGTCCTGCAGGGTGTCTTGAGAGCACACGTGATAGACATAGCCGCACGCCAGCGCTTCCTGCGCGGTGAGGTATTCGGCGAGCAGCAGCATCCTCTTGACCTGCGGCACACCGAGCGCCGCATACAACCGTGCGATGTTGCGCGACGACAGCGTGTTGGAGAGCGTCTTCGCGATCGGCGCGCCGAACCGCGAGCCGTTGCTACAGAGCCGGAAATCGCAGGCGGTGGCCAGCGCCAGGCCGCCGCCGACAGCCCATCCGTCGATCACGGCAATCGTGGGCACCGCAATGCGCTCGACCGTGTCGATGACGCGCTCGACGAAGGCCTCGTAGGCCACGCCGTCACGGCCGTTACGGAAGTCCTTGAAGTACGCGATGTCGGTGCCTGACACGAATGACTTGCCGCCCGCGCCCCGAAACATGACGCAGCGCACGTCGCTGTCGTTCGCGCAGTCGGCGATCAGCGTGAGCAGCGACTCGTACATATCGATCGTCATCGCGTTATGCCGCTCAGGGCGGTCGATCACAATCTCCGCCGCGCCCGACTGATGGATCGTGAGACTGACGCGTTCATTCATGGCGCGGTCCCGTCGATCTCGGCGAAGATCTCGTCGTTATGCTCGCCCAGCAGCGGTGGATGACGACGCACCGTCTGCGGCGTGCCCAGCATCTTGACGGGAAAGCCGATGTTCTTGACCGTGCCTTCGTTCGGATGCGCGATCTCCATGCACATGCGGCGGTGCGTGGCGTGTTCGCTCTCGAACGCCTCGGGGTAGGAGAGGATCGGGCCGGCCGGAATGCCGGCAGCGAGCATCGATTCGACCCAGGCGGCGCCGTCGCGCTTGATGAATTCCTGCTCCAGGGCTTCGATCAGCGCCTCGCGATTCTTCAGTCGCAGCGACACGTTCGCATAGTCGGCGTGCGTGGCGAGGTCCGGGCGCTCCAGCAGTTCGCACAGTTTCGTCCAGAGCTTCTGATTGGTGGCGCCCATCACGAAGTAGCCGTCTCGCGCCCTCACGGCCTGGTAGGGGGCGCTCATCTTGTTGCTGGTGCCCAGAGGCGTCGGCGGTATCCCTGTGCCCCAGTATTCCGACATGTCCCAGATCGAGAAGGCCATCACCGAATCGAACAGCGACGCGTCTATGTGCTGGCCGGTGCCGGTTTTTTGCGCGCCGATGTAGGCGGACAGCAGGCCGTAGACCGCGAACAGCGCGCAGCCGATGTCTGCCACGGGCACGCCGGCCTTGACGGGCTTGCCGCCCTTGTAGCCGGTCACGCTCATCACGCCGGACATGGCCTGAGCCATGAGATCGAAGCCGGGCCTCGACGCCCACGGTCCGCTTTGCCCGAAGCCGGAGATACTGACATAGACGATCTTCGGATTGATCGCCTTGATCGACTCGTAGTCGATGCGCAGACGCTGCACCACCCCTGGCCGGTAGTTTTCGACGATCACGTCGGCGGTCCTGGCGAGCTTGTAGAAAAACTCGCGCCCTTCGTCGCTCTTGAGGTCGAGCGTCAGCGAGCGTTTGTTGCGGTTCATGTTCAGGAAGCCCATGCTGTCTGGCCCCTTCATCTTGAAGCCCATCGCGCCGCGGGTCTGGTCGCCTTCGGGCGGCTCAACCTTGATCACGTCCGCGCCCATATCGGCCAGCAGCATGCAGGCAAACGGGCCCGCCATGACCTGGCTGACGTCCAGCACGCGGATGCCCTGCAGCGGCAGATGCTTCGATTCGGTCATCCCGAGTCTCCTCTGTAGAAGGTGTGAGTGAGACCGCCTGGCCATGCCGGACATGGCCATCGGTTTTCTGCTCTCACTGTCCGCTACAGACCAGGCCGCCGCAAGAACGCCTCGAGCATGTCTGGTTTCGCGCGTTGCGAAACCGGGCGGCGCGTGGCGCCGGGGGCTAGGCCGGTTTGCCGAGCAGTTCGGTCACGACGTTGCGCAGGGTCTGCGTCTGAGCGTGGCCCTCGACGCAGGACAGGACGTAGCTGCGCTGGTGCCAGTCGCCCTCGAGTTCGGCCGATGCCAGCGAGTCCTCAGGATGAAAACTGCGCAGCACGTCGGGCGGCATCAGGCCGACACCCAGGCCGTGGCGCACCATCGCCAGCATGGTGTCGAAACCGCTGACGGTGAGATTGTTGGGGAACAGCCGCCCGCGGCTGCGGTACGCGCGCTTCACGGCGGAGAGCACCGCGGAGCCCTTGCCGAGACTCACGATAGGGAGATCGAGAATATCGTCGATTCCGACAGGTCCGTCGGGAAACCTGAATTGCGGGCGGCTATAGACCAGCACCAGGCGGTCCTCCTTGTACGCGGACTTCGCCAGATCGAGAAAGCCGCTCTTCTTCTCGTAGATGCCGACGTCGATCACTTTGTCGCGCAATAGCTGCTGCACGATCTTGCTGTTCTCCTCGACTATCTTCAAGGAAATGCCGGGATATTTGCGCTGGATGTCGGCAATTTCGCGCGCCAGAAACTGAATGACGACGGCCTTGGGCGCGCCGATGATAATGCGGCCGTCAAGGCCCTGGTTGAGCGCCTGCGCATCGCCTTCGAGCCGGTCAATGAGGTTGTCGATCTGCCGGACGTATTGGAGCAGCTTGTTGCCTGATTCCGTGATTTCGACTCCGTGCGGTACGCGCTTGAAGAGTCTGGCGCCGAGTTGGTCTTCCAGGTCCGTCACGCGGCGGGATGCGGCCGCCACTGCCAGACTGAGTCTGTCGGCAGCACGGGAGATGCTGCCCTCCTCGGCGATGGCGAGGATCAGCCGGATGGTAGTGGTGTCGAATTTCACGGAGTCTCCGGGTTGTCGAAAGAGTGAGCGGCGCGGGGAAGCGACGCCCGACGATGGGTGGGCGTAGCCGGCAGTGCGTCGATTCTGGACATGATATCGGGCGGCCAATGTCCTGCGGCTCCAGGGTAGCCGTTCGCCTGCAACGAAGATGATCATCATCACCTTATGTGGGCTCCCTGTGTCCGAAGCGGGGTTCGCCGAAACAGGCAGACAGCCGGTCTCATGTGTACGTTCCGATTGCGACAGGACACGCCGTCGCAGTCGGCGACTATGCGATCCGTTGTCTGCTGGTTTGGGGAGATGGCGCGATTGCGCCGCATGAGGCGGACAGCACGATCACAAACGCAAAAAGTGGCGGCTCACTCCCGGCATCCAGATCCGAACATGACGCGGATGTAATGCGCGTGTCAGGATCCGTCCACCTTCGCTAAGCAAAATGGACTTTGCTCACTCCGGTTGCGACGAAAAGAGCGGTCAGTGGTTTCGATCAATGATCGAAGCCGGCCCACCTAACATTCATGAGGTCATCCACGATGAAGTCGAATCTTTATATCGCCCTGGTTGCCGGGCTGCTCGCACTCCCGACGGTCTCCTTTGCTGAGAGCGCCAGTGTGCCAGTCACGCGCGCGGAGGTACAGGCGGATTTGGTCCGGTTGGAACAGGCCGGCTACCGGCCTCGCAAAATGAGTTATCCGGCGGATATCCAGGCGGCAGAGGCGCGTCTTAACGCGCAGGATGTGGCGGCATCGAACAACAGCGGTACGGGGGGCGTGGCGAATGGCTCTTCGCAGATGAGTGCGCCTGCAACGACAAAGATGGGCGCCGACCCGCTCTATTCCCATCACTAGTCCGGTTGTCAGTGCACGCGATAGCTATCGGGCTGCAAAGCATGGCGGAGTCGTCGTCCTGACGTGCCTGCTTCGGGCGCTCGCAATATGAGGTCACTCCGTCACGGTTGGCCGAGGAGGGCATCGGATTAACGATCGAATGCAACTAACGGTCTAGTTTTCCGAGCTCCACCCAGACGCTGCTTCGCAGCGCCAAACGATCCCAAGACGTCATGCGGCCGCGTCGCGCGACAGGTGAGATGTTCCTGGATGGGCCCTAAGGTGAGAACATCCAGGAGATGATCTGTGGCGACGGTGAATCTGGCTGACGCGCGCCGGCATCGGCAATTGAACGCGTTCAATCACGTATTGCGAGACCGGCGTCCGGATAGGCATTGAGGCTCTGTCGACTCCGGTTTCATTCAGTGTGTCGGCATGGCCTGCCTGCCACCGTCCGCCACCGCCATCAGAACTTGTGCCGAATCCCTAACTGGACGAAGGTCTGCCGATTCGTCGATGACGCTGTCAGCGCGTTGAGGGTCGCGCGCGCCGCGTGGCCGGTGGAGTCCGTGCCGCTCGCGAACTCCGTGCTGCCGAGGACGTAGATGTCGGTTCGCTTGGACAGGTAGTAGTCGAGCGACATCGAGAGGTTGTTGTACGCCGAGCTACCGATGGTGCCCACGCCCGAGCCATGCGTATAGCTATAGACGAACTCGCTGGCAAGGGACGGCGTCCAGAAGTACGTGAGGTTAAATTCACCGGTGTCGAACTTCGCGGTGCCCGTGAGCCGCAATGGATTCGAGCCGGATGAAGTGTCGCCGAGATTCTTGAACTGCACGTTGCTGTAGACGAGACCAAAAGTGGCCGCTCCGACCGTATAGCGTCCGGCGGCGGCGACGGCCTGATACGAGTGCGCCGACGCGTAGCCGCTGTAGATCGGGCTTGCCGTCATGTTGTTGAGTGCGGAGCCCGCGACATTGGTCGGCGTGGCCGTGAAGAACGACTGATTCGGGTTGCGCACGTTCATATACGCGGCGCCCGCCGAGAAGGCGCCGTACTCGTAGCCTGCGCCGATGGACCAGATCTGGTTGCGCGCGAAGTCGCCGGCCTGGCCGCCCAGACCATACACGCCGCCCACGGTCAGGCCGCTGAACTCGGGGCTCGTGTACTTGACCGAGTTGTTCACGCGCTTGCTGTTGTTCAGGTTGTCCAGATCGCCCGGATGCGCGGTCGTGCCGCCGGCATAATTCGCGGAGTTCATGCGCGATTCGACGAAGGTCACGAGCGAATCGTACTGGCGCCCAAGCGTCACTGTGCCGTATGTCTTGCTCGCCAGCCCCACATACGCCTGCCGGCCGAATAGCGCGCCGCCCTGCAAGGCCGTGCCTTTGCCGAGGTCGAAGCCGTTCTCGAGCTGGAAGATGGCCGATAGTCCGCTGCCCAGATCCTCGACGCCCTTGAAGCCCCACCGCGAGCCCTGCATGATGCCGCTCGCGCCGCCGATCACGCGCCCGCCTGCGCTATTGCTCGTGTAATTCACGCCGTAGTCGATGAGACCATACAACGTGACAGAGCTGGTGTTGGCGTGGGCCGCACCGCATGCAGCGATCAATGCGGTGGCCGATATCGTCTTGATTTTGATTGGCATGGCGAAGTAGTGAGTTGTGAACGTCGATTGGGGATGGAGTGCAAGCAGCACCGACCGCTCATGCAACATTACTTGCGTAAAAACATTCTGGTATTCGAAATCTATCAAGCTGCGTTTGCGGGAATTGCAACGCTTCATGCTGCCGCGCAAATGACGAAAGGCGCGTTGCCGCATGCGGGCAACGCGCCTTTCTCGGCGGAGCAGGACCAGATCAGACCGGCTTGTTTTCGCTCGATGACCAGTTGGACATGAGCGTATTCGTCGGCAGGCTTTCGTCGATTAACTTCTTCGCGCTCTGGATGCCGCTCACCGGCAATCCGGTGGGATCGAGCACGCCGATTTGCACGAGCACGGAAGCCTGATCCCAATAGATATGCTCGTTATAGAGCTTGTCGCCGCGAAAGCACACGACCGCGAGCATCGGCACCTCAAAGTATTTGCCCGTCGGCGCGAGGCCCGGCAGCAGCCAGTCGATTTCGCGATCGTGCGTCGCACAGAACACGAACTCATCGACTATGCGGTCCGCGCCGATCGTGCGCGAAATGGGTATGAGCCGCGTGTCCTCCGGGTTCGAATTCACGAAGTGATAGCGATAGAAGCGCTTCAGTTCGTCATGACCGACGCCGCCGGTCATGGTCGGTACATGGTTGACATACGGTTGCGCGACCATCGTCGGCAGGATGGCATCGACGTCGCGCGTCGCGAATTCATAGTAGCAGTGACGCTCCCAAAGCGCGTTCAGGTCGTGAATCGGGCCGAGCGTGCGGCGCAATAGCGCGACTGTGCGCGAGTAAGCCATTGTCGCCGCGGGCTTGTCGAAGTGTGGGCGCCCGGGTGTCGCGAAGGCATGCTCGCAGCCCGGATATACATGGGCATCCAGATGCGGACGCTCGGCGAACGCTGCGAGCATCGTTTCGCGCGCATCCGGCGAGCAGTGGGCGTCCTCGCCCGCGAAGTGGAACAGCATCGGGCAGCCAATCGACGGTACTTCATCGACGTAGGCATCGAGACCAACACCGTAGTAGCTCACAGCGCAATCGGGATCGAGACGCGCGGCGGCCAGCATCGCGAGTTTGCCGCCGAGACAGTAGCCGATCGCGCCAACTTTGCCCGCGAGCATCGGCAGCGCGCGCAAGGCCTTCAGGGTCGAGCCGATATCGCTGACGGCGAGATCGATATCGAGCCTTTCGTTGTAGCCGAGCGCTTCACGAAAGTCGGCTTCGCCGTAGCCCAGTTCTACAGCCGGCTTCATACGCCAGAACAGGTCCGGCACTAGCACCACGTAGCCTTCTTCCGCGAAGCGATCCGCCATCTCGCGCATATAGCCGTTGATGCCGAAAATTTCCTGCAACAGCACGATGCCGGGCGCCGACCCTTGGGCCGGCGTCGCGTGATAAGCACGAAAGCGCTGACCGTCGTGACTGTCGATGTCAATATACGAACCCATGTCGCTGCCGCCCTTCAAGCTAAGGAGAGAATTCGCGCCTGCGTCGCGGCGCGGTCGACCATCAGATCTTGCGCCAGGCTTTGCGCCATCGCGCCGATATAGACCTCGCCCGTGTGGCCCAGCAAGGCGTCGAGCACCGCATCGGCGGTAAAGGCGGGATCGAGCTTCGGGCCGTCGAAGTCGCGGCTCATGTCGGTGTCGATGGCGCCGGGCAATGCGGCAAGTACGCTCACGCCACGCGGTGCGAGTTCCGCGCGCAGTGATTCGGTAAGACGTAGCGCGGCCGCTTTCGATGCGCACAGCGAGCCCATCGCCGGCAGACTGACCCGAGCAAGTACCGACAACACGTTGATCATCGTGCCGCGCTGGCCGATCAGAATCGGCGCGAACGCGCGCGCCATGCGCAACGTGCCGAGGAAATTGACGTCGATTTCGGCGCGGGCATGCTCGACGGCGAGCGGCGACAAAAATGCGGACTGGTGGTTCACGCCTGCATTGTTGATGAGCAGCGTGGTGTCGTCGGCAAGACGCGCGGCGTTCGCCACGCTCGCTTCATCGGTGATGTCGAGCGTAACTGGAATCACGCGCGCATCAGCGTGTTGGACGTGACTTCCGCGCGATGCGGCGTAGACCTTGCCGGCGCCGCGCGCCAGCAGCCGCGCGACGAACTGCGCCCCGAGGCCGCGGTTCGCGCCTGAAACGAAGGCGATAGTGTGGCGATCGATCATAAACAGCCTCTCCAGACCTTCAATTGAGTGAGAAATCGGCCGGCAGCGTCACTTCAAGCAACTCGAGATCCGCGCTGCAATGGCGGAACGCATAAGGCAACATGCCCGGGATCGCGATGCTGTCGTCGGCGCGCAGATGCCATGCCTGGTTGCCCTGAGCCACTTCGAGACTACCCGCGAGCACGAAGAAGAAGCAGAACTCGGTGGCGTGCATGCGCGATGCTTCCTGTCCTTCGCCTTGCGGGCGAACCACGCGCACGCCCGCGAGTCCCTTTGTCGCCGCGCCGATGCCCGTGTCCGTTACCATGAAGCCGGGGGATTTCCACGGCGCCCACGTGGCCTGCTTCGCGACATGACGCACGAAGCGTTGACCGTTGAAATCGTGCTCGGGGCCGTAGACCGTCGAGGGCAGCGTCATCGCATGATCGGCCATCGTGATGTGCTCGGCGGGACTGCCGAGCTCGATGACTTCCGCGCCCGCCGAGCTTTCCAGTACGCGATGACGGATCTCCGGCGGCTGCAGCACGCAGTCACCCGCTTCGAGCAGAAAAGGCTCGCCCTGTCCTTCGTAGGCGAGGCGCACCCAGCCCTTGCGGCAGAAAATGGTCTGGAAGCGGATCTTGTGGAAGTGCACATAGTCGGGCACCGGGCCGCCCTGGAGAATGCGGATGTGCGATGCGATAAACGCACCGCCATGCCGTTCGGGAAGCAGATCGCGGTAGCGCATGCCCGCGCGGCCGACGCTCCAGTGCGCGTCGCCGTCCATGCGCGACAGCACCAGTTGTTGACGCGTCGGCGGCAGCACCATCGGCGGGCTGGCGTGCACGAGACGCACTCTCACGCCGTTCGGGGCAATGATCTCGCGTGTTTCGCCAGGGGTTTGCGCGGGATCGTCGCAGAGCACCTGGAGCGTATCGATGCCATTGGCCACGTCGAGTCCGAGTCGCAATGTGAAGCCGTCGCGCGAGAGGATCGCGGTGCGAGGGGCGTCGGCTGGAAAGATCGCGTCGAGCCTGAATCCCAGGCGCGCGATAAAGAACTGCATCGTAGCGGGAAGATCGGTGCAATGCATCGGCATGACGATGCCGCGCACGCCCTCGATGATGGCGTCGGTGGAAGCGCGAGTGGTAGAGAATGAGGTCATGGACATTCGTATCGGTGATGAAAGGGTGGCGGGGTGGCTAGCGGTTCGCGCAACCCGGCGGCCCCGTCAGCACGCAGGCGATACCCATGCGCCGCGGCGCGCGCGAGAAGATGCGCGCCGTGATCAGCGTGGCAGACATTGCGCCAGTCTCGCGAGGCCCGCTTGCGTCGAGCAGATGCCCGGCGAGAAGCGCAGCGTGCGGCCGCGCGAATCGACGAACAGGCCCGCACCCTTCAGTTTCACGACGATGTTCGCCGCATCGAGATGCGCGGGCACCTCGGCCATGATGCTCGCGCCGCGTTCGTCGTCGGCACGTGGCGACAGCAGGCGATAACCCTTTTCGTCGATAAGCGCGATCAGCGAGTGACACAGTGCAAGGTTGTGCGCACGCACGCTGCCCTGGGGCTGTGCGCGCATCCACGTCATGCCCGGCTGCGATGCGACGAACGGCAGCACCGAGGGCGTGCCGGTATCGAAGCGGCGCGCATCCGAGGCATACGTGAAGGCGTCGATGTTCCAGTTGAACGGATCTTCCTGGCTGAACCATCCGCGCACCGCCGGCTTCGCGCCTCGTTGCAGCGCGTCCGTCGCGATATAGCCCAAGCCGGTCCCCGGCGCGCCGCACAGCCACTTCAGCGTCGACCCGCACACGAAGTCGAAAGGCGTGTCCCTGAGATCGAATGGCAGAATGCCGATGCCTTGCGTCACATCGAGCGCCACGAGACTACCGCGACGGCGTGCCTGCCCGGACATCGCGGCAAGGTTCACGCGCTTCGATGTCAGCGAGGACACCCACGTGACCAGTGCGAGCGCGACATCGCCGCTCCAGGCTTCGATAAAGTCCTCGTCGCGCACGTAGTCTTCGCCTTCGCGCACCGGCACGGTGCGAAGCGTGAAGCCGCGCCGCTCGGCCAGGCCCGAGAGCAGGTAATGCAGGCTCGGGAAGCAGTCCGCCGCGACCAGCACGGTGCGCTTGCACAGAACGTCGTTCGCGAGGCCGTCGAGATAGCGCGCGAAGGCATCGGTCACGTTCTGTGCGCCGAACACGTTCGCGTCCTGTGCGCCGATCAGCGCGGCCCAATCCGACAACAGTTTCGCGCGTGCCGCGAGGGCGGCGTCCCAGCGGGTGTCGTCGGGCGCGCACCAGGTCGTGGCGAAGTCCGCGAGCGCCTCCTTCATCGCTTCGCGGTGGCCGGGATATACGCCAACCGAGTGGTACATCAGCCAGCCGCTGAAATCGGACGTGAGGTCATTCAGAGGGTCGTTCATGTTTCAGATATGCTTGGTGAGCTTGTAGTGATAAACCGCGATGCAGGCGAGGCTCAACACTGCGCATGCCATCAGGTAGAACGCAGGCGACAGCGGGTTGTGCGTTGCGCCGATCATCGCGGTGACGAGCCACGGTGTGAAGCCGCCGAACACCATTACGCCGATGTTGTAGCTGAATCCAAGGCCGGTACTTCGCATGTGGGTCGGAAAGAGCGAGGACAACACTGCCGCGAGCGGGCCGAAGTAGATCGCTTTCAACGCACCCGCAAGAACCATGATCGTCATCAGCACGGAGAACGACGGGCTCGACAGCAGCCAGGCGAAGCATGGGTAGATCGTCACCAGCGTGGCGACGGCCGAGACCAACATCATGCGGCTGCGCCCGTAGCGATCGGCAAGGTGGCCCATGATCGGCGTGAACAGCATCAGGATGGCGCCGGTGACGACCGTCGCGGCGAAGCCCGTCGAGGCCGGCAGGTGCAGTTGCTTGACCGCGTACGTCGGCATGTAAAGGATCATGAGATAACTGGCGGCGGTCGACACGGCCATGATGCCCGCGGCCAGTAGAATGCGGCCCTTGCACTGCGCGAGCAACTCGCGCACGGGTTGGTTGCGTGCCGCGGCATGAGCCGAACCGTGTGCCGCGCCAGGCAGCGTATCGTCGATATGCTTGCGGATGTACAGTCCTACCGGCGCGACCAGCAGCCCGAAGATGAACGGCGCGCGCCATCCCCAGGTCTCGATCTGCTCCGGCGACAATTGCGTGCTGAGGGCGAGACCCGCGCACGATGCAAGCACCGTGCTCATGCCCTGACTCGAGAATTGCCAGCTCGCGAGATACGCCTTGCGCTTGCTCTTCTGCTCGATCATCAGCGCGGTACCGCTGCCAAACTCGCCGCCAGTCGAGAAGGAGATGAGAATGCGCGCCGCCATCAGGCCGATGGGCGCGGCGAGCCCTATCTGCGCATAAGTCGGAATGACCGCGCAAATGAAGGTACCAACGGTGGTCAGCGCGAGGGCGGCGAGGAGCGCGGCCTTGCGTCCACGCCGGTCCGCGTAACGTCCGAGCAGGAGGGCGCCGAGCGGCCGGAACACGTATGACAGCCCGAAGGTGCCGAACGTCATGAGCAGGGAGACCGTTTCGTCGTGAGCGGGAAAGAACAGCTTCGATAAGGTGACGGCGAAGAATCCGTACGCGGCGAAATCGAACCATTCGAGCGCGTTGCCGATGCTCGTCGCGACGATCAGGCGCCGCATGGGCTTCGGGTCCGGGTGGCGCACGTCATCGTCAATGACAGTCGAATCCATGGTGTGGGTTCCGGGTGAGGGGTGAAGGTCGGGATGAGGAAAACGGTCAACGGCTGCGCGGCACGCCGGGCTCGCCGAGATCCCAGAAGACGCCGGTCATCAGTTCCAGCGCTTCGCGCATGACGGGCGCGAGCACGTGCTCGTCTGGAGCGTGCTGACGGCAGCCGGGATACGAATGGGGAATCCAGATGGTCGGCAGCCCGAGCGTGTCGGCGAACGATTCATTGGGGATCGTGCCGCCGAGATTCGGCAGCAGCGTGACCCGTTTGCCGGTCGAGGTTTCTATCGACCGTTCGGCGAAGGCGACCCACGGGTTGTCCGGATCGAGGCGCGTTGCTGCGCCCGATGCCTCGATGGTGACTTCGACGCCATCGAAGCCTTCCCGCACGAGATGTGCTTCGATCAGTTCCTTGGCGCGTTTCCAGTCGGTGCCGACGACGAAGCGCAACTGACACACCGCTTCGGCCGACCGCGGAATCGCGCTGACCGGGTTGGCGACGTTACCTGATTGCATCGCAAGCACTTCGAGCGTGTTCCACGCGAAGACGCGCTCCGCGGGAGTCAAACCGGGTTCGCCCCAATTCGGCGACAGAGGCGGATCGCCCTCGTCGTTGCCGATTTCCAGATGCGCGACGCGCGCGCGTATCTGCGGCGCAATAGCGGGCGGCAACAGGCCGTTGATTCGTATGCGGCCGCGACCGTCGACGAGACTCGCGAGCGCATTCGCGAGCACGGTTGCCGGATTGGCGAGCACGCCGCCCCAGTTGCCGGAGTGACGCGCGCCGAATGCATTGGTTAGCGCCAGCCGGAAATGCAGCGCCCCACGCGAGCCAAGGAACACCGTCGGCGACGATGCGCGCTGGCGCGGGCCGTCGGAGGCGATCAGCACATCGGCGCGCAGTCGCTGGCGCAAGGTCGCGCAAATGGCGTCGAGTCCCGGCGAGCCCACTTCCTCGCCCATCTCGAAGATGATCTTCGCGTTGAAGCCCAGTTCGCCGCGTTCCGCGAAAACAGCCGCAAGGGCGGCGAGGTTGATCGAGTGCTGCGCCTTGTTGTCGGCGATGCCGCGTCCGTACCACCGGTCGCCCTCGACTTTCACTTGCCAGGGCGAGCGGCCAGGGCTCCAGTTGGCCGCGTCCCCGCCGACGACGTCACCGTGCCCATACAGGAGCACGGTCGGCAACTCGGGCGACTCGATGCGCTCTCCAACGAGAAATGGCGGCATGCCGGACACCGGGTTTTCCACTATTTCGCAGATGAAGGCGAGCGAACCGAGTTGGCTTTGGATCTCTTCGGAAAGATAGCGGCGCAGGAGCGGCGCGGCGTCGGCACGCTGACTTTCCGTTGCGAGCGCGACGCGGCGGCTGAGAGTGTCGAGGAAGGCACCGCTGTCGAAGTGCGAGCGGACTTGGGTGATGGCGCTTTGTCGGGACATATCGGTAACGTGTCTTTTTGATCGGCTGGGTGCAGATTAGCCGCGTCGAAGTGTTTTTGTATTCGCAATCAAACAAGGTACATTTGCGAGTACATCAAACCTCATCGGTTCCCTGCGTTCCGAGCATCGCCATGCGCAAGTTGATGGAGCCATCGCTTTACTATTTTTCGGTCGTGGCCCAGGCTGGCTCGCTTACCTCCGCCACCGAGAAGCTCGGCCTGACCGTGTCGGCGCTGAGCCGGCATATCGCCAAGCTGGAGGGCGATATCGGCGTGCCTCTGTTCGAGCGGCATGCGCGCGGCATGGTGCTCTCGCATGCGGGACGCCTGCTGTTGCGTCACGCGCAGCGCACCGTTTCCGACGCGCAGGCCGTATTCGACGAAATTCAGGGCGAGGAGAGGCGGCGCGCGCGGACCCTCACGATTGCCTGCACGGAAGGCTTTGCGTTCGACTTCCTGCCGGTATCACTGGGGGCGTTTTGCCAAAACCATCCCGATGTCGCCATTCAGCTCGAAGTCGTGCCGTCGGAGCGCGCAAGCCAGATGATTCTGTCCGGCGAGGCGTCGATCGCGCTCGCATTCAGCTTCAAGCCCGAACCGGGTGTCGTCGTGCAGTTCACGCAGCGCGCGCCGGTCATGGCGTTGATGCACGAGACGCATCCGCTCGCGGGCAAGACGAAGATCGCGCTGAAGGACCTCAGTTCATATCCGGTACTGCTTCAGGACAAAGGCACGACGAATCGACAGCTTTTCGACATCGCCTGCAACGTCGAGAACGTCGAGATCACGCCGCTGATGACGAGCCGGTATGTCGCCGCGCTCTACCGCTTCGCATTGGCGGTGCCGGAGGCGATCATGCCGTCGGGTTACGTTTCCGTCGCGAAGCGACTCGCCGTGGATCGAATGAAGGCCATTCCATTCGACAATCCGCTACTCACGCAGCGCCGTCTTCAGGTGCTGACGCTCGCCGGACGAAGTCTCGACGAGCTTGCGCAGTCATGTCTCGATTGGATCATTCACGATTTGAGGCAGTCATAGTGTCGAGCGGCGAGCCAGGGCGAAACTATGCAGCGGAGTTCAAGACGCCGGCCGCGCAGCGAGTCAAGGACGGGCAACGCATGAGCGTGGCGGCCCGCGAGCCGGGCGCGTCGGAACACACACCGCGGCCAGCTGAATGACGGGTTATCCCCGCACAGTCGACCTTCTCTTCATTCCCGTATCCCCGGGACTGCACGAAGCGGAGCGGCCCGCGGCAGGCCAGGCGGACATCGCAACGTCGATCATGCCGCCAAGCGCTTCGCCTGTTGCGCCGCCCTGCGGAAGGTTCACAACGGCCTGCAAGACGCCAAGATAGTACCAGGCGAGCGCGTCCACATTGATCTCCGGCGCAAGTTCACCCTTCGCGACACCTTCGTGCAGCAGATCCGCGAAGATCTGGCGCTGCCGTGCAATGCCGGCAAGCGTAGTCGTTTTTCCCGCCGCTGCGAGGTCTACCATCTCGGCACTGCTTCGCGATAACAGGCAACCGGCCGGCCGCTGCGGCGTTGTGGGCTTCGGCAAAAAATCACGGAGTATCGCTTCCACGCTCCCCCGCGCTGAATCCGCACGGGCTGAGTTCATCCGTTTGAGCACACGCTCCGTGTAGACCGCCAGCGCATCGCGAAATAAGCCGTCCTTGTCGCCAAACCGCTGGTAGAGGCTGGAGCGGGATAAGCCGGTCGCGTCGGTGAGGTCATTGATGGACGCGGTCGCATAGCCGTGCCGCCAGAAAACGTCGATTGCAGCAGCGATAACGGCGGCCTCGTCGTATTGAGGCTTTCCACTCATGAATTCTCCTGTTGACAATCTGGAACGACTGTTCCAACATTGTTGGACTGATCGTTCCATCGTACATCAAGGAGTCTTCATGCTCAACCAAACCGTTCAGGGATCGCGCAATTTGCGCATCGCCGTCGCAGGGGCTACCGGCCGTGTCGGCGCTACGTTAATCGATCGGTTGGGCACCGATCCTGTCGATGTCATCGCGCTTACGCGTCAGAATGCTACGGCACAGTTTGCATCGAAGGTCGCTGTCACCACGGTGGACTTCGAGCGACCGGCCACGCTTGAGGAGGCGCTTCGTGGGGTCGATAAGCTCTTTGTAGCGCACGGCACATCGGCCCGGCAGGTGGAAAACGAAATCTCGCTGATTGATGCCGCCGTCGCCGCGGGTGTTCGCCACATTGTCAAACTCTCGGTCATGGGACCGGCAACGCGGCTGAATCCATTCGCCTGGCACATGCAGATTGAAGCACATCTGGCTCGCCAGCCGGTGGCGTCAACTGCACTTAGACCAACGACTTTCGCCGACGTGCTCAAGCGCGCGGGTGCCCACGTCGCTGCGGGCAATTGGGCCGGCGCAGCAGGCGCAGGAAGCGTCAACTTTATCGATACGCGAGATGTTGCCGAAGCGGCGCGCGTCGCCTTGCTCGAAAACATGGCTGACCAATCCCAGCGTGCGTATCACCTGAGCGGACCGCGGAACTGGACGATGCCGGAGGTTGCACAGGAGTTGTCGCACCTGCTCGGACGCCCGGTTGTCTATAACGATCGATCACCCACAGAACATCGCGCGGCCTTGCTCGCGGATGGTCTGCCGCCGTTGGTCGCCGACTTGCTTCTTGGTTTGGACAGGCTGGTTCGTGAATCTGCGCTCGCAGAAACCACGTCGACTTTTGAAAGATTGACCGGTAAGCGTCCGCGTTCATTGTCTGACTGGCTGCGTGAAAACATCGCGGTCTTCCAGCGGTAAGCACCGGTGCCCACGCTGAAATGAGTTGCTGGCGTGTGAACGCCACGCTTTGGTCGACTGAAAAAATTCTGGAATAAACGCTGCAATGGGGTGTTTGCCTCCATGTAGACAGAGGCCGAGCGGTTAGTCGTCACAGGACGAGCGCAGAGCAGATCGCTCTTCGTTCAGCGGCGAAACGTGACCTTTGCCCGGTTAGTCATGCGTTTCGAAATTCAGTTGGCCTTTGAACATGTCAAATTTGTAATTATCGGGTCGCTGTTCTGAAACGCCGGGCGGAGCAGACTTACGGCAGTCCAAGGAATGCCGGTTCAGCACCGTTGTATGACGTTTCCGCGGGCGACTGGTTCGTCTGATCGAATAATGTTTATTTAGGAGTCTATATCATGTCGAAAATGCTTTTGAGTCTTGCTCTCGCCGTTGCCGCCCTCGGCGCGCCGGTTGTCAGTTTCGCGCAGTCGAGCATTCCGCTCACGCGAGCAGAAGTTCGCGCTGATCTCGTTCGTGCCGAACAGGCAGGCTACAACCCGGCCGGAGGTGACGACGTCAAATACCCGGCTGATGCTCAAGCGGCAGAGGCAAAGATCGCCGCGCAGAACGATCTGCAACTGAATGCGCAGGCCGTAGGGGGTGTCGTACTGAACGGCACCTCTGAATCGGGTGCTCCACTCCATACGGCGATGCACTCGGGTTGCGTCGGCCCGGTCAGCTTCTGCAATCTCTACTCCGGCAGCTAAGCGGCGCGAGCCGGACCCTGTGCCCCTTGCTGTCAAGCACTGGGTCCCGGTCGGTTCCATTCCCAGATGCCAGGCGGCTTGATCAACGAGTGCATCGCGCAACCATGTGCGGTAGCGGTTCAAGCCGATCCTTCTTCAAACCCATCCTTATCATTGGAGTATCGTCGTGAAGATTTTTCCTTTCGCTGCATCGGTTTTGACCTTGGTCGCCTCGGTTTTTGCATCCACCAGCGCCATGGCGCAAGTTACCCAATCGGACACCGGCTCGATCAAAAACATCGTTCTGGTCCATGGTGCGTGGGTCGACGGATCAGGGTGGAAGCCGGTCTACGACATCCTCACTAAAGACGGGTATCACGTCACGATAGTGCAGCAGCCGCTGACTTCGCTCGACGACGACGTCGCCGCCACGAAGCGCGTGATCGATCTGCAGGATGGTCCGGCCATCCTGGTGGCGCACAGCTATGGCGGGTCCGTGATCACGGAAGCAGGCGTTGATCCGAAGGTGGCGGGTCTGGTGTACGTCGCGGCCCATGCGCCGGCTGTCGGCGAGGACGAAAGCGATCTGGGCAAGAAGATGCCCAGCTACACGTCGAAGCAGGCGGGCGCCATCAAGAAGACGGACGACGGTTATACCTACCTGAATCCCGCGGATTTCCCGAAGGACTTCGCGGCCGATCTGCCGCTCAAGGAAGCCAGGTTCGAATCGCACTCGCAGATTCTGACGGCGGCGAAAGTCTTCTCCGCGCCAATGACGGTGGCTGCCTGGACGACCAAACCGAGCTGGGGCATCGTGGCAGCGGACGACAAGATCATCAATCCGGATCTCGAACGCTTCTATTACCAGCGCGCGCATAGCCATACCACGGTGCTGGCAGGCGCGAGCCATTCGGTCTACGAATCGCGTCCGAAGGAAGTCGCCGCAGTGATCGAGGACGCAGCGAAGCATGCCCAGCAGTAACGCAATCGTGGGCGCTCCGGATGCGCTGTCGGGTCCGGGCGCGCGGCAATTGCGCGGCGCGCACCACGCTAACGCAGGCGGGCAGTTTGCGACGGCGACTCGCCAAAGCGGTCCTTGTAGCTCTGCGCAAAGCGGCCAAAGTGGGTGAAGCCGCAATCGAGTGCAATGCTCGCGATGCGTACGTCCGCAGGCGTCGCGAGAATGATTTCGCGAGCGCTCTCCAGCCGAACTTGCCGCAGAAAGTGCATCGGGCTGCTCTGACGGAAGCGCATGAAGCCGTCGCACAACGTGCGCACCGGCATGCCGACCGCATCGGCGAGATCGGCAAGCTGCAATGGCGAGCCGAGCCGCGCGATCATCACGTCCTCAGCGCGGCGGACGAAACCCGGCGTGATGCCCGGGCGCGGGATGGAGGCAGCCGGGGCGCCGCACTCGGCGGAGCCCGCCGCGAGCAGATTGACCAGCAGCGACTCGACGTGCGCGCCCACGCGAGCATTGCCACACGCGCTGGCGAGCAGGTCCGGCGAACTGGCGATCAGCTTCAACTGGTCTTGCCATGCGCGCATCGCGCCGTTCGCGAAGCGCACGAGCGCGCCGCCCGGTTCCGCGCCGAGTGCCGCGTCGTGCGGCAGGGCGGTGGGCTCGATACGTAACACGAGAGCTGCTCGCAATCGGGCGAGAGCTTCGCACTGAACGACTCACCGGGTGCGCGAACCACGCCTTGCCGGTCGTTGACTTCAATGGTGCGGCCTGCCGCATTCACCTCCGCGCTGCCGGAAACGCAAAACATCAGCAGGTAATAGCCGTCCACCGCTTCAATGAAGCGACGCCGTGGATGAGTTGAGCGAGCGTTAGCGCATTTTGAAAGTGTTCCGTCGGAAATCGTGTAGAGCCCGCTACAAAAAATCTCCATGATCGAAATCGACATTCCCGGCTTCGAAGCGAAAGGCTGATGGTGTCGGCAATCGCCCCAGACACGTCGACTCGACCGGCCTGCACTATTTGGCACTTCCGCTGTAAGTAATACGAATATCCCTGACGGGCATTCCCTCTCCGCCGTCGACTGCCGCCGAATGGCGATAGGAAGCCGCAGCGGCGGGAACGAACCTCAGAGCGTCGATCGCACACACGCCAATCCACCCCCACCCAACGTCGCCTATTGGTCGTCGCGAAGCAGTGGAAACGGGAAATTGCCAGCTTTATACTGAGCGTCTCCATCAATCGCGGAATCGTTATGCGGCGCGTGATCGTCCGGCAGTCGCCAGTTCATGGGAAAGGTGTTTTCGCACTGCGCGTGCTCACTGCGGGTGAGCGTGTGCTCGAATACAAGGGAGTGATCACAGGCTGGCGGGAAGCCGTACGGAGGTACCGTCGCGAAGGGATCGAAGGGCACACGTTCCTGTTCGGCCTCTCGGATGGCCGCGTGATTGACGGCAGCCGCGGCGGCAACAGCGCTCGCTGGTTGAATCACGCGTGTGCGCCTAATTGCGAGACCATCGAAGACGCCGGACGCATCTTCATCCACACGCTCAGGCCAATCGGAGCAGGCGAAGAGCTCTTTATTGAATATCTGCTGGCGGTTGACGACCCCCAGGACGAGGACACGCGACGTCAGTACGCGTGCCGGTGTAGCACCGTGGGCTGCCGTCGGTCGATGCTGGCGGATGCCGCGTAACCGGGTCGGTTGACGGTACGGTCAGGATCGGCGTGACGAGCGTTTTTCCGTCTCGATGCGCTGGAACTGTCGCTGACAACGGAACAGGTATCTGGAAGCAGAGGATCGACGGATCTATCCCCGGCTAAGAGTCCGATATAACTCGTTCGCTCGATTCAGGTGCATACGCATCGCTGCAGCGGTGCCGTCTCCATCGTGTTTGGCAATCGCGTCAACAATCCGCTGATGTTCCGACAAGGTCAATTCTTCGGCACCGGCGCGCGTACCAGCGGCCGATAGTATTCTCCGGCCCAACGGAACAGCGATTCGACAATTGACGGGAAATCGCTTGCGGGGTCCGCCTCGGTTGGACTGGAGGTCGTAAAGATCTGATCCGTGCTGTTTCGATTCATCGGGACTACCGCGCAATCAGTATCGGAACGATCGACGGTCAGTTCGATTCAATCGTGTCGGGTCACCGTGCAACGGTTTTCGCGCGCAATCGCGACATGGTGCGCGCTTGCGCATTTCGTCGGTCCCTGTCACTTCGCCGCTGCGTTGCGCGCGATCAGCCGCTATAGTGAGATGCGTAGGTTCAAGGACTGCGGCCGCCCGCGTTAGCGGAATGACTGGTCGCGATTAGCGTTCCAACGGACGCCGGCAGCGGAATTGGCGAACTTCAAGACATGGTACAAAAAAACCTGCTAAGACGGCTCGACCTCACGACCCTCCAACTCTTTCTGGCGATCTATGAAGAGGGCACGCTGACACGCGCATCCGAACGCGAAGCAATCGCGGTTTCGGCGGCAAGCAAGCGCCTGGTCGAACTCGAGCATGCAGTCGGTGCATCGCTCTTTCATCGCAACGCGCGCGGTATGACGCTGACACCGGCGGGCGAGACCTTGCTGCATTACGCACGGCGGGTGATGCGCGATATCGAGAACATCGGCATTGAACTCGCCGGACACGCGAGCGGCGTGCGCGGGTACGTGCGGATGGTGGCGAATCTGTCGGCGATCGTCGAGTTCCTGCCGGAAGATCTGCGCGCATTCCAGTCGCTCAACGAGCGCGTCAAGATCGATCTGGAGGAACGGCCGAGCGGGGGCGTGGTGGAAGCCGTGGCGGACAATCTGGTCGACCTGGGCATCTGCTCGGGTGACACGGAAACCCGCGGTCTGCAAGTCGCGCATTACCGGCACGATTCGCTCGTGGTGGTCATGCGCGACGATCATCCGCTGGCCGGCCGGTCGAGCGTGGCCTTTGCCGAGACGCTCGACAGCGACCATGTGGGCCTGCACGCCGCCAGTTCGATCAATGCTCGCACGCACCTCGCAGCACAACAGGCCGGGCGGCCTCTGAGGCTGCGCATCCACGTGCCCGGCTTCGATGCGGTCTGCCGGATGGTTCAGGCGGGCATGGGTGTCGGGGTGCTGCCGCTAAAGGTCTATCAGATCATGGGTCGTCAGCTTGAGCTTGTTGCCGTTACGCTCGACGACGCTTGGGCACGGCGCGATCTGGTCGTCGTAGCACGCGATGTCGGAGCGCTGTCGCCCGTCAGCCGATTGCTCTACGATCACCTGGGTCTCGCCGAGGCATCCGAAGCCTGAGCGTTCGCCGTTCACGAACGGTCGTTGGCGAAATGCGGTTGGACGCGGCCTCGGCGTGCCTTCTAAGCTGTCTCCCATACCTTTCCAATGAGGAGACAGCACGATGAGTGGCCCCCTACAGGGTATCCGCGTCATTGAGATTGGCACACTAATCGCGGCACCTTTCGCGGCGCGGCTGCTGGCCGAGTTTGGTGCCGAAGTGATCAAGATCGAGGCACCGGATGGCGGCGACCCGCTGCGCAAATGGCGCAAGTTGCACGAAGGCACGTCGCTTTGGTGGTATCTCCAGTCGCGCAACAAGAAATCCATCTGCCTGAACCTGAAATCGGCCGACGGTGTCGACATCGTCAAGCGGCTCGCCGCCGATGCTGACATCATCATCGAAAATCTTCGGCCCGGAGCGCTCGAAAAGCTCGGCATCGGCTGGGATGTCATCCACAGCATCAACCCGAAATTGACGATGGTCCGCATCTCCGGATACGGCCAGTCGGGACCGTACCGCGACCGGCCGGGCTTCGGCGCGATCGGCGAGGCGATGGGCGGCATCCGCTACACGACGGGTGAAGCCGACGGGGCACCGGCGCGGGTCGGCGTGAGTCTTGGCGATTCGTTGGCATCGCTGCATGGCGTCATTGGCGCGTTGATGTCGCTGCTGCGTGTCAAGACGGGACAGGGCGACGGGCAGATTGTCGACGTATCGCTGGTTGAGA
The DNA here is from genome assembly GCF_002278075.1 of Paraburkholderia aromaticivorans. Lineage (NCBI taxonomy): Bacteria > Pseudomonadati > Pseudomonadota > Betaproteobacteria > Burkholderiales > Burkholderiaceae > Paraburkholderia > Paraburkholderia aromaticivorans. The sequence goes on along the minus strand of NZ_CP022991.1, from coordinate 225,930 downwards.
GCGTGTTCAACCTGATGGAAAGCCTCATTCCGGAATACGATCTGCTGGGTCATGTGCGCGAGCGCAGCGGCGGCGCACTACCGGGGATCGCACCGTCGAATACTTATCCCACGGAAGACAACGGCTTCGTCGTGATTGCGGGCAACAGCGACCCGATCTTCAGGCGGCTGATGCATGCGATCGGCCGTGCCGATCTGGCCGACGATCCGGCGCTCGCCCGCAACGACGGCCGAGCCGCTCAATGCGCGCGACTCGACGAAGCCATTGTGGCATGGACACGTCACCATTCGACCAATGACGTGCTCGCAACGCTCGAAAGCGCGGAAGTACCCGCCGGGCGCATTTATTCAGTCGCCGATATCGTTTCCGACCCGCACTATCGGGCGCGCGACATGCTGCTGCAGGCCGATTTGCCGGGTGGCGTGTCGGTTAAGATGCCGGGCATCGTGCCGAAGCTATCGGAGACGCCGGGGGAAATACGCTGGCAAGGTCCGATGCTGGGCGAGCATACGGATAGCGTGCTGGGCACACTGGGTTTGGACCGAAGCGAAGTCGAGCGGTTGCGCCGCGAAGGAGCGGTGCAATGAACGCCGCCGCATTCGACAAACTGCTCGTCCAGGAAGTCGCACCGCGCGACGGTTTGCAGATTGAACCCACGTGGGTCGAGACTGCGGACAAGGTCGCGCTTATCAATGAGCTCTCGACAGCCGGGTTCTCGCGCATCGAGGCGGGCTCGTTTGTTTCACCGAAGGCAGTGCCGGCGCTGCGCGACGGTGAGGCCGTTTTTCAGCAAATCACGCGCGATCCCGGCGTGATTTACGTCGCGCTGGTACCGAACCTGAAGGGTGCGCAACGCGCATTGACCGCGCGGGCCGACGAGTTGAATCTCGTCATGTCGTCAAGTCAGACACACAATCGCGCGAACATGCGGATGAGTTGCGAGCGCTCGCTTGCCGCGTTCCGCGACATCGTCGAGTTCACCAGGGGGACGTCCGTCACGTTGAACGGAACGATAGCCACGGCATTCGGTTGCCCGTTCGAAGGCAGTATTGATGAGGCACGGGTGATCGATCTCGTCGACACCTACCGCGAGATGGGCATGCAAGGCATCACGCTCGCGGATACGACCGGCATGGCGAATCCACGACAGGTCGGACGGCTGGTCGCACGCGTGCTGGAATGCGTGCCCGCCGAGGCGCTCACCCTGCACTTTCACAATACCCGCGGCCTGGGGCTCGCCAATGTCCTCGCGGCCTATGAAGCGGGCGCACGCCGTTTTGACGCGGCGCTGGGCGGCCTTGGCGGCTGTCCGTTCGCGCCCGGCGCATCGGGAAACATCTGCACGGAAGACCTTGTGAATATGTGCGAGGAAATGGGCATTCCGACCGCGATCGACCTCGAGAAGCTGATCGCGTTGTCGCGCCAGTTGCATCCGCTGCTTGGCCACGATGTCCCAGGTCAACTCGCAAAAGCGGGACGCAACTGCGATCTGCATCCTGCGCCCGAGTACGTTGCCGGCATTTGACACCCACTCACCCCTGAAGCAGATATACGACCGGACGGCGTGTGCCAGTTCGGCATGGAGACGATCATGAGCGATCTAAGTGCAGTCGAAGCAGGCAACCATCAGGCAGACGAACAAGGCATCGCATCCATCCTTCGAAAGGTCGCGTGGCGCCTGATGCCGTTGATCATGATCTGCTATCTGTTTGCATTTTTCGACCGTATAAATATCAGCTTCGCCAAGTTTCAGTTGCAATCCAGCCTGGGAATGTCAGATACGGCATATGGTATCGGCGCGAGCCTCTTCGTCATTGGCTATGTCTTATTCGAAGTACCCAGCAATATGCTGCTCTACAAGGTGGGCGCACGCCGGTGGATTGCGCGCATCCTGATTTCGTGGGGACTGGCGACGGCCGCGATGGTGTTCGTGCGCACCGAGTGGCAGTTTTACGGTTTGCGCTTCCTGATCGGCGCGATGGAAGCGGGTTTTGCGCCTGGCGTGCTGTACTACCTGACGCTGTGGTTCCCGCCCAGCTCTCGCGGCCGGATTACCTCGATGCTTTTTCTTGCGTCAGCGTTCTCCGGCCTGGTCGGTGCACCAGTCGCGGGTCTCGTGCTCGGTCATCTGCACGGTGTCCTCGGCATGCCCGGGTGGCACTGGCTGTTCTTGCTAGGGGGTTTGCCCTGTGTGCTGCTGGGCATTCTCGTGCTGAAACTACTGACGGACCGTATCGAGGATGCTGGCTGGCTATCGTCCTCTGAAAAGAAGCTGCTCGCAGGCCAGATTGCCCGGCAAAGCGTTCACGCCAGCAACGCAGGCTCGCTGCTGAGCGCGATTCGCACACCCGGCTTCATGACACTCGCGCTCGTTTATTTCCTGATTCAGGTCGCGTCATACGGTCTGAACTTCTGGGTTCCACATTTGATCCGCGCGGCAGGTACGCATAATCCAACCGTGATCGGCCTGCTGACTGCCGTGCCCTACATCTGCGGCGCAATCTGCATGGTCGTCGTGGGCCGGTTATCCGACGCGTCCGGCGAACGTCGCAAGTACGTCTGTGGGCTGCTCCTCACGGCGGCAGGGGGATTTTTCGCAGCGGGATTATTCGATAAACAGACTGCGTTGCTGGTTGTCGCGCTGGCGGTGATGGGCGGAGGCGTCGTTGCATCGATTCCCGCCTTCTGGGCGCTCCCGCCGAAGCTCATGACAGGGGCGGGAGCGGCCGGTGGGATCGCGCTGATCAACACGCTTGGCCAGCTTGGCGGCATCGTGAGTCCGATTATGGTCGGCCGCGTGATGGACGTAACGGGCAGCACCACACCGGCGCTGTATGCGATCGGAGGCATGAGTGTCGTGTGCGCTCTGATCGTGCTGTTCGCTTTGCCTGAGTCTTTGCGTCACCGAGATCAGGTCTATGGCTGAGAAGACAGGTCAGGGCGAGGGCAAGGCCGGATCAGGCTTTTCGCGGGCGGCAACTCGCGCACGATGCGAGTTGCCGTCCATCAAACCAGCACGTGACCACCGTCGACAACAATCACCTGGCCCGTGCCGAACCCCTGCTGCATGAGGTAAAGGTACGTCTGGGCAACGTCACTTGCTTCCCCGACGCGCCGCACAGGCATCTTCCCGGCAATATGTTCGTAGAGACCCGCTCGATCCGCTTCGCTCATGTTGTCCCACAGCGCAGTACGCAAGACACCGGGTGCCACGGCGTCGACACGCAGCGGCGCAAGCTCGACGGCCAATGTCCGGGTAAGTGATTCGATTGCGCCCAGGATACTGAACGGGATCGCCCAGCCAGCCAGCGGGCGCGACGAGGCCACTCTGCTCGTGAGGGTGATGGAGCCACCGGCGCGAATAAGCGGAGCGGCATATTTGACGGCCTTGAGCGCGCCCCAATAGCGCACTTCAAAAGCGCGCTGCGCGTCGTCGATGCCAAGCTCAGCCAGGCTTTGCAGGAGCAATGATTCCCCGGCGGTGTAGACGAAGTGGTCGAGCGTACCGACGCGCGCAAAAAACGCACGCACTTGCCCCTCGTCGGTAAAATCCAGCGACTCGCCGCGCGTGCCATGAGGTAGTCGTTCCAGGGCCGCCGCGACGCGCTCAGGCCTGCTCGAAGCGATGATGACAGCGGCGCCGGCGCGCGCGGCAGCTTCGGCAACGGCAAAGCCAATTCCCGACGTGCCTCCGGCCACGACGACCCCGCTGTGATGGAGAGAAATGCTGGTAGGGGTGCTGTTTTCCCTATCTGAGATTGTGGTGAGCGAGTGGTCCGAGTGACGACGCGCAGCGCAACGCAGCACATGCTGTCGAGCGATCGATCGAAGCGCTATCGCGGTCGCAATCGACTGTAGGCGATCTGCGGCAATCGCGTTGAAGGTGCCGTCCGCAGATTGCGTCTGGAAAGATTACATGGGGTGAGCCGCGGCCGCGGCGCGAGATCTGGCTGCAAGCATTGCGTAGGAAAAGTGCCGGCCACTACATAGCCAGAATTTCCCTCACAGCGTTGTCGATAAACTTGACATCGACTGCATTGGCCGCGGGTCCGCCCGCGAAATGCCCCCACACCGACTCGATGGGCCGCAACTGAGCGTTGGGCATCTTTGAAACTTCATACTCGCTATCTTCCGGCGGGAAGTACAGATCCGTGCGCCCGGGCATCACAATAGCCTTGGCAGTGATGCTGCCCAACGCGCGATCGAAGTTTCCCTGGTGAAGAGAATTGGCGGAAATATCGCCGTGCTGCCAACTCCACATCATCGACAGAATATTGTTCGCGTCCTTCTTCAGGAAATCGCCTTCCCAGAACTGAATGATAAAGTCTTCAAGCGAGCCATATCCCATCGCTTCCATGTCGAGCCGCTGACGCAGAAACGCCTGCGAAAATCCCCACCCGACAAACACACGCGCCGCAGCGCGCATTCCGCGCGTGGGCGGTGCATCGTAGAAGCCGTCCTTGAATTCCGGGTCCAGCAGCAATGGCGCCTTGAGGCCTTCAATAAACACGAAATTGTGCCGCGAGCAGCGCGCGGCACCGCAGATCGGCAGAATTCGCTCGACCATCCGCGGATACATCGCGGCCCAATGGAACGCCTGCATCGCGCCCATCGACCAGCCGGTGACGAGCTTGAGCGACTCGATGCCGAACTTCTCGGTCACAAGGCGGTGCTGCATCGCGACGTTGTCGTAGAGCGTGACATGCGGAAAGCGGCCGCGGTCATAAGGCGGCGGGTTATTGCTCGGCGAACTCGATACGCCGTTGCCGAACATGTTCGGCACAATGATGAAGTACTCTCGCGGGTCGAGCCCCATGTGCTCCCCAATCAGCCACTCGTTGTCGACATGGCTGCCGCTATAAAACGTCGGATAGACAATCGCGTTGTCCCGCGTCGCATTCAGTTGGCCATATGTCTTGTAGCTGAGCCGCATGTCAGGCATCGTCGCGCCGGACTGCAACGCGACGCGGCCAAGGCTGAAAGTTTCGAAGTCCGTCATGTGAGCCTCATATTTAATTGGCGAAGACGTTAAGGAATTTTCGGGTACGCTCGTGAGTTGGGTTGTCGATCACCTCCTGCGGCGTCCCTTGCTCGATGATCTCGCCGCCATCCATGAAAACGACGCGATCGGCGACATCGCGGGCAAAGCGGATTTCGTGCGTGACCACGACCATCGTCATCCCGGCATCAGCGAGCCCGCGCATCACGCCAAGCACTTCTCCGACGAGTTCTGGATCGAGTGCCGAAGTCGGTTCGTCGAACAGCATTAACTTCGGTTTGATCGCAAGCGCACGCGCAATCGCTACCCGCTGCTGCTGACCACCTGATAACCGATGCGGCAGAAAATCCGCATGCGCGGCGAGGCCCACGCTCTTCAACAGTTCGCGGCCGAGCGCTTCTGCTTCGGCGCGAGGCACGTCATAGACCTGCTGCTGTGCTTCGACGATGTTCTCCAGCGCACTCAAATGACTGAACAGGTTGAAATGCTGGAACACCATGCCCACACGTGCTTCGGCGCGCGCACGTGCGAGGTTGTGCAGGGGCCGCACGGTGCCGCCGCCACCCGGCACTTCCCGATAACCCACATACCGTGAGTCGACCTTGATCGTCCCCCAGTCAAGCGGTTCGAGATGGTTGATGAGCTTGAGCAGCGTGCTTTTGCCGGAGCCGCTCGGACCGAGGATCACGACCACTTCGCCATGGGAAATCGACAAGTCGACGCCGCGCAAAATCTCGCGCTTGCCATACGATTTCCAGACGTTCCTGCACGCCACAAACGGTTCATCGCGATGGCGTGGCGTGCGGCTTTCCGCGGGCAGCAGCGTGCCGATCCATGCATGATCGTTCGCCTCCGGCTGCTGGGCGGGGACCGGCAAAACAATCGGTGCGTCGAGCGGTTTCGCATCAGGTGTCGAAGCGCGCAGTCCGAACCACGAGAACGTGAGTTTCCGATCGCGCTCGTGATCGAAGATGCGTTCGAGCCATACCTGAAGCAAGGAAATTCCGCTCGTCAGAAACAGATAGATGACCGCTGCCGCGCCGAACACGGTAAAGAACTTGAAGTTCTGTCCGACGACCTGTTGCGAGCGGAACGTAAGTTCGTTGACGAAGATCACCGACGCAATCGATGTTAGCTTCAACATGCCGATGGTGTCGTTGGCGAGACCCGGGATTACCGCGCGCATCGATTGCGGCAGGATGATGCGGCGTAACGTGAGTAGCGGTCCCATGCCCAGTGCTGCGGCCGCGGTGGATTGCGAACGGCTCACCGACAGAATCCCGGCACGAAACAGTTCAGCGCTGAACGCCGCCTCGTTCAATGCAAAGCCGATCACCGCGGTCGTGACTTCATCGAAGCGCAATCCGATCAGCGGCAACGCGTCGAAAATGAACACGAGTTGCAGCAGTTGCGGTGTGCCGCGCACGAACCAGATATAACCCCACGCCGCCGAGTTCAAGGTCTTGAATCGTGAGAGCCGCATCAGCGCAAGGCCGAGCCCGAGCACAAGCCCGATTGACATCGCTATCAGCGTAATCTTCACCGCGATCCACGCGCCGCCGAGCAGAAACGGCGAGCCGACATAACCGACCAGTTCCTTGAAACCGTCGAGCACCTGAACGCCATCGAGACCGGCGGCCATGGCCGGCTGAAGGAGGAGCATGGCGACCATACCGAGCGCGCCGACGACGTTGTGTTTGATACGCAATGCCTTCATTTCAGAACCTGATCCATGACGCTGCCGGCACACGGCAAGGTGTGCCGTGCAGGCAGCCTTTATTGAGTAAGCAGTGTGGCGGGCATTTCCAGCGACGGATCTACGCCGTATTGCAGAAAGGTTTTCTTCTGCGTCTGATTGGCCTGCATGATCTTGAGTCCATCCGACACGGCGGCGATCATGTCTGCGTTGCCTTTCTTTACGCCCACGCCGATCTTCATGCCGCTCGTCACCATGAAGCCGCGGGTGTAGAGCTGGGGGTTCTGTTTCGCGAGACCGTCGACGAGCGCCAGGTCGTACATCATGACGTCGGCGCGATGGCTGGCGACGAGGCGCGCGCCGGATGCGATATCGGCGGACGTCATGATGGTCACATCGGATTTACCTTCGGCTTTGCATTTGGCGGCTTGCGCTTGCGCCATCGTCAGCTCGACGGTGCCGATGCCTGCCGTGACCGTGAGGCCGCAGAGCTTCGAGATGTCGTCGACCTTTTTGGGGTTGCCGGCCGCCACCAGACCGCCGGTGCCGGCCTGCATATACGTGACGAACGTCGTTTCCTTCGCGCGCTCCGGTGTGTAGTACAGCAGGTCCCACATCACATCGATCTGTCCGGCACGCAGCGCGGGCAGCAGCCCGGGCCAGCCGGCAGTGAAGAACTCCGTTTTCACGCCGGCGCAATCGAACACGGCACGAGCCATATCGGCATCGGCGCCGATGATCTTGTTGAAATCCTTGCCGTCACGAAACGCATACGGCGGCGACTCGGGGTCCACGCCGATCTTGATGGTCTTGCCCGCCAGCGATGGATACTTCTGGGCGACCTTGGACGGTTCGCACGATTGCGCTGACGCGCCTTGTGTGAGGAGCAGACCGGTGAGGGCGCATAACAGCAGCTTGATGGCCTTTGACATGAACATGACGAATCCTATTGAGGTTGAAAACGGAATACGAGCGATAAAGGGCGGTATAAGGAAGTCGGAATGAACTGATTAATGGCCTAGAAAATCGGTTCGTCAGTAAAAAGTGTGGGTTGTCGGCGGCTCGGGCAAATTGCCAAGTGCATGATATAGCGCGATTTCCGTCGTTCGAAACGTCCGGAAGCCGTACGCTTTTCTCATGGTGACTTTGGCCTTGTTGTTCAAACCCTCGACGATTCCGCTGGAGAACTGCTTGCGCGCATGAAAGTAGTTGAGAATCAGTTCTCGATGGGCGCGCACGGTGCGTGCGAACTTCTTCATTGGTTCGATGCGTGAGCGCATGACCCGGGTGCACCACTGATCGAGGAACTTGCCTGCCCAGACAGGCGAGATGTAATCCCAGATCTGCTGGAACTCCTCCTTGAGAAGATAGGCGCGGACACTGCGCAGGTTGTAGTGCAGCAGATCGCGCAGGCGCAGTCGCTGATTGTCAGTAAGGTTCTCTGGCCGCTTGAGCAAACACCAGCGGGACTTCTTGAGGACTGGCTCATAGCCGTCGCGGGTCATGCGGCGAGCTTCCTCGGCGCGAACCTCGTCGATCGCCTTGTTCATTTTGGCAACGATGTGGAAGCGGTCGAGGATGTTCAGCGCGTTGGGGCAATGTAGTGCGATCATCTCGATGTAGGGCCGCCACATGTCCGAGCAGACGAACTCGACCTGCTCGCACAACCGTTTGCCGATCATGACGAAGAACTTTGCGAAGCTTTCCTTCGTGCGCTCCTGGCCAACCCAAAGCAGGCGCACGCAGCTGGCCTCGATCTGATAGACCAGCGTGAGATAATTGTGCCCTCGGCCATACTGGATTTCATCGACGCCCAAAGCGCGGATGGTGCCGAGTTCGCGATGGGCCAGCCCCCAGTCGACCACCCACTCCACCGCCTGGGCAACCTTCTCCCAACTGGTGCGAAAGCTTTGCGCTGTCTCTTTCCAGGAGAGCTTGCGTGCCCACTGCGCGAGAAACAGCATGTAGGCCTTGGTCAGCGTGTGCTTGCCGATGGCCCACGGCACCGTCTCGACCTTCACGCCGCACTCACGGCAGTCGACGCGGCGCATGGCGTACAGCAAAATCACCGCGAAGCCCCAGATCGGAATAAATTCGAAACTACGCGATGCGAGCGTGTCATAGCCGCTGCCAGGCCGGTTGCAACACGAACAGATCGGCTTCGAACCCTTGCGTGGCCGCACGTCGATCTCGATGGTTTTGGACTGCTCGCACAGTCGGGCACTTTCATAGACGAAGCCGGGAAAATGATGGCAGGCATTGAGCAGGCGGGTCAGCAACATGGTTAGCAAGCGCGCGGGAATCAGTAAAGACGCTATTGTTACCTCAGATCCGCACGCACTGGAGCGCTACGTCCCGGACTTGCAGAACTGGCCTGCCTCATGGCGCTTCGAGGACGAGGACATCCCATTCGGACAGGCGCTCGTGAAGGTCTTCACACCTTTCCTGCAACACCTGCTGACCCACGGCTATGCCCGCAAAACGTTGCACCGCCACCGCGATCACCTTTGGATGCTTGGTGGCCATCTCATCGAAGTCCGTCACGTCGATCCGGACTTAGCCGCCATGGATGCCCGCACACTGCTTCTCAATGAGATCCACGAGTTCGGTGGCCCGCTTTCGAGGCACCTCTCCGAGCACGAGCAGAACGCCTTTGACGCTACCTGCAAGAAACTCTATCGCTTCCTCTGTCCCTCATGAATCGCATCAAACCACCCACAGATTCCGCCGACGAGCCAGAAAATCCATGTGGCTTGCAATAGAACCCGGCGTGGTGATGCAGATCCGGCCTTCGTCGCGTGCGCGCGCAATATGTTCGAGTGCGCGGCGCATGTGACACAGGCGATGCGGCTGTCCCATCAGGTACGCATGCAATGCAATGCCCATGACCAGCGGCTCTCGGGCCGACTGGCGCAGCATTTCCTCAAAGTGGTCAATCATCAGATCGGCGAACGACTTCGCGTCCATCTGGCGCGCAAGAATCATCGGGATATCGTTGACTTCCTCTTGATACGGAATTGCCCACAACGGCTGACCGTTGCGCGTAATAAGACGCGTCGGCTGATCGTCATGGCACCAGTTGAGCGTGTACTGGTAGCCCGATTCCGCCACCAGATCGCTGGTGACACGACTCTCCGAGAGCCACGGCGATAACCAGCCCGCCGGCTGCTGCGCGCTCTCCGCCGCGATGCGCTCGCGACAGGCCACGATTAGCGCGCGTTCGTGGTCCTCAGTGAGGGTTCCTTGCCGTTCCGAATTCGTATGGCCGTGCGCGACGAGTTCATCGCCGCGCTGCGCGAACGCGGCTACCAGCTCGGGACAATGATCGTAGAGCGCCGTGTTGATGATTGCCGCGACCGGCAGCGCAAGGTCGTCGAAGAGATCGAGACAGCGCCATGCGCCGACCCGCAATGCGTACTCACGCCACGCGTGATTCAGCACATCGGGTTCGGGCATGACCGGTCCAATAGTCGGTCCCAGTCCTTCGCCGAACGCAAAGTGCTCGATGTTGAAGCCGATATAAACCGCCAGCCGGGATCCGTCAGGCCAACGATAAACCGGGCGGCCGTTGATCGGTGAATAGTGAAAGCGCCCGTGGCCGGGCAGCGCGCGATGTGCGGGAGAATCCATGATCCAGTGAGTCCTGTCGAACGGCGCGTACGCCTGTGTTCACGTCAGAACCCATGGTAGGGAAGTCAAAATCGCCGCATCGCGCTTGCTGCGAACAAACTCTTGTACGCACGCGTATTGGAGCACACCACTCGCTACTTCAAGCGGTGAAGAGCGATTTCCGGATGATTGCGTGCACCCCCCAGTTGCCGTCCACCACCTGTGTCACGCCGAAGTCGACAGCGACCGAGATCAGCGAGATCGCTTCATCTTCGGAAAGGCCCTTGGTTGCCATCAGGAAGCGCCGCGTTTTGATGAACGCGTCGCGCATGGCGAGATCGAGAGTGGATTTTTCGTACACCGCGCTTTGCGCGGTGGTGCCGAACTCGGCCAGATAGTTCGGATAGCTGAAGCCGTGAAGAACCCATTCGTCGGCGGTTTCGACCAACGGGTAGGTGAGGTCCGAAAATACCTGACTGCCTAGCGTTTCTTTCTTGTGAAGCACCAGTTGGAAGTCGCCGGTGAGCGAACACTCGATCGCGGTGCCGCACAGTTCCGAGTCTCCTTGCGATGCATGCGGGTCGCCGACGGAGAGCAGAGCGCCGGGAACCCCGACTGGCAAGAATACGCTCGCTCCGCGCGTCACGCGCCAGTTGTCGAGATTTCCTCCGAAGGTGGACGGCGGAATCGAATCGATCAGACCGTCCTGCTGCGGCGCGACGGTGACCACGCCGAAGTGCGGACGAACCGGGATCTGGACATTCTTCAGGATGTCGTGATTCTCGACTACGGTCGAATGATCGACTGGCACGCCAGGATAGTCGATCGTCGGATGCATCACGCCAAAGGGATCGCGCTGAGGCGTCCAGCGGAAGTTATAGACGGCGCGCGCGCAGGCTGTTTCGCCCGCAGTCGGGTTGGCGTCGAGTTCATAGATGGTGACGACTTCGCGCGGTTTCGGCTCGGTCAATAGCTCGCGATAGTGGAACCCCCACCAGGCAGCGGCATTGCTGCCGAACGCGCGCCCGGCGAATTTCGGATTGGCGCAGCGGCGAGGGTGAATATCGAGGATCCGAACCTCCAGCACATCGCCCGGTTCCGCGCCGCGCACGGCAATCGGGCCGGTACAGATATGCACGCCGAAGCCTTCTCCCGCACCACGTCCGTAGATAGACGCGTCCATGGGGCCCGCGCCGCGGCGGTTGACGTTCTTGCGCTCGGCAGTCCAGTGGAACACGCTTTCGGCGCCGGGATCGCCTTGCACCATGCGCTCCCAATCGTCCGCCGCGTGTTGCGTGAGGGTTTCGATCGTCACTGTGTCGCCGCTGTTCAGTTCCAGCACGGGCTTGATATCGTGACTGAAGTAACCCCAGTGAATCGTGTTGGCCGTCGCTCGCAACAGGTGATGACGCGGCTTGCCCGACTCGCGGGGCGACGGCGGTGCCGAAGGTGCTTCAGGCGGCTCTGTAAGGTCGGCCTCGTCCGCCTCTTCGTCAGTGGCTGCCTGTCCGGCGAGTTCCGCATGCACGAGCAGACTTCCGGCATTGACGGGCAGACCGCGTGAGATTCGCCGCACGAGATGGCGTGCCAGTTCAAGACTCGCTTCATGCCGGAAAGTGCGCGGCGACGCGCCATACTGCTCGCGAAACGCGCGGCTGAAATACGCGGGATCGTTGAATCCCCAGCGGAAGCAAACATCGGCAATCGACAGCTTTTCATACAGGGGATTGACCAGATCCGCGCGGCAGCGCTCCAGTCTGCGTGAGCGCAAGTAGGTCGAGAAATTCTGTCCGACCGCTTCGAACAGCTTCTGCAGGTAACGCGGCGAGACGCGCTCTTCTTTGGCTATCGATGTCAGCCCGAGGTCGGGGTCAGCGAGATTGCCTTCGATGGTTCGACATACGCGCGAAAAAAGCGCCGCTTGAGAGGGCGTGAGTCCGCTGAAGCTGCCTTCCTTGTCGTGACCGACGAGGCTTGCGACCAGGAACTCCGCGAGCGCGAGTTCGAGGGGACGCAGATCGTCGAGTGACAACGTCTCCACGCTTTCGGCAATCGAGCGTAGAAAACCGGAGAACACGTGGCCGATACCGGCGTCTCCGGGCAAACGTCCGGCACGCAGGGAGAATGGTGTAAGAAGGCGCGCGTTGATCGCAGTGCGGGGTACGCGGATCACGAACGCGCGGAAGTCGGAGTTGAACGACAGGAGCGCTTCCTCGCGCGACGACGCATAGACAATGTCGCCGGCCGCAACTCGCGTGCGCACACCGTCGGCGACGAGCATCACGCCGCCGTCGAGATGCAGCGCGATCACAAGACTGTCGGCGCCGTCGACCTTAAGCTCGATGGTCTGTGCGAACGCGGCCAGCGCGATCAACTCGAAGCCGTTGCTCGACTTGCGCGATTTGATGGTTCCGTGCGAGTGGCGCGCGGCCGTCTGAGGCGCGCCGCAGCGTAGACCAAGCCGATCGAGGGCCTCGTTCCATGCTCTCAGGCGGTCTACTTCGGCGTACGACTCGGTAGTAAAACGCAGTAAGTCCAACCCTGGCTCCCGGACCCTGACGAACGTCAGTCGACTGATTGAAAGGCAATGTCCGTGCCATCGGTGACAACGCGGTTAGCGCTACCACGCTGCGCCATCACGGTGCGTTTTCGCACACTTGTGGCGCAGCGCGCAGCTCACGCGCGAGGTTTTTTCTTCGGAGGAAAGATGCTGCGGGGGATCTTGCAGTGTATTCCCTGGCGACCGTCGACCACCTGCGTCACGGAGAAATCCGCGGCGACGCTCATGAGCGAATAGGCGTCGTCGCGCGAGAGACCTTGCTGTTCGGTAAGCAGCAGCAACATGTCGCGTGAAGCGTTTTTAGTCGCGACGTCGAGGTCTTCGTCGAAGCCGTGGACGATCCAGTAGTCCGGCGTTTCCAGTAGGGGCGAGGGAAATCTGAAGTCGCGCCGCAACACGATCTGGAACATCACATTAAGGGACGCCTCGATCGCGGTGCCGCTGATTTCGCCGTCGCCTTGCGATACATGCGGGTCGCCGATCGAGAACAACCCGCCGTCCACGGCAACCGGGTAGTACATGGTTGAGCCGGCGCCGATGCGCCAGTTATCGATATTGCCGCCATGCGCGCCCGGCGGCACGGTGCTCACGCGGCCCGCCACATCAGGCGCGACGCCTGCCGTGCCCAGATGAGGGCGCACCGGTACGCGAATGCCTTCGAGCGCGAGTTCGCGGCAGCAGTCGCGGATCTCCGAGCGCTTGCCCGGCACGAGATATTTGCCGGGATAGTCATACGCATACAAGGCGTGAGCGGTGTTCGATGCCTGATCGAGTTCGTAGATAGTGACGCGTTCCTTCTCGAAGTCAGTGAATAGATGGCCCCAATGCGCGGCGAGATTCGAGCCGTAGTTGAAGCGCGGAATCATTTGCAGATAGCGCACCTCTAGCAGATCGCCGGGTTTCGCGTCTTTCACGAAGATTGGCCCGGTCATCAGATGCACGCCGGGTTGCCGATCCGCTTCGGCAATCGTGTCGTAGAGCGCGCGCACCTTGTCATCCATCATGAGTTCGGGGGCGTCGCCTGCATGATGCGTGATTGCTTCGGTGCGAACGAAGTCGCCGCTCTCCACGATCAGTGCGGGCGCTAGTGCCGCGTCAAAATATCCCCAGTGAACATTTTTCTGGATGGCAGGCAGGTCGTGAAGCATGCTTTCCTAAGCTCCGTAAGAGTGTGCGATCGGTGCGACGTGACCGATGACAAATCGTACGAGCGACAGAATTGAAACACTTGGGCGACAGCGTACAAAAGCTTGTGCGTGAGCGAATCGGGTTGCCGCGGCACCCGGCTGACGGGGGCTCGTCGCCTTGCCTGGCTGCGCCGACAACGAACGGCAACTCCAGAAAACAGGAAAGCTCTGCGCCCCTCGCGCTCGGTCAATCCGATGACCGCGTGGCTTGTCCTGCCCCTTCACCCCATTCACTCCTCCGGCCCAGGACCCTCTATAGATCTCTATATGACCTTGGCGACTACGGCGGAAATTCATTTCCAGCCGCATAGCGGCCGCTATCGGCGTAGTGGCTATTTTGAAAATTGGCCTGACCGAATGAGAATGAATTGTCCCTGTCGATGCGTCCCGGCCATCGACAGAATGTCCATTAACAGACCAGTCTCTGATACCGGCCGACTCAAGCATGATGGTCGGACCTGTCTGCATCCTGCCAACCACGATCGACGGAACACCGTAATGACCCGACTTCGCATCACTTCCTGCGGCCTGAGTTTCATTGCCGAAACCAATCCGGACGCACCCCAGACCGTCGCTGCATTCCTGAAACTGTTGCCGTACACGCAAAAAATCATTCACGTGCGCTGGAGCGGGGAGGGTTGCTGGGTACCCCTAGGCGAATTCAAGCTCGAAAACGACGGCGTCGCGGTCGGGTTCGAGAATCACACGAGCCATCCGTCGGTTGGCGACATCCTGTTCTATCCGGGCGGTTACAGTGAAACCGAAATCATCATGGCTTACGGTTCGTGCCTGTTCGCGAGCAAGATGGGGCAACTCGCTGGCAATCACTTCCTGACGATCGTCGAAGGCAAAGACAAGCTTCGCGAACTCGGCGTCAAGGTACTGTGGGAAGGCGCGCAAGACATCACGTTCGAGAAGATCTGAAGCGTTGACCGGGGATGACCCGCGCTCGGCCGTGGTCGCCCCCGAAGAACATCAAGCGGCGGCGCGCGCTCGAACAGCCCCCTTTCTCCATAGTCGGGCTGTTCACCGTATGACGATCGCGCGATAGGGTAGGGCATATGTGGTCGATACAGGCCACGCATAGCCATCAAGGACCTTTAGTCGCGTCCGACGCAGCACAGACAACTACCCGCATGCCTGCCCAGATATGCGCCTTCGCCTGGCATCACCGTGTCGTCGCCGCGCGTGAGCAGCACCGGCAAGCCGTTCTGCTCACGCGCAGATGCCGCCCCGCATGTCGGACACGACGCTGGCTCATCGCGCATCGCGACGCGGCGCATCTGGTCGAACACGCCACACTGCCCGCACCGAAAGTTGTAGATCGGCATGACGTGGCTCGCGTCAGAAATGAGCGCCGAGTTCGCCGCGCGCGACGAACTGGCCTGCGCCACTGCGTCCAACCCATTGTCCGTCGTCGATCAACAGTTCGCCTCGCAGCAGCACTTTCTTTACGCGGCCCGTGACCTTGTGACCCTCGAACAGCGTGAAGTCGCAATCGCTATGCTGTGTTTCGGCGCTAATCGTATGTGACTCTTGCGGATCGAATAGCACGATATCCGCATCGCTGCCGATTGCGAGCGTGCCTTTCTTCGGGAATAGTCCGAACAGTTTCGCGGGCGCTGTTGAAGTCAGTTCGACGAAACGGTTCAGTGAAATGTGGCCGGTGCGCACGCCGCCGTCGTAGACGACCGTCATCCGTGTTTCGACACCCGGCACGCCGTTCGGAATCTTCGAAAAGTCGTCGGCGCCAAGCGGCTTCTGATTGACGTTGCCGCGATGACCTTCCTTCATGCAGTACGGGCAATGATCGGTTGAGATCAGTTGCAGGTCGTCCGTTTTCAGTGCGGTCCACAGCGCCTTTTGCGCTTCTTTCGACCGCAATGGCGGACTCATCACATAGCGCGCCATATCGAAGCTATCGTCGGCATACGCGGATTCATCGAAGAACAGGTAATGCGGACAGGTTTCCGCAAACACGGGGATGCCGAGATCGCGGGCTTCGATCACATGTTTGAGCGCTTCCTTCGCGGACAGGTGGACAAAATAGACAGGTGCATCGGCCAGTTCCGCCAGTTTGATACCGCGATGTGTGGCTTCGCCCTCCATGATCGCGGGACGGGTCAGCGCGTGATAACGCGGCGACGTGTGGCCTTGCGCAAGCGCTTCGCGAATCAGCAGATCGATCACCGTGCCGTTTTCCGCATGCAACGCGATCATCCCGCCGTGCTGGCCGACCATGCGCATGGCCTGAAAAATCGACGCGTCGTCGGACATCACCGTTCCCGGATACGCCATGAACATCTTGAAGCTCGATACGCCCTCATGGCGGATTGCGTGCTGCATGTCGGCGAGCACCTGGTCGTCGACATGCGTAACGATCACATGAAAGCCGTAGTCGATATGCGACACCGAACCTGCTTTCTGCTGCGCCCGGGCGATTGCGTCGAGCGGGCTCGTGCCGGCGTTTTGCAGCGCGAAGTCGATGATCGTCGTCGTACCGCCGAATGCAGCCGAGCGTGTACCCGAATCGAACTTATCGCATGTCACCGAAGGGCCGAACGTGTTCTCCATATGCGTGTGCGCATCGACTCCGCCGGGAAATACCAGCAGCCCCTTCGCGTCGATTACGCGGGTATCCGGCCCAGCTTCGAGTTGAAGGCCGATACAGACAATCCGTTCGCCTTCGACGACGATATCGGCCACGTAGTCGTCGACGGCGGTAATCAGTCGTCCGCCGCGAATCAGCGTGCGGGTCGTGGTTTGAGTCATGAATCGCTCCGGTCGTGGTGAATCGCAAGATCAAAAGACAGCGCAAACGAAAGCGCCTCTTCGAGATGCCCAGTTTCTGCCGCGGACAAAGGCGGAATCGGCGGACGAATGGAAGGATGTGGAAATCTGCCGAGCAGATGCAGGCAGGTCTTGAGCCGCACATTCGCATGCGAGCCCGGCGCGGTGCCGTAAATGGCTTTTGCCAGTGGATAAACGTGTTCGTGCAGGCGCTGTGCCGTGGCAAGGTCGTGTTGCTGTACGGCGCGATACAGCGCCACGACCAGTTCGGGCACGACCGCGGCCAGACTGACGAGGCTGCCTTCCGTGCCGAGCGTGAAGCACGTGAACAGATGCTCGTCGCCGGAGGCCATCACTGCCACGTGCGGCGCGACAGATTTCACGAGGCGCCGGTTCGCTTCGTAGGTCGCGGTTTCCCAACTGCCTTCCTTGATCGCGACAACCTCGGGGAGCGTGACGAGCGTGGCCAGCATCTCGGGCGTGTAGGCCATCGCGCCGGTACTCACGCCGGCCTGATACAGCATCATCGGCAATTTCGAATTGGCATTTGCGATGCGATGATGATTGACGACGGTCGTGAGATCGGTGGAGAGCGCCCATGAATACGGCGGAAACAGCAGCAGTGCATCGGCGCCTGCGTTTTTCGCGTCGTCGGCGTGGGCCTGCGCTTCAAAGCTGTCTTCCGAGTTAACCCCAGCTACGATGATCGAACGATCGTGGCATACCTCATGCGCGATCTCCACCACCCGACGCTTGTCTTCACGCGACAGGGCGACGTTCTCGCCCGCGTGGCCGTTGATCAGTAAGCCGGCAATGCCGTCGACGGACGAGGCCGCTTCGATATGGCGGGCAAGCGCGGCTTCGTCGAGATGACGGCCATGCGCATCGAGCGGACACAGTGTGGCGGCATAGATGCCGTTGAAAGGGGCGTCGTGCGAGGGAATCATTGCGTGTGTTCTCGATGGGAAAGTGCGGGCGCGTCTTGCGTGGCGGGCGCGGCGATCAATCGCGCAGGATCGAACAAGGGCAGCTCGGGCGGGTTGCCGAGAATTGCCTGGGAAAGCAGTTTGCCCATATAAGGACCACTCGTATAACCGGAGTGCACACAGCCGATCACGTAGGCGTTGTCGAGCCCGGGCAGTGCACCGATCATCGGCATCGCGTCGGCCGTTTCGGATTCGAGTCCGAGCCAGATGCGCGCGACACGTGCGCGCGCGAGTGCGGGGATGACGTGTTGTGCGAGTCGCAGATTGCCGGTCAGATTGTGCGGAATCGTTTCGACGGGACCGCGCTCGCGATCGCCGACACCTTGCCAGCCGCCGCCGATCACGACGCTGCCGTTCGCGAACTGCTTCATCGACAGTAGCCCGTTCGCGATGCTCAACACGGTGCGCATCACAGGCGGCATGCGTTCGGTAACGATCAGCTGGTTGACCAGTGTCTTGACCGGAATGTGGATGTCGAGCATCGCCAGCAACGGTTCCAGCCATACGCCGCCGGCCATCACGATGCGCGCCGCGTCGATCCTGAGCGGCGCCGAGGCGGTGTGGGGGCCATGCACGCGGTAGCGTCCATGCAACTGTTCGATGCGTGTGACAGGCGCAATTTCGAAGATCTGCACGCCGGCCGCGCACAGCGCGGAGCGATACGCGCGGCCGGTCAGATACGCGCTCGCGAAGCCGTCGGTCGCGCAATATGCGGCTTCGAGCATCGCCGGATTGAGACCGGGCTCGACCTCGAGTGCGGCGTTGGGCGCGAGCAGGTCGATTTCCGCGCCGTATTCTCGGCGCGCTGCGGCGCGTGCGCGAAGCAACTGCCGCTCGTTTTCAGTGAACGCCAGGGACAAGCCCGGTGCGGCGGTTGCAAGCACGCCTTCGCCGAGCCATTCGTCCGCTTCCATCCACATCTTCCAGGCGTGTATTGCATACGGCACCAGCGCGGCGCGTGTCATGTGCAAGGTGAGCGTGCCGGCGTTGACGCCGGACGCGGCGCGGCACAGCGCATCGCGTTCGATCAGCGCGACGCGCATGCCGGCGCGCGCGAGAAACAGTGCGGTGGTGCAGCCCATCACGCCGCCGCCGACCACGGCGACGTCGAACGGCTTATGCAACGTGTCGTGCACGGTTTCGTTCAATTCGCTCATAGCGGCGCAGCCTTCGGAATCGGAATGTCGCCGTAACTGAAGTCGCCGGTCAGGGCTTCGACAGTGACGGGGCGCAAGGGTGTGCGCGCGGAAAAACAGCCAACGGCTTCGCGCGAGTGGGCACCCGTGCGACGCATCAGAAGCTCGCCTGCGATATCGCCGCATGTGCGGCCCTGGCAAGGCCCCATTCCACAGCGCGTCCACGCCTTGAGCTGATTGACGTCGTGCGCGCCCGCATCACAGGCGGCGTCGATCTCAGCGCGCGTCACATCTTCGCAGCGACATACGATCGTATTCGGCGCAATGCTGTCGACATGGCCGGGGCGCAGCGCCATCAGATTTGCCATTGCATGGCCGAAGCGCGCGGCATTGCGATGGGCGACGCGTGCCCGTGCGATGCGTTCGTCGCAGACGCCGTCCTTGGCGCCCAGATCGCGCGCGCAGGCGAGTCCGGCGAGAATGCCGTGGGTCGCCGCAGCGGCTGCACCGGCGATGCCAGCACCATCGCCTGCCACATAGAGCAGCGGACGCGATGTACGGCCATCCGCGTCGGCGACCGCGATCCAGCCACCGGCCGAGCGCGAGTAACGATGTTCGGCGCGCATCAGCCGCGTGATTTCCGTTGAAGGCGTGAGACCATGCCCGACCGCGACGCAATCGGTCAGGACAGTCGTGTGCTCGCCATCGATCACGCGTCCGGCTGCGTCGCATGGCGCCAGCGTCGCGCGCAAACGGCCGCCGACCGGCTCGACGCGCACTATCGTATGTCGCGCATAACGGGGCGTACCCGCGCGTCGGATCGTGCGCCACCATTTGAAGCCCTGCCGCAGCAGATCGAGACGCCCGAGCATTGCGGGCATCGAGCGCGCCCAGTCTCCGGTACTCGCAAGGTCGACGATCGCTTCGACCTTGCCGCCGCCTTCGATGGTCTTTGCGGCGACGGCCGCCAACAGCGGACCGCATCCGGCCACCAGCGTCGAGCGTCCGGGAAGCATGTGTTGTGACTTCAGCAAAATGGTTGCCGCCGCGAGACCGATCACGCCGGGCGTTGTCCATCCTTCGAACGGCACGACGCGCTCCGTCGTGCCCGATGCCACGATCAACGCGCGCGCCGTGCAATAAAGCGGGCCATTCGGGCCGGTTGCATCGACACGGTAATTGCCAGTCACGGCCCACACAGGATGGCGGAAAAAGGCGGTCACCGTGCTTGCGGCAAGCTCGCGGCGCAATGCGTCGCCTGCGGTCCGATCCGCGCCTCGCGCCGGCGCGATGCCGTCGATCGGGGCGCGATACACCTGACCACCCGCTGCAGGGTTTTCGTCGAACAGTGCGACACGCAATCCGGCAGCCGCTGCCGTGATTGCCGCATGGGCGCCGGCGGGACCGCCGCCCAGCACGATCACATCGAATGCGGCCGTCGTCTCAGACATCGATGCCGGTCTCCGGAACGGTTTCCACATGCATGCCGGTTACAACGGGCGTTTGACATGCAAGCACGCGTCTGCCGTCGACCATCACGAGGCACTCCTGGCAAGAACCCATCAGACAGAACATGCCGCGCGGCTGATTTAAACGCGGACTTACGCGCAAAGACCTGACGCCCGCTGCGAACAATGCGGCCGCAATGCTCTCACCTGCATGCGCGGCATAACGCTTGCCGTCAAAAAACAGGTCGATCGCGGCGGCGCGGTGGGGATCGTGGATACGCATTGCGTCCTCTTCAGACTTCGGTGCTGGCATCGTTGCCCACCTCGCTTGACAAGTAATTTAGGCGATGTTTTGATACTAACGTATACGATACGTATACGCAAAGTCGCCAAAAAACGCGGTGCGGCGAATGCCTCGTCGGAGTAGTTGGATCACCTTCACGCCCTCTCACGGAGTCATAGTATGAAACCCTCGATCATCCTGAGCCGCATGCTTGCCGTCGGTCTCGCGGCATGTGCGCTGCTCGGCTCACTCGACGCCAGCGCTCGCACGCTGGACGAAATCATTGCGTCGAAGAAGATCGTGTTCGGCATCAACCCGAACCTGCCGCCGCTTGGCACCTACGATGCAAAAAACAATATCGACGGGTTCGATGTCGCGATTGCACGCAAGATTGCGGACTCGCTCGGCGTGAAGCTGGAAATCGTGCCGGTCGGTTCGAACGATCGCGTGCCATTCTTGATGGCCGACAAGATCGATGCGGTGATGGGCGGCATGACGCGCAACGCCGACCGTCTGAAAGTGATCGACTTTACGGATCCGGTGAACACCGAAGTGCTGGGCGTGCTGACCACGCAAGACAAGCCGTATAAAGACTATATGGCGCTGAACGATCCGTCGGTGCGTCTCGTGCAAGTGCGAGGCACGACGCCTGTCAAGCTGATTCAGGACAAGCTGCCGAAGGCGCAACTGCTGTTGCTGGACAACTACCCGGATGCGGTTCGCGCCATCGCGCAAGGCCGTGCGGACGCGCTGATCGATGTGCTGGACTTCATGCTCAGCTACACGAAGAACTATCAGACGAAATGGCGTGTGGTCGATGCGCCGATCGAAGTGGACTACGACTGTATCGGCATCAAGAAGGGCAACACGGCGTTGACCGATCGTCTGAACAAGGAAATCGGCGCGCTGCAAAAGGGCGGCTATGTGGCCGCGAGCTGGAAGAAATGGTTCGGCAGTCCAATGCTGTATGACCCGACCGCTGCGCCGCCGACCGTCGCCGCGCAGTAAATTATCAATCGCACGCAGTGCGGCGCCCTCACGCCTGAAGGCGCCGCACTGCGCGACTCGTTGCAAGGAGTACTGATTCGATGACGCTTCAGTTTGGGCCCATCCTCGAGCAGTGGCCGTATCTGCTCGGCGGAGCGTGGCTCAGCCTTCAGATCGCGGTGCTCGCGTTCGGCTTCGGCATGTTCATCGGTCTCGTGTGCGCGTCGATCCTGCGCTACGGACCCGCGTTCCTGCGTCGTGTCGTGAGGGCCTATGTGACCTTCGCGACCAACACGCCGCAGCTGGTGCAGATCTTCTTTCTGTTTTTCGGCTTGCCGGAAATCGGCGTAACCCTGTCGCCGTACACGGCCGTGCTGATCGGCGCCACGTTCAATGCCGGTGCGTATCTGTGCGAAATCCAGCGCGCGGGGTTCGAGTCGGTACGCTGGGCGGAAATCGAAGCCGCCGAAGTGCTCGGCTTTTCGACGCCGCAGATCGTACGTCACGTGATCTTTCCGCATGTGATGAAGGTGATGTTTCCGCCGCTGTCCAACCAGTTCATCGTGATGACGCTCGGCACCTCGATGGCGTCGATCTTCGGCGTCGAGGAATTGACCGGACGCACCAGCAATATCGCGTCGCAGACTTATCTGTCGGTCGAGGCATTCAGTGTGGCCGCCCTGATGTACATCGGCATCACGATATTGGCGACATTCGCGCTCGCAATGTTTGGCCGTCATGTGTGCCGCGCGAAGATAAAGGTGTTTTGATGGCCGGTTCGATGATGACTCAACTCACGCATCTGTTTTCTTACTACAACCTGTTGTTGTTGCTGGAAGGATTTGCCGCCACCTTCGTACTGTCGGCGATTGGCTGCCTCGCGGGCTTTGTCTCGGGGTTCGTGGTTGCCGTGCTGCGCATTACGCGTTCGCGCGCAATGGCGCCGGTGCGTATCGTCGTGTTTGCCTATTGCCTGGTGTTTCGCCGCGTGCCGTTCCTCGTCACGCTGATGCTGGTGTTCTTCGCGACGCAGTCGCTCAATGCCAACCTGTCTACGTTCAGCGTCGCGCTGATCAGCGTGTGCCTGATCGCGTCTGCGTATCTCGGCGAGATCGTGCGCAGCGGGCTCGAATCCATCCACGTGAACCAGTGGGAGGCAGCGAGCACGCTGAACTTCAGTTACCTCGAAACGCTGCGTTATGTAATCGTGCCGCAGGCGTGGCGCGTGATCGTCCCGCCCACCTTCGGCTTCTTTGTGATGTTCATCAAGGATACCGCGCTTGCATCTCAGATCGGCGTGATGGAACTGACGTCCGCCGGGAAAGTGCTCAGTAACAAGGGCTTTTCTGCAACGCTCGTATATGGTGCGATCCTGGTGTTGTATTTCCTCATGTCGTACCCGCTGTCGCGCTTCGGTAAGCGCATGGAGAAGAAACTTGCCGCAACTCGAAATCGTTGACCTGAAGGCGTCTTATGGACCGCACACCGTGCTCGAACGGATCAACCTCTCAGTGGAGAAAGGTGAGATTGTCAGCCTGATCGGTCCGTCCGGGTCGGGCAAGAGTACGCTGTTGCGCGTGTTGATAGGGCTGCTGCCGCCCGAGCATGGCAGCGTGCGTTTGAACGGCGGTGTTGTGAATTATGCGGACAAGGCCGCGGTTCGCGCGCTGCGTTCGGATATAGCCATCGTGTTCCAGCAGTACAACCTGTTCCAGAACATGACCGTGCTCGACAACGTGATGATTACGCCGACTAAGATTAAAGGCTGGTCGCGTCAGGAAGTCGAGAAGAACGCCATTAGTCTGCTGACGCGTGTTGGTCTTGCGCATCGGCTGCATGCGCATCCGGACGAACTGTCGGGAGGCCAGCAGCAACGCGTGGCGATTGCCCGCGCGCTCGCGTTGAAGCCGAAAGTGCTATTCCTCGACGAGGTGACGGCCGCGCTGGACCCCGAACTCGTCAACGAAGTGCTGGACACGATTCGCGAACTCGCAATGGACGGCATCACAATGTTTATCGTCTCGCACGAAATGAGCTTCGTGCGCGAGGTGTCGTCGAAGGTGGTGTTTATGGCGGGCGGTCGCGTAGTTGAAACCGGTACGCCGCAACAACTATTCGATGCACCGCAGGAAGCGCGGACGCGCGAGTTCGTCGGTAAGATCTTGCGTCACTGATGGATACCGGTTCGCCGGCGCGGTCGGGCTTGTGTGATGCGCCGCTCGAGAGTCGATTCTCCGCAAATCTTGCGGGACTGTGCGGCGCAGGTGTCGCGGAGGCGACCGGTCAAGCGGCGCTTGGACCGCGTACGCTGCTGTTGAAGATGCCGCTGGGGATTGGCGCGCTGCGAACCGGCGGCGATGAGACGACTCAGTTGTAGGTGCCTTCCGCAAGCCGGTCGAGCACGAAGCGACGCAGATTCTGCAAATGCGTACGGACGGCGGCGCGCGACGCTTCGACGTCGTTGGCCAGATACGCTTCGAGAATCGCGAGGTGTTCCGCGCGATCTTCCTCGATACGATTGAACGGCGTGACCAGTTCGAACAGCCGGCTATTGGTGCGCACCAGATCGATCATATGCGCTAGTACGTCGTTGCCACTGGCGCGCGCCATCATCGTATGCACCTGGTCGTCCAGTTGCCAGTGCGCCTGTTCCTGCTGGCCGCTACTGAGTGCCTTGATCTTCTTGATCAATTGCTGAACGATCTTCTTGTCGATCTTTCCGATTGCAAGCCCGATCGCTTCCGTCTCCAGCAATTCGCGCACTTTCATTGCCTGGAAATACTCTTGAGCACTGACGAAGCGCACCGAATACGAGCGTGCTCCCGCGCGCACCAGAAGGCCTTCGCCTTCGAGGCGAAGCAATGCTTCTCGCATTGGCGTGCGCGAGATGTTGAGTTCTTCGGCGAGGCGCCCCTCGACGACGGGGCCGCCGCTGCGCAAAGCCTTGTCGAGGATCATCCTGCGCAAGGTCTGATAAGCCAGTTCGCCCAGCTTTTCGGGGCTTGAAGAGGGGGAGGTGTTCACGGTATCTCACGAAAGTTATATCGCAAGTATACGTTCTGTATGCGGCTTCGCAAGGGCAAGACGCGGCTTCGATAGGGGAATCGCGCCTCTTCTGGCATGTTGTCTTTTTGCTCGACCGTGCGCGTGCGCTGCGTTTCGCACAGCTAGCGTGCATCTTCATATTGAATCGCTACAGTGCCGATCCAATGAGTCCGGTCGTACCAGAATCGCCGGTTGAGCGCATGCATCGACTCATGAACCTGGAATTACCCGGCGATGATCGCGTCATCCAGAACGAAGAGGCGCACGGCGGACCCACAATCGGGCTCGATTTCACTGAGCGGTTTCGCAACGATCAACCGGGCGCGCTCGGCCATGCCTAGCAGACCGTACGAATATCCAGCCCATGCAGCAACCAAATCGAAACCTCGGCCGTTATCGCTGACGTCGGGAAAGGTCGGCCAGATTCGCAGGAAACACTCCGCCGTGACGATTTTCCGCGTGACGAGTTTGCGACCGCGGCCACGTGACAATCACGTCGGCGCGAACGATTTCATGACATCTTCCTTGAAGAGCGTAATAGAACGCTCGAATCGCTTCGCAACGCGGGGACGATATTGCCCAAGAAATGGATGCTGAAACGGCGGGAAGAGACGAGAGAGGTGTGCCCCCGAAGGGGCGCATAAGACGCGAATCGGTTTCTGGCAGCCAACCGGCCGCTAATTTACGGAGCCGGAGGGAAGTGCCGCTTGCCCGGCTGAATGCGCAAACGCCGGAAGCGTTCTTTCTTGTGCTCTTCGTCGAAGTGGGCAAGAGAGGGCTTGACCAGATCGCTGCGCGACACAATGCCGACCAGTTGCAACGTTGCGGAATCCGCGACCACGGGCAAGCGTTCGAGACCATGCACCGCAAGCCGTGTTGCGACGAGCCGGCAGGTTTCGCTCGGCAATGCAAATGTGGGGGAACGGTGGCGCAACACGTCAGCGAGGCGCGACTCGAGCGAATCCGCGGCCTCGTCATCACGAATTTTTTCCAGTAGCGCCCGATCGACCACACCCGCCAGCATGCCTTGACGCACGACCGGATAGGCACGGTGTGTCTGCGTCGCTCCGAAGAACGTTGCTAGCGCTTCGCCCACGGATATATCGCCATCGATCGTCTCGACCGTACGCGACATCACTTCGTCGACGTGGTGGCGCTCAAGCGGATCGACGCCGTATTCCCGGTAGATGTGATACCCGCGCCGGGCAATTTTCTCGGTCATGATGGAGCGCTTCATGACGACGGTTGCAAACCCATGCGCGATCAGCGTCGCGGCGAGCAGTGGCAGCAATGCGTTGCTGTCGTGCGTGAGGCCGAACGCGAACACAATCGCGGTCAACGGCGCACCCAACGTGGCGCCGAGCGTAGCCGCCATGCACACGAGCGGCCACAGGGCAGGTTCGCCGCCCGGCAGCACGTGGCCGAGCACCACACCGAGCCCCGCGCCCAGCATGAGCAACGGCGCCAGGACGCCGCCTGATGTACCCGAACCCAACGCCACGACCCAGATGACCGCCTTCACGATCAGGATTGCCAGCGCGAGCTGGATGGCAATGTGCTGATGCAACAGGTCGCCGATCACGTCGTAGCCGACGCCCAGCGCACGCGGTTCGAGAAAGCCGCCGATGCCGACGACGAGGCCACCGAGCGCTGGCCACCACATCCAGTGGATAGGCAGCTTGCCGAACAGGTCTTCGGTCTTGTATAACGCGGCTGACAGACCCGAGGCGAGTGCGCCGGACATCAGGCCTGCAATGACGCAGGACACCAGCGACAGCGCGCCGGGCGGCGCCGTTTCAAGCGGAAACAGCGGCCCTGTGCCGAAGAATGCAGCGCGCGCAAACCCCGCGACTGCGCAAGCAAGGGCAACCGGCAGAAAACTGCGCGGACGCCATTCGAACAGCAGCAGTTCGACCGCCAGCAATACGGCGGCCACCGGTGTGCCAAAGACCGCCGTCATGCCCGCCGCCGCGCCGGCAACCAGCAAGGTCTTGCGTTCGGCAGACGTGACCTTCACGCACTGCGCGATCAGAGACCCCAGTGCGCCGCCAGTCATGATGATCGGGCCTTCCGCGCCGAACGGTCCGCCGCTGCCGATCACAATGCCAGACGACAGCGGTTTGAGAATCGCCACCTTCGGCGACATGCGGCTCTTGCCGAACAGGATGGCTTCGATCGCTTCGGGAATGCCATGCCCGCGGATCTTTTCTGAACCGTAACGGGCCATGAGACCGACGATAAGGCCACCGATCACAGGGATAACCACCACCCAGATACCCAGCGTATTGAGGGCCGGTGAGCGCTCCGCAAACGAAAATTGCTGGAAGAAAAACAGATTGGTGAACAGATGAATCAGGCTCAGCAGCACGAACGCCGCGAGCGTGCTCAGGGCGCCGATCACCGCGGCCAGTGCGGAAATGCCGGGAAGTCGCGCGTTGGTGGAAAAGTCGCGCTTATGGGTATCGTGACTCATGGTGACTTAAAGATCAATCTGGGGGACGCTAAAGGCACCCTTGAGCGACTTCAGTTCGGCACGGTGCATCTCGGCGAGACGGGCGAGCACCTGCTCGCCTGCTTTCAACAGATGTACTTCGACCTGGCGGCGGTCCGTCTCGCTAACTTTTCTGCGGACCAGTTCGAGCGCCTCGCAGCGGGACACCAGCGCGACCACGCCGTGATGCTGCGCCTGGAGCCTTTCCGCAAGTTCGCCGACGGTTGCCCAGTCGCGCTCCGGATACCCCTTGATATGCAGGAGTAGCAGATACTGCAACGGCGTGATGCCCTCGCCTTGGGCGGCCTGTTCAGAAAACCTTTCGAAGCGCCGCATCTGGTAGCGAAACTCTGACAGTTGCTCAAAGTCCGTCTTGGTCAACCCGCGAGCGAGTGTTTTCATCGAAGTTCCGTCGAGAAAGAGATATAACGCAAATTATATCACGACATGATATGTATGTTCGTGTTCAATCCCGGTGTGGATGACCGTGGCTATGCTGCGGTTCGCTGCCTGGCGTAAGCCTGGCGATAGAGTCCCGCGATGAGGTCGGCCTGCGTGATCATGCCGGCAAGCCGCTTTTTCGAGTCCAGAACCGGAATGTGGTGGTGTCCGTAGTTTGCAAACACAGGCACCAGTTCGACGATCGGCGTGGTTTCGTCGACTGTCTGAACGTCCACCTGCATGAGTGCGCCAACGAGCGGTGCTGGGGTTATGCTGCGTCGGAACCAGCGTTGCACGGGGGATGATAAACCGGCGCCTTTGCTGAACGCCCGTTTGTCGACAAGGTCGGCGCGGGTCACGATGCCGATTACGTGCTGCCTCTCGTCAGTGACCGGAAGAGCCTTGATTTGGCGCTGTTTCAGCAAACTCCATGCGGCCGACGCTCTGGTGGTTGCCGATACGGCGACCAGCGAACGCGACATGATGTCCGCGCAGGTCAGTTCATTGAACGTGCGGGCATAGGACTGCAACTGAACGTCGCGCAGCAAGGACTCCAGATCGTCCGTGTCGATATCGAGCAATTCACCGCGCCGGTTCAACACCGCCTCAAGGTCCGCGCGCGTAAAACCTTCGTTCGACGCCGCAGTCGAGGCGCCCGCACCTTTGCCTGAACTCTGCGCGACGTGCGGGTATCGATGCCCCGTAGCAGCGTGATAGATGATGGCCGCGCACAGCAGCAGCACTGACTGGAGCGCAATCGGTTCGGCCACAAAGCGGTAGCCCAGTGCATGCACGGCCGGACCGCCAAGGACCGCGGTCAAGGCGACTGCGCCCGACGGTGGGTGAACACACCGCAGCGCAAACATTGCACAGATCGCCAGCGCGACGGCCAAAGCGGCGGCACCCACCGGATCGGCGATCCAGCTTGCACAGGCAACGCCGACCGTCGCAGAGACGATATTGCCGCCGATGATGGACCACGGTTGGGCAAGCGGACTGGCGGGAACCGCGAACAGCAACACGGCCGAAGCCCCCATTGGAGCAACGAGGAGCGGGATGCTCGCAGCCGGTCCGAGAAGGACGTGCATGGTCCCGCCGGTGAACGCAATCCCCAGCAACGCGCCGAGGCACGATCTGAAGCGCTCAGGCCATCGGACTGCAATGGGGTGAGGGGCAAAGCTGGAGAGCCAGCGAATGAGAGCGTAGCGGGACAAGGTTCGAATAAGAAAGGGGGGAATATTACGTAGGATGGCACAACACACTAAGGCCAAATCCTCACGAAACGAAAGAACGCGTTGTCATGATTATATTTCATTGTGATATAAAAGTGTCTTCCGGTCGCCTCGCCCTGACGGAGCGGGACTGGTCACGGGGTCAGATTCGTCGGCGGCTGGCGCAGTGCGCTCCGATTGACGGCATTTCATCTTAAATAGATCACAATATGATATAGAATGGAGGCGGTCCTTCTGGTGACTGGCTGTTGAACAGGAGCGGTCCGGAGGAAACTACAAGAAAGATTTGTCCGGATGGCGCGCGCCCATGGGGATGCCGTGCTTCGCCGATGTGCAAAGCCGGTCATCTTGAAGGCCCCGACCATCGTTGCAGGAGACGGTTACCGTTTGCGCGCTCTGCGCTGCGTCACGGTGCGAAACGCGCGTTGCACTGGTCCGCCAACGCGAGTCCGAATGCCTCCCCGGTGCGATGGTGCAACCCAGATCGAAGCAAGGAGCCATCATGCTGATCACGTTTCAATCGCCCGCTACGCCAGATGTCGTGATGCTCAGAGATCTCGCCCAGTACCTGCTTGGTCTCGTGGGCAAGCGGCTCAATATGCGTGGCGTTATCCTCCACGACGAGCTGCCTCGTGCAATCAACCGTCTCGAAGCAGCGATTTCAGACGATGAAAAAGCTGAGATTGCCTTGGAATCGCTGCAGTATTCGCGCGAGGGCCGCCATGAATTCGGCAGTGGACTTTCGCAGCGGGCCTGGCCGTTTCTGGACATGATGCGTGAGGCCAGCAAGCACAATGCCGACATCATCTGGGGGTTGTAGACGCCGTCTTGCAACGCGAGTTGGTTCCGGTTGCATGCCACGCCACCTGATGAAAGAAGCCGGGATGAAACAGTGGATTACACGGCACCTGTTCGCAGCGGCTCTCGCCGTGTGCGGCATCTGGGCTCGGGTGTGGGCTGGCGCGCATTCGGGCGCCCCACCCTGGTAAGGCGAACTGTGACGCTTCCATTCTGCACCATTGGCCATTCGAACCGAACCCTTCCAGAATTTGTCGGGTTGTTGAATGACGCCCACATAGGCGCTCTTGTGGACATCAGAAAGATGCCGAGGTCGAGAGCCAACCCGCTGTTCAACGAGGAGACGCTTCCTGACGCGCTGGCCGCGTTTGGCATCTCATATGAACACGTCGCCGCGCTTGGCGGCCTTCGCGGAAAAGCCCGAACTTTGCCCCGGGATGTCAACGGTTTCTGGACGAACGAGAGTTTTCACAATTACGCCGATTACGCGCTTTCGGACACTTTTCGTGCTGGCCTTGACCATCTGATCGACGTAGGGCGAGAGCGACGCTGCGTGATAATGTGTTCGGAGGCCGTATGGTGGCGATGTCACCGCCGCATCGTCGCCGACTACCTTATTGCGTCGGAGAAAACCGTACTCCATATCATGGGACGGGGGCGGCTGGAGCCGGCTCACCTTACGCCTGGCGCAGTGATTCAACTCGGCAGGACGATCGTTTATCCCGAACCGAATCGGTAAGCAGTCGGAGCCGCAGTCAACGGCGCTCGTCTTGTCGTCGTCGGGGCAACCGGTTTCGGTGAAGTGGAGGTTCGTGGGTTTTGTCACTTGCGCGTGTGCATGGCCGGCTGCCGCTGCGCAAGCCATCCCTTCACTGTGACCGTGATCGCAAGCTGCCTCGCGCCCGACGTCCACACTCTATTCTGCTGCTCCGTTTTGCTGGCAGCCTGATCGGCTGGCCTGTCTGTCGATGAGCGACAGCCGTCCGGCCGCCCCCTCATTTTTCCCCTGTGAGCGGCGTACGCTTCGGTGGCGTTTTTTTTCTCGGTAGGTTGCGCAAGAGTGTTTCGAGGACATCGGCGGAAAGTTGCGCCAGCTTGAAAACTGCCAGGCTCCATTACGAGGGGCGCGAGACGTCGTATGTTTCGTGCGGCGCGAGAGCAAGAGCCTCGAGGCCTGCGAAATCCAGGGCTTCGAGGCAATGCCGCAATTCAGTCAGAAACGCTGCGCATGTGGGGTGAGCGTCGATCATGTTTTCTATCCATCGCTCTATGTCAGTCAGGCGTCCATCCTTCGCAAGAGCGGCCAGATCCCGGAGATCGCTCCGTGGAGGAACGGCAACGGCGAACCCGTGTTTGCGTTGTGAGGGCATAGGAGCGGAACCGCCGGACGAATGCTCTACGACGTTCGAGGGCAACGCATCCTCATCTTCCGCAAATGGGACGATGAGTTCGAAGGTAAACGAGGTGCCGCTATCTGGCGCACTTGACACGCGCAAGTCGCCGCCCATGGTGTTGACAATGCGCTGCGCAATAATAAGGCCAAGGCCCGTGCTGCCGTTCACAGCCTGTATCCGGCGAAAAGCCGTAAAGAGTGTCGACTGCGCTTCGATGTCGATGCCGATGCCGGTATCGGCGACCTCAAAACCCATGTGCCATTGATCGTCCTGCAGGCGCGCGCTCACCGTCATCGTAACGAAGCCGTCGCGGGTGAACTTCGATGCGTTCGACAGCAGATTGAGCAATACCTGTTGCAGCCGGCGACCGTCGAGTGTCAGTCTACGGGGCAGCGGCGTCAGTGCCTGATACTTGAACTGGTTGTTGAGCTGCGCGCAAAGTGCGACCGCGTATTCGGCAATGTCATCGAGAAGCGCCGGCAGATTGGTGGCGACCGGGGCGATGTCCAGCGGCTGCAATTCAGTTTTCGCGTACCCGACCAGTTCGTCAATCAGGGCGAGTTGATAGTTCACGCTGCGCTCGATGGCTTCTATCGGTCTTACCTGCCTGAAATCCGCCCGTTCCCGCAACTGTCTGGCATAACCCGTGATCGTAGCAAGCGGCGCACGGAGGTCGTGACTGACATAACCCAGGGTTTCGATCAGCTGCTGGTTTTTCTGCTCAGCGTAAAGCAATGCATCGTTCAGTTCTAGTGTGCGCTGCGCAACCTGTTCGCGAAGTCGATCGTGTTCGGTTTTTTGCCAGGCTGCGAGTTCGGTTCGTGCCGCGATTCGCTGCTTTCCCACGTGGTTGATCCAGGCTGCAAGCACGATAAGGTTGGTGGCTAACCCAATGATTGCAACGATCGGGTTCGGACGAATGTCGGAATTCAACCATGTGAGAACGCTCGGCAAGGAGCCGAGCGTTTCGAGCATGCGCATCGCAAAATTGAAGAGGGAGACAATCATGGCGAGCAGCATGATCCGCGCGGTGGGTGTCGACTGACGCACGAGCCGTGCAGCGATAATCACCGTGAAGACACCGAACAGTGCATTGACATACACGCCGGCTTGCGCGAAAACGAACAGGTTGCCGAATATCGCGCCTATCGTTGAGACGCACTCCAGCAACACAAACCCGAAAAGTATGTAGCGAGCGGGCAGGTTTGCCTTCTCGCTGCGCGAGATGCGCAAGATAAAGACGATGAACAACAGCACGGCAGTACATCCGAGCACCGTTACACTTCTCGCGCTCCACCCGGTTGCGAAAGGCCACAGATATATCTTCGTATAGCCGCGATCCGCAGCTTCGAACAGCGCTGTCATGGCGCACAGGGCGGCCAATACGAGAAACGAGACGCTGCGGGAAAAATAGGCGATGAGCAGCGCGCACCACGCCAGTGCGAGCGTGCCGCCAATCAATCCGCCGTCCCAAAGCGCTGCGCGTTTCTCCAGCGCGTCGTATGCCGCCGCTGAGTACAACTTCGGTTCGAGCGTGAGCGCGGTATCGCTGGTTGCCCGGATGAGAAAAAGGCGCTGTTCACCGGGAGCGAGCGTGAAATCCATCAACGGATAACGCGACGAAAGGGACAGGGACACGGGGCGGGCGCGATCGATGCCGGCATGTATCCAGTGGCCGCTGTACCCGGTGTAAAAGTCCACATTCTGGAGGCGCGCGTCCTGGAACACGAGCACGAGCGGCAGGGCTGTTGAGCCGCCGTTGCTCACCGACATGCGCAGCCACCATGCCGAGCGGGTGAAACCCGGTGTCGATCGACTCCGCTGCACGGGACGGAAGCCTCGCGCGGGTCCCGCCGACAGTGTGAGGATATCGTCCAGGCGCATCTTGCCCGAGACGTCTTCGAATACCTGCAGTTGGTCCAGGGTGGGAACTTCCTGCGTCCGCGTCCCAGAGGGGTCGAGACCGGCGGCCAACGAATGGGTGATCCACCAGCTCAGACACAAGAACAGTAAACGAAGCCACCGAGTCGGAGTCATGACGTCGTCACTCTGCCTCGAGGGTGGATTCCGCGGTGTCGGCCAGATCCCTGCCGCGAATTTCCTCCCGATAGGTCGACGGGGGCATGCCGAATCGTTCTCGAAACGCCGTAGCAAAATTGGCGGCACTAGAAAAGCCAATCTCTTCGCCAATGCTGGCGATACTCAATGACGTGCTGCTCAACAGCTTTTGTGCAATCCGCAGCCGCTCGTCCCGGAGATACTCGAATACTGTCTTGCCAAGGTTGTCCCTGAACGCACGCGACAGTCGTTTTTCATTGGTCCCGACCAGGCGCGCGAGTTGTTCGACCGTCGGGGCGTCACTCAACCGCTGCGATAGATGCCGAACCGCCGCACGAACGATAACGCTGCTGCCCGTGAAGTCCACAACGGAACCTTCTTGATCGGCATACCGGTTGCCGCGTGTCCGGGCGAGGTGAACGCGAATCCGTGCAAGTACCTCGTCCGGCTCGAAAGGCTTCAGCACGTAGTCCACGCCCCCGATTTCCAGACCGTTGATCCGATCGTGAAGGTCTCTGGCCACGGTGAGGAATATGACCGGAATCGCAGAGGTGCGAGGGTCCGCAGCAAGCAGCCGGCAGGCGGCGAATCCGTCCATGCGGGGCATTCGTACGTCCATCAGGATCAGGTCGGGCGAAATCGCCAGGGCTCGTTGATAAGCCTGTGACCCGTCGAATCCGACGCTGATCCGGCATCCAGCGTTGCGCAGCACATCAATTAGCAATCGAAGCTGGTCTGGCTGGTCGTCCACCAGAAGAAGGTGGGCGTCCGTGAGGGCACTGTTTCGGGGCGACATCGTGTGGGCGAGAGGAGCTGACAGGTGACGTTCTGATTAACGGCGGCGGATTGCGCGGCTTGAGCCTCATGGAGGTCGGCCGTCAGCTTAATGCCGCGAAGCGTACCAGATTGTTAATTCAATTTAAATCGAGCGCTTTCCGCACGGATAGCAAAAGAATTTTCCCTCCGGCAAAGCATTTCGTCCCTCCGGCAAAACGATTGACGCAATAACGCTGCCCATAATTCTTCGCGGCCTTACACAACGTTTCGAATTAATACATTCGTAAGCCTAGGCATCAGCGGCGTGATCCCGGCGGTAGAGCGTGACGGAGACCGGATATGAATCCTTTTATTGACTATCAGACAAGTGAGAGCGGAACGTAATGAACAAGAGCCGATATAAGTTGGTTTGGAATCGTCGAGTTGGCGCGCTGGTCGCGGCAGCCGGGACGCAGTGCGGTGTGCAGGGCGAAGCAGGGCAAGCGGAAATGGGCCAGGTTGGTCGTCCGCCGAGGTCGAAAGTCGCGCTCGCTGTACTGACGGTGCTCACGCTCTCGGCGGGATATGCGCATGCAGATAACCTGGCTGTTGGCGGCGAGGTCGGCGCGACGACTGCGACGATAGGAGGTGCTACGGCTCCGTCCGCGAGTACAGGTGGGACCAATCCCGCTGTAGCTGGTGACGCGAGCAACACCAGCCAGAATACGGCGGTCGGGATCAATGTCACCGCTAATGGCGGAGCCGCAACCGCTCTGGGGGATACGGTAACGGCAAGCGGCAGGAATGCCACGGCAGTTGGTTCAAATTCGGTCGCGACCGGCAATCAGGCAGTAGCTTTCGGCGGTGGGGCGAGCGCGGCGAATCTCAACTCGACGGCGATTGGTGCGCTGGCACACACTACTGCGGAGTTCTCAACGGCGGTCGGCACCAATAGTTCAGCCGTTGGCGGAACGGCGGTGGGTTTTCAGGCGAACGCAAGCGCGGCTGACGCTACGTCCATAGGTGTGGATTCCGTTGCATCTGGGATCGGTAGCGTTGCCGTTTCCCGCGCACAGGCAACTGCCCAGAACGCAATCGCTATTGGTGAGAATGCCTCGGCAGTTGATGTGAATTCCGTAGCGGTAGGAGCCGGGTCGAACGCAAGCGGCAATAGCGCAATGGCAGTGGGTCTTGCCGCAAAGGCGAGCGGCGGTAGCGCGGTGGCGCTTGGTAACGCCAGTGTGGCGAGCGGCGGATCGGCCATTGCAGTTGGTCAGTCGTCAACCGCATCGTCAAACACGTCCGTTGCGGTGGGTTTCGGGGCGAATGCCGCATCGGCCAATGCGATCGCGCTGGGTACTGTCACACAGGCGACGGGCTTAAATTCAATCGCGATCGGTAACGCAGCCGCGGCGTCGACCGCTGAATCGACGGCGCTTGGTTCCGGCGCGGTTACGCGCGCGGCAACGAACGTAAGCAGCGTCACGCTGAACGGCGTCACCTTTGGTGGCTTCGCGGGTGCAACGCCGACCGGTGTCGTGAGTATCGGCGCGGTGGGTCAGGAACATCAGTTGCAAAATGTCGCCGCAGGTCAAATCAGCGCCACCAGCACGGATGCGGTGAACGGCTCGCAGCTTTTCTCGATTGCATCGCAGGTTTCGGCACTATCGACGAATCTGGCGTCAATCACCACTACCGTCGTCAAGATCTCGACATCCGGCTCGAATGGCACGACCACTGACGGTACCGATACTGCAGTGGGTAAAAATTCGGTGGTGTCAGTATCGAACGGAACCGCTGTCGGCAACGGTGCGAACGTTTCGGGTCAAGATGGTACGGCAATCGGCACGAACGCGACGGCCACGGCTGCACGTGCAACCGCCATCGGCACCAATTCCAAAGTCACAGGCACGGATTCGACTGCAATCGGCACCAATAGCCAGGCCAGCGCGAACAATTCGGTTGCCCTGGGTGCAAATTCAGTCGCAGACCGGGACAACACGGTTTCGGTCGGTGCGCCGGGTGCTGAGCGTCAGATTACCAACGTTGCGGACGGTACGGCTCCGACTGACGCAGTCAACGTGCGACAGCTGAATGGTGCAATCGACAGCGTTCGCGATGACATGCAGAAATATCGTCGTGACGCGAGCGCTGGTACAGCGTCCGCAATCGCCATGGCGAATTTGCCGCAAGCTGTGTTGCCGGGTGAGAAGGTTGTAGCACTCGCAGGCGGCAACTACGGTGGACAATCCGCGATGGCTGTGGGGCTGTCGGTCGCGACGCAGAAGTGGATGGTTAAAGGTTCGGTCACGACGGGCGTTTCAGGTCACGGTTCCGTGGGCGCGGGCGCGGGCGTTGGCTACCGCTGGTAAGTAGCTTGACTGTGTCCTGCTGCTGCCGCCTTTGTGCTGCAGCAGCAGGCAGCCGTAGAAGAATTAGAAGAGCCTGCCAGGCCCGCCTGTCGAATGGATTTCTGTTTCCTTCTCATTAACTGTCGTGCATTTTTTAATGCGCATTGCTACACGAAGCTGACTTGAAAAAATAGAGAAATAATTGCAGATATCCTGAAAGAGATGTCAGGAAATCCTGCCCCCTTTCTGGAATCGAAAATAGAGTTAATGGAATCTAATCGTTAAATCCCACAATACCCGGATTTCGCCAAAGGCTTTCTGTAGACAAATGAAAACACCTGTGAGAGAGTTGCCGCGGGCACTCATCTTTCTTTTCATTACATGCCTTAATGAAAGGAGCCACCGCATTCGATGCGATAGTTCGACGGCCTTCGTCTCACATAGTGCTCAAGATGTTGCGAGAAAGAAAAAACGGTGCGTGTAGCCTGGCGCGAGACGAGTTGCCATGCCACGAGCCGGGGAAACGTTGCAACAGACTACTGAGGGGGCAGTAACGATGAGTATCCCAGTCGGAACAGAGTCGGGCGCTGCCTTGGCGAAGAAATCACTTCAGTCTGGATGGCAATGGGCTCTCCGCCACGCGGTCCCCTTTCCTTTGCGTCTCCCCTTCGGACCTTCATAAGCCAGACGTCCGCCAAACGTCTCAGGAGCCAGCGCGTCGATAACTGGCTATCTGACCAACCCTCATTAATTACTTAGTTATGCGAATCGCATTGCAGGCGTGGGTATTCGCTCGCGCTCAGGATTCTTGATTCGCCGAGGGTGAGAGCGGTTGGCGGCTGTTCCAACGCTGAAGCTGCTCATGCCGCAACGAGGCGGTTTGGAGGTAATAAATAGGCATCCTGAATAAAATTGACGCATGCAAACGCTTGTGTCTGTGAACTTCGAATTTCAATTACATGGTGAGGCAACGACATGAACAAAGCATATCGGACCATCTGGAACAATGCGTTAGGCGCCTTCGTAGCCGCGTCGGAGCTGGACGCGTCGCGCGGCAAGGGAAAGTCAGGAGCGGCTGCCTCCGTCTCCGTATGCGACGGGGCCGGCGGCGGGCAGGATGCTTCGGCGCCGCACGGCTTCAGTCCGCAAGTGCTTACCGTACTGTTGCTATTGGGTTTGGGGGGATGGGCCGCGCAGGCGCATGCGCAGCTGAGCTGCTCGTCGGCGCCCTACAACTTCTATAGCGGCAGCACCACGTGCGTGGGCTTTCAGTCCACAGCCTCTGGCGGCGGAGCCACCGCGGTAGGCTACGCCGCCAACAGTACGGGAATTAACGCCTTGTCTTTCGGCTTTCAGGCCATTGCCGCCGGTGTCAACGCCATTTACGTGGGCGCGC
The DNA here is from genome assembly GCF_002278075.1 of Paraburkholderia aromaticivorans. Classification (NCBI taxonomy): domain Bacteria; kingdom Pseudomonadati; phylum Pseudomonadota; class Betaproteobacteria; order Burkholderiales; family Burkholderiaceae; genus Paraburkholderia; species Paraburkholderia aromaticivorans. The sequence goes on along the minus strand of NZ_CP022991.1, from coordinate 188,287 downwards.
GCACAGCTGCGGGTACGGGCGCGACCGCGGAGTCGGCGATTGGCATCGGCACGGATGTCACCGCCAGCGGCTCGGCTGCCATCGGTGTTGGCGTGGACGCAGTCTCGAGCGGCAACCAGTCGACTGCCGTCGGCCCCTTGGCGAAGGCAACTGGCGATAACGGCGTTGCACTGGGTGCGAGCGCGAACGCTGCCGCGTCGGGCGCCGTCGCGCTGGGCAGCGGAGCCACCGGTTCGCAGACCAACGGTATAGCCGTCGGCTCGGGGGCCAGTGCCTCCGGTGCGAACGCCGTTTATCTGGGCGCGCGCACTGTGGCGGGCACCGGTTCGACCGGAACGGCGTCCATTGCCATTGGCACTGACGTCACCTCTAACGCCGATTATGCCGCTGCGATTGGCTTCCAGGCCGTGGCGAGCGGACCTGCAGCGGTCGGGGTGGGCTATACCGCCGCGGCCTCCGGGACGCATGCTGTCGCTGTTGGTTTTCAGTCCATCGCGAGCGGACTCAATGCCGTTTATCTCGGACCGCGTTCTGTCGCAGGCACGGGCGCAACGGCGGCGGGTGCGATTGGTGTCGGCACGGACGTCACTGCTTCCGGTCCGTCCTCGCTGGCCGCCGGCACAGTGTCCAGAGCCACGGCACAGAATGCCGTGGCTCTGGGAGCGGGCGCCGCCGCCTCAGGGCTCAACGCGCTCGGCATGATGAACGGCTCACAAGCCACTGGTGCTAATTCAATAGCGTTGGGGTCATCCGATACCGTTGCGCAAGGCGGCGCGTCTGTCCCAGCGACGGTGGCGGGTGCCGCGGCGTCGGGCATTCGCGCCATTGCGATTGGCTCTGGCGCGAGCTCGGCTGGCTCCTCGTCCATTGCGATAGGTGATTCGGCTCAGACGGGGGCCAACACCGATGCCCTCGCCATGGGTACCTCCGCGAGGGCTAACGCGGCCAATGCTTCCGCCATCGGCAACGCCGCAAGTGCGCTCGCCGCCTCCACGGTCGCCATCGGCGACGGCAGCGCCGTCGCTGCCGCAGCCGGCGTGGGTTCGTTTGCCGGCGGCCACAACTCTCAGGTACTCAGTGGCACGGGTGCAGTGGCGCTCGGTCAGGCCCAGACCGCCAGCGGCAACGGCGCGGTCGCGATTGGCGATCCCAATTCCGCGAGCGGCAATGGCGCTGTCGCCGTGGGTGCGAACAATACAGCCACGGGCGATGGCGCGGTAGCGCAGGGCAACGGCAATACTGCCAATGGTCAGGGAGCGCTCGCGCTGGGCAACGCGAGCAATGCGAACGGCGCGAGCGCACTGGCGCTCGGCGATTCGGCGGTGGCCAACCAGGCCCGTGCGATTGCGCTGGGTGCCGGCGCGTCAGCCAGCAACGCGAACGACGTCGCGTTGGGCGCGGGCAGTACAACCGCAGCGCCACATACGGGCACCACTGCGCTTTACGGCGGCACGGCGGCCGGCATCGCGAGCGCGGCCAATGGCGTTGTGTCGGTTGGCTCCGCTGGGAAGGAGCGGCAATTGCAGAACGTGGCAGCGGGCGTGATTTCGGCTGCCAGCACGGATGCAATCAACGGCTCGCAACTGAATACCGTTGTCACTGGCGTCGATAATCTCGGCGCGTCGACAGCGAGCACGTTGGGCGGCGGCGCCAGCTATAGCGCCGCGACCGGCGATCTTAGCGGCTTTAGCCAGCCGGTCGACAGCGTCAGCGCTACCGGCGCCGTAAGCGGACCCACGGCGCAGACGACGGTTGCCGGTGCGTTGAGCGCGCTGAATACGAATATCGACAACACGGCCAATATCGCGGTCAAGTACGACGCGGCCGGCGGTACGAAGATCACGCTCGGTGCGATCGGCGGGGCGGGAGCCGGGTCTCCGGTGACCATCACCAACATGGCGCCGGCCGCGTTGAACGCGACGAGCACGGACGCGGTGAACGGCTCCCAACTGTTCGCCACCAACCAGCAGGTAACGGCCAATACCACGGCGATCTCCAACATCAACAATGGCGGCGGGATCAAATATTTCCACACTAATTCGGCGTTGGCGGACAGCGTTCCCACTGGCACCGACGCGATTGCGGTGGGACCGGTCGCCAACGCATTCGGCAACGATTCGATAGCCCAGGGTCTGAATGCGGTGGCCGGCGTGAACGGCGCACCGACGACGGCCAACGACATTGCCCTGGGCAACGGCGCCCAGGCCACGGGCGGCGATTCGATCGCGCAGGGTACCGGGGCAACCGCGAACACGGCCGGCGCCATAGCGATTGGTCAGACGGCAACCGCAACAGGCGGCAAGGCCGTGTCGATCGGCGTGGGCAATACGGCCAACGGTAACGGCGCGGTCGCCATCGGCGATCCGAACTCGGCGATCGGGACCGGTGCGATAACCATGGGCGCGAACAATACGTCCAACGGCCAGGGCGCGGTGGCGCTCGGCAATGCCAATGCGGCGACCGGCCAGGGCGCCGTCGCGCTGGGCAACGCATCGCAAGCGAACAACGCCGGTTCCGTCGCGTTCGGCGACGCCGCAAGGGTGTCGGCCGCGGCGACGCAAGGCGTTGCGATCGGCTCCGGCGCCGCGGTCACCAACGCCGGCGCGGTGGCGCTGGGTGCAGGAAGCACGACTGCCGCGCCGGTGGGGACGCCGGGCGCGACGATCAACGGCACCGCCTACACGTTTGCCGGCTCCACGCCGGCGAGTACGGTGAGCGTTGGCACGGTGGGCGCAGAACGCACCGTGACGAATGTTGCAGCGGGCCGGTTGAGCTCGAGCAGTACCGACGCGGTGAACGGCTCGCAGTTGTATGCGACCGATCAGGCGGTCGACGCGCTGTCCTCGACGGTCACCGCCAACAAGACGCACTACTACAGCGTCAACGACGGTGGCACTCAGGGGGCCAACTACGCCAACGACGGCGCCACCGGCTCCGACGCGCTGGCTGCGGGCGTCGGCGCTCTGGCTTCGGGGGGCAGCAGTACGGCACTGGGCAACGGCGCCCAGGCGTTGGCGAACAACGCAACCGCATTCGGCCTGCAGGCGACTGCTTCGATCGTCGGCGGCGTGGCGATCGGGTCGGGATCGGTTTCGGATCGCACCGTTCTGCCCGGCGTCGGATCGATCGCCAACGGTTCCCACGCGATTCCGTTCAACACCTCCGACGAGACCTTGCTGGGCGCAGTGTCCGTCGGCAGCAGCACCGCCTACCGACAGTTGACCAACGTCGCCGACGGCACTCAGGCGCAAGACGCGGTCACCGTCAGGCAACTCGCTGGCGCATTGTCATCGTTCTCGGTGACGGGCACGAACTATTTTCACGCGAATTCGACAGCGGCCGATTCGCTCGCCGTGGGCGCGGAGTCGATCGCTGTCGGACCGACGACGGTCGTCAACGGAGACAACGGCGTCGGTGTCGGCAACGGGGCGGTGGTCGATGCAACGGCGCCCGGCGGCGTCGCGATCGGCCAGCAATCGCATTCGGCCGCGGCCGACGCAATGGCGCTCGGCAGCGGCGCGGTCGCGAGCGGCGCGCAATCGATTGCGCAGGGCGCCAACGCGAATGCCGCTAATCAGGGCGGTGTAGCTCTGGGTTCAGGCGCGCAGAGTACCGCCACGGACGCTGTAGCGCTCGGTGCCGGCGCGAGCTCGACGTTCGCCAATAGCGTGGCGCTGGGCAGCGCTTCGACCACGGCCGCAGCGGTGGTGACGACAGGAGTCACGATCAACGGTACGGCTTATACATACGCCGGTGCTGCTCCGACGAGCACGGTGAGCGTGGGCAGCGCGGGTCACGAGCGCACGGTGACCAACGTGGCGGCAGGCCGGGTAAGCGCGACCAGTACCGACGCGGTGAACGGCTCGCAGCTGTACGCGACGGATCAGGCAGTCAGCAGTCTGTCCACGACGGTAACCGCCAACAAGACGCACTACTTCAGCGTCAATGACGGCGGTACTCAGAGCGCCAACTACGCCAACGACGGCGCCACCGGCACCAACGCGCTTGCGGCAGGCGTGGCGGCCAGCGCGGCCGGCGCCAACAGCACGGCCCTGGGTCAGGGCGCGACGGCCAATCATGCCAATGCCGTTGCGCTGGGCAGCGGTTCGACCACGGCTGCGGCAGTGGCAACAACCGGCGACACGATCAACGGCACGGCCTACACGTACGCCGGTACTGCCCCCACGAGCACGGTGAGCGTGGGCAATGCGGGTAACGAGCGCACGGTGACCAACGTGGCGGCAGGCCGGGTGAACGCGACCAGTACCGACGCGGTGAACGGCTCGCAGCTGTACGCGACGGATCAGGCGGTCGACAGCCTCGCCAGCGTGGTGACGGCCAGTAAGACGCACTATTACAGTGTCAACGATGGCGGCACGCAGGGCGGCAACTACAACAACGATGGCGCCACCGGCACCAATGCGCTGGCGGCGGGGGTGGGGGCGACGGCAAGCGGCGTGAGCAGCTTCGCCGGCGGCAACGGGGCTGCCGCGCAGGCGGACAACGCGCTTGCGCTGGGCGCGCTATCTAGTGCCTCGGTGGCGGGCGGGGTCGCTATCGGCTCCGGCTCGGTGTCCAATCGCGTGGTTCTGTCGGGCATCGGTTCCATTGCGAATGGCACCCATGCGATTCCCTTCAACACGTCGGATCAAACGCTGCTCGGCGCAGTGTCTTTCGGCAGCGCAGCCGGCAACACCTATCGCCAGTTGACCAACGTCGCGGACGGCACGCAGGCACAAGACGCGGTCACCGTCAGGCAGCTTGCCGGTGCGCTGTCATCGTTCGCCGTGACCGGACAGATGTACTTTCACGCGAATTCGACGGCGGCAGATTCGCTGGCGGTCGGCGCGCAGTCGATTGCGGTCGGGCCGACAACGGTGGTCAACGGTAACAACGGCGTGGGTATCGGCAACGGCGCCATAGTCGATGCGACGGCGCCCGGCGGCGTCGCGATCGGCGAAAGCTCGAACGCGGCCCAGGCCGACGCGCTTGCGCTCGGCAGTGGCGCCATCGCAAGTGGTGCCCAGTCGATCGCCCAAGGAGCGAACGCCAAGGCTGCGAATGCAGGTGGCGTTGCTATCGGCTCGGGGGCGCAAAGCAGCGCCATCGATGCGGTCGCGATGGGTTCAGGCGCAAACGCGTCAATGGCAAACAGTGTCGCGCTGGGCGCAGGATCGGTGACCACCGTTGGCGCGTTAAGCAACTACATCGCGTACGGGTTGAGCAGTCCGCAGTCGTCCGTGGGCGAGGTCAGTATCGGCAACCGGCAGATCACCGGCGTGGCCGCCGGCAAGGCTGGAACTGATGCGGTGAACGTCTCGCAGCTGGATGCGGTGTCCACCCAGTTGACCACGCTGATCAACCAACGGACCACCAACAGCGGCGGCAGCTTCTCCTCCTCGCCCGGGACGCCTACGCCACCGGCTTCCACGGGATCGAATTCGTCGGCGGGTGGACAAGGCGCGTCGGCATCGGCCTCCAATAGCACTGCGGTCGGCAACAGTTCGCAAGCCAGCGCGACCGGCGCGACCGCGGTGGGTGTCGGCGCAGCCGCGAGTGGCAATAACTCGGTGGCGCTGGGGGCCGGCAGCACGGACGGAGGCCGAAGCAACGTGGTATCCGTCGGCTCACTTAACGATACGCGGCAGGTGGCGAATGTCGCTGCGGGAACGCAGGGGACGGACGCAGTCAACGTCGACCAGCTCAATACCGGGCTTGCGCAGGCCAATGCCTATACCGATCAACGGGTGGACCAGTTGCAATCGGGAATCAACTCCGTCGCGCGCAATGCCTATTCCGGCATCGCCGCAGCGACGGCATTGACAATGATTCCGGAGGTCGACAAGGACAAAACCCTGTCATTTGGCATCGGCACCGCGGGGTTCCGCGGTTATCAGGCCGTCGCGCTGGGCGGAACGGCTCGTATCACCGAGAACATCAAGATGAAAGCAGGCGTTGGTATGAGCCCGGGCGGCACGACCTTCGGAATGGGTGCGGCCATGCAATGGTAGAGCGCGGACGTCTTCGCTCAAGTGCAAACAACCTGATCATGCGCCAAAGCGCGCGGACGAAAAAACAGTATGGAGAACACAATGAAGTGGCTTTCTGGATGGAGTTTATCGCTGAGCGTGGTTTTGCTTGTCGGATGTTCGAGTGCCTCCGGGCCGACGTTCAATGCGTATACGGTTACGGCGGCGGACGGCTCCAGGCTTCATCAGGTCGAATGTCATGGGATATTGGAAGGACCTGCTACCTGCATGAAGGTGGCCCAGCGGATATGTCACGGAGAACCGGTTCGCGCGGTGCAGAGAGTTGGACGTCTGCAGCCGGATAATGACGAAGCCGATGTCACGCGGCGGCTCACCTTCGCGTGCGGTGACCCGCCGGACACCCCGGCTGCAGCGGCCTCGCAGCCGCTCGTGCCTGTGGCGCAAACGGTTGATCAATTCGTGCTGCAAACCGATACCCTATTTGCTTTCGGGCAGTCGAGCCTGACTTCGATATTGCCGGGCGGGGCGGTCAATCTCGAGCAGGTCGTCGCGCGGATCAAGCAGCGAACGGGTGTTCAGTTCATTTCGGTCGTAGGCCATACCGATCGCCTTGGGCCAGACACGGTCAACCAGCCGTTGTCACTGGCGCGTGCACAGACGGTACGGGAATACATGATCAAGCACGGGCTCGACGGTGAGGTGATTCACGCAACAGGAGTGGGCTCCCGCGATTCAACAACGCAATGTCCGGAGAGCGAGAGCAGGGCAGTCATTGCTTGCCTGCAACCGGACAGGCGGGTCTCCATCGAAGTTCGGGCACAGTGAGATGGCTCGGTGCCGAACCGGTTGGTGATGAACGCCCGAACGTTCGGCGCGATGGGTACTCACCTACTGCACGGGTCGGTGGGGAATCAAGCAATGGTCTTATGAGAAGGCGGCCGATTGCATCCGGGCCCATTGGACGTAGAGCGGCCGAGATGGAATGGACGCCGCCCTCTCTCCGGGGCGCGTGGCTGGCTGGAGGCCCCCAGAACCGAACGGCGTCCACGTGCCAAATCTATGGTCCACCCCGTTTCCGCCATCCTGATCTTCGACGGCGAAATGGTTAGCCTGAGTCTATTCGGCGTCGTTGCGGAAATTGCCCCCGCGCCAAGGCAGCGCGGAGCAAGCGGGTAGACCCGCCAGTGGCACCCGCCAATGGCCGAACGCCGAACCTGCATTCCGATTGTCCGGGGCTCTTCATATGGCAAACATTGGCATCGACTGGCTGGCGAAGGCGCCTGGACCGCGGCTACGATTCCGCATGCGTCTGCGCAACCTTTCTCAATTCGCCGACAGCCGCAAGATAGCGCTCCTGGACGAGCGCTCTCCTGTCACCATGCTTCTAGAACGTTTGCCGGATACCTACGCGCACGAGTGTCTGAACATTGCTGGCTGACGAAATTCCGTTGCCTACGTCGCCGACCGAAGCCGTCGCATTGACCGTATTGCCGGACATATCGAGCGTCTTGCCGCTTGCCTTCTGGTAACCGACCAGTCCGTAGAGCGCCGTCCGCTTGGACAGGAAGTAATACGACGCGAGATTGACCTGGTTGTATTTCGGAGCGGGGGCGCCGTTGATCGAACTGCCCTGCGTATAATCGTAGCCGGCAGCGAGGCGCAATGCAGAAGTCACCTGATAGGCGACGGTCAGGCCCGCCGAATTGAAAGTTTCCTTGGCGGTAAACAGCGAGAAGCTACCAGGCTTGTACTGGGTATTGCTGTACGACACACCTAGTGTCACCGGGCCAATCTGGTACGTGCTCGCGGCGGCGACGATCTGCTGATTCCTGGCCGACGCAAAGCCTTCATTGATCGACGACGCGAACGTGCCGTCATACGCACCTGTCCACGCACCGCCGTTGGCCCCATAGGCGTTGTTCGCTTGCATGTAGGCCGCACCGATCGCGAACGGACCATTCGTGTACTGGCCGCCCACGCTCCACGTGCTCTGGTTCTTGACGCTGCCCGCCTGATTGCCGAATCCGTATAGCGCGCCGAACTGAAACCCCGAGAAGGATGGGCTCGTGTACTTGATCGAGTTGCTCTCGCGCGCCTGATTGTCAATATTGTCCAGGTCGCCTGGGTGCGCGCCCATGCCGGTGAGGAACGTCCCGGCACTGATCGTGCCGACGAAGTCGACGATCGGATCGTACTGCCGGCCCAACGTGAGCCTGCCGAATTTCTCGCTCGACAACCCCATCCATGCCTGACGGCCGAACTCGCGGCCGCCCTGACCCATCTGCCCGGTGCCGATATTGAAGCCGTTCTCCAACTGGAACACAGCCGCGAGGCCACCGCCGAGGTCTTCCTTGCCCTTCAGGCCCCAACGGTCGCCCGACCAGGTGCCGCTCGCAAACCCATAGTTCGAGGCGTTGCGATAGACAACCGGTTTGCCCGGCGCGCCCTTGGTGTCAGCGACACGCTGGCCGCTCGTATAGCCAAGGCCGGCGTCTACGATTCCGTACAGCGTCACGCTGCTCTGTGCATGGGCGGCAAGCGACAAGCTGCTCAATGCGAAATATGTCAATGCGGTTTTTTTCATCATGATAAGTACACCTATTTATAAAAAAACATCGAGTTGATTCGGACAAAGGTTCATTCAGGATTTCATTTGTATGCGTCGACAGCTTGCGCCGGCACCGTGGTTCAGCCAGCGATAGCTTGCGTCTGTTGCGCGGATAGCAGCCAGTTCGCCACGCGGGTGACGAGCGCATCGATGTCCTGAAACGCCTCGGCGCCGCTTACCTGCGGTGCGTCGAGCAGCGTAAAGACCGCCTTGTTCCACTGCAGGCCGAGCGCTATTTCGGACAGCGTGCCCAGCCCGCCTCCTATCGCGATGAGACAGAGCGAGGCGCGCGCAATCAACGCATTGCGCGTAATACCCATGCCGGTTGGCAACGCCACGGTGAGAAACGGGTTGGCGCCACTCGCATCGTCTTCAGGCAACAACCCGACCACAATGCCGCCTGCGCGCGCCGCGCCAAACGCGGCGGCTTCCATCACACCGCCTTTGCCACCGCAGAGAATGGTCATGCCGGCGTCGGCCAGGGTGTAGCCGAGGTGTCTGGCTGCCCGCAACTGTTCCGCCGTAGCCTCCCGCGGTCCGATCAATCCCACCGGCATTGCATGCCGTGTCGGGCTTATCTGGCGGAGCGCGAGTTTCTGCAGCGCCAGGTTGGCGGCGTCGGACCATTCAGTGTTGTCGTTGCCTTGCAAGGCATTCCCCCAGTGCCAGAACACTCGTGCAAACGGCCATCAGCACCAGCGAGAGCGCGGCTGCCTGCGGAAAATCCGTCTGTCCGTCTGAAAGTTTCAGGTACATCAGTAGCGGCAAAATATTGATCTGCGTTCCCGCGAGCGCGAGTGCGGTACCGTAGGTTCCCAGTGCAATCGATGTGACCAGACACCAGGCCGCGGCGATCGAAGGCCACAGTTCACGTAACGCGACATCGAGTAGCGCGCGCAGCGGCGGCGCGCCTAACGTCAGGGCGGCCTCGATGGGACGGCGGTCCAGGTTGGCAATCGCGGGATAAAGCACCAGCGCGACGCGTGGAATCAGGTAGTACGCGTAAGCCGCAACCAGACCTGTCGTCGTGTAGATCAGCGCCCCGACCGTGGCGGGGTCCGCGCCCATGACGGCGAAGACACCCGTCACAAAGCCGGCACGGCCGAACGCGAGAATGAACCCGTACGCAATCACCAGACCGGAAAACGCCAACGGCACACCGAGCAACGCGAGCAACCAGCGGCGCCGCCGCGGCGGCTGTCCGGCCAGCACCATGGCAAGCGGCAGCCCTACCGCCAGCGACACGGTGCCGGCGGCAAACGCCAGCGCGAGCGAGTGACCGAACGCACTGACTACCAGTGGATCGCGGGCCAACCGCACGAAGGCCACGCCGTTCCCCTCGGCCGCCGATACCAGCAATGCGCCGAGCGGCAATGCAAGGAACAGCGCGAGGAGTAGGCCTGCCGGCAGCGCGCCGAAGCGGCGTGCGAGCCCTTCGTTCATCGAGGAAGTCGCCATCTACCGCCCCTTATCTTGCGAGCGCGGCCTGCGCCCACAACTCATCGACTTCCGCCTTCTTTGCCGCAGCCTTCACCACGTCGAGCGGATGCGCCTGCGGCACGTCGGGCATCTTCGCGCGAATGTCCGTGGACAGTTGCACATCCGGCACCGCAGGACGCACGTAGCCTTGCGCGAACAGCGCCTGGCCAACGTCGCTCATGACAAGGTTCAACCAGAGACGCGCCGCGTTCGGATTCGGGCCGTTCTTCACGAGACTGATGGCATACGGCGCGCAGACCGTCGCTTCCTTCGGGATCACCACCTCGACGGCGTCGCCCATGCCGTCGGCGTACTTCGCTTTGAGGCCGTCGTTTTCGTAGCCGATCAGGATCGGAATCTCGCCCTTGATGAACTTTGCGTACGGCGTGGTGCCTTCCACGCGCATCACGTTGCCCGCGTCGCGCAGCTTGCCGAAAAAGTCGGTACCCGGCTTCGGATTGTCGACGCTGCCGCCGAACGCATACGCCGCAGCAAAGACCGCGACCTGGCCCTGACCGGTCGAACGCGGGTCAAGATAGACAACCGAGTTGCGGTACTCAGACTTGAGCAAATCGGCCCAGCCGCGCGGGACATCCTTGACGAGCTTGCGGTTGACCAGCAAGGCGATATTCAGCGAATGAACGGTGAACCAGCGGCCATCGCGCTCGCGAAACTCTGGTGGCAGTTTGTCGAAATTGAGCGGCTTGAACGGCGCCACCACGTCCTTGTTGGCCGCATCCAGCGCGGACGCGGCAAAGTAATAGGCGGTGTCGGCCTGAGGATGCCGCCGCGACTTGTCCAGCGCCACCACCGTCGCGGCCGAGCCGATATCGTTGTACGTCATTTCGACTTTCGGATAGCGCTTTCTGAACTCGGCGAACAGTGCCTTCCAGTTGGCCCATTCGGGACCGGTGTCAAACGACACGACGAGTCCCTCGTCCGCCGCCTTCGCGTACAACGCGTCTTCTCCAGGGTAGAGCGGCGCAGCCGGCCCGGCATGAGCGCCGGACGCGGCAGTCAGTAAAGACAACGCATAAGCGACGCCGGCGATACGGCGGACTTGCGACATAAGACTAAGCCCTGCAAGCATTCTGGTTCTCCGTCAAACAAGGTGAATTAGCAAAATTGACTGGTTTGCGCGCGCAGCACGTGCAAGTGTTCAGGGTCGATGGCGATCGCGTGTTCGGCAAGCCGGCGTCCTTCGCACAAAAGCGGTTCATGAGTGGAATCCGGAACGAAGTCATAACGGCACGTCGCGCCGAAGTAGCGCACCTCGGCGCGGCGGCCGGCGAGCCGGTTGACTGCGGTCGCTGGCGGATCGGGCTGCACGTGCTCGGGACGAATCAGTACGTCGACCCGGTCGCCCGGTACGAAAGCGCGGGTATCGGCGAACAACAGCGCAAAAGATACGTCGACCGTGCCGTTCGCTATCACGCGTCCCGGCACTATGCTCGAATGACCGACGAAGCGCGCGACCTGTGCCGTTACCGGCCGGTCGTAGAGACGGTCTGGCGTATCCACCTGCAAGACACGCCCGCCGTCGACCACGGCCACGCGGTCCGCGAGGCTTAACGCCTCGTCTTGGTCGTGCGTGACCAGCAGGGTGGTGGCGCCGCATGCGCGTTGCAGCGTGCGAATCTCGTCGCGTAGCTGCTGACGGATGCCTGCATCGAGCGCCGCAAGCGGTTCATCGAGCAGTAACACCTTTGGCTCGAACACGAGCGCGCGAGCCAGCGCGACGCGCTGCTGTTGCCCGCCCGACAGCAAGGTCGTACGCCGCCCGGCGTGTTCGGCAAGACCCACGCGTTCGAGCATATCGAGCGCGCGAGCCCGGCGTTTCGCGGCATCGATGCCGCGCATCCGCAGTCCGTAGGCCACGTTGTCCAACACGTTCAGATGCGGGAACAGCGCGTATTGCTGGAACACCATGCCAACATCGCGGCGCCACACGGGAATGCCCGCAACGTCGCGTCCAGCGATCGCAATCCGTCCTTGATAGCCGTCCAGCAGACCCGCCGTCAACCGCAGGATCGTCGACTTGCCGGACCCGCTGCGCCCCATCACGGCGAGCAGCTCGCCGGGGGCGACCGACAGCGTGACGGCTTCGATACCGTGTTGCGCGCCGGGATAAGTAAAACTCACGTTTTCGAAATGGAGGCTCATCGTTTCACTTCAATCGTTGAACAGCGTGGATCGATACGAGCGTCGCGATCACAGCGAGGCAAAGCAGCACCACGGTGGCGGCGCACGCGATACCGGTCGCACCGTAAAACGCCTGCAGCAGCACCACTGGATAATTCCGGTAGCGAAAACCGGCGATCAGGTTGGACACCTGAAATTCGCCGATCGACAGTGCGGCCACCATGACCAGTCCCGAGAACAGGCTCTGCCGGAGGTTGGGCAACGCGACCGTGAAGAACTGCCGCAGCGGCGTGGCGCCGAGCGTCGCCGCGCATGCTTCCTGGCGCTCGATATCGAGGTGCCGCAGGTCGGCGAGCAGCGTTTGCGTCAGGTAGGGCAGCGTCAGCACCGTATGGGCGGCAATCAGCAACGGCAGTGTTCCCAGCCATGGCAGCGTGTCGCCGCTGAAGACGGCGATATAACCGAAACCCAGCGTGAGCGCGGGCACGCCCACCGGCAACAGCGCGATCAGTCGAGCTGCTATGCCCCGCCCGGCTAGAGAGCGGTAGTGCAGTGCATACGCGAGCGGCAAGCCGGTTAGGGCGGCTGCGCAGCAACAAGCCAGTGCGACCATCAGGCTTACACCGAAAGCGCGGCGGAAGCTTGCGTTGGCGGCGAGCTCCGCGAACCAGTGTCCGGTGATGCCGGTCGGCAGCAACGTGTTGGTCCACGTCTCGCCGAACGCGCCGATCAGAAGCAGGGCGATCGGCAGCAGCATGTAGATCGCAAAGAGCACGACCACGACATGAAGCGCAGCGCGCTGCAGCGACGCAGAGCGGCCGCTGCTGTGACGAGCTGGAACAGGAGGCCGGATGGCCGGGGCGGTGGGCGATTGCATGCAAGCATTCCTCTTGAGGCGGACTGAAGCCCGGCGAAGGGTTTCAAATTGCTCGCAAGTGTGCGGACACGACATGGCGCCGTCATGAAAAAAAGATACAAAACACGCATTGCGTTGTGCGCATCCGGAACACTTCGAAGCCAAATCGCCGATGAAACACCTATACCCGAGCGTCACCGAACTGCTCGCCTTCACAAGCGCCGCCAAACATCTGAACTTTTCCAGGGCAGCGCGTGAGCTGGGCCTCACGCCCAGCGCCGTAAGCCGGCAGATCGCCAGCCTGGAAACTTCTTTCGGCGTGCAGTTGTTCATTCGCGATGGCCGCGAGCTTGTTCTTACCCGGGCGGGCAACCTCTACCGCGCACGCGTGGGCAATCCGTTGCGGGAGATAGGCAACGCGTCGCTTGAGTTGATGAGCGCCGCCGGACAGAGCGACTTGCTGACAATCGCAAGCGTGCCGACGTTCACGACGAAATGGCTGATTCCCCGGCTGCCGGATTTCCTGTCTCGTACGCCGGGGGTCACGATCAGTTTCAGTCGGCACCTTGCACACGGCGATATGTTTCCGCTGGATCTGGACGCAGCCATCCGCTATGGCGACGGCAGCTGGGAAGGAGTCCAATGCGACTATATCGACGGGCGCACTTTTCTTTTAGTCTGCGCGCCCGATTACCGGCATAGAAACCCGCTGCGCCAGCCGCAAGACGCAGCACGCGCGCCCCGGCTGTTACACGGTCAGGCTGAACGGGTATGGGGTCAATGGGCGGAGCGCTACGGCGTGTGCGACATGCATGTGCTCGCAGGTCCGCGGTTCGAGCAATATTCCGTGCTAATCCAGGCAGCCCAGGCAGGCCTCGGGCTTGCCCTCATCCCGGCCTTCCTTGTGCGCGATGACCTGGCCGCCGGCACCCTGGTAGAGCCTCTGACGGCACCGATCGACGTCGACCATGGACACTATCTTTGCTATTTTGCCGAGCGTATCGAATCCCAACCGAGCTTGAGGCGATTTCGGGAATGGATGTTGTCTCAAGTTTGAAGTGCAATACTCACGAGCTCTATTCGGCAGGATGCGCGAGAAAGCGAGTGGGCGCAGGCGTGACACTTGTTGACCTGTATGCCGCTCCCATCGTTGTTTGCTTCATATAAGACCTGAAGCCCTTTCACTAGTCGCTATCGATTGTAGTTGGCAATCGCGGCACGTATTGCCGGTTCATTCATGTTTGCGCGTGTCACCGTCACCACGTCGATAAATATCGTTGCGCGAGGCGGATGGCCTTGCAAGGCGGCGATCAGCGTCTCGACCGACTGATAACCCATACGGTAGGGGTCCTGCATGATGTCCGCGTACACCACGCTGTGTTCCAGTGCCGCCAGAAATTCCGGGCGCCAGTCGAACACGACCAGACGAGGACGCGTGCCTGCGGGCATCTCTTCGACGACGCGCAAGGCCCCATAGGCCGTCGTCTCGTTCGGCGCGAAGATCGCGTCGAGGCGTCCTACGTCACCGGACAGGACCTTGTGCACCCGTGCTTCCGTCTCGCGAAACTGGTACCCGACATACGGGGCGATGACCACACGCCACCCCATTTCACTTGCGACCGCCAAAAAACCCTCTTCACGCTGGGTCGTCGAACTGATAGTCGGCGCGAGTCTCAGCACCGCAATTCTGGCGCCCTTGTGCAGGACAGGTACCAGACTCATCGCCGCCGTTCTACCTGCCGCGTAGTTGTCTGTGCTGACGATGGAAATCGCCTTGTAATCCGTGCTGGCCCGGTCGACGAGTACCGTGGGAACCGCGACCGAAATCGGAGTCGCTACATCTTGAAGTGGCTCGGGTGCCAACACGATACCCGCGACGCCGTTCTTCACCAGGTAGTCGATCATTCTCAACTGGATATTGGGTTGCGCGCCGAGTGACATGCCGTCGGACGGACTGCGCATTACCAGTTCGACATGGAAATCCTCAGCGGCACGGTGCATGCCTTGGCTCATGGCCGCCCAGAAATTCAGGCCCGAGCCTGCGAGCACCACACCGATCCGGGTGGCGGGCGCCGCCTGAACTGCCCCCGCCAATGCGGCAATTGCTACTACAAGAAGTGAAAACGCTCTGCGCATTGAATGTTGCCGCGATTGCCAAATATACGTCCACTGCGCATGCAGTGCGGTCCAGTGGACGCAACTGCTTTAGCCCGGGTCACGGGGAATCAGCCGGATAATCTGTCCCAATTATTGGAAAGTAATTGTCCCCGAGGGATGTGTCAATGCATTTCGGATATGCGTCTCCCAGTCCGCGGCTTGTCCTCAACGACCTGAAAAAGAGCCGCGGTCATTCCCTTGGGTTCGATGCGTAAAGTGTGTCCTGCAATGCGAGGACGACGGTATTGACAACGCGACGCGCGGGGAAGTCAAAGGGAGGCGCACGGATGGTCGCGGATGTGCATCGTCGCTTCTGGCACTGTAGTTGAAACAATCCAGCAACCGTGGCGCGATAACAGCAAGATCCTGGCGCCGTCGGCCCGTCAACACCGGCTGCGTCAGATCCCGGGGATAGTGCTCGATCAATGTGGTTGCCGAACGGAATAGATCGCGCGATCTTCGGACGGCAAAAGCGACATTGATAAGCGGAAAGTGTCGGTGCTAGAGAGCGGCGTCAGCAATGCGCTCTCGCAATCGAGGCACCACGAAGTCGATGAAAGCCCGTAACTTGAGAGGCAGCCGATTTCTTTTGTCGTAAACCAGATGGACCGGGCGAACTGGCGGTTCAAATTCACTCAACACAATCTGCAGGTCGCCTCGACGGACGTGTTCTGCAATCTGGTAGGACATGGTGCGAATCAAGCCCGAGCCGGCAAGCCCAGCATCAATCGCGGCTTCAATCGTGTTCACGCTCAATCTCGAGCGGAACGACACATCGAAATCTGATCCGCCCGACCAGAATTTCCAGTTGCTCGCCGAGGACACACTTTCGAAGGAGACAACGCTGTGCTCAGGAAGCGCGTCAGGCGTAGCGGGTGTTCCCCGCGCGGAAAGATACGAGGGGCTTGCACAGATAACGCGTCGCACAGCCCCTAGTCGGACTGCAACCAGTCCGCTATCGGGAAGATCACCGATTCGTAGCGCTACATCGATTTGATCGTCCAGAAAATGCGTCACCCTGTCCGTTAGCATCAGGCCGACCGACACATCCGGATATGCGGCGAGAAAACTCGTGACGACAGGCAGCACGTGCATCCGCCCAAACATGTTGGGTCCGGTCACGACGAGATCTCCCTTGGGTTCCAGGTATTCCCCTGCGGCAGCGCGTTCTGCCTCAACAACCTGTTCAAGGATCGATTTGGCTGCGCTCAGGTATGACCGGCCCGCCGGCGTCAGTTCGAGGCCGCGAGAAGAGCGCACGAGCAACGTCGCCTTCAGATGAGCCTCCAGGTCGGCCATCTTTCGGCTTACCGTCGCCAATGGGAGCCCAAGCTGACGACTGGCTTTCGACAAGCTGCCGCTCTCCACGGCGGCAATCAGCACGGACATCGCGTCGAATCGATCCACGGTCTTCCAATAAACGAGAGGGCGCTTTCCGATTTTACCGTCTGCTCATCGAAATCGGAAACACGCAGAATGCCCTCAACGCGTCAAACGGTAGGCGGGCTACCGGGACGCCTTCAGAAGAGGATCCGACAAATGAACAATCGTACGTTTCATCGCACGGCCACCGTCAACGGACGCAAGGTTTTCTATCGCGAGGCCGGCGACCCCAAACTCCCGACAATTGTGCTCCTGCACGGATTGCCGAGCAGCAGCCATATGTTCCGAGACCTTATCCCAGCCCTCGCCGATCGATTCCATCTGATCGCACCGGACTACATCGGGTTTGGTCATTCCGACGCGCCTTCGCGCGACGAGTTCAAGTATTCCTTTGACAATCTCGCGGACCACGTTGCGGGCCTTACTGAAGCGTTGAAGCTGGATTCCTACATTCTCTACCTGCATGACTACGGCGGACCGGTCGGATTCCGGCTCTTTACGCAGCGTCCCGAGGCCGTCAAAGGCTTCATCATTCAGAACACCAACGCGTATATGGAAGGTGTCGGTGATGCTCCGAAAAGCGTTTTCCTCCCGTTGTGGGAGAACCGTACGCCTGAAACCGAAAAACCCGCACGCGACTTCATCAGCGCAGAGGGCACGAAGTTTCAATGGCTCGTCGGCGCAAAGGACCCGAGCGCCGTGAATCCCGACAACTGGGTATTCGATCAGGCGCTGCTGGATCGCCCGGGCGTGCAGGACTACCAGATCGATCTTCTTTATGACTATCAGTCGAACGTCGGCCTCTATGCGAGCTGGCAACGGGCGTTTCGACAGCACCAGCCGAAGACGCTGATCATCTGGGGGAAAAACGACCCGTTTTTCATTCAACCTGGAGCGCGGGCTTATATCAAAGATCTTCCCGACGCCAAACTTGTTTGGCTGGACGCCGGGCACTTCGTGCTCGACGAGAACAAATGCCAGGTCGCGGCCGAGATCAAAGCCGTCTTCGCAGATTGAGCAGGAGTGGTGTACCGGCACCTGCTGGATCCCCTGATGCGATAGCCGGCCGTAACCCACAAACCAAAGATCGAAGGACGAAGAAATGCTTACTGCAACAGCGGCATTAGCAACAACCCAGCACGATTCCGAAAAGAGACAGCAATCGGACCGCGGTTATGAGGTGCTGTGCGACGATCTCGGCGGGGCCCGGAGGTGGTGCTTCGCGATGCGCACGGTGATCTTTGCCGCGACCCTCGTAGCGCCGCCCGGTACGTTGACAACGAAGGATGCGATTGCAATCGCATCCCTGCTGCTAGGCGTTGCCGCAGTCAAGATCAAACGGATATCGCCATCGTTGGAAATCCACCTCGTTCGTTTGCACGTTGTCTGGAACCACCTTCGTGCGAATTTCGCTCGCAGCGCAGAAGCGATCTCTTCGGTATACGAAACGTCGTCACATGGCGGCGGCGACAACGGCTCCTGGAACCACGGGCACTGCACTGCCGGGCCTCGGCGAACAAGTCGTCCGGGTGTCCCCGATCAGCATCAGGCGGTGGGGGGCGACAGCCAGTCCGTAGCAACTTCCAAACTTTCAGTGGCATTTTCATGGATCGACTTGACTGCATGCGGGTTTTCCATATGGTTTCGGATTTGAACAGTTTTGCCGAAGCCGCACGGCAACTCCGCATCACGCCCGTGGCAGCGTCGCGCGCTGTATCCGCTTTGGAGCAGGAGATCGGAGTGACGTTGCTCAGGCGAACGACACGTTCGGTACGGCTGACCGATCAGGGAAGCGACTACCTGGAGCGCACGCGGCATGCTCTATCCGAGTTGGAGGATGCTGCGGAGGCTGTTCGAGGAGGAAATTCCGGACCTCATGGCTTGCTGGTGGTAACCGCGCCGGTTCTCTTCGGCCGGATGCATGTCATGCCGATCGTCGCTAACCTTCTTCGTGAGTATCAGGATCTGTCGGTACGACTGATCCTCGTTGATCGGGTTGTCCGCCTGGCAGAGGAGGGTGTCGACATCGGTGTGCGTATTGGGCAGCTGCCGGATAGTTCGCTGCGAGCGGTGCCCCTTGCGAGCGTTCAGCGCGTGTTGGTGGCTAGCCCTGATTATCTTGCACGACGTGGAGCGCCAGCCTGCGAAGCCGATTTGTCGACGCACCACCTGATTGCGTTCGAAACGGCCAGCTTGAACGAGGAGTGGAGACGCGCGGGCAGCCGGAGCCAGATTGAACCGCGGTTTCTGACTAATAGCGTCGATGCGACGATCGAAGCCGCAATGGGCGGCCTCGGTATCGCGCGCCTCTTTTCCTATCACGTGGCGCGTGAACTGGCCGATGGGCGGCTAGTCAAGGTCCTGACGAACGCTGACGAGAAGGTGCTTCCCGTAAGCCTGGTATATCAAGGCGGCCGGCAGCAATCTCAAAGCGTTAGGGCCTTCATCTCCGCCGCTCAGGCTGCGCTACCTGATCGGCCAGCGCTGTAGGCAGCCACTCCCGTCAGGCCGTGGCGCCCTACAGCCTGCTGCGAAGCTGATCGAGATCGCGCTTCAAGCGCAGCAGCACCTGGCTGCTTTGACCGGTCGCTTCGGTAATTGCAGCAGGTATCAGAGCCGCGTTGTTTCTGAGCAAGTCTCCCTTCGTTGTCAGGCTAACAAATACCAGGCGTTCGTCCGTGACACCGCGGGTCCTGCTGACCAGTCCCTGTGATTCGAGTCGCTTAAGGAGGGGCGTTATCGTTGCTGGGTCCAGAGAAAGGCGTGTCGACAAGGCTTTGACGGTGACCTCGTCGCTCTCCCAAAGCGACTGCATTGCGATGTATTGTGGGGAGGTCAAACCAAGCGGCTGAAGCAGCGGCTTGTACGCTTTCGTCATCGCGAGCGACGTGGCATAGAGCGAAAATCCGACCTCGTCTCCCAACTGCACTTCGGCGGCGCCCGGCAGGTTATCGGAAGATGTTTTCATGAATTTTCCAGGCGCCGCCCGAAGGCGGAGTAATAGGTATGAACCAGCGCGTGTGGCTTTTGCCAGGGACGATTAGTTATGCTATCTCCCAACGCCGCTGCCGCGCAGAGCGCAGCGGATCGACGGGTGAAGTCCCAGACTTCAAACGGGTGAGTTGTCCTTGCAATGCGGCCCGACATAAGCGCGCTACCGTGGAGCATCCAGTAGAGCTGTGTTCTTAAGACTTGCGTGCATCTGCGACTGCAAGGGTGTCAATATATTGACGAAAGCGCGTGATCCTACCGTTTTCTACGGACCAAACGTGAGCGTATGCGGCTTCCGCCCGCTTGCGAGTGCCACCATGTTCCCCAACGAATCGACCTAAAGAAACGACGGTATTTCCTTCACAGAAAAATTCAGTTGGTTCGAGTGAAAAGCTCGACCATTCCGCCCTGAGCGGCCTGAAAAGTCCCTCAGCCACTCGCTCGGGGCCCCTTCCGTCCACCTTGTAATGCCACATCGTATTCCATTCGATATTCGCCGACATCAGGCCTAGCGCACCGGGAGCATCACCCTCGGCAAGCTTTGCGTAGAAGCGACGGATTGTTTCAACGGGATCATTCATGTCGGTACCCTCAGGGGCGGTGCAATGGTGCGTTTCTGGAGATCATGCGGCCTCGAAAGGCTTCAATGAAAAACGGTCATATGGAAACGAGGCGTCCACGTCTTCGGCATTTCCTGCAGCAGCATCACAAGTTGGTGCGTGGGCCGATCGGGATCTGAAGCAGGAAGCGGTACCCGATGGCGGCCCACCTGGCTACCGCGAACAGCGGGTAGCCAACACGTTCACGCCTGGACTCAAGCAGTCGGCTTGCTTTTGGTGTGAATGACGGGGAACACAGAGTCGATGTCGGTCTTGAACGTATTGTTGAAGAGGTTGGTCACGAAGCTGAACCCGAGCTCGGCCACGATGTCGATGATTTCCGCGTCGGAGAAGCCAGCGGCACGCACGGCTTCGAAGTCGCCGGCGTCGATGTGGCCGCGCGTCTTCGCCACGCGGTGGGCGAACTGAACTGCCGCGTCGGCCTTCGGGTCGTTGGAATGGCCATCGCGATTGAGCTCCATGTCCTCCTGTGTCAGGCCGCTCAGCTTGCCGCCCAAGTAGGTGTGGGCAGATACACAGTAGTCGCAGCCATTGGCTTCCGCGACGGCGATGTGAATGCGTTCGCGCGTTCCGTGGCCCAAGCTCTTGCCAAGCGTACCGTGCATATCGGCGATCGCCTTCAGGGCATCCGGTGACTGGGAAATCAGAGCGAAGAAGTTCGGAATCGTGCCGAGGACCTTCTCGTAATTCGCAAGGATCGGTTGCGCCTTTGCGGGCGCCTGTTCTTTCGTGGGGATCGCGACGCGTGCCATTTGAAACTCCATCAAGTTGGTTTGGGAGTAGTCAATGTACGAGTTGCCTCCGTCCTTGTTAATTGCGTGAAAATGAAGGTCTCTATTTCGGCCAGTGAAATAGAAAGGCGCGCTTCGACGCTCGTGAGTCGGGACGCGACGGGAAAATAGCTGCCGGCGGATCACGATTGCGGCTGCCTTGCAGCATCCGCAACGTCACATAGCGGGCACGTAGAAGTCGGCAAAGAGTGGGGGCGAGCAGGGCGTTGAAGGGCATCGATCCGCTTCCCTGCGATGCCCAAACGCGCAGGCCGCAGTTCTTCAAGTGTGCTGGACAATTGTTGACCATTTTGACCGCATCACCGAGTGACCGAAATCGGGCCGGGTTCTGCCTGCGCCACGTGTATAACGTCGGCACCACTGGATTTACTTGGCCCTCGATCCCGATTCATGCAACGACGCGCCGCTCATCGCTTCTGATAGGTGCCGATTAGTTCCGCGTGCGTTAGTACGTGCCCCTGCATGGCCCTTTCAAGCGCCGCCTTGTTGGGTCCTTTCAAATCGGGCAGGACGGTGTCGAGCGCATACAGTTTGTGGAAATAACGGTGGCGTCCCACGGGCGGGCACGGGCCGCTATAAGCGGCACGCCTGAAGTCATTGATGCCTTCGAGCGTTCCGCCCGGCAAAGCCTGCGCAGTAGCGCCATGGGGCAGCCGGGTTGCCGTCGGCGGAATGTTGTAGAGCACCCAATGTACCCAGGTTATTTTCGGCGCGGCCGGGTCCGGCGCGTCAGGGTCGTCGACGATCAGCGCCAGGCTTTTTGTGTTGGGGGGCACGCCGGACCACTCGAGCGGCGGCGATACATCGGCGCCCTGGCAGGTATGCTGCGCGGGAATCTCGCCGTTCTGCCGGAAGGCTTGCGACGTGAGCGTCAAGGTCATGGCGTGATCCTCGGCAGCAACGATGTATGGCGGTCCCGGTGGCAAGATCAGCAACGTTAGCGAGAGTGCCGCCAAGCAGCGCGAGGCCCGTGCCCGAGCCGCTTTTGCAAAGTGCTTGAGACGGGTGTCGGGCATGTTGAAGTCCCTCATCGTCTCGTACCCGCTCATCGCCGTGGCCGGTGACTGGTGCGCGCCCTGTGCGAATCGCGGCGGAAATCGGAGCGCCGCTCATCGTCACATAAGTGCCGCCCCAGCGGAGATAGCAGAACACTGCAGATGATCGAAAGTTCCGACGTATCGCACGAAGCCCCGCTGGCATGCGGGGCCCGTCATTTTGCGATGCGGCATTAATGTTTGTGCCGGTGCAGCCAACCCATATGGTGCGAATCAAGCCACTGGGTCATCTCTTCTGCGGGGTGTTCGCGCCTGTAACGTTGCGCCACCATGAACGCGGCGACCAACAAGGCCGCCAAGCCGACAACGAAGTAAATCATAGACTGGGCCATGGCAGCCTCCTTATCAGGTCGCGACCATCCTTGTATTGTAGGTCAGCCGTTACGAAGTGCCGTGCGGTGCAGGCGCACGGTTTCACCGCTTCCATCAACACGCGGGCTGGCACCGATGCGAAGCGTTGGCGTGCCACGTCGATCGGAAACGGTCCTCATCTGCCCTGGGCGCGGACGTCTGCTTGCAGAACCACAGCCGGTGCTCCGTTGCGCGCTCGACCCGCACGCGCCAACTCACCTTTTGTAGCTGCTATCCGCAAACCGGCGTATCTAATGTCATAAAGCGCTTGTCTTGTCAGATAGTTTGAATATATGATCCGTATATGTTTCGTATATATGGGGTTAACGTGGGCATTGTTAATATCGACGACGACTTGCACGATCAGATACGTAAGGCAAGCGCAGTGTCATGCAGGTCGATCAACGCGCAAGCAGCCTTCTGGATCAAGGTCGGCATGTTGTGCGAAATGAATCCGACGCTGAGTTTCAACGAGATAGCTACCCGTGAACTGAGAGCCGCGGGCGTTGTGGCGCAGGCCGTCAAGGTGGCTTTGACATGACCAAGCGACCCGAAGAAATCGCATTGATGGCGGAGTCAGGCCAGTTGCTGGCGGATGTATTTGGCTATCTGGATCAAATGAGCCTGATCGGCATGTCTACCATGCAGGTGAACGATGTGGTCGAGAGTTTCATCGTCAACGAACTCAAGGCGCGCCCGGCAAGCAAGGGGCAGTACGGCTACGCCTACGCGCTCAACGCTTCACGCAACAATGTTGTTTGTCACGGTGTTCCGTCCACGACAGACATCCTGCAAAACGGGGACATCGTTAATTTCGACATTACGCTGGAAAAGAATGGCTACATCGCTGATTCCAGCAAGACCTATCTTGTGGGAAAGGTGTCTCCACTAGCTGAACGGCTCGTGCAAGTGACCTACGAAGCGATGTGGAAAGGGATCAAGGCCGTTCGCCCCGGCGCCAGACTTGGCGATATAGGTCATGCCATTGAACGGCACGCTCGCAAAAATGGCTATTCGGTCGTACGGGAATATTGCGGGCATGGCATCGGGCGTGAAATGCACGAGGAGCCCCAAGTGCTGCATTGGGGTAAGCCGCGGACGGGTTTGTTGTTGCGCGAAGGCATGGTGTTTACCATCGAACCCATGATCAACCAGGGGCGACAATCTGTTCGAACCGAAGAAGACGGCTGGACGGTGGTCACGCGCGATGGGCAACTGTCGGCGCAGTTTGAACACACCGTGGCCGTGACCCAAAAGGGCGTACAGGTCTTAACGCTACGCCGCGAGGAAAGGCTGCCCAACTGATAGCTCGACGGCTGTGGGCCACGCATTGGGGAGAAGCGTCCATTCAATCGCAGTTCGCTGATCGTCAACGGACATTCATTCGTTGATCATGCACGACCGACATTGGCCGCACCTTGCTGATCGCCTGGCGATCGAACGGTGCTTGCCAGGAGCGGCAGCACGCCCGCACATTGCCTGCGTTCGGACCCACGTCTCTACCCGTGCGCTTAAGCCGCGAACCGGCCTGGATCTTTTGATGCCCCTCTCCTGGTGCGGGGCCGACGAGTGCCCTGGTTCGGCGCGGGCTGTCAAGATGCGCGCCGCCCCATCGAAGCGTTTGTGGCGAAAACACACACCGCGTTTTTTGCTCTGAATACTCTGCAAACGATGCTTATAATCTGAGCACCTCTTTCCCCGAGGCGTATCGTATGCGGCAGGAATGGCTTGAATATCTCCAGCGACTTGACTGGAACACCCCAATGATTTTGGCGCTGGCGTCAGGGGCGGTCGGCTCTGTCATTACGCTCGCGTGGATCTCAGCAAGGGATGCCGGGGCGCGCAAGCGTCAGCGACGCGACACTGCATTGGAGCTCGCGTTATCGCTGGAAAGTTACGCTCGCACCTGTCGGACAATGATGCATAAGGCCGCCTGGGCGGCATCGGAGCAGGTCGGCCCCATGAACTGCGAAGCCAGCAAGGGCGTGTCCATCCCCGTTTTTGCCTATCCGGACAAGCTTCAGTGGCACGTCCTGAGCCGCAAAGTCATCTCCGAGCTGCGCGAGTACCCGGCAACGGTGTACGCCGCGCGGGAGTATGTGGAAGCGTTCCGCGAATTCGGTGAGCCGATCGACCTTTGTGGCCAGGTTGAATACGAATGTGCAAAGGCTGCGATGGCAGCGGTGGCCCTAGCTCGGACCACGCGTCGGCGACATGGGGCCGCGGCGTGGAAACCGGGCGCCAAAGATTCGGCCATGGAGCGCGAACTGTCCGACTTCATCGCGAACGCTGAAGAAAAGCGCAAGGCGTCGCTCGAGCGTCGAACGGAGTTCGCAGTCGGCCGGCCAGCTGACGCGCAACCCTTCAATCGGGCGCTAAGCGCCTGAAACGTGGACGAGACCGGCTGGATATTCTGAAGCCTCCCAGACTCTGGCCGGCCTCGAAATGTGCTCAGGACATTCAGCCGACCTTGGTGCGCTGGCTCTTCTTTCTTGTCGCGCCTCGCGCCCGTCCTCAAAGCCTGTCAGGCAGCAGGATCCGCTCGTCCACCTGACGGATGTCAGTGTGGCCACAAAAGGCCATGGTGATGTCCAGTTCCTTCTGGATGATCTGCAGACACTGTGTGACACCCGCCTCACCCATCGCACCCAGCCCGTAGAGAAAGCTGCGGCCGATCAGCGTGCCCCGGGCGCCGAGCGCAACGGCTTTCAGAACGTCCTGTCCGCTGCGGATGCCGCCATCCATCCACACCTCGATACGCGAGCCGACCTCGCGCGCGATCTCGGGGAGTGCCGAGATCGAAGAGGGTGCGCCGTCGAGTTGGCGGCCGCCATGGTTCGAGACGATCAGCGCGTCCGCACCGCTGTTGGCGGCAAGGCGTGCATCTTCGACATCCATGATGCCTTTCAGAATGGTTCGTCAGTAAAAAGTGTGGGTTGTCGGCGGCTCGGGCAAATTGCCAAGTGCATGATATAGCGCGATTTCCGTCGTTCGAAACGTCCGGAAGCCGTACGCTTTTCTCATGGTGACTTTGGCCTTGTTGTTCAAACCCTCGACGATTCCGCTGGAGAACTGCTTGCGCGCATGAAAGTAGTTGAGAATCAGTTCTCGATGGGCGCGCACGGTGCGTGCGAACTTCTTCATTGGTTCGATGCGTGAGCGCATGACCCGGGTGCACCACTGATCGAGGAACTTGCCTGCCCAGACAGGCGAGATGTAATCCCAGATCTGCTGGAACTCCTCCTTGAGAAGATAGGCGCGGACACTGCGCAGGTTGTAGTGCAGCAGATCGCGCAGGCGCAGTCGCTGATTGTCAGTAAGGTTCTCTGGCCGCTTGAGCAAACACCAGCGGGACTTCTTGAGGACTGGCTCATAGCCGTCGCGGGTCATGCGGCGAGCTTCCTCGGCGCGAACCTCGTCGATCGCCTTGTTCATTTTGGCAACGATGTGGAAGCGGTCGAGGATGTTCAGCGCGTTGGGGCAATGTAGTGCGATCATCTCGATGTAGGGCCGCCACATGTCCGAGCAGACGAACTCGACCTGCTCGCACAACCGTTTGCCGATCATGACGAAGAACTTTGCGAAGCTTTCCTTCGTGCGCTCCTGGCCAACCCAAAGCAGGCGCACGCAGCTGGCCTCGATCTGATAGACCAGCGTGAGATAATTGTGCCCTCGGCCATACTGGATTTCATCGACGCCCAAAGCGCGGATGGTGCCGAGTTCGCGATGGGCCAGCCCCCAGTCGACCACCCACTCCACCGCCTGGGCAACCTTCTCCCAACTGGTGCGAAAGCTTTGCGCTGTCTCTTTCCAGGAGAGCTTGCGTGCCCACTGCGCGAGAAACAGCATGTAGGCCTTGGTCAGCGTGTGCTTGCCGATGGCCCACGGCACCGTCTCGACCTTCACGCCGCACTCACGGCAGTCGACGCGGCGCATGGCGTACAGCAAAATCACCGCGAAGCCCCAGATCGGAATAAATTCGAAACTACGCGATGCGAGCGTGTCATAGCCGCTGCCAGGCCGGTTGCAACACGAACAGATCGGCTTCGAACCCTTGCGTGGCCGCACGTCGATCTCGATGGTTTTGGACTGCTCGCACAGTCGGGCACTTTCATAGACGAAGCCGGGAAAATGATGGCAGGCATTGAGCAGGCGGGTCAGCAACATGGTTAGCAAGCGCGCGGGAATCAGTAAAGACGCTATTGTTACCTCAGATCCGCACGCACTGGAGCGCTACGTCCCGGACTTGCAGAACTGGCCTGCCTCATGGCGCTTCGAGGACGAGGACATCCCATTCGGACAGGCGCTCGTGAAGGTCTTCACACCTTTCCTGCAACACCTGCTGACCCACGGCTATGCCCGCAAAACGTTGCACCGCCACCGCGATCACCTTTGGATGCTTGGTGGCCATCTCATCGAAGTCCGTCACGTCGATCCGGACTTAGCCGCCATGGATGCCCGCACACTGCTTCTCAATGAGATCCACGAGTTCGGTGGCCCGCTTTCGAGGCACCTCTCCGAGCACGAGCAGAACGCCTTTGACGCTACCTGCAAGAAACTCTATCGCTTCCTCTGTCCCTCATGAATCGCATCAAACCACCCACAGATTCCGCCGACGAGCCTTCAGAATGAGCTTGCCACCCCATAGCTTCTTGACCCACTCGACGTCCGCCCAACTCAACGCCGGATCAAACTGTTCGGCGGTCCACGAACTCAGGGACGATAGATCGCCCACACCCTTTGCGTGACCGACGATGTTGCCGAAGGTGCGCCGCCGGGTGCCGAGCATGCCGAGGCACCAGCGCGGCCGGGTCGCCAGATTGATCAGGTTTGCCGCGGTCAGTTTAGGCGGCGCCGACAGCCCGTTCTTGATGTCCTTGTGGCGTTGGCCGAGGATCTGCAGGTCCAGCGTGAGCATCAGGGCGCTGCAGCGTGCCGCGCGAGCCCGCTCAATTAACCGCACAATGAAATCGCGGTCGCGCATCATATAAAGCTGGAACCAGAACGGCTTGCTGGTCGCGGCGGCGACGTCCTCGATCGAGCAGATGCTCATCGTGGACAAAGTGAAGGGGACGCCGAACTTTTCCGCCGCGCGTGCAGCGAGGATTTCGCCGTCGGCATGTTGCATGCCGGTCAAGCCCGTCGGCGCGAGCGCTACGGGCATGGCGGACTCCTGACCGATCATTTCCGTGCGCGTGCTGCGCCCCGCCATGTTGACCGCCACTCGCTGGCGCAGCTTGAGGCGCTGGAAGTCGCTTTCATTCGCGCGGTAGGTACTTTCGGTCCATGAGCCACTGTCGGCATAGTCGTAGAACATGCGCGGCACGCGCCGCTGAGCAAGCACGCGTAAATCTTCGATGCAGGTGATAACGGGCACAGTTTTTCTCAGCACGGGGAAGAACGACGAGTGTACGTTCTCGGGCGGTCGTTCGGTATTCTGGGAATGCCTGGGAAAAATTCAGGCCCGCCACGCCGCCCCGTGCGGAAAGTCAAACTGGTCGAGCGAGTCGGCGCGCATCTCGATGCTATAGCCTGGCAGTTGCGGCGGCTTGTAGCGTCCGTTGCGAATCACGACGGGGTCGACAAAGTGCTGGTGCAGGTGGTCGACGTATTCGAGTACGCGATTTTCAAGCGATGCCGACACGCAGATGTAATCGAACAGCGCGATGTGCTGCACGTACTCGCACAGCCCGACACCACCCGCGTGCGGACAGACCGGCACACCGAACTTCGCCGCCATCAGCAACACGACGAGCACCTCGTTCAGACCGCCGAGCCGGCAACTGTCGACCTGGCAAAAATCGATCGCCTGCGCCTGCAATAGCTGCTTGAACATCACGCGGTTATGGCAATGTTCGCCGGTCGCCACACCGATCGGGGCGACGCGCCGGCGAATGGCCGCGTGTCCCTGGATATCGTCGGGGCTCGTCGGCTCTTCGATCCACCACGGATCGAACTCCGCGAGGCGCCGCATGTTGGCGACGGCTTCGTCGACTTCCCACACCTGGTTGGCGTCCATCATCAGCTTGCGATCAGCGCCGATTTCGTCGCGCAGAATGCGCGCGCGCCGCACGTCCTCGTCGAGATTGCCGCCGACTTTCTGCTTGAAGTGCGTCCATCCCTGGGCCACGCCTTCGCGAGCGAGGCGGCGGATCTTTTCATCGTCGTAACCGAGCCAGCCCGCCGATGTCGTGTAAGCCGGATAGCCGTTCGCCAGCATCTCCGTTTCGCGCTCGGCTTTGGTGGCCGCGTGGCGCCGCAGGATCGCAAGCGCTTCGTGGGGTGTCAGTGCGTCGGTGACGTAGCGGAAGTCGAGACAGCGCACCAGCGCCTCCGGGCTCATGTCCACCAGGAGTTTCCAGACCGGTTTGCGTTCCGTCTTTGCCCACAGGTCCCACACGGCATTCACGATAGCGGCGGTCGCGAGGTGAATCGCGCCTTTCTCCGGACCGATCCAGCGCAACTGGCTGTCTGACGTGATGGCGCGCCAGAACGCACCCATATCGGCAACGATGTCTTCGAGAGCCTGGCCGACGATGAGCGGCGCCAGCGAGTTCACCGCCGTCACGCAGATTTCGTTACCCCGGCCGATAGTGAAGGTGAGTCCGTGTCCCGCGATCTGTTCCGGCGAGTCTGTTTCGAGCACGACGTAGGTAGCCGAATAATCCGGCGCCGCGTTCATCGCATCGGAGCCGTCGAGCGAGCGGGAGGTCGGGAAGCGAATGTCCCGAACGGACAGGTTCGTGATCGTGGTCATCTGGACGCCCCCTAGGGTGACCGGCGCGGCAGTCAGGATGGTACGCGCGCCTGGCTCGCACCAAGCGCCGCCGGCAAGCGCGTACAAGGCCCACTCCAAGCGTTAGCACGCGTTGACAGCGCTGATTTCACCACCTAGCATGCTAGCATGTTAGTCGTAAATCAAGCTCTTCGTGAGCCTCTGGATCCATGAAGTCAGCGGCCATCGACCCTTATGCCGCATTGCAGAAACTGCAGGGCGGGGAACGGAGTCGTTTGACCGACGCCGTGGCAGAGGCGTTGCGCGAGGCTATCGTCACGCTGGCGCTGGAGCCGGGAATGATGATCGACAAGCAGGCGGTCTGCGAACGGATGGGTGTATCGCGTTTTCCCGTGTCGGCGGCGCTTGCGAAGCTTGCAACCGCTGGGCTCGTCGAGGTGTTGCCGCAACGCGGCACGCGTGTGAAGCCGATCGTGATTCACGACATCCGCCAGCATCTGTTCATCCGCAGCGCGCTCGAAGTCGAGACCGTGCGCGGCTTGTCGTCGACGCGTTCCGACGCGACTCTGGAGGCGCTCGCCGCCAACCTCGACAAGCAACGCGAGGCCGTGGCCAAAGGATTGCCCCATGAATTTCACCCGCTCGATCTCGCCTTTCACGAGATCCTGCTCGACGCTATCGACTTGCCTCGCGTAAAGGAAATCGTCGCCACGTCGCGCGGCGCGCTTGATCGTGCGCGCCAGTTGCTGGGGACTCCGGAACGTCATATTCACACACTCGAGGAGCACGTGCGCATCTTCGAGGCGATCGCGGAGCGGGACGCCGAAGCTGCGGCCCACGCGATGCACCGTCATCTGGATGAAGTCATTGCAGAGTTGCGGCGCTTTGCCAGCGAACGGCCCGATCTGTTCGAGGAGTAGACCGGCCTTCGCACGAGTCTTCATAGGAGCCTCCGGACCGCCGCAGTCCGGGCGCATCGGCTGGGCTGCTCGCCAGCCGCCGGGCGCAGCGTAGTCAACTCGGTATGGAGGAGACAAAAATGAAACTCGTCAAACGTGCAAGCGTGGCTGCCGCCCTCGCAGCCGCGTGGTTCATGGCAGCGGGGCATGCGCTCGCTGCGGAGGATTTCCATGGCGTCACCGTCAATGTGATGACGTTCGTGGGTCCGCAAATCGCGGAGCCGCTGCAGCGCCGTGCGCCTGACTTCGAAAAGCTCACGGGCGCCAAAGTCAACATTCTGACCGTGCCGTTCTCCGACTTGTACCAGAAGCTGCTGACAGATTGGGCTTCCGGTACGAACTCGGTCGACGCCGCGGTGTTCGCCCCGCAATGGATGGTCGACTATACGAAGGGCGGCTTCCTCGAGGACCTGTCGGCGCGCGTCGCCCATGATCCGGCGCTGAAGGAAGACGACGTCATGCCGTTCTTCCGCGATTTTTCGGAACGGTTCAACGGCAAGACCTATCTGATCGCGCTCGACGGCGACTTCCAGATGGTCTATTACCGGACCGACATCCTGAAACAGCTCGGCAAGCAGCCGCCGAAAACCTGGGACGATTACCTGGGCATCGCGAAGGCGGCGAACGGCAAGGTATTCGGCGGCGACGGCAAACCGGTTGCGGGTTCCTGTATTTCGAAGAAGCGCAACGCACAGGCGTACTGGGCGATCATCTCGATTGCGGGTGGCTACATCCAGTCGAAAGGGACGGCGCAAGGCGCCTTCTTCGATCCGACCAACTTCAAGCCGCTCGTCAACAACGATGCGTTCAAGGCCGCGCTGAACGTCTACAAGGAATCGACCCAATACGGGCCGCCGAACGAAATCAATCTCGACGTCGGCGATACGCGCAGCGCGTTCATTTCAGGGCACTGCGCGCTGACGCTCGATTGGGGCGACGTCGGCGTGCTGGCGATCGACCCGAAGCAGTCGAAGGTGATCGACAAGGTCGGCGCGGTCATCCTGCCCGGCTCGACGAAGGTGTTGAACCGTGACACCGGCAAGCTGGTTGCGTGCGACAAGACTACGTGCCCGTATGCGGTGGACGGCGTCAACCATGCGCCTTTTGCAGCATTCGGCGGGTGGTCCGGCGGGATCAATGCCAAGGCCAATCCCAAGGTGAAGGATGCAGCGTACGCGTTTCTCTCGTACATGAGCCAGCCTGCTCAATCGAATGTTGACGTGACGATCGGTGCGACTGGTTTCAACCCGTATCGCCGATCGCAGTTCACGGACATGTCGATCTGGAAGAAGTCCGGCATGAGCGACGCGGCCGCGGCCTCCTACCTCGGCGCCATCAAGGCCAGTCTGCAAAGCCCGAATATGATCATCGATCTGCGTATCCCGCAGAATCAGCGCTACGAGCAGGTCGTACTGGATACCGCGGTGGCGCGGTTTCTCGCCGGGGAACTTGATGCCGACGCCACCATGAAAGCGATCCAGACAGGCTGGGATGAAATTACCGACGACCTTGGAAAGGACAGCCAGTTGAAAGCCTATAAGGCGTCGATCGGCGCGAAATAGCTGCAGGCCGCGCCGGCCCGCGGCAACCGGCGCCGCTTCCGGAGAGGCGATGACGAACGGCGTCCGAACGTCGTTCGTCTGCCGTATCGATGACACGAGACTGGTTCATGCAATCTTCGTCACATGTTTCGTCACCTGCTTCACAGCGACGCGCGTCGCGCAGGTCATCCGTTGCCAACTGGCTGGATCGTCAGGCTCCCTATGTGTTCGTGCTGCCAGCCGTGCTGCTCATTCTCGGCTTTTCGATCTTTCCGCTAGTCACGTCCGCCTATCTGTCGCTGGTCCGGTTCTCGCTCGGCGAGGGAGGCTACGAACTGAAGTTCGTAGGCATGCGCAACTACGTGAGGCTTTTCAGCGGCAGCCAGCAATTTCACTTTGTAGGCGTGTTCCGGCCGCCCGGCATGATTAGCTTCTCGGTGATGGTCGCTGCCGCGCTCGCTACGGGGTGGTGGCTTTTCAGTTACCTGCGCGGCGGGCATCGCTCTCTGGTCGGCGGGATCGGCCGCCTGATCACAGCTGCGTCCTTGCTGGCGCTCGTGTGGCTTACCGCCAATACGGTCGGGCACGGCGGCGAGCTGGGCAGCCTGATGGTGACGCTCTTTTACGTGGTGTTCGGCGTGGCGCTGCAGTTCCTGCTGGGTCTCGGGCTCGCCTACCTGTGCACGTTGCCGCTCAAGGGCGGGCGATTTTTCCGGATTCTGTTCTTTCTGCCGCTGATGGTGACACCGGTTGGCATCGCCTACATGTTCCGCATGATGGCGGATACCGCAGTCGGCCCGCTTGCGCCGGTTTGGGCGTGGCTTGGGCTGGGGCAGATCGCCTGGGCCGCGGATCCGTGGCTTGCGCGCATCGTGGTCATCATTGGGGATACCTGGCAGTGGGTGCCTTTCATGTTCCTCGTTTTGCTAGCCGCGCTGGAAGGCACCTCGCGTGACCAGATCGAGGCCGCGCAACTCGATGGCGCGTCGAACTGGCGGATCTTTCGCGACGTGACCTGGCCGTCGATCGCGCCCGTCGCCGCGAGCGCGGTGCTGATTCGCCTGATCGAAGCGTTCAAGGTGGTCGACCTGCCGAACGTGCTGACCAATGGCGGCCCCGGCATTGCGACAGAATCAATGACACTGCACGCATTCATCGAGTGGCGCACGCTGAATCTCGGCGGCGCCTCGGCCGTCGCCTACATGTTGTTCTTCGTGTCGACGATCGCGTGTGTGTCGTTTTTTCAACTCGTCGTGCGGCGCGCGCGAGGGGGGCAATCATGATCCGGCGCCTCTTCGTTCCCGCACGGCTCGATGAGATCCCCATCGGCACCCGGGTGATTGCCTACGGCCTGCTTGGCTTATGGACGCTGGTCGTATTGTTTCCTTTGTACTGGATGGCGATCACGTCGTTCAAGCTGCCGATCGACGTGTCGAACGGGCCGGCCTACGTGCCGTTCATCGACTTCAAGCCGAGTCTCGACGCCTGGCATTACATCTTCGTCGACCTCGGGCCGGACACGTTTCGTCCCTACGTGAATTCGCTGATCATTGCCACGTTCTCCACGGCTGCCGCCGTGTTCCTGGGCTCGATAGCGGCTTATGCCCTCGCGCGCATCGAGTACAGGCCGCCCGTCGCAGCGGTGGGTCTCGGCGTCCTGATGCTGGCCGTGGTGGTGGCCGCCGTCGGCTGGGGCGGTGTGGACCTGCGGATCGCCGTGGCCGTGTGTGGCGCGTTCTTTTTCCTGCTGCTGCGCCCGATCATTCGACGCGCAAGGCGTCACTTCGCCAACGACGACATTCTCTTCTGGATTATTTCCCAACGCATCTTGCCGCCAGTCGTCACGGTGATCCCGATCTACCTGACCTTCAAGAGCATCGGGTTGCTCGACACCCGGAGCGCGCTGATCATCACCTATGCGACAGCGAATGTGCCGATTGTCGTCTGGCTGATGTTTGATTTTTTCGCCAGCGTGCCGAAAGAAATCGAGGAGAGCGCGCAGATCGACGGCGCGACACGCTTTGCCATCCTGTTTGGCATCGTGGTCCCGCTCGTCGCGCCGGGTATCGTGGCGACAGGCTTGCTGGTGCTGATCCTCTCGTGGAACGAGTATTTGTTCGCGCTCTTTCTGTCGACGGCCAACGCGCAAACCCTGCCGCTTCTCGTCGCCGCGCAGAACGCCACTAGGGGGCCGCAATGGTGGAACATGTCGGTGCTGATTCTGATCATGATCCTGCCGGTGATGCTGCTCACGCTCACGCTACAGCGCTTCATCGTCAAAGGCATTCTCGTGGGAGCGGTCAAAGGATGAACCACATGGAGAGGCAGGCGCCACGCCCGTCGCATTTCGCGAGCTCGACGGTGCCGCATTCGAAAAGTGTCTCGCTGCGCAACGTCAGCAAGACCTTCGGAGACACGCGTGTACTGCACGACCTGTCACTGGACGTACATGCGGGCGAGTTTCTTGTCCTTCTCGGCGAATCGGGTTGCGGCAAGACGACCGCGTTGCGCATCATCGCGGGACTCGAATCGGCGAGCGAGGGGAGCATCTACGTCGGCGAGAACGACGTGACCCAGCAACTGCCGCGCGATCGTGATGTTGCGATGGTATTTCAGTCCTACGCGCTGTATCCGCACAAGACGGTGTTCGAGAACATTGCCTACCCGCTGATCGTGAGAAAGCGCGCGAAGGCAGAGATCGATGCGGCGGTGCGCGACGTGGCGGCGAGCGTTCATCTTGAACCACAGCTCGACCGGTATCCGCGCCAGCTGTCGGGCGGCCAGCGGCAGCGCGTCGCGCTCGCTCGCGCCATTGTTCGCCGTCCCGCGGCGTTTCTGATGGACGAACCGCTGTCGAACCTCGATGCGAAGCTGCGCGGCCATATGCGCGCCGAACTCAAGCACATGCAGCACGAACTGGGTGTCACTACGATCTACGTCACACATGACCAGATCGAAGCAATGACCCTTGCGCATCGTGTTGCGCTGATCGACAAAGGCGTGCTGCAACAACTCGACGTCCCGGCGCGCATTTATTCGGACCCCGCCAATCTGTTCGTCGCGGGCTTCATTGGCTCGCCACCAATGAATTTTCTGCGCGGTACGCTGGCGAACAACCGCTTCGAGGCGGAAGGCCTGACGCTGGTTGCGGACGTCAATCATCACGGGGAGGCCGTGCTTGGCGTGCGTCCCGAAGACTGCATGCTCGTCACCGCGGCTGATGGTGAGTTCCGGGGACACATTTATTCGGTCGAATTGATCGGCGATCATTCGCTCGTCACGCTGAACGTCGGAGAGCAGCAAATAGTCGTCAAGGTGTCGAACATGTTTGCTGGAGAGATTGGCATGGAGGTCGGCCTGCGGGCGAACCGCGAGCGTGTCTATTTCTTCGACCAGCGTTCGGGCCTGCGTATACGGCAGTGCTGAGTGTTGCCGGAGCGGTCGACGAAACCAATGGGCCGGCTGCGCGAGCGGTTTTGCCATGCACCGCGATTGCGTTGCTGTCGTCGAGCAGTGCGCGCTATCGAGTGGCCGAAAGAATACGGCGCGCGTTCATTTCATACCTCTAAAGTTTTCGTCCGGTGAGCCGACAAAACCGGCATGGATACAAACACCCCACCCAAACTCGATCGAGACGACCCGAACTGGGATGTCTCGCAAGCCGTTGAAATATCCGTGGGAGCCATTCGTAAGGCACGCGGTTTGAAGAACCCTGACGACTGTGTCCAGGATACGCCGGAATACGAGAGGGTTGTTCAAGCGTTCCTGCTTGACGTGCTGGCGGCGCTGGACGACGACGAGGTCGATGGATTCGGCGCTGGCACGGTTGGCTGAAATCATCGGCCGCCCCTTGGGCCTGTGGCCTTTTCAAAGCGGCGCGCACCATCAGCGCCTCTGAAAAGAACAGGTCGCCGTGTCATCAGATGCCCCAACAAATGCAAGCGATCTCTCGATCACCGACTGTATGGATGATCCAGAAGTTACCCTCGCCGACGTGATCGATTTCGTCGGCGACACTCTCCGTACGCTCTGTGACGCACAAGGAATCGAGTTAAAGGACGTCGATCACGAGTTGATCGACTCGCTGCCGTCAAAAGCATTCGATGAGCACCTGAGCGGTGGGGCAGGACGTTGAACGATTACCGCTACGCGTCTCTCGTTGCCCGTCCGCTTGATGGCGGCCTGGCATTGACGACCGGCTCTAAACGATAGCCAGTCCCGTATGTGGTGATGAACACCCCGTCGCCGCCCGCGCTTCGGAGCTTGCAAGATCCGAATGACGGGCAAAGAAGGCCGGATATGAAATTTATCCGGAAGATATAGCATTCAGATCGGTTACCATCTTTCGTCTTTGAAAACGATGATTAACGATGCTAACGGCCCATTCTGTATGAAGCGGCGAATTTTATCAAATTGCCGACATATATCTTTCGTCATCCTTTCTTTGTGGTTGATCCAGTCGTCTGCGGAAAGCGGGAACAACTCCAATGCGATGTTGTCGACGGAAATCATCAATCCGCCGCAGAACATCGCCTTTTGTCATGCGTCGACGATCGCCTACTCGAACGGCCATCTAGTCGCTGCATGGCTGGCTGGCAGCAAAGAAGCGGCGAACGACGTTGGTGTGTGGGTGGCGCGCTTCTCCGGCGGCCGATGGAGTGCGCCTGTCCGCGTCGCAGATGGGCTGTCGCCTGACCGTAAGGCTTTGACGGTGATTAATCCGATTCTCTTTTCTCCCCGACACGGCCCTTTGATGTTGTTCTACAGCCGTGGGAAGTTGCCGGCGGATTGGCATCCGCTCCGGATGATTTCGCCCGACGGCGGCGCGACCTGGTCAGAGCCGGTTGCTCTTGGCCCAGGTGTCTCCGGGCCGGCGAAAGACAAGCCCGTGGAACTATCAAACGGAATCGTGATAGCCGGAAGCAGCACCGAGTATGACGGATGGAAAGTCCACTTCGAGCGTTCCATGGATGGAGGCAATACGTGGGACGTCGTGTACCCGCCGGCCGGGCCACGTCCAGTTCAGGCGATCCAGCCTGCGATCCTTGACCATGGTCACGGGAAGTTGCAGGCGCTCGTCCGCACGAAAAACGGCTTTGTATTCAGCACCAGGTCGCGAGATTGGGGAAAGACGTGGAGCGCTCTCTCACCGCTGGATATTCCTAACTCGAATTCCGGTCTGGACGCAGTGACCTTGACCGACGGGCGCGATCTGATCGTGACGAATCCGCTACCTTACGTCGAAGGTCGTTGGGACCGACACAGGCTGTCTGTCCTTATCTCTACCGATCATCAGACCTATCGTAGCGTGCTGGACCTCGAGAACGAGCCGAATCAGGAGTTTTCGTACCCGGCGATCATTCAATCTCCAGACGGCCTGGTTCACATCACCTACACATGGAAAAAGATTCACATCAAGCATGTCGTGCTCGATCCGAAACGAATCCATGCGCCACGTTAGACATTCATGACAGCGCCGCAAGAACGCATCGCTACGCGGCGGGCGTCGCGCTATGTTCCGAAGATGTACTGGCTGCCCGCGTAAGATCTAATGAATTTTTCCGGCATTTCCTGTTGTATGAATTCGATGAAGGTCTCGCCGGTGCAATGCATCGGAATGACGACGTCGGGATTGATTTTTTTCAGAGCCACAATGGTCTCGTGTACGTAATCGGCCTTTTGGGGCGCCAGATGAAATCCTCCAATCACCGCATGGACCTTGTCGATGCCGGACACCTCAACGGCACGCTTGACCGAATTCACGACCCCGCGATGGCTGCATGAAGTGATCACGACCAGGCCGCGATTCTTGACGTTGAAACAGGTCGCCAGTTCATGTTGAAAGTCGTCGGGCACGACCTTGGCGGTTTGCTTTGCCTCTGGAAGTTTGTCGGCAGAGCAGCCAATGCCGTCTCTGACGCCGACGGTCATGCGCGTTGGCGCCAGTACTTTTTCGAACGAGATATTCGGGATCGTGCCGGTGGTGAAGGCGTGGTCCGCCACGACACTCGGAGTGGGCGCGAAGACAATCTTTACTCCGGCGCCGAGTAGCGCATTTCGATCAAGATATCCAAAGTCTTCCACTTTGCCGACGGTCCATTCCCGGGTGCAGAAGGTCTCTTCGCCACCCACGTAGAGAGGAAGACCCGTGCGCAGCTTACCCCTGTTCTGCTTGAGAAAACCGACTAACCCGCCGAAGTGGTCGTAGTGGCCATGGCTCAGGATCAGTGCATCGACGGACCTCGGCGAGATACCGAGCATGGCAATGTTGTTGTTGAAAGTCTCCGGGGTAAAGCCGAAATCAAGCAGTATGTTTCTCGTTTCTTCGCCCCGTTTCGATTCGAGGTGCATCGCCAGGCCGAACTCTTCTAACAGCGATTTACCCGCCGGAGGCATACCAAAGCGCAGGACCTGCACCTCGCCCACGTTGAGGTTGGGTGAGATCGCCAAATGGTAGCTATCGGTGACGACTCGCACCGCGAGGCGGTCGACTTCGGGCACAGGGCTGGTCAGTGGTTCCGCATGGGCGGACGTTGTACCCCCGAGGGTGCCGGAGAGGAGAGAAGTGAACATCGCCGCCCCACACGTGCACAATATGTTGCGCCGGGAAACTCGCGACTCCTCGGAATATTGCGGCATCGCTGCCTCCTGTCGGAACCCGGGCAAACTGTCGGTTGTTCGGTGCCATCGGCTGCGTCGGCCCTACGCTCGTTGGCGGCCTTTGCGTGACTGTCGCTGAACTCCGATGGAAAAAAGAAGTGGCTCCCCAAACAGGAGCGATGCAACAATCATAGCGAGTCAGTATTCAGGCTATTGCCGCGTCGCAGTAATCACGCGAGTTCATATGTTTCCAACGGCGATCGAGCATGAACAATGCCGATGTTGCGGCGCGTAGTCGAAACTCCGCTCGCCTCGCTAAACGGTTACTTGGTACACATCGAGCGGTTAGTCGACGTTCGCTGCTAGAAGCGGTACAGGACCGACGCCATCCCGTTGAGGTCGAGTCGACGCTCGGTGATCGGACTGCCCGCGGCGTAACGCTCGAGGCGTCCCGCGACTACTGCAACGTTCGCCGACCAGTGCGGACTGATTTTGTAAGTTGCATTCACGTTGAGGTGAATATCACGCAAGCCGGAACCGGTATCGTAGCGTGGCAATCCCGATGCCGCACTTTCCTGCGGCGTGATGCCGAACAAGGTCTGCGTATAGGTCGCGTTGGCCCAGGTGAGGCCCGGACCCATCGAAATAAGCCAGTTGCCGATCGGCGCCGATACGAACAGATCGGCCATCGCCGTCAGACCCTGCCCGGTTCCCGCGATGTCCTGATAGGCCGCCACCGCGCCGGTGAACGCCCACCACGTGTAATCGCCGAAGAGCCGCAGCTTGGGTCCATAGTGCACATCGGGCAGGCCTTTGAGCCGCGCATCGTCGGACGATGATCTCGACTGGAAGTCGAAACTCACCGACATACCGAGGTGATAGTTCTCTCCATGCAGTACGTTGACGCCGAGCACATCGGGACCCTGCGAGAAAACTCGCTCCTTCCATGAAATGTCCTGCACGGGGAAGGGAAGCACCTGGAGCTGTGAGGAGCCAGGGAACTTGGGGAACACGTACATGCCGGGTCCGACCGAAATTTTCCAGTCGCTGTCCGCCTGCGGTTCATCGGCGTGCGCGACGCCCATCGTGCAGCATGCCGTGACCGCCGCGAGCGCTAAAAAACGGCGTGCAAAAGTTGTCATGTCCTGCCTCATGCTTTCCTCGCCACAGCGGCCAGTTGTCTCAGGCGCCGCGCGAGCGCCCGTGATACGACAGGCGTCGGATTGTTGCAGCACGCCGACGCCGCAGCGCTTTCGCGCATGAAGAGCGCGCATTCCCGCGCGACGACCTCACGCTCGT
This sequence comes from Paraburkholderia aromaticivorans, assembly GCF_002278075.1. NCBI lineage: Bacteria > Pseudomonadati > Pseudomonadota > Betaproteobacteria > Burkholderiales > Burkholderiaceae > Paraburkholderia > Paraburkholderia aromaticivorans. Next base: position 148,729 of record NZ_CP022991.1, on the reverse strand, counting down.
TGTCCGATGTGATCATGTGGTACGAGTCGTCGAGCCAGATGGTGCGTAGAAACGACGCTCCCACATTCGTCACGACGTAGCGCGCGTTGTGCGGGCTGGACGTCTCGTCGTCGATCGCATGAATGATGAGGCAGTCGGTGCTGATGCTCTTCAGCTTTTTGCGCACCGAGCCCGCTAGCCGGCTCGCTTCATGAAGCGCGGGCAGCGCAATGGATGCGGGTCCCACTTCGCTGATCTCGCCTCTCTGCATCACGCGTGCAATTTTCGAGCGCAGCGCTTCGTTGCGCAGGCCATAGGGTTCGTGCTCGCGATAACGGTAGCGCGAACGCAGTGGCGTGTAATAGGCGTAGTCGAGCAAGAATCGATACCAGGGAATCGCCCAGCCGTCGTAACTGAGCGTGATCGACAACAACAGCAACGCGCGCGCGGCCGGGCGCTGCTGAGCGACGGCGGCGGCCAGCGTCGCGCCCATGGAGAGGCCGCATACCGAAACATGTCGGTGTCGCGATGCAAGCGCGTCAAATTCCGCGACGGCTGCGGTGATCCACTGTTCCATCGGGACATGTCCCGTGTCGGCGCTGTAGCCACGAATTTCCGGCGTGTGAGTCATGAACCCTTCTTCGACCAACGCGCGCGCAAGGAACCGCAATTCCGCCGGAGAACTCGATAGGCCGTGCAAGAGCAGGACGGCGTGATCGCTGCCCTGAGCCGTGGGAAATGGAGATGTGTTCATGATCAATCTTCCGCCCGAAGGATCAGAAAGTCGCCTGACGGCGTAGTGAAGCGTTCGCACACACATTCGACTGCGCGCCAACCGTGTCCATTTGATAGAAAGCGCATGCGGTGATGACCCGGCACCAGCCGGTCGTTCACGCGCGCGAGATCATCCTGATGTACTTGTGAATGCCTGGCGCCGTAAGCGATACCCGTAAGAAACGTTTCGTCGTCGATGATTCCGGCGGCCGTGGAGGTTGCCGCGGTCGCGACAAAACTGCCAGGCGGTGCGCTCGTTGCCGGGTCGAGCGCCTTGATGAGAATGAGCGACTGGTTGTGCTGCGCGATGTGATGCAGCATGCGATGCATTTCATCGGTGGCACGACGCGCGATCAGGCGTTCGTTATCGCCGCGCAGCAGCATTTCATAGCGCGAGAGCGCGACAGACGCCAGCAGTTCGGCGCGATACTGCGCGCGTCTCAGACGCTCGACCAGCGTGATGACCAAAACCGTGATGAGCGTATACGAGACAAGCAGACGGATGTCCGATTCATCGATGATGTCGATGCGTCCGTACGGCGGGACGAACAGGTAATCCGCGAGGCAGAGTCCCGCGAGCATTACGCTCAGCGCGGGCGCGAGGCCGCAATAATATTCCACCAGCACGGCGGCGATAAGAAAGGCGGTACCCGGCATGATCGGCCCGAGCAGAGGGTGAAGCATCGTGCGAATGGCGGCGGCGGTAAAAAGTGCCGCCGCTGCGATGATCCACCGTTTGCGGCCTCGCGGAGCCCATCGTCGGGAATTTTTGACTTTCATTCGTTTTATACAGCGCGGTGACGTTGACGCATAAACCGGTGATTGTGCCAGACACTTTTGTGACATAACTCGGTATATCGGGCAAAATTTTGAAGCGGACGGTATTTCCCATCGGTGCGATGGCGGCAAACTAAACATGGCGATTGGCGCATCGTTCCGGTAATAGTCCTTGTATTAGCGCCAAAATCAATGAAGCTTACCGTGCGAGATGAAGCATGCGCCTGCTCACCTATGCCTTATGCCTGGCGATGGCCGCCTACCTGGCAGCGGCGCTCGCGCTGTATCTGATGCAGGACCGCATGCTGCTTCCGTCCACGCCCGACACGGCCGATCTGCGCTCGGTCGTGAACACGGTTAGCCATATTGAAGCGTGGAAAGCGCAAGGCGCGTACGCGGGTTATCTCGTCACGCCGACCGGGCACGAACCCCGCGGTACGTTCATCCTCTATCACGGCAACGAAGAGTCGGCGGAGACCAAGTTACCGCTTGCCGAGGTATTCGTGCGCGCCGGGTATCGCATCGTCATCGTCGAGTATCCGGGGCACGGCAAACGGCGCGGCGAGCGCGCCATGAAAGCGGCGACCGTTGCTTCGCGTGACGCTTTGTCGGCCGTACTCTCGGATTGGCGCGGGCCGGTCTATCTGGTGGGGGAATCGCTGGGCGCGGGGATGGCATCGCAAGTGGTCAAGGGCAACGAGTCAGCGATCGCGGGCGTGGTGCTAATCACGCCGTGGGATTCGCTTGCCGATGTGGCCGCTGAGAAGTATCCGATTTTCCCGGTGCGGTGGCTGCTGCACGACGGCTTTGATTCGATCGCTGCCGTATCGCGTTACCGCGGTCCACTTGTCATCGTCGGCGCGCAGCGGGACGATCTGATTCCGGTCGCGCATGCACAGCGTTTCGCGAGCGAACACGATCACGCCCGGCTCATGCTGTTGCCCAGCGCCGATCACGACAGCTGGTTCGACGCCATGACGCCGCAGGACTGGCGACGCGTTCTGCAATGGCTGAATGCCGCATGACGCGAAGCCTGATTTGACGCGCAGGGTCCTTGCGTTGATGAGGCCCGTTGGGCCGCACACTTGCTGTGTTTTAACTAGCCGACTCTGCGACGATAGTCATTTACCCTCTGGCGACGAACTTAAAGAAGCGCTCGAAGAAGTTTGGGAGACCTCACGTGGCGCGCACACGATGGTGCCGTCGCGCCCCGGAAAAATGCACTCGCACAAAGTGCAAGCGTTACGAAGTGGTCCTGCGAGGCCACAGCGCCGACACCGCAATTGCTCGGGGTTTTTAACCACTTCGCCGCATTTCAGGCCAGCATCTTCATGACTGCTTTGGCGCTTCCCTCCGGTTAGCCGAGGTCCTGCCCCGTCACCAACTGTCCGTCTTGACATGCCTCGCATGGACCACGGTTGTGGACAAAGGTTGCGAGGTCGCAAAAACCAAAGATACCCCTACCCCCTATGTTAAAATCTGGTTCATTTTTCGCCCCGCGAGGGGTGTCTGGGGAGCGTGGTGAGTCATACGGTTCAGGAAAAACAGAAACTTCTCAACCGGGTTCGCCGGATCAAGGGGCAGGTTGAAGCCATCGAGCGGGCGCTTGAAGAAGAGCATGGCTGCTCCGACGTTCTGCAGCGAATTACGAGTTGTCGCGGAGCGATAAATGGCCTGCTTGCCGTCGTGCTGGAGGACCATATCAGAAACCACCTTGTCGATGCGGATAGCGGCGAGAAGCCAGGTGACAGCGCGACCGAACAGCTCATCGAAGTTGTTCACAGCTATTTCAAGTAGAGTCAAAAATGAGTGATTTCGAAGATGCCGTGGTCCTTGCTGGGCATGACCACATTTTTCTGGGTTCAGCCCATGAACAGAACGAACGCAGGACGTGGGCGGTGATTGTGCTGTGCTCGGCCATGATGGTCGCGGAAATCGTCGGCGGCAGCGTGTTCGGTTCGCTCGCGCTCGTCGCCGATGGCCTCCACATGTCGACGCACGCGGGCGCAATGCTGATTGCGGCACTTGCTTACACGTACGCCCGCAACCATGCCACGGATTCCCGCTTCGTATTCGGTACGGGCAAGTTGGGCGACCTGGCAGGATTTACTAGCGCCATCGTGCTGGCAATGATTGCCTTGTTGATTGGCTACGAGGCGGTGTCACGCTTCCTTTCGCCGGTGCCCATCCATTTCGGTGAAGCAATTCCGATCGCGGTAGTCGGCCTGCTGGTCAACCTCGCGAGTGTCTGGCTTCTGAGCGGCGACCATCACGGCCATGGCCATGCTCACAGTCACGGGCACGGTCGTGAGCACGGTCACGACGACCATGCTCACGAAGACGACGTACAGACGGTCTTGACCGCGTCCGGCTTGTTTGACGTGTCTATCTTCGAAGACGGCGTGCCTCCAGTCTTTCGTGTTGCACCTGCGACTGTGGGCTCGCGGCTGGAAGCGGCCGGGGGAGCCATTACGACCGTACGAGCTGACGGATCGCGACAGGTGTTTGCTTTGGTAGACCGGGGTGGGTATCTGGAGTCCGAGGACCACATTCCGGAGCCGCATGCATTTAGAGCCATGGTGCGGATGGCGGGCGGCGAGTACGAAGTCGAATTCAAAGAACATGAGCATCACGACGATGTGGACCATGCGGCCGTTCGCGACCACAACATCCGGTCTACCTACATCCACGTGATAGCAGATGCAGCGGTCTCGGTGCTGGCCATTGTGGGCCTCCTGCTGGCGCGCGCATTCGGATGGCTGTGGATGGACCCGCTCGCCGGCGTGATCGGGGCGCTCGTGATTGCAAACTGGTCCTACGGACTGATGCGTGACACCGGGGCGATCCTGCTCGACGTCAACCCTGACCGGCGGATGGCGGACAACGTCCGTCAGGTGATTGAAGACGCGGGTGACAAGGTCATCGACCTCCACGTGTGGCGACTCGGCCCCGGCCATATGAGCGCTGTAGTGTCCGTTGCGACCCATGAATCGCATCGCGACTCGCGCTTCTATCATGCGGTGCTCAAGCGTTTCAAGGGCCTGTCGCATGTCACCGTGGAAGTACAACCTTCATAGCAGCTTAGGGAAATCAGGCTCGTTTGAAGGCTGAGTGGTCTATCGCAGTTGACACACCAGCCTCGCCCCCATCGTCAATTCGTCAATTGACGCTGAAGGGCGACGCCAACATCGTCTTCATCGGGCTCACCTGAATTCCGGTCGATACAGATGGCGTCCAGCGATACACCACAATGCTTGAGCCGTTGTAGTTGTCCTTCGTGACTTCATATTCGCCGGTCGAGCGTCGATACGCCCGAAGTCCGTACATCGAGTCCACGTCGTTGCCCACGTCGACCATGTTTGGATTGCTATTGGTGAGCGTGATATCGAGCTTACCGGTTGTGAGGTTAAAGGCATCGATATTCGCCACGGTATGGACGTAGCCGACAAACAGGTAATTGCCGGCGGCCGCAATGGATTTCGGATTCGCGGCAGTGAGGGTGATCACCGGGTTGGGGCTGGTTCTGTTGCCGGCCAGCCAGCCGTGATAGACCTCGACGCGCGATCCGATCGCAGTCCAGTCCGAACTGCCGGCTGCCCCCTGGGTGAGGATCATCGTGTCGCTTTCACGCAGGTAGATAATGCGCGTCAGCTGCGAGATGGTGCGTGGAAGCGGCATCGTAATCGCCGCCCCCCAGAGCGGTTTGCCGGTCGAGTCGAAACCTGTCAGCGGATAATGTGAAATGGCGTTGGTTTTGTCGAGTCCCGCCCAGATATCGCCATTGCTATCCAGGCAGAAACCATTGCGGACTTTTGCCGTCGTCGCGAAGGCCGTTCCCGGCAATGCGCCATCTGGAATCGCAATGTATCCGCTCGCCGGGTTGAAGTGGAAAAAGTAGAAGGTATCGGGGTTCTGGCTCGCGGCGACGAGTATCCGGTGGCCGCCCACGCTGGCGATCTGGGCAAAATGTTCGCCGCGCTCGTGGTCGGCGAGATTGATCCGCGGATCGGACGGGTAGGTGAATGGGTCGATTGTGTTGGCAACGAAAGTGCCGCCCACCGTACCCGAATAGATGTTCATTCCGCCGTAGAAAATCGCCCCGTCGGTGGACGGGTCCGGGGCGGCATTGCCTTCGAAGTTGACCGACTGGAGCTGCCAGCGCAGAACGCCGGTTCCGTCGTATGCGTGGATGTCGGTGCCGCCGTTGCGCCCGAGGTCCCACGACCCGCCCCATGGGTTGTTCAGAACGTAGAGGTTGCGCGCGGAATCCCTGCCGATGCCGGCGACGCGCGTAAAGCGTCTGTCGCCCACCTGTCCCTTTACACCAGTCACTGTATTGAGAAAGCCGCCTTGAACACCAAACGTTCTCGCGGCATACGGTGCGCCGGCCACGTCATAGATCTTGATGTTCATATCCGGACCCGCGTCGCCAATCCATAACTGGCCGGTGGCCGAATCAAAATATAGAGACGAGGGCCGCGCTTTCGCCGGCAACTGGATGGTGTTGCGGCGCTCACCGGTCGGACTGAACTCAACCACAGCCCCGAGGCTCTGTTGCGCAACCCAGATGTTTCCGCCCCCGTCGACCGCCAGGGCGCCCGGCCCCGCCGCGCTGATATCGCGTACCCAGACACCAGACGTCGTAAACACGCGCACGCGATTGCCCGGGAAATCGCTCGCATACAGCAGCGAGCCGGACGTCGCGAGTCCGGTGACGACATCCGCGAGGCGTTCGGTGGTCGTCTCGCTTACCGTGATGAGCAAGTCGCGCTCGCGGCTGGTGCGGTTGTATCGGCCGACTTTGCCGCTACCGTAGGTGGCGCTGATCTGCAGCGAAGCGAATAGCGAGGTCGAGTTGCCCGTGATCGCGCCGCCCTGAAACTCGCCATGCGCCCCGATCGAACCGATATTGCGGGCGTTCTGATAGATCGCAATGCCGCCTTCGTTTTCATCCCACATCGACGATGTGTAGATCACACCTTCGGGTGCGACCCACATCGAGCGGGCCACGTTGCCCACGCGGGTGGTGCCCGTGCCATGGGTGTTGGCTACCCAGCCGGTCGAGTATTGCGCATCGCAAACCGATACAGCTGCTGCGCTCAGCATTACTGCGACAAACGCGCTACAAAGTCCTTTGAGGAACATAACGGATATATGGTGCGATCGCACGCCTTGCATCATGGGCGCGCATAGTGCGGTGTTGCCAACACTGGCAAACTTGCAGTCCGGACCCTGACGATTCGAAGCCGGGCGTCGCAGCGCGCGACGTGCGACGACGAATCGGTGTGAGATGTTGTCTGAGTTAACGGCTGTGTGCGGCGCGAATTGAATGATTTTTTTACTGGATCATCATCATGGCTATGGCCAGGCGACGATTCGCACGGACCTGCTTTGGCGTATGCCAAAGGGCAGTCTGTTATCGCCGGGATGAGCCGCTTATGTGGGCCGCGTCGTTGGCCGTGCAATGCGGATTACAACAAAACGGCCCTGTCGAAAGGCCAAACGAGCAGACAGTCGCTTCTTATACTAGTTCGGCCCTGCGCCGCGTCTGCGTTACTTCCGACCTGGGTCTCATAAGTGTAATCCGCGCGACTCGGTCTCGTGATTCCGGCAAAAAAACGAGTGCATTTCCAACGGTGCCTGTAACTCCGCGCGGCGCTGAACGGCGCGCGGCGCCAGGAAACCATTTCCCGTCAGTTACCACCGCCATAGAGCGCATTCAATCGATTCAATGTGCCGTCCTTTTCGGCACGCCACAATTCCTGATAGACCTCGGCGCGGGTCTTTCCGACGTGTGCACCGCTATCGCTTCCACTCGCCAATGTGCCGCCCACTGCGTCCGACGTCATCGCAGCGTTGCTGTTGGATGCCGTGCTGGACGTATCCGCGTTTTCATTCGAATAGGCCAGTGTCATGCCTAACGTCAAGACGGCAACAGGGATCAGGGTAAGGATCTTCATCGTATTCTCCAGAGTGTCCGTGGAAATGCCCCGGCGCAGTACAACTTGCTCGACAGCGGCGCCGGACTTGGTGCCGGGTCACGAAAGGGCGTCAGACGGCCCTGAAAGAACGGCACACACAGGTATTACCGAAGGGGGACATCTTTTATTCCCATGCCGTCAGCGTTTGTGAGGTCATGGCCGTCCGGGTGGGCGAGCGCTGACCGTCACCTATGTTTCAAACTGCTTTCTATTTCTGCCGGCTGTCGAGAATACTTTTCTCCGCGCTAAAGGCAGCGATGGGAGGCGATGCATGGCAAAGAATTGACGGGACTCGCGCGCGTTGCCACACACATGCAGAAAAGGTGTCCGAATCCGTCGTCGCTTGCTTATCGGACCCTCGCATTCCCCTTCGCCTGGGTCTTTGCCATGAGCGACGTCCCGAGAGAGGTTGCGGCACCCGGCGGCGACACGGGACGTCGAGTTAGTGGACAGGTTGCGCGTAAAGGAGCGCGAATGGGGTTCCTGGATCGCGGACTGTTGACCCGAGAAGCGGGTCTATTCCGGCGCATCCTCACTGTTCGAGGAAGGCGTGCGTTCGCATGACCGCCAGGTTAACGAGACGATGTAGGTCGATTGCTAGGTGTGCGCTGCAAGATAGTCTGAGACGCGGCGAATGACTCTCATCCTTCATTTGCGTGTCCCAGTCTTGCCGCCTCCCGGACCCGTGGCGCCTAAACATTTGTCGTTACTAGAGTTGCCCAGATTTGCGAGCCGGCAAGTATTGCGCTATCTGGCTAAATGCAGGTGTCGCGCGGGCGCCTTGGCTCAGCAGGGTGGGGATTTCATCGAGGCGCAGCAGTGTCAGGCTGCCGCCGTACACAGCGCCCGTGTCCACGTTTATCACATTGTGGCTCACTTTCGGCTCAGGTGAGGGCGTGTGTCCCACGATGACAGCCGCGACTCCTTCCACCCAGCCATACGCGCCACGGTGTCCGGACCCAAACCGCTTGAGCATTCGCGCTGCGACGCGGCGCATCGACCCGAAACTTCTCTTTCCTCGCAGATTCCAGCGTGACCGGTCCCAGATCGCCTTACTGCGGATCTTCCCGTCAATACCTTCCTGCATCAGCGCTTCGACCGTTTTGGACCACGATCGCAGAGGCACATCGGCATGCACGATGCCGACCAGACCAAAGTCCGTCTCGATTTCTATCGCGTAGGGAAGGGCCGCCATATAGGCAACGATAGCGTCGATGGACCTTTCGTCTCCCGCCATGTCGAGTAACCAGCCGCCGCCATTGTTCCGAACGAAGCCGTCACTGGCGCCACAAAGACGCCAGCGTACGATCGAATCCTCATGATTGCCGCGCACCGACTGGATGTCGTACCGACGCACCACGTCGAGGACCGCTGGCGATTCGAATCCTCTGTCTATCAGGTCGCCGACGGCAAAGACCCTGTCCCGGGAACGGTCGAACTGGCTAGCCTCGAGTTCCCTTCCTAGCCGCGTAAAACATCCGTGGAGGTCACCGACCACAAAATCGCGACCAGACGTATTTTTTTTGAAGCGCCGAACGGGTACGAATGTCTGTTGCATATTTTGCCGCCAAAAAGGGATGTCCACGCTGAACTCTCGTGGGAAGTGAGCAACGATCGCAATGTTCACGCAATTTCTGAGAGCGACAGGCGCGGCTTTGTGTATCTGTTCTACTTCATATGAGCCGCGTGGGTCCACGAGTCCTGGCCGTCCTGCGCGCGAGCGTCTCGAAACGCTGCCTCGCAGAGTGCGCATCCGATAGCGTTACTCAGCCGCCGGTGTGAGACGATTTCGAGCGAAGACAGGGAGACGTGGCACAGAGCCAGTGTCCGCTGCCAATTGACCGGCAACAGTATCTGTTTGTAACGAGATGTGTACTTTAAAGAAGGCGCTATTCGGGGCGATGGATTGATTGACGTTGGCTCTGTTGGCACAGACGTGTCTGGGACACTCACACCCTCAGTCAGATTCTGCTTCCATGGTTTGTACATTTACTGTCGGTTACAAGTGCATGTCGGGTTCGCACGTCACGGCCAGCGGCCCGCCCGCGTCGGACACGCTGTTCCCAGCGTTTAGACTTGGGAGATTCGGCCACCGCCTGCATCGTCTGGAGGGATCTGGGTCTGTCGTGGTCAGGCACGCTGAGACCCAGGTGTCGAGCGCGTTCGAGTGCTATCCGCACGGGCCGGAGGTTCCCGCCTGGCGCTGATCGAGCGTTTCCCTCAAGCGTATAGCGTCACTCCTATTGGACGCTTCGGGCTGGCAATCGTCGATCGATCTTCTAAGCACACTCGCGCGCAATGACCGGCACGCATGCGCGAGCTGGCGGGCACCTGTCCAGAAATGGCCGTAACTGCTGCATGGAGGTAGATTTGCCAGTCGTACAGCCAGCACAATCAGTTGTACGACTAAGTATCAGGGCGGACAAAAAATCAGGCCTGGTTTTTTAGCGATTACGCCGACAAGTTGCTCCAGCACTATCGCACTAAAAGTGGTGGATCGTTCAACCGTTGGTCGATTTGAAGGCGCGCACAGCATGGGCCGCCGCGCTCTTCTTTCGCAGCTGCAGTTCTTCCGCGAGCAGTGTCTGGAATAGCGCCGTATTTTTTTGACCATACAGCTTGAGGAATTCTTCGATTACCTCACGAATGGCGCGTTGCTCGGTTTCGGGCGTAAGCATGCTCGCGATATGGGAGCATCCCCGAGCCAGCTCCACCAGATAAGTGCTGCGTGCAGACGATAACGTCTCTCCGCTTCTTCGGCTCCGTGGCATTGTTCCTTTTCGCTCTCATTTTTTCTGGACTTTATCGCGCGTGGAAGAAACTAGCTGCATTTTCCGCTGCTTGACGTCCTCTCATTATTCTCTATTCGATTGTAGAGGGCGATGCTGAAGGAAAGCTTAAGGGCAATCCATCGCGACTCCCGACATGAGGTGGCTAAAACCTGAGAGAACATATACCGATGGCAAATGGTATCGGCGTATCTGCGACCAGCTGACAACCTCCGTGGGCGTCGATTTGATGCTGCCGCTCGGCTTGACCACGGGGCTGACTTATCAGGGCACCTTCGGCATGAGCGATCACGCGCGAAATCACCAATTCGTGATTCGGCTATCGCTGCGATTCCGAGCCACTGGCAATTCGACTAGCGCATCGGCATTCGGCCGCATGGGTAACCAACCTCGCGTCCTGTCGGGCGTGTGGTCTTGTCTCTATCTCACGTGTCGTCGGTGATCACCTGCTCCTCGCGCGCGTATTGTGCAGGCGGCCGCCCGACGTGCCGCGTGAAGGCGACGCTGAAGGTGCTGGCGGAACTGTAGCCAACGCGTTGTGCGACCTCGGCGACAGGCTCTTTATTGCGGCGTAGCAGGTCCTTCGCGAGCGCCATGCGCCAGGTGAGCAAGTATTCCATGGGCGCCATCCCGACCGTGCGGTTGAAGCGTTCAAAGAAGGTCGAGCGCGACAGGGCGGCTTCCTTCGCGAGTTCGGCAACCGTCCACGCGCGGGTAGGGTGTTCGTGCATCACGCGGATCGCGGCCGCGAGGCGGGTATCGGACAATCCGCGAACCAGCCCCGGCGACGCAGTCGTTTCCGCCGTGGACCGCAGCGCCTCGATGAGCAGCACTTCCAGCAATCGTGACAGCACGACCTCACGCGCAGGCCGCTGCGCACGTGATTCGTCGCGTACCAGTTGCACAAGGGTGGCCAGCCGCTCTACGCCGCGGACGTGCACGATTTGCGGTAGCAGAGAGACCAGCAGCGATGCGTCGGGTGAACCGAAGCTGCAGTGGCCGACCATCATGCGCAAATCCACCCGGCCATCCGGCTCGCCGATTCCGAATTCATTGTTGCCCAGCGCGATCGGCGCGAGCGTTTCAACTCCCAACGGTGGCGGTACGAGGCTGGACATCGCGACGTCATAGGCCGCGGGAATCAGCACGAAATCTCCCGAGACGAGGTCGATGGGCTCGTGTTCGTCGATCTGCATGCGGCACGCGCCCTCGAGGATCACGTAGTAAAGCGGCTGACCGCTATCCGAGCGGCGCACGCGCCATGAGCCCGCACCGAGAACCACTTTGGAAAAACGCGCGCCCGGCTGCAGCAGCGTCACGACTTCGGCCAACGGATCGATCATCGCCGGACTCTTGCAAATGAAATTTGGATTTTAGATTGTAGCGAGTACGGTATCAGCGGTCTATCGTAAGGGCATACGTAAACCACCTCACCCCAGGAGTTCTCATGAAAACTGTTCTGATCACTGGCTGCTCTTCCGGATTCGGCCTCGAAATCGCCCGCTATTTTCTGAACCGTGACTGGCAAGTCGTGGCCACGATGCGCACGCCACGCGCTGACGTGCTGCCGCCTTCAGACCGCTTGCGCGTGCTGACGCTCGACGTCACCGATCGGGAAAGCATCCGCAAAGCTGTCGTGGCGGCCGGCCCGATCGACGTGCTCGTCAACAATGCGGGCTTTGGCGCGGCGTCTCCCGCGGAACTGATCCCGATGGCGACAGTGCGCGACATTTTCGAGACCAACACCTTCGGCACGATTGCATTGACGCAAGCGGTGCTGCCCCAGTTCCGGCAGCGTCGGGCTGGCGTCGTCGTGAATGTCACGTCGAGCGTCACGCTCAAGGCGCTGCCCCTGATCGCGGCTTATAGCGCGAGCAAGGCTGCGGTTAACGCCTTTACCGAGTCCACGGCGCTCGAAGTCGAGCCGTTCGGCGTGCGGGTCCGGCTGGTACTGCCGGGCCGGGCGCCCGACACCCGGTTCGGTGAGAACGCGCGAGCCCGCATACACGGCTTCGACCACGCGGCATACGCGGATCTCGCCGGCAAAGTCGTCGCGGGGTTGCAGGACACGTCTTCGCCGATCACCCGGGCAGCGGACGTCGCCGAAGCCGTGTGGCGCGCCGCGACGGACCCGTCGTCCCCAATGCGCATTCCGGCCGGTGCGGATGCCGAGGCATGGGCGGCGGAGGTTCGCTGACCGGGCGGGACGTCTAACGTAGCAACTACCTTTCGCGTAACGAAGCGGCCCATTTTCGACGATCACTGCTGCCCCGCGCCTTGATCAAAATTTGGAACGGCCAGCCTATCCATTGCCCAGCGTGCGCAATGCATTTGGGTCGAGAACGCGGATACGGCGGCCCTCCTTCGCAATGAGACCTCGAAGTTCTAGAGACGAAAGCACCCGTGAAACTGTCTCACGACTCACCTTTGCCATCGCGGCAATTGTCGCGTGACTTCGCGGGTCAGCGGGCGCTGCATCCAAATCAGCAGCCAGATCCAGATCGTCAACGATTACCGCAGCTACACGCGCAGCGGCGCGCGGGATCACGCCTGCTGTGGCAATGGACGAGGTGTCCAACTAAAGACGCGAGAACGCCGTTCAGCGCGATTGACACAAGAGGTTCGCAAAGTACCTGGCGCGCCAGCGTCCGGCCTATCATGGCCACCGTGCTCTCGCGATTGGCTATCACATTGATGTTACTTGGTCGGCTTGAAATGATTGGAACCGCTCCTATGGATCCACCGGCGGAAACAGTGGTGATGGGTGCTTCATCGCCTTTCTCCGGTAGCCTCGATACTCTTAGCTGCCCCGATAGGATGAGCAACAGCGGTGATTCGACCTCCCCTTGAAACGCCACATAGGCACCGCTTTTGAAGTTCACCACCCGCGCTGCGTTCGCAAGACGCTCAATTGTTTTTCCGTCCGATGTAGCGAACAGCGTCTGCTGTGCCAGACTGGCCTTCAACTCTATTATTTCATTCATTGCTTTTTGGTAACTGGCGAAAGTTACCGAATTTCAGGAGTTTGACACCGGGCACGTGTCATCCTCGTTCGCGCACTTGATCTTCCCCGACACCCACCGCCAGGCGATCGACTTGTCACGTCGCTCGCCTGCGCGGTTCGCAGTCTCGCGGTAAAAGACGATAAGAAATAGACACGGATCGATATGGAAAGACAGGATCAGCCGCAAGCCGATTGACAGGTCCAATTTGCGTCAATCCTCTGGCAGCGAAGGCGCGACTGCGCTCTGTTTCGGCTATACCCATATAAAGGCGGGCAGGGCTTCGTCATTACGTCGCCGACCGCAAACTCAGATTGCTGCCGGCGTCGAGAAGGCCGAGCTCGCTGCCGATCAGGCGAACACGGCGACAGTCAATCAGACGATGCAGGTTGAGGCGAGGGCAGATCACTGGCGCACGTATGCATGGCGGCCGTTCGTCGGGTTCTGTTTCGGGTTTGCGTGGATTGGTGCGTATTTCATCATCCCGGTGCTGCGCGGCTGGTGGCCGAACATCGCGCAGCCGAGCTTCCCGCCCGAGGCGTGGATCGCTATCGGTGGCGTGCTCGGCGTTGCAAGCTTCTTCCGGGGCAAGATGCAGGCCAATCCGACCATTTCGGCTGACAGCCGCGGTTGATGAGGGCCGGCGCGCGTGGACGCGCCGGCAATGCCTATGGCTCCTCATGCCGCCCAATAGACGAACGGCATCGATGGGCGATGGGTTGTATAACCGCTAGCAGAAGCGTGCCGTGAAGCAACCCGTCGCATGGTTCGCTGAATTGTTGCCGATGGTCGCGCGCGTTTTCCTATTGTTTGGCTGCCTGGGAGAAAGCGGCCAACGTCGCTTGTCAAAGGAGGTTCTGGGAAGTAGGAGATAAACGGCGCGGTTGAATTCAATGAATCTCCGGGCGAGACCCGAAAGAGGCTTCGGGATCTCGCGATAAAGCCGATCGTCAGGTACTCCGAGAACAGGGAGAAGGTGGCGGCCCGGTACGTAGGGAAGTAGTCCCCTGGCGGTCATCGCAGCCCTGGGCGACATTGGCGACGTGGCGACACGAAAGCGGAAGATGGTCCAGGCCCCTGGGCGCCATGGAGACTGTGGCGACATGGAGACCGATACGGGTCGCCAACCTGCGAGAGGCGTGCTGTCCGACCGGTGCCCAGCAATCTGCTGCTTCCGAAGATCGGTCCGAGAAAGACCATCAGCCGGATTATGGTGCTGTGGGGTGCAACATCGGCGGCCATGCTGTTCGTTCATTCCAAGCCAATGTTCTACGCGATGCGCTTCCTGCTCGGCGCCTTCGAAGCGGGTTTCGCGCCCGGCATGATCTTCTATCTGACCTACTGGTATGGACGCGCCCGCATGGCGCAGGTCATGGCGATCGTGATGCTCGCCGGGCCGATCGGCGGCATGCTCGGCGGCCCGCTGTCGACGTGGATCATGACGTCGTTCTCGGGCACGCACGGGTTGGACTGCTGGCAGTGGATGTTTCTCATCGAAGGGCTGCCGTGCGTGCTGTTCGGCGTGCTCGCGCTGTTCGTGCTCGACGACCGGCCCGCCGATGCGCGCTGGCTCAGCGACGATGAGGTACGCCTGCTCTCCTCCGAGATCGATTCGTCCGGATCGCATCATTCGTTCGCGCAGGTCGCGAAGGACCCGCGCGTCTATCTGCTGGCGCTGCCGTACTTCTGCTTCATCTGCGGCATCTACGCGGTGAGCTTCTGGCTGCCATCGATCATCAAGTCGGCGGGCGTCAGCGACACGATGGAGATCGGCTTGTACTCAGCAATTCCGTACGTCGCGGCGGCGATCGCCATGACGCTCGTGGGACGCAGTTCGGACCGGCGCGGCGAGCGCCGCTATCACAGCGCGGTACCGGCGCTCATCGGCTCGGCGACGCCTGGGCTCGCGACCGCGTACTCACACGTTCGACGCCGTCTATCTCGACCTGCACGGCGCAATGGTCGCCGAGCATGTCGACGATGGAGAAGGCGAAGTGCTCGCGCGCGTGCGTGAGGTAGTCGGCGGGCACGTGCCGATCGTCGCATCGGTGGATCTGCATGCGAACGTCACCGAGCGTATGCTGTGTTCAGCCGATGCGCTCGTCGCGTACCGGACGTATCCGCACGTCGACATGGCGGCAACCGGCGAGCGCGCGGCCATGCTGCTCGAACGGCTGATGGCGGGCGAGACGCTGCATCGGGCATCGCGCCGGCTGCCGTTTCTCATCCCCGTCAATGGCATGTTGCACGCTGCTGGAACCGGCGCGCAGCATGTTCGAGCGCGTTGGCGCTGCTGAGGCGGGTGACGTCTTGTCGGCTTCGTTCGCGCCGGGTTTTCCGGCGGCAGACTTCCCCGAATGCGGCCCGGTCATCTGGGCATACGGCAGTACCGCCGACGCCGCGGATACCGCCGTCGAGGCGTTTTATCGACGCATGATAGATGACGAACTCGCGTGGCGTGTCCCATTCCTCTCACCGGACGACGCCGTGCGTCAAGCAATGCAGTTGTCGGAACGTGCGACCCGTCCGGTCGTGATTGCAGACACGCAGGACAATCCCGGCGCGGGCGGCGATGCCAACACGATGGAGATGCTGCGCGCGCTCGTGCGTCACGGCGCGAAGCGGGCGGCGATCGGCCTGATCTGCGATCCGGACGCTACGGCGGCGGCGCATCGAGCGGGCCTGCACGCGCGGATCGACATCGCGCTGGGCGGACAGTCGGGCGTGCCTGGTGACCGACCGTTTACCGGGCGTTTTGAAATGATGTTCCTCTCTGATGGCCGCTGCCGCTACGACGGCCCGATGATGAACGGCATGCTCGCGGAACTTGGCCCGGTCGCGTGCCTGCGCATCGACGATGTGCTGGTCGCGGTCAGTTCCGGCAAGGCGCAAATGCTCGATCGCAATCTGTATCGCGTGGCGGGCATCCAGCCGGAAGAGATGAAAATTCTCGTCAACAAGAGTTCGGTGCATTTTCGGGCCGACTTCGAGCCAATCGCCGAAGCGGTGCTCGTCGCGAAAGCTCCCGGCCCGATGACCGCGGATCCCGCTGATCTTCCATGGACGCGTCTGGCTGCCGGAGTTCGCACGCGGCCGGGCGGAGAACCATTCCGCAGCTAGCGACATCGCAGGACGGCATGGCCGGCGAGACGCCACCGGCGCAATCTATCAGTGGCTTATCCGCTCATGTCCTAACGGCTTTCTGACAGGACGGAAGCCGATCATGAATCAATTCTCGAAGCGGTCCCTTGATCATCCGTGGCACAGGGCGTCGATTCGCTCGACACTTCACGTAATTCGTCGGCGATGATGTCGATGAGCGCCTCGGCAGCAGCGCTCAACGGTCGCCGCGGATGACTGATGCGCACGATATGGCGTACGATGCGCGGCGCGAGAATCGGATAGGCGCGCAACGCGCCTCGGCGCACCGCGCGTTCAACCGCGATGCGCGGCAGGATCGTCGCAAAGCGGGTGCTTTCGACGAGCTTCACGATCGTGCTCAACACATCGATTTCGAAGCGCGGCGCAAGCAGCACGTCCTCATGTTGCGCGGCCGTATCGAGCACGCCGCGCAGGCCGTGGCGCTTGGTGGGCAGCACGAGTTCGAGTTCGGGTAGTTGCGCGAGCTCGATCGCATGCGGCAGTTCCGGGCCGTGTTCAGCGCTGGTGACGAGCACCATTTCTTCATCGAGGAGCGGCTGCGAGTCGAGCGACAGGCGCGAGCGCGGCTTGTTGATCAGCGCGGCGTCGAGCTGGCCGCCCGACACCCAGTCGATGAAGGTCGCGGTGTAGCCGTCGGCGACGGTGACTTCGACATGCGGATAGCGCGCGTGAAAGCGCGACAGCGAATCAGCGAGCACGCTTTCCGTCACCGATGCGATCAGCCCGATCGACACGTGGCCCGTTACGATCTCGTCGCGCTGAACCATTTGCTGACGCGCATGCGCGAGATCGCGGACGATCGGCAGAAAGAGGCGGTACATCAGCCGTCCGGCGGCGGTGGGCGCCATGCCGTGCCCGCCGCGGTCGAACAGTTGTTGATGCAGTTCTTCCTCCAGTTTGGCGATCTGCATGCTGAGCGCCGGCTGCACGATGTTCAGGCGTTTGGCGGCGCGCGTCACGGAGCCGTCCTCGAACAGCGCGATGAAATAGTGGATCTGCTTCAGGTCCATGAGAGGTCCATTTGACGTCCAGACGGGGCGCTGCGGGGTGCATCACGAAAGTTAATATCCGCTGCGCGGGCCATCAGGTCACTCACGAAAGCCGGCGAAAACCGCACACCGCGTAACTATCTGAAAAGCTGAGAAAGACCCTTACTGGAAGGGTTGCCTATTGATAACCGAGCGCACGAAGGGCGTCATCGGGGCTAACACTGATATCAAAACAAATGATGAAAAGCATCAAAAAACAATATTAGAAGTTATAGCCCGTTCTCGTTACGCTTCATTCCAACTTGCTGCATATCCGCCCGACAGACTCGTTCCGGCGCCCGACGGCAAGCACCGATGGAGACGCAAATGAACTCACGCGATGCCGCAGGCAGCGGCACACCTCAATCCTCATGGGCACCGCAGAGCATCGCGCCGACGCTTCGCCACTGGCTTGAACGCCTGTCGGCAACGGGCCGCGTCGCGACCATCGATCAGCCGGTTTCGCTCCAGCACGAACTCGCGGCAGTCGCCAAACGGCTCGACGGAGAACAGGCCGCCATCTTTCTCAAGCCCGGCGGCCACGCCATTCCGGTGGTGAGCGGCTTCATGTCGAAGCGCGCGTGGATCGCCGAGGCGATGGGCGTGCCCGAGGCCGCGCTGCTCGAACGCTTTCGCGATGCGGCCGGGCATCCGCTTGCCTGGCACGAACTGCCACGCGAGGAGGCCGCGTGCCAGCAGGTCGTCCGCACGCAGGGCATCGATCTGCACGCATTGCTGCCGATCCCGACACACAGCGAGCACGACAACGGTCCCTACATCACGGCCGGGCTCGTGATTGCGCGTAATCCGCGGACCGGCATCCAGAATGTGTCGATCAACCGCATTCAGGTGCACGCCCCGGACCGCATGGCGATCCTGATGTTGCCGCGTCATCTGCTGGCGTTCTATCAGGCTGCGGAAGCGGCGGGAGACGCCCTCGACGTGGCGATCGCGATCGGCGTCGATCCGTTGACGATGCTGGCGTCGCAGGCCATTTCCCCGATCGACAGCGACGAACTGGAGATCGCCGGTGCCTTGCACGGCGCGCCGCTGCCGGTCGTCAAGTGCGCGACGAACGACGTGCGTGTACCCGCGTTTTCGGAAATCGTGATCGAGGGCCGCATCCTGCCCAAGGTGCGCGAGCCCGAAGGTCCGTTCGGCGAATTCCCGAAGTACTACAGCGCGCGCGAAGCGCGTGAGGTGATCGAGGTGACGGCAGTCACGCACCGCGAACAGCCCATTTATCACACGATTGTTCCGGCTGAAATGGAGCATCTGCTGCTCGGCGCCATTCCGCGCGAAGCGACGTTGCTGGCGCATCTGCAGCGCAGTCATCCGGGCGTGAAGGACGTGGAGTTGTCGGTGGGCGGCGTGTGCCGGTATCACCTGTGGGTCCAGTTCGACAAGAAGCGCGAAGGCGAAGCGAAGAACGTGATTTTGTGCGCGTTCGGCGCGCACTACGACATCAAGCAGGTCGTCGTCGTGGATACCGATGTGGACGTGCACGATCCCGCCGAAATCGAATGGGCGGTCGCGACGCGCTTCCAGGCGGATCGGGATCTCGTGATCGTGGCCGGCGCACAGGGCTCGCCGCTCGATCCATCGACGACCGTCGGCCAGCCCGACGATGCGCCGCCGCACATGCAGGGCGTCAGCGCCAAGATGGGTCTCGATGCGACGCGCCCGGTCGTCTATCCCGCACATGTATTCACCCGCGTGCGGATTCCGGGGCAGGACACCGTCGATCTCGACCGGCTCGTCGCCACGAACAACGCGCCGTTCGATGCCTACCTGCACAGCGACCAGTTGCGCGATGCGGTCTGAGCGAGGCACAGCCATGCAGTCAACGCAATCGCGTGAACGGATCGTCGTCGGCATTTCGGGTGCGAGTGGCGCAGTCATCGGCGTGCGGCTGCTGGCGGCCTTGGGCCGGCTCGGCACGGTTGAGACGCATCTGATCGTGTCGCCGTCGGGCGCCATTACCGCTGCGCAGGAGCTCGGTCTTACGCGTTCAGACCTCGACGGCCTCGCCGACGTCGTCCACAACGTGCGCGACATCGGCGCGGCGGTGGCGAGCGGCTCGTTTGTCACCGCGGGCATGGTGATCGCGCCGTGCTCGATGAAAACGCTGGCGAGCGTCGCCAACGGTTTCGCCGACAACCTGCTGACGCGCGCCGCGGACGTGATGCTCAAGGAGCGTCGCCGTCTCGTGCTCGTCGCACGCGAAACGCCGCTCAATCTCGCGCACCTGCGCAACATGACGCTCGCCACCGAAATGGGCGCGATCGTGATGCCGCCAGTGCCCGCGTTCTATGCGCACCCTCAAACCGTCGACGACATCGTCGATCACACGGTCGGCCGGATCATGGATCTGTTCGGGATCGAGCATCGCGAGATTGCGCGCCGCTGGAGCGGTCTTGCCAGTGAGTTCAACCGACGCGAGAACGACGAGGGCGACGACGCCCATGCAGCCGCCACGCGCGGGCAGGGAGCAATGAATTGAATCAGCGCGATACAGTTGCCGAACTGGTGGCGGATGCACGGCCCGCCGGCGAGCCCGACACGTCGGAGCGCCAGCGCCAGCGGCACGTGGGCCGTTCGATGGAACGCGTCGAAGATCCGGCGATCCTGACCGGCCGCGGACGTTACGGCGACGACATCGCCGTCAAACCCGGCACGCTGCACGCCGCGGTGTTGCGCTCGCCGCACGCCCATGCGGAACTGCGCAGCATCGACACGGACGCTGCGCTCAGACTGGCCGGCGTGCGCGCCGTGCTCACACGTGACGATCTGCCGGGCTGGTCGCGGCCGTTCGTGGTCGGCGTGAAGTCGCCCATGGAGCAGTGGGCGCTCGCGATGGACCGGGTGCGCTACGTCGGCGAACCGGTTGCCGTGGTGCTGGCCGAATCGCGTGCGCTCGCTGAAGACGCGCTCGATCTGATCAAGGTCGAGTACCAGACGCTGCCGCCGGTGACCTCGATCGAAAACGCGATCGCCGACGATGCGCCCGTTCTGCATCCGAAGGTCGGCACGAACGTGATCAGCGATCGTCACTATCGCTATGGCGAGCCCGAAGCGGCTTTCGAACGCGCGCCGCATCGCGTGACCATCGACGCGCACTATCCACGCAACACGTGTGCGCCGATCGAATGCGGCGTGGTGATCGCCGAGTATCTGTCCGGCGATGAAGGTTATGACGTCACGTCGAATTTCATGGGGCCGTTCTCGCTGCATGCGGTGATGTCGATGGCGCTGAACGTGCCGGCGAATCGTCTGCGGCACAAGGCGCCGCGCGACTCGGGCGGCAGCTTCGGCGTGAAACAGGCGGTGTTTCCGTATGTGGTGTTGATGTGCCTTGCGTCGCGCAAGGCCGGTGCGCCGGTGAAATGGGTCGAGGATCGCCTCGAACATCTGAGCGCGGCCACCTCGGCCACCGCGCGCCTGACGACGCTCGAAGCCGCCGTTGAAAGCGACGGCCGCATTACCGCGCTTTCATACGACCAGATCGAGGACTGCGGCGGCTATCTGCGTGCGCCGGAGCCTGCCACGTTCTACCGGATGCACGGCTGCCTGACGGGCGCTTACGCGATTCCGAATCTCGTCGTGCGCAACCGCGTGGCGCTCACGAATAAAACGCCGACGGGCCTCGTCCGCGGTTTCGGTGGGCCGCAGGTGTATTTCGCGCTTGAACGTCTGATGCAGCGCATCGCGATCGAACTGAAGCTCGAGGTGCTCGACGTGTATCGCCGCAACTTCGTCGCCGCCGATGCGTTCCCGTATCGCGCCGCAGCGGGTGCGCTGCTCGATTCCGGCAACTATCAGGAAGCGCTGCGCCGCTCGCTCGCCGAAGGCGGCTACGACGAACTCGTCGCGCGCCGCGATGCGGCGCGCCGCGCAGGACGTCTGTATGGCATCGGCTTTGCGGCGATCGTTGAACCGTCCGTGTCGAACATGGGCTACATCACGACCGTGATGCCCGCCGAGGCGCGCAAGAAAGCCGGCCCGAAGAGCGGCGCCATCGCGAGCGCGACAGTCAGCGTCGATCTGCTCGGCGGCGTGGTGGTGACGATTGCATCGACGCCGGCGGGACAGGGGCATATGACGGTCTGCGCGCAGGTTGTCGCCGATGTGCTGGGTTTGAATCCGCACGACATCGTCGTCAACGTCGAGTTCGACACGCACAAGGACGCGTGGTCAGTGGCGGCGGGTAACTATTCGAGTCGTTTTGCCGGTGCGGTGGCCGGCACGGTGCATCTGGCAGCGATGCGTGTGCGCGACAAGGTGGCCCGCATCGTCGCGAAGCAAGCGGGTTGTGCGCCCGAGGACATCTGTTTCGAAGACGGCCGCGTCTTTGCGAAGGGCAAGGAAGACCGCGCGCTGCCGTTTGGCCGCGTCGCGAGCAATGCGCCGCACTGGGCGCCCGCGCTGTTGCCCGAGGGCGAAGAGCCGGGCCTGCGCGAGACGGTGTTCTGGACGCCGCCGCACATGGACGCGCCCGACGAGCAGGATCGCATCAACACATCGGCGGCCTACGGTTTCGCGTTCGACATGTGCGCGGTCGAAGTGGACCGCGCAACCGGCCGGGTGCGCATCGACCGCTATGTGACCGCACACGACGCCGGCACGCTGCTCAATCCGGCACTCGCCGACGGCCAGATTCGCGGCGCGTTCGCGCAGGGCCTGGGCGCGGCACTGATGGAAGAGTTCCGCTACGGCGCGGACGGCAGTTTCCAGTCGGGCACGCTCGCCGACTACCTGATGCCAACCTCGTGCGAAGTGCCTGATCCGATGATCGTGCATCTGGAAACGCCGTCGCCGTTCACGCCGCTCGGTGCGAAGGGGCTCGGCGAAGGCAACAACATGAGCACGCCGCCGTGCATCGCAAACGCAGTGGCCGATGCACTCGGCGTCGAGGATATCCGCTTGCCGCTCACGCCTGCGAAGGTGATGCACCTGATCGGCATTGACGATCCGCCGCCTTCGCGTCCCGAGTTACTTGAAGCGGCTGCGGCCGCCGCGTCGAACAAGGCGCTTGCAGGCGGCAAGGCGCTGACGGCGCGGGGCACTGTCGATCTCGACGCCACACCCGAAGCGATCTTTGCGGTGCTGTTGGACCCGCAGGCGCTCGCGAAGGTCATTCCAGGCTGCCACGCGCTCGAAGCGACCGGACCGAACCAGTATCGCGCCGATGTGACGGTCGGCGTCGGCATGATCAAGGCGCGCTTCGAAGCGCGGATCGGGTTGTCGGATATCGACGCGCCGCATCGTCTGCGCCTCGCGGGCGCCGGCAGTTCGCCGCTTGGCACCGCGCGTGGCGAAGGACTCGTGGAACTGACGCCCACGGAGCACGGCACGCGGCTGTCGTACGACTATGAAGCGCAGGTGTCGGGCAAGGTTGCGGCAGTCGGCGGGCGGATGCTCGAAGGCGCGGCGAAGGTCGTGCTGCGGCAACTGTTCGAATCACTGGGCCGGCAAGCATCAGGCAAGCCCGTCGACGAAGGCCGCGCGCAAGGCTCGTGGCTCTCGCGCTTCCTCGCAATCTTCAGGAGCAGAACATGAAGCCGGCGCCGTTCGATTATCTGCGCGCGACGAGTACGGAACATGCGCTCGAAGCGCTCGCGCATGGCGGCGAAGACGCACGCGTGCTGGCCGGCGGCCAGTCGCTGATGGCGGTGCTGAACATGCGCCTCGCGCAACCGCGCTGGCTCGTCGATATTTCCCGCACCGACGAGTTGAATACGGTGCGTGTCGACAACGAGGCGGGGCAGCTCGTTATCGGTGCGGCGGCAACGCAGGGCAGCGTCGAGTGGCGCCCGTCTCTGCGCGACGAAGTGCCGTTGCTCGCTCTCGCGTTCCCGCACATTTCCCATTTTCAGATCCGCAATCGCGGGACCGTGTGCGGCTCGATCGCTCACGCGGATCCGAGCGCCGAGTTGCCTCTCGCGTTGGCAGCCCTTGGCGGCGATGTGCTGCTGCGCTCGACAAAGCGCAGGCGCGTGCTCGCCGCCGAGGACTTTTTTCAGGGGATGTTGATGACGGCGCGCGAGCCGGACGAACTTGTCGAGGCCGTGCGGTTTCCGCTGAAAAAGCCGGGCGAGCGCTATGGCTTTGCGGAATTCTCCGCCCGTCATGGCGATTTCGCCCTCGTGTCGTGCGCGGCGGTGGTGACGGATAAGGCGATCCAGATCGCTGTGGGCGGCGTCGCCGACCGGCCGGTGGTGGAGCGCTGGCCGCGTCTGCAGGGCGACGACTTGCGTACTGCATTGAACGATTTGAGCTGGAAGCTGGGCGCGCAGGACGACGCGCATGTCAGTGCGACATATCGCCGGCATCTGGTCCGGCAACTGGGATGGCGCGTGATAGAGGAGGCGATGTGAGCAAGACCCCGAAGACCCCTGTTAATACGATGCCGCATGGCATACAACCGCGCGGCGAACGGCAGCGAATCACCGTGACGCTCAACGGCCGCGAACGAAGCGGCTATTGCGAGCCGCGCGATCTGCTGTCCGATCTTCTGCGGCACGAGCTGGGCGCAACCGGCACGCACGTCGGATGCGAACACGGCGTGTGCGGCGCCTGCACGGTTCATATCGACGGTGTGGCGGGACGTTCGTGCCTGATGCTCGCATTGCAGGCGGACGGCCGCCGCATCGATACGGTAGAAGGCCTCGCACCCGACCAGACGCTCGGCGACCTTCAGCAGGCGTTCCAGCGTCATCACGCGCTGCAGTGCGGCTTTTGCACCGCCGGCATTCTGATGTCGTGCGCCGACTATCTGAAGCGCGTGCCGGATCTAGACGAGGCGCAGGTGCGCGACATGCTGTCGGGCCATCTGTGCCGCTGTACGGGCTATACGCCGATCGTCGCCGCCGTGCTCGATGTGGCGGCGCGCCGGCGCCAGGCGCAGGAAGAGAAGGAGACGAGCGATGCTTGATCTCGGCCGAACCTTTCTGCAAAGCGTGGAGCGCAGCCCGAACGCGCTGGCGCTCGTCGATGGTGAACTGACGCTCACGTATGCGCAGTGGCACCGGATCATCCTTAACGTTGCGGACGGTCTGCACGAACTCGGTCTCGCACACGGCGACCGTTTGCTCGTCGTGCTGCAAAACCGCTGGGAAATGGCGACGCTGCACTGGGCGTGCCAGTTCGCCGGCGTGGCGATCGTGCCGCTGAACTGGCGGGCGAAACCCGATGAGCTCGATTACTGCGTGACCGATGCGGGCGTCAAAGCCATCGTGTACGAGCCGGTTTGCGCCGAAGCCGTCACGCAAAGCGCCGCCGCCAAGGCCGTTGCGCGCATTGCGCTGGACGATGCGGCGGGCGCGTCGAGTTCGTTCGATGCACTGCTGCGCGAGCGCCGGCGCGAAGGCGCAGTTGTTGCCGCGGTCACCCCGCAGGCCACCGCGGAAGACTGCTCGCTGATCCTCTATACGTCGGGCACCACGGGCAAGGCGAAGGGCGTGCCGCGCCGGCATCGCCACGAACGCGCCGCCGCGCTCGCGCATGTCGCACAGAACCTCTATCGCCACGGCGAACGCACGCTCGGCGTGATGCCGCTCTATCACACGATGGGCGTGCGCTCGCTGCTGGCGATGGCGCTCGTCGACGGGCTGTTCGTCTGCGTGCGCCGCTGGAACGCGACCCTTGCGCTCGATTCCATCCACACGTACCGGCTGACGTGTCTGTATCTGGTGCCCACGCTCTATCACGATCTGCTGGCCGCACCGGAGTTCGCGCGCACCGACAAAAGTTCGGTGACGAAACTCGGCTTTGCCGGCGCGCCGATGAACGACGGTTTGCTGAAGCGTCTTTCCGCTGCTTTCAAGCCGGAACTGTTCGTCAATCACTACGGCTCGTCCGAGGTCTACACGTTCAGTATCGATCAGGACGCGACGCTGAAACCCGGCAGCGCGGGCCGCGCCGGCATCAATACGCGGCTGCGCGTCGTGAAGCTCGACGCGACGTCGCCCGACGAACTCGCGCAAACCGGCGAAGAAGGCCAGATCATCGCGGACCTGCTCGGCGACGAGTCGTTCGAAGGCTACTGGAACCGGCCGGACGCGAACGCGAAGTCGTTGCGCGACGGCTGGTATTTCACCGGCGACACCGGCTACTTCGATAACGACGGCGATCTCTTCGTGTCGGGCCGCGTCGACGACATGATCATCAGCGGCGGCGAGAACATCTCGCCAGTCGATATCGAATCGGTGTTGTCGCTGCATCCGGCGGTGGACGAAGTGGCCGTCGCTGGCGTGAAAGACGAGCGCTGGGGGCAGCGTGTTGTCGCTTTCATCAAGCGGACCCAATACGTCGAAGCCGGGGCGCTCGACGACTTTTGCCGGACCTCCGATCTCGTCAACTTCAAGCGCCCGCGCGAATACGTGTTTGTCGACGACATTCCGAAATCGCCGGTCGGCAAGATCCTGCGCCGCAAGCTTTCTGCGGGCGAGTACGAACCGGAGCACGACGCCGCACAACCTGACCGAACCACAAAAGGAGTATCACATGACTGACCTGACTCATCGCGGCCAGACGCTGCTGCAGGAACTCGACGGCTTCTCGATCGAAATCGACGCCGCGCGCGAACGCGCCGACATCATCCTGCACCGCCCGCCGTTCAACGTGATCTCGATGCATGCACGCGACCAGCTGCGCGCCGCATTCGAAGCACTCGACGAGGACGACCGCGTCCGCGTGATCGTGCTGCGTGCGAAAGGCGAGCACTTCTCGAGCGGCGGCGACATCAAGGGTTTTCTCGAAGCGTCGCCGGAACTCGTGTCGAAGCTGGCGTGGAATGTCGCCGCGCCCGCGCGGTGCTCGAAGCCGGTGATCGCGGCCAATCGCGGCTTCTGCTTCGGCGTCGGCTTCGAACTGTCGCTCGCCTGTGATTTCCGCATCGCGACCGACACCAGCTTCTACGCGCTGCCGGAACAGAAGCTCGGCCAGATTCCGGGTTCGGGCGGCTCGGCGCGTCTGCAGAAGATGGTCGGCGTCGGCCGCACGAAGGACATCGTGATGCGCTCGCGCCGCATTCCGGGCAAGCAGGCGTATGACTGGGGCATCGTGGTCGACTGCGTGCCCGATGCGGAGCTCGAAGCCGCGACCGATGCACTCGTCGACGAGTTGCGCGCCTTCTCGCCGCTCGCTCAGCGCACGGCTAAGAAGCTGCTGAATGACACCGAAGACGCGCCGCTTTCGATCGCGATCGAACTGGAAGGACATTGCTATAGCCGGCTGCGCAGTTCGGACGATTTCCGTGAAGGCGTCGAGGCGTTTCATGGCAAGCGCAAGCCCGTGTTTCGCGGCAGCTGATAGCAGCGCATAGATCGAGCAATTCAGGAGACAGGCATGGAGCGGGTAAGCGCGCGTTTCGATTATGTGATCGTCGGCGGCGGGTCGGCAGGATGCGTGCTCGCGCATCGGCTGTCGGCCGTGCCGTCGGTGAGCGTCGCATTGATCGAGGCGGGCGCGGATACGCCGCCTGGCGCGGTGCCGGAGGCGATCCTCGACAGCTACCCGATGCCTGTTTTCTGCGGGGAGACCTGGATCTGGCCTGAGCTCAAGGCGAAGGCTACGCGGAACTCCGCGGCTAAAGTGTATGAGCAGGGCCGCGTGATGGGTGGCGGTTCGAGCATCAACGTGCAGTCGGCCAATCGCGGCCTGCCGCGCGACTACGACGACTGGGCCGCGAGCGGTGCGGCAGGCTGGGCGTGGGATGACGTGCTGCCGTATTTCCGCAAGCTCGAGAGCGACGTCGACTTTCCATACGGTTCGCTGCACGGCGCGGATGGGCCGGTGCCGATCCGGCGCATTATGCCGCAGCAGTGGCCGCCATTTTGCAACGCGTTCGCCCACGGATTGCGCAGCAACGGCTTCGCGGCGTTGCAGGACCAGAACGCGCAGTTCGGCGACGGTTATTTTCCCGGCGCGTTTTCGAATCGCGACGACCGGCGCGTATCGACCGCGGTCGCCTATCTCGATGCAGAAACACGCAAGCGGCCGAACCTGCATATCTTTTCGAACCTGCGCGTCGAGCGCATCGTGATGGAAGGGGTGGCCGCACGCGGCGTGGTTGCCGTTTCGCCGCACGGCGAGCGTCTGCGTTTCGAGGCGCGGGAAACGATCGTGTGCGCCGGCGCGTTGCAGTCGCCGGCTCTGCTGATGCGAGCGGGTGTGGGCGACGCGAGCGAACTGCGCGCACTCGGCATCGAGCGTGTGCTCGATCTGCCGGGCGTCGGGCGGAATCTGCAGGACCATCCGTCGTTGACGTTCTGTCATTTTCTCGAGCCGCGCTTTCGCATGCCGCTCACGCGGCGCCGCGCCAGCATGACGGCCGCGCGATTCACCTCGGGCGTCGCGGATTGCGAGGCGTCCGATCTGTATCTGTCGAGCGCGACGCGCGCTGCGTGGCATGCACTCGGTAGCCGGCTGGGCCTGTTTTTCCTGTGGTGCAACCGTCCGTATTCGCGCGGCCGCGTGCAGCTCGTTTCGAGCGATCCGTTCGCCGCACCGCAGGTCGATCTCAATCTGCTCGATGACGAACGCGATGTCGCACGGCTCGCCGCGGGCGTGCGCGTGTTGGCGCGGGTGGTCGCGGCCTCGGGCCTGAGCGAGGATCTGCGCGACTTTTTCCCCGCCGCTTTTTCGCCGCGCGTGAAGGCGTTAAGCCGCGTGAGCAAAACCAATGCGGCGATCACGTCGCTGCTGGGACTGCTGCTCGATACACCCGCGCCGATTCGCCACGCGTTGATCGAACGCTTCGCCACGCGCGGCGTGCAGATGTCGTCGGTACTCGCCAACGAGCGCGCATTGAACGACTTCATTCGCGCGAACGTGTTTGGCGTCTGGCATGCGAGCGGTACTTGCCGGATGGGCGACGCGCGCGAGCGCAGCGCCGTGACGGATACCGAAGGGCGAGTGCATGGCGCACATGGGCTACGGGTGGTCGATGCTTCGCTGATGCCGCGTCTGCCGTCCGCCAACACCAACATTCCGACCATCATGATCGCCGAGAAGATCGCCGACGCGATGCTCGGCAGGACGCAGTTTGCAGCGCGAGACCAGCGCGGTCTGGCGCGCCTGACGTCATAACGATTTTCGTCAACGCAACAAGAGCGCGCCGTGCCTTTCACGAGGCCGAAGCGCGTCGCACATCGGGTGAGTTCACATCTGGACCAGCCCGGTAATAACTTAGGAGATGATGATGTCCGTTGCAGCGCAAAGTGGCGCCGCCGTGCCCGCAATCAACAGGCGGCAGGTGATGGGCGCAGTGGTAGCCTCGTGTTTGGGGTGGGCACTCGATCTGTTCGATCTGTTCGTCCTGTTGTTCGTCGCACCGGTGGTCGGCCGGTTGTTCTTCCCCTCCGAACACGCGATGCTGTCGCTCGCCGCGGTGTATGCGTCGTTTGCCGTCACGCTGCTGATGCGGCCGCTCGGATCCGCGTTGTTCGGCTCATATGCGGACCGGCGCGGCCGCAAAGGCGCGATGATTCTCGCGGTGGTGGGTGTCGGTCTGTCGACGGCGGCGTTCGGTCTGCTGCCTACCGTTGCACAGGTGGGCGTGATCGCGCCGGTGCTCTTTCTGCTGCTGCGTCTCGTGCAGGGCGTATTCGTCGGCGGCGTGGTGGCGTCGACGCACACGATCGGCACGGAATCCGTTGCGCTGAAGTATCGCGGCGCGGTGTCGGGGTTGATCGGCGGCGGCGGGGCGGGCCTTGGTGCGCTGCTCGCTTCGCTGACGTATCTCGCGATGTCGTCGCTGTTTCCCGGCGACCTGTTCGACGTGTGGGGCTGGCGCTGCATGTTCTTCACCGGGATCATCAGCTCGGTGCTCGGACTCTTCGTCTTCAACAGTCTCGAGGAATCGCCGCTGTGGAAGAAGCTCGCCGCGGAAAAGGCCGTGCGTGCCGCCGCCGACAAGACGCGTAACGCGCCGGTCGAGGTGGTCCGTTCGCCGATCCGCACGCTGTTCTCGCGCGACTATCGTTCGATCCTGTTCGTCAACCTGCTGCTGACGATCGGCGGCGGCAGCGGTTATTACCTGACCTCGGGCTATCTGCCGACCTTCCTCAAGGTCGTCAATCACGCACCGAACGGGACGGCTGCTGCGATCCTTATGTTGTGCAGCGTGGCCGTGGTAATCGCATCGGTCGCGGCCGGTCACCTGAGCACGTTCATCGGCCGCAAACGGACCTTCATCCTGCTCGGCGCAATCCGTCTGTTTGCATTGCCCGCACTGTTCCTGCTCTTGCCGACGGCGCAGACCATCACGATGGTCGGTGTCTACGCGGTCATCCTCAGTGCGCTCGGCAGCGCCGGCTATGCGCCGATCCTGATCTTCCTGAACGAGCGGTTTCCGACGGCGATCCGCGCGACCGGCACGGGTCTGTCGTGGAATATCGGCTTTGCGATCGGCGGGATGATGCCCACGCTCGTCTCGCTGATCGCGAAGACGCCGCTCGATCTGCCGATGACGCTTGCCGTGTTCGTCGGCGCGATCAGCGTGATCTTTCTCATCGGCGCGTTCGTCGTGCCTGAGACGCTCGGCAAGCTCGACAACACGCCGGTGCGCGACCCCCATTGATCGCGCGCGACAGGCAGGCTCGCGTCGCGCCGTTCGCTACCCGCAGCGATGCGCCTGGCGACGCGCGCCAGCCGGCGTAAAGCCGGCGCCAGCGAAGCGGCTCACGCCTCGTTGCCGTCGGCTGGATCGGGGTCCGCGATCTCGATCCCCGTGGTGACGCGGCGGATCTGATCGGCGATGATGTCGATGAGCTCGGTCGTGGCAGGACCGATCGGCCGCTTCGGATGGCTCACGCAAACAATGTGACGCACGATGCGCGGCGCCGAAATCGGCGTCGCGCGCAGCCGGCCGTCGTCGACCTTCCGCTGCACGACCACGCGCGGCATGATCGTCGCGATGCTGCTTTGTTCGACAAATTGCACGATCGTGGTAAGCAGGTCGATCTCGAACTGCGGCTTGATCACGATGTCGGCGTTCAGCAGTGCGGCGTCGAGCGCGCCGCGCAGGCCGTTGCGGCGCGTCGGAAGCACGAGCTCGAGCTTCGTCAGCGCGGATGCCGTAATGGTGTCGGGCAGCGCCGGGCCGTGTTCCGCGCTCGTGACGAGCACCATCTCTTCGACGACTAGTGGCGACGTATCGAGCGACAGCCGCCCGCGGGGCCGGTTGATGATAGCCGCGTCTAGCCGGCCCGCTTCCACCGCGTCGATCAGTTGCGCGCTGAAACCATCGGCCACCGACACCTCGACATGCGGATAGACCGCGTTGAATAGCGCGAGCGATTCCGGCAGGACGCTCTGCGCTTCCGACGCCACCATCCCGAGCGAGATACGCCCGGCGACGATCACGTCGTGCCGGCTGAGCTGCTCGCGCGCGTGCTCGATGTCACGCATGATCGGCATGTAGAGGCGGTACATCTGCCGCGCGGCGTCGGTGGGCGTCATGCCATGCGGGCCGCGCTCGAAGAGCCGGCTGTTCAGTTCCGTTTCGAGCTTTGCGATCTGCATGCTGAGCGCGGGCTGCACGATATTGAGCCGCTTGGCGGCGCGTGTTACGGAGCCATCTTCGAACAGCGCGATGAAATATTGAATCTGCTTTAGATCCATGAGCCGGGAGGTGAGGAAGCGATGGCCAGACATCGAGTGTAACGACATCGGGGTGCGGGGGGCAAAGGCGAACCTGATTTCAGGTTGAAGGAAACACAGAGGTTCATCGAGATGCGTGAGCTTGATAACGCGACATAGCATGGTTGCTCGCGCTTGAGAATTCGTTAGAAAGACGCCGAATGGGGCGCGGACGCGCTCAGTCGCGGCCAGCGAGTCTTGCTGAGTTGCGGACGGCATCTTGGCCTCGCCGCTGGCTGGGACGAGGCGCTTGACATGCTCGCTAAAGAAATCACCCGGCAGAAGCGCGTTCACGGTCCCGGTTCGATTACCTTTCCGCTGTCGTCCCACCATCAGTGGGGCAACGTGGGCTACTACCTCAGCGCGCTGACGCGATTTGCCAACCTGATCGGCTTTACCCGGGTCGCCGCAAATCCGGACAGTTGGGAAGGCTGGTATTGGGGTGCCATGCATCATTTCGGCAACTCGATGCGCATCGGCGTGCCATCCGGCTATGGCGGCGTCGAGGATTGCCTCCAGGAAGCGGAGATGATCGTCTTCTGGTCCTGCGATCCGGAAAGCACCAACGGGGCCTATGCGGGATTCGAGGGGACGCCGCGGCGCCTGTGGGCGAAGGAGCCCGGCATGGAGTTCGTTCATTCCAGACGATTGCCTTGTACGGGCATGCCTTCACGATGTCTTTCCGGCCTCGCGCCTTGTCCGGGTCGATAATGACGATGCCGTCGACGCCCATCTGCTCGACCAGGGTTGGCCTCAGCCTCGTTGCCAGCAGTCATGCCCCACCGACGTCTTCGAGACGGTCAAACTGGATGACGCCGCGATGGACGAGAAGGCCCGGCGCGAGGGCCTCAAGGGATTGCGGCCCAACCTGGGCACGAAGCCGCGCTTCTGGTACAGCGGCCTTGAGCGCTGGGAAAGCTGCTTTATCGGCGGTAGCGTCAGCGCTCGCATGGGAGACGTGATCGAGTGCGTCACGGATGCGGCGGTGACCCTGTACGTCGGCAACCAGAAGCAGGCCGAAACCGTCACGGACGGCTTCGGCGATTTCCGCTTCAGCGGCCTGGCGAAGGGCAGCGGCATCTACCGGGTCGAGATCCGTCATGATCTCGGCAACGCTTCGCGCGAATGCGAGCTCGGCGAAAGTGTCTATCTGGGCGAGGTCAGCCTCGCCCGGCCGACCAGCGGCTCGCAGGTCGCGCGAACATGAGCACCGCCGCGAAGCTGCTTTGCCCGGACATAACCGCACCGTGTCGGATGACGTAGAAGGTCAGGCTTGCGCCCCAGTTGCCGGATGCCCGCGGATTGGGCCTGCGGATCAGATCAGGCACTCATCAATCGCAGCTGAGCGTGGCATCCGGCCCTTGCCTGTGCCTGCCGCGGCGCATCACTGGATAGGCGGCACCACCTCGACCGCGGTACGCATCGTCTCGGTCGGGAAACCCTTTGTTGAGCGCAAGCGGATCCGGTGCCGGCCAAGGGTCGGCCAATCGTAGTCGAATTCCATGGTGTCCTCGCATGGTCCGTTGGGGGCGTGGTGAAGGTAGGATGGGGTGACCCGAATTCAAGAGCAGAAAGTCGCAATCTCCCCTTGAAATTTTCGCCCGAAATCCTATCTTGAATTCCGCTCAGGCAGTCGCGCCAGCAGTCCGGCGCGCTGCGTGTTTCGATTTGTTTGCCCGCAGCACGGCAGACGGACTGGAGCGCGTAGGCCGGTTCGTCTTCCTGCTGGTTGAAGGAGGAAATGACCATGAGCGATCTCTACTTCGGGACCGATCTGTTCAGCGAGTTCGACCGTCTGCAACGGCAGATGGCGAGCCTCTTCGGCGGTTTCCCGTCAAGCATCCGTTCCGGGCGCTTTGGCGCCTTCCCGCAGATCAACATCGGCTCGACCGACGACTCGATTGAAATCGTCGCGTTCGCGCCGGGTGTCGATCCGGCAAAACTCGACGTTTCGATCGACAAGGGTCTGCTGACCATCAGCGGCGAGCGCGGACCCGCACAGCTGGAAGTGGGCGACGACACCCGTACCTATGCACAGGAGCGGTTCGTCGGCGCTTTCCGGCGCGTCATCGAACTGCCCCAGCACGCGGATCCCGACAAGGTTACGGCGCAGTACACCAATGGCTGCCTGACCGTGAGCGTCGGCAAGCGAGAGACGTCAAAGCCGCGGGCTATCACCGTTCAATAAAACCCGTCGCCGAACCGAGGAGGGCATCATGAACGACACAACGGAACTTGCCAGGAAAGATGAAACGGCGGTGGGCCGCCGCCAGGACGACCCGTCGCAACGCCGGGTCACCATAACGCCGCCCGTGGACATCTTCGAGGACAGCCAGGGCATTACCCTGTGGGCGGACCTGCCCGGCGTTACAAGGGACCGCCTCGAGGTGAACGTACACGATGGCAACCTGTACATCGAGGCCGAGGCGGTGGTTCCCACACCGGCGGGGCTGCGGTTGCAGCATGCGGAGATCCGCCAGCCTCACTTCGCGCGGGCGTTCGCTCTCGGGGCCGACTTCGACACGTCGAAAATCGATGCAAACCTCAAGGACGGCGTGCTGAAGCTGTCGATACCGCGGCGCGACGAGGCGCGACCGCGTCGGATCGAGGTGCGCACGACCTGAAGCATGCAGGCGGACAGCAACGACAGGAGAACATAGGTGGCGGCCGTTCAGCCGCCACCTTCCACCCGCGGAGGCCCGCATGCAGAACGTCGTACAGGAATGCTCGCGCGGATACACGGTCAGGACCGAACGCAACGGTCGTTTCCTGACCGCCTGACCGCCTGACCGCTGCTGCGGATCGCGAGGTCGCCATGGCGTTGTTCCCGGTTCGCTGGCCGAAAATCCCGCGGCTTCGTCGCATGACTGGATCCGGTTCTTCCGCCAGACCGTAGAGGAGGATACGATGAACACCGACCTCAAAAAGTGGAACCCCTTCAAGTTCCTTCGCGGGGCAACTCGCAAGTCTGATTCAGACGGTGCGGAAAGCCCGCCAACGAGTGAGCAATGGCGTGCCGCCTGGCCCGACATTCCGCGACTGTTCTCACGCGAACCGTGGCGCGCAGTGGAGGAATTCTTTCTGGATCCGTTTGCAGGCCGTGGCGCGCTCGAACGATGGTTTGGCGACTTCAGTTCATCGCGCTTCCAGCCGCGCATCGACGTGGTCGACGAAGGGCGGGTGCTGCGCGTGACGGCCGAATTGCCCGGAATGGAGCGCGAAGACCTGAACGTGAGCGTCGAGGACGGGGCGATCGTGCTGCGCGGCGAGAAAAAGCAGGATGTGCGCAGCGAGGAAAATGGCTGCTACCGGCTGGAACGCGCGCATGGAAGCTTTGTCCGCACGATCCCGATGCCCGAAGACGCCGATCCCAATCACGCCCTGGCAAAGTTTGACAACGGCGTGCTCACGTTGACCGTACCGAAACTGGAGCCCGCGCGGTCCGCGAGTCGCACGATCGACATCGGGTAGGACAGGCACGCAAAAAGTGCAACTTGCGTACCGAGTCGGACGGACCGGGCCGTTAGCTCAGCTGGTAGAGCAGCGGACTTTTAATCCGTTGGTCACTGGTTCGAATCCAGTACGGCCCACATCGAACTGAGAAATCCGGCGCCGCTCGACAAATGTGCTCCGCGCCTCCTCATTGGATGCGGCGACCGGCAGGACCGATCGACAGCGGGGTCGCTAGTTTCATCAAGGCAGTCAACCGGCTACCGTCTGCGGTGTCCGATTCGAGAAAAACAAGGCGCATCGCGGAGTTGCAGCTTCATTTTCGCCCGACGCGGCACCAAGACCTACGATGGATGTCGTCTATCGTCGCTCTGACTTTGATGACCGGTGCGTCAAGTCGAATGGCTTCGTGACGACTGCAACTCCACGCTCAGAAATCCGTATCCAGCTTCAGCTTTTTCTGCATATCCAGTCCTGAGTATTGCGGAGCTCTCGGTCTGCAAATAATTCAATTAGAGCGTCGAAAAGCTGCCGTTTCGTTTATTCAGCGGCGCCGAGCGTATAGCTTGGCACCTTGGATTGACGGGTCCATGTGGCTTGCGCGACCTTGCCGACCGAGAGCGCAAAAATCGGCTTTGTAAGCACGCGCTGCGGACGCTCGCAAAGGGTTGCCCGTGATCGAAAGTCGTCACCGCGCCTTATGCGGAAGATCTACGCGTCCGAATCGCGCGACTCTGCGAATCGCATGGCGCGACCCGCATTCGGGTCGAGAGCCGGTGACATACTCGATCGACGGTTTATCAGGCGTCCACAAGCAGTGGGCTCAGATTAAAACTGATCCCGGCAGAGGTCGCCTTATTTTGCAGAGAACTTACGACACTCCTCGGTCGCCAGGAATGACCTTTGCGGGAAGGGTTCAGGTTGTCGTGTTTAATTCATAGCCGAGGCAGGCAGTACCGAGTGCGCTGCTCACACGTCCCGCCGGGCGAAGCGCAGCCGCAGTCCCCGGCATCGCCTGCCAAATGCCGAATTTCAACTGAATTGTGCAAACTTTTAGTTTATGACCGATCTCTGGCAGACGATGTTCGAAGGTGACGGTGAAGTTCGCGCACTGCTGAGGCGACTTGACTGGAGCGCGTCGCCGCTGGGCCATCCTTCAGCCTGGCCGGTGCCGCTGACCACGGCAGTCAGCATGGTGCTCAGTTCAGCGTTCCCGATGTTCGTCGCGTGGGGACCCGACCTCGGCTTTCTTTACAACGACGCCTACGCAGTCATTATGGCTGCGAAGCACCCGGACGCGCTGGGGGGGCGGTTTCAGCAGATATGGACCGAGATCTGGCCGGACATTGCTCCCATCATCGACCGCGCCCTGTCGAACAGGTCGGCGTATTTCGAGGACCTGCCGCTCACCGTAGTGCGGCGCGGCTATCCTGAACAATGTTTCTTCACGTTCTCCTATTCGCCGCTGCATAACAGCGACGGCCAGGTGGGTGGCATGTACTGCACCGTGATAGAAACGACCGGCCGGGTAATGGCAGAGCGGCGTGCGGCGTTTGAGTTGAAGGTGTCAGACGCATTGCGCCCGCTTACCTCGCCTGAAGACGTCGTCACCCGCGCGAGCGCGCTTCTCGGCGAGCAGCTGAATCTGGCCCGAGTAGTCTTCGGCGAATGCGACGCGATCCGGGGTACATTCCTCGTGCCGCGCGACTGGACCTCCCCGTCATTTCCTAGTCTGGCAGGCATGGAGTTTGTCCTGGATGACTTTGGCCTCGACATCACGACTCCGATGCGTGCCGGCAAGGTCGTCCTGTCCAACGACAGCAGCACTGATCCCCGCACCGCGCGCTTTATCAACCTGTACGGAATGACCGGGATACGCTCGTTCCTGGCGGTGCCGCTGGTCAAGGCTGGCCGGCTGGTAGCCTTCCTCGGGTTGCACCGTGCCGCCCCCTACAACTGGACCGGTGCCGATGTCCGCCTGGCGCGCGACATGGCCGAGCGCACGTGGTCCGCGGTCGAAGCCGCGCGAGCCCAGGCCGAACTGCGTGCCGAGCGTGACCGTAGCCGTTACATTTTTGACACCATCGGGGAAGGCTTCATGCTGATGGACCGCAACTGGAACGTCACGTACATGAACGCGGAAGGGCTGCGAATCGCCCATCTGGAGAGCGCGCAGATCATCGGACGCAGCCACTGGGAAATCTGGCCAGAAGCGATTGACACTGATTGCGCGCGTATGTACCACCGGGTGATGGAAAGCGGCGAGGCTGGTATGTCCGAATACTGCCAGAGTTATCCGGTCGGCGATGACATCTGGGTCGAAGTGCGCGCCTACCCGGCGGGCGAGGGCGGGATTGCCTCGTTTTTCCGCGATATCACCGAGCGCAAGGTGGCCGATGAGAAGCTCAGGATGGCCGACCAGCGCAAGGACGAGTTTCTGGCCATGCTGGCGCACGAATTGCGCAATCCGCTGGCGCCGATTTCGGCCGCCGCGGAGTTGCTCAGGATCGGCAGGCTTGACGAGGAGCAGGTGCGCCATAGCAGCGCCATTATTGGGCGACAGGTCGCGCACATAACTGGGCTGGTGGACGACCTGCTGGATGTTTCTCGCGTCACACGCGGGCTTGTGGCGCTGGCCAGGGCACCGGTCACGGTGCAGACTATTGTCGCGGACGCAATCGAGCAGGTCCGGCCGTTGATGCAACTACGCCGACAGCATCTCGCGGTACACCTGCCGCTGGAGGAGGTAACCGTCATCGGCGACAAGGCGCGGCTGGTGCAAGTGGTAGCCAATCTGCTAAATAACGCAGCCAAGTTCACTCCTGATGAGCGCCACATCGAGATCCGCGCCGAGGTGGACGACGGAGAGCTGGTAATGGCCGTGCGCGACGAGGGCATTGGTATGGAATCCGAGTTCAGCCCGCATGCGTTCGACCTGTTTGCACAGGCGCAGCGTTCTTCCGATCGCTCGCTCGGCGGCCTGGGGCTGGGGCTGGCGCTGGTCAAGCATCTGGTCGAGTTGCATGGCGGCGCAGCCCGCTGCTCCAGCCCCGGGCCCGGCAAAGGCAGTACCTTCATGGTCCGACTGCCAGTGATGCACGCCCAGCCGGTGGCGCTCGAGCGACAACCGGAAGCGCAATCACCGGTGGGCGACCGGCTCAAGCTGCTGATCGTGGACGACAATGTTGATGCTGCCGAAGCGCTCGGTATGCTCCTTGAGTGCTGTGGACACGAGGTGATGGTCGAGCACGATTCGCGGCGCGCGCTCGAACGCGCGCTACGGGAGCGCCCCGATGCCTGCCTGCTTGATATCGGCCTGCCCGACATGGACGGCAACGAACTGGCGAGGCAGCTGAGAAGTCATCCCGAAACCGCTGGGGTCACACTGATTGCGGTGACCGGCTATGGGCAGGAACGGGATCGCCAGCGCAGCGTACGGGCTGGTTTCGATCATCACCTGGTCAAGCCGATCGTCATGGAGCAGCTGGCTGGGCTGCTGGCCGGACTCAGGGCTAGTCCGGACTTCGACAAAGCGGCCGGCGGGTAGGTCTGTTGGGCCTCGCGAAACTACCGATGGCGCCGAAGTTATGTGTAATGCTTTTCGCGCCGCTCGCCTTCGACTGCGCCCGCGCCCTTAAGCGCGGGCTCATGGGGCGAGGGCTTGACGGCCGCTTTCCCGCAAAGGTCAGCGAATCCTGTGAGGGGTTGAATCCAGAGGTCTATCTGGTCGCTCTCGGCAACTTTGAGCGACATGCGGCCATGTCGATGCTGCTAGAAAACAAAGATTTCAAAGCGAGAATATCTGCGACGGGGCGTCGCAAGGCAGACCGTGCGAGGTAAGCGTTCTGAAAGACGCCGTGTCGTCGGCCCGAGATGGCGATGCGCGGGTGCGGGCGATCTATTCCTTCTAGCCGCGCCGACGCAGCGCAACGGCCTCGAACTTGACCGCGTCCGGGTCGCGCGCCTATTCACGGAAGTTTTGAGGTACAGACATCGTGCCTCGGTGTGTCGTCGATCGCCCCGTTCGCAAGCTGGACGGTCGCATCTGGCTGGGCGCGCCAGCGCAGCAGCCAAGGGGGCAGAGGTACTGTACTTCCACGATCAGCAAATCGATTTAGCCTTCTCCGCAGTGGCCTCGCTACCATTGCGCAATTCGACGAGGGTAGGCTGGACCGCTGGATGAGCAGAGTAGTACCACTCCAGACGATCGATGGTTGAATCCAGCGTGGCCATAACCATTTCACCTCAGTTGCCAGAGTTTTCGTGCCTGCGCTGCTTTCTATGCTCGTGGCGGATATCGGTGCCGCGAACGGCATAGACGACGGATTCCGCAATGTTGGTGGCATGGTCACCGATACGTTCGATGGATTTCGCGATGAACAGGTAGTCGAGCCCGAGCTGAACTGTGCGAGGGTCTTCCTTCATGGACTGGACAAGCTTGACGACGAATGCCCGAAATTCGGTGTCGATGACTTCGTCGTCACGGACGATCTGCGCGGCGGCAGTTGCATCCATGCGCGCGAATGCATTCAGTGCTCCGCGAAGCATGTGTGACGCCATGTCGCCAGAAGTCTTGATTTCGGTAATGTTGAGGTTCCACGCGCCTGCGTCCATCGCAAC
The DNA here is from genome assembly GCF_002278075.1 of Paraburkholderia aromaticivorans. NCBI lineage: Bacteria > Pseudomonadati > Pseudomonadota > Betaproteobacteria > Burkholderiales > Burkholderiaceae > Paraburkholderia > Paraburkholderia aromaticivorans. The sequence goes on along the minus strand of NZ_CP022991.1, from coordinate 109,523 downwards.
GCGACGAGTGCGCTTCGCTATTTTCCGGGCCTCGTCGCCGACACGCTCAAGGTTGGCCGCACACTTCGACGCCGTCATCAGAAGGCGCAGGTCGGAGGCGGCCGGCTGCCAGCGGGCAATGACGTTGACCACTTCGTCGTCGATTGCAATTTCCATCAGATTGAGCCGGCGTTCGGCGTCGCCGACATGCTCAAGAAGTGACAGATCGAATGACTTCAGCGCTTCCAGCACGCACACAATCTGTGACTCGGCCAGACCACCCATTTCGAGCAGCTTCGTCGAGACCTGAGCGAGTTCAGTATCAAACCTGCGTGAAAGGTGCTTGTCTGGCATGTTCTGTCCTTGACCAGGAATGCCTATAACATGCGGGCGCTGGTCGATTGCGGCACAGTGAGCGCCGCGCTATGACTTTGCGGGCCGACCGGTCTTGACCGTTTCGACAGCCGAAATTGCCGCCAGCAGGCGTTTCGTCGATGCCGCCTCGAGCACGACCAACCCCGCTCGCAAAAGCTCACTCTTCTTCACCGACACGCCCGCGTCCAGGCACTTCTGTTTCAGTGCGGCAATTTTCTCGTAGTCGGACTTCGGCATGGTGAAGCTGTCGCGTATGACCTTCTCCTTCTTCAAACGCTTCGCTTTTTCCTCTGTGGCTGCGTCGGTTGGCGTGGCTTCCACCGGTGCCGCCCGCTTTTGTCTCTTCGCCTTTGTCGTGGTGGCTTGCACGTCGGTGGCCACGGGGTCCCCCGCCTCCACTTGCTTATCCTCGGTTACTGCGTGCCCATCGGCATTCTTCGGAAAGTGGAATGCTTTCTTCGTCGCCTTCTTGATGCGGGGCTCAACCATGACCAACTCCAGAGTGTTAAACGATATAAACAGTATATATCGTTTCTGGATCTTGTCCTGGTGGCGCGGATTGCCAGGGCGAACGACCCGAAAACTGTCCACAGAATCTGTTCGCAAGCCTGTGGATAAGTTTCTCCCCACAGCGCTGAACCTGCGCCATAAAGCTTTGCGCGCCACGTGATGGGAAATCGAGCATTCCCCACAGGCCGCCAAACATCGTTCTCCCACGTTTCCCCATACGCTGCGGCGCGGGAAAACTGCCTTTCCCCTCAGGGGAAAAGAGCCGACATATTACCCATGTGTTTCGTAAAGCGTTCAAGCTAACGGCGATTCGGGTGCCGTTCCACAAGTCACTTGTTGAAGCTGAATGCTGACCGGTTGGTTGTGCACGCTGCGGTGCACCTACGATGGGGAACGTCAGGAACATTTCCCACGCCGCGCGATGATAGGGCTACAGCTCCCGGCGCTGCCCGTCTTCCGTAACTAGCCAGGGCGCACGGCAGCACGGGTCTTCAAGTGCCGGAATGTTTTAAACCAGCACCCGTCGTATGTGACGTCAGTACGTCGCATACGCAGACCATCGCATAACATGCGCTTGTGCTCGGGATGAAGAACCAGCTCCACAGGTTGCTCGCCCCGATGCTCTTTCAGATACCGGTAAAGCCCGTCCGTGATGAAGGCGCAGGCTCTCGTGTCTGGCCGGAAACTCAACGTCATAAATCACACCCCCATGATTTTCTGCCTGTTCACGCTGCCGCTTCTGCGGGGCGCGCCTGACGGCCTTCGACGCATGCCTGCGTGCCTGCCAGCGATCGTAGTCGAGCTGCATCCCCAGCACAGGTCAGCTCGACCACCTCGCTATTACGTCACACACCAGCCGGTGACGCCAAGGTGACGCCACCGACGTCCCTTCAAAGCGCTATCAACCTTCTGAAAGCTTGTCTAACGGGCTTTCCGTGAACGTCATGTACTGTTTGAGATCAGGTTGGCCCATTGACAAAAGTTTGACGATCCCGCCGCCGAACCTGCGCACGAATTCGTCATCAATCTTGAAGTTGAACTCGTCCAGCAAAACAGGTATTTCACTTGCCCCCTTCAAAGCTGAAGACAGCCTTTCAGGCATGACGCACTGCAAGATCAACTGTTGCCGATTCTCGTCGTACGTCACCACTATTGAACACGGCAGAAACTTAGACATTTAATGCCCCCGGCACTCTTGATAATCGTTCCACGCATTCTGCTTGCAAAGCGCTTTCCCTCTTTCGCCGCCCATAACGTAGGCGAAGTTATCGCACCGCTTCATATCCACCTCGTATCTGGCATGGCAGTATGTTTCACGCCATTCGTTATTCCCACTGCTACCACATTTAACCATTCCGCCGTCACCGCTGCCCCCCTTGAACAGGCTGCTGTAAAGCGTTGACCGCTTCGCAGAACTGGTCAGATCCGGCACAAGCACCGGGTGAGGAACCTGCGCCTGATCGCTGACCATCAACTCGGTTGCCTCGCGCCAAGCCGGTAGCGTTTCACCCAGCTCATGCCCGAATAGCTTACCTGTCGGCAACGCCTTCCAGGCCATGTAGCATTCGACACACATATCAGGAACGAATGCTGGAGCATCCGACTGGAGTCCTGTCAGGTTCGCGGGTGGCGCAACCGGGTCGTTCCCGAGTTCCCAGTTCGTCAGCCAGACACCCAGTTCAGCATCACTAATCGGCTTCCACCAGGCTCCATTCGTTGAAACCTGAGCCGTGCGCGAGGACACCGAACCATCTGGACCGTACCGGTAATCGACTGCCAGTACACGGGCAAGTCCACCATTTGACGAACTTGCCGGTTCGCTATACTGAAAGGACTTTACGCGACCGCGCTCATCGTATCCGATGCTCGCCTGACCGCTGTTTCCAGCTATCTGCGTTGCACGATTCTCGGAATTGCGGGCGAGCGTTCGCATCGACCAGCCAGATACGGCATCCTGCACTGACTCGACATTGCCCCGTACGTCGTATGTGTAGGTCCAGTCTTCACGCTTCGAGCCATTACGGGTAATCGCAGCCGACAGAAGGCGACTCGCCGAATCGTAGCGTGCACCGACTGTCCACTGGTTACCGGTCCCAGTGGCTTGCATCCCCTGGTCGCCCGTCAGATCGCTTGTCTCCGTCTCGGCGTAGCCAGTAACGTTGCCGGCCTGGTCATAGACAAACGCGCGGATTTTACCCGGCGTGGCGACCAGATGCGGACGCAACGAGGTACTGTCGCTATACTCGATCGTCGTTACCGTCCTGTTGCCAGCGACTGTCGCAACTGCTTTCGTCGGCCGGTTGGCGCCGTCCCACGTGTACTGTGTATTCCCATCCGGTGTAATTGTCTGCTTCAGGTTCCCTGATATATCCCATGTACGTGAGACCGCGCCGCCAGGCGTAACAATTGAGCCAGGACGCGACGTGTCTCCAACATTAAAGGAGTACGTGCTGTTGCCGGACATATTGCTAACAGTGGTCGTGTTCGCGCCATAACTGAAAGAAACGTTACGCGTCGTGTCCGGATGGGTGACCGAGATTGTGCGTCCGCTGGAATCGTAGGTCCATGTTGCAATCCGTGAACCGGATTCGTCCTTTATCCCGGTCATCGCATTGGGGAAGCGGGCATCCTCATAAAGGTACTGACGAACGTATCCAATCGGCGCGGTTACTGAAACAAGATTGCCTTTCGCATCGTACGCATAATGTGTCGCGTTGCCCGAAGGCGGCACTACACTCAGAATCCGACCATTACTGTCATAGGTCAGACTAAGTGTCAGCCGCGATGCCGCCTGTCCGATCCGATCAACGGGCCACTGCGCGATTGAATCTATCTGTTGTCCAACGTATTCAACTTCACGATACATACCCGTGCGTGTTGTCTCGGAGTGAAACAGACCTGTGCTGACGGAGTATGTTTCGGTCGTGCCAAGCCGTTCGTCCTTCAGGTAGTAGTATCCGTCGCCAGCTTTCAAGAGAGAAAGACCCGACGTACCCGGCACCGCCCACCCGCCGTTAACCCACTTGAAGATCAGAGGCTGGCCGTTACTCCGATACGCGGTGATTTTCGGCGTGCTTGCATTGACCGAGGTCAGATCAAGCCGTCGTTGCCAGTTACTTGCCCAGTACCCGCCCATCGCTACCTGCGCTTTGTCGAACGGCTTCGAAAGGTAGGTACGACTAAACACAAGCGGCGACGCGTCACCGCTTGCAAAGTCAGTTTCAGAGAAAGTCACAATCCCATTCGCGGGAAACACCGGGTCTGCCACGGGGCAGGTATCGTCTGGCGGGGTTTCCGTTGAATTGCACCACTGATCGATCAGGGCGAGGTCATTGATACACGCGTAGTTGCCCATTCCGCCCGGCGTGTTGCTCGTAACGTCGAGCTTGCAGGTCCTGGAGCCCGGCGTGGCGCCGGACTGGGCATACAGCGAAAAACAGTCGACTGCGTTAGCGCTGAACGCGAATATTAGCAACGAGAAGGCAGCCAGCAGGCGGCCCGCGAATCCGGCTGTCCCACCGTGGAGTCTGGATTTTTTCATTCTTATCCCTATTGGCTTATTGTTTGAAACGTTTGATGCACACACACCGTATAGGGACCACCAAAAACGAAAAATCCGACAATTCCTATATTTGCGACTTACTTACGCACACTCAAAATGTGATCCGGATTTACGGCTGCACGATGTGGGAATGCACAACAGGAACTGTCAGAATTAGCGGAACAGACCAGAAGAAATAGCGTACCGGGAGATGCGGGTACGACAATGCTGATCGATAGAACGCAAGAGAAAAGGAGGAGTGCCATGAAGGTCACCCCGGGAGGTAGGTATCCAGATAGTAGTACGGATTTATATTCTTAAAACTGATGCACCTCGCATCGTCAAGTCACTTGCTGCGACGATAAGGGTATGCGCAAAACGTTTCACTGCGCGACGTCAGGAAAATCACACCCTATGATTTTTCCTTCCGTTCCCACCCGATACCTGTCCGCACCGCCTCAAGCGTGAGCGTCGCAGGCGTTTGCGCGATGCGCAGCGTATCGAAGAAGTATTTCCAGCGCGTCGTGTCCTGGCCTTCCATCACGTGCGACACGCAGAGCACGCCCTTGAGACCACATTGCCGTCCTCATCCAGCAGTTCGACCACGACGCCAATCCACTGCCATCCAGCACAAGCGCCTGTTCAACAGCCTGCACCGACACCGCGATTTCAGCGGAAATGGATACTGACACCTTTCGCCTCAGCGTAGACGTTGCCGGACAGACCTGTGCCGTCATTCAGGATGCGGCCATGATCGCCTACGGTGAGCTTCAGGAGCATCCCTTCGCGAATTGTTTGCGAACGATTTTCCCCCACAATATTCCCCACAAAACAGATGTCACGGTCGGATTCCAGCCAGCGCCGAGTCCAACACGTAAACATCTGACCTGTTGAAATTAAACAGAACAGATGTTTGTAGGTGTATTGCGTTGCGGGAAAATTTTATCCACAGTTTTTGTTCGCAAGGCTGTGGACAACACTCGGGCAAGTTCGACAAGTCATTGATATGTCTGCGTTGGTGCGGGGCGCGCTTTACACAGGCGTTGAGCAGCGCAGGATGAGATGGCTACGACGAAGCAAGGCGCCGGATGGTGGGAGACCGCTGATTATGTTCAGACAAGATGACGACAACTGACATGCGTCAACCATAGGCCGATTCAATTTGCACGCAGGCTGGCATCGTCGTTTAATCGACATCCCGCTGGCTCGCATCCCTCCCTTCGAACGTCAGGAGCATCTAATGGCCGACCTCAACTTTGACGATATCGTTCAGGCAATCGCCTCTGACACCAATACCCCGACCGAGACGGTGTCGAAGATGTATGCGGAGACGTGGGCTCAATATAGTGACGGGGCGCGAGTGCTGGACTACTTGACGGTACTGGTCGCTAAACGCGTTCGGGAAAATCTGCGCGGCGTTTCGCGAGACAGGCACTAGCCGCCCGCGCCGCAACTCTATCGAATAGTCTTCGCGTGCCAGGCGTCCCATAGGGGTGTCGTCCAGGAACCGATCGATATCCTGACGCTCGCCGTTTGTCTGTCCGGAATTTGCCGCCGCTCGGTCAGACCGATTCAGCTCTTTCTGGACGTTTTCGCGACAAATGGCGTGGGTATGTGCTGAACTTTTTCGCTTCCGCATTTCGGACAAGCCGGATGAGCGGTTTCATGTTCAGCGAGATGCTCGGCATGTTCGAACATTTCACCGCACTTCTCGCACCTGTACTGGTAAGTCGGCATGACATTCCTCCAACGAGAATCCCGCACGTCGTGCTGGCCAGACACTGCCACCGACGCCCGCAGCGTGGTACAAATCAATTCTAGTGCAGGACGGTCCAGGGAATGCCCGCGTACGCGTTTCGCGCAGCGTTTCTTACCACGCTTCTTACTATGTGCGCTGCAGGCAACATCGGTATTCCCGTCGAAGGTCGGGTGACTGCACGTACCAGCGGCTCGCATTATTCGGGTGGCGCCCGCCGTGACGGGCGCGCCCAGCCATCAACGGCCTTTCCGGCGACGGGCCCCAATGGCCGGCAGGTTGCCAAGTAGGTCATCTGCTGGCTCCCATCGAACCCAATGCTTGAGCCGCTATTCTGCGGGTTGGCTCTTGCCTTCAGCACGCGTTCCTCTCCCTATATTTTGCACGGGCGAAGTCGGCATTGAACGGCCGTTCATTTCGCCAGATGGGGCGCAGGTGCCGTTGCGTCAAAGGAGAATGGACGGCGTATGATCCGGCGCTCGGACGGCGCCTGAAGCAGCCATATGTCGAATGTAAAGTTGCTTTGGCTGGCTGCGCTTGGCACCACGTTGAAGTGATGCGTTTTCGCGCGCCAGCTAGCCTCTTCTGTCACGAGTCCGTGCCACGTGTTCGATCAACTCGAGTTACCGAGGCGTCGCCGGATGAGGATTTCCCCGGTTGAAGTTTTCAGGCGACAGATTGCTGTCCGTAGCGCGCTCATCGTCTTCAGCGACATCCGGATAAAGCTCGGGATAGAAATGACGCTTGGCGACTTCCGCGTCGAACGTGCCCGACCAACGCGCGACCACCACGGTAGCGACGCTGTTGCCGATCGTGTTGCACGCGGCGATCGCCATCGACATGAACCGGTACACCCCGAAAATAACGGCCAGTCCTTCGACGGGAAGAATCCCGGTTGACGTGACCGTCGCTGCGAACACGACAAACGATCCGCCGGAAACCGTCGCCGCACCTTTCGAAGTCAGCAGCATGAGCAGCAGAATACCGATCTGATGTTCGATCGTAATGGGAACGTTGTACGCGTGAGCGATGAACATGACGCCCATGGACATGAAGATCGAGGTGCCGTCCAGATTGAATGCATAACCCGTGGGCAGAACGAGGCCCACTGTCTGTTTTGCGCAGCCGAGGCGTTCGAGCTTGATGAGCAGCCGCGGCAACGCGCTTTCCGACGACGCGGTGCCGAGCACGATCAGGATTTCGTCCTTGATGTAGCGTATGAAGCGCCACATGCTGAAGCCCGCGAGCTTCGCCGCGATGCCCATCACGACGACGATGAACAGAGCAATGACGGCATAAAAGCTCAGCACGAGTTGCGCGAGGGCGACGAGCACAGCGGTGCCGTTGCTGCCGACCGCGAACGCCACCGCGCCGAAGGTGCCGAGCGGCGCGAGCTTCATCACCAGGTTGATGAACGAGAACAGCACCTGCGAAACGAGATCGAGCCCTTCGTTGATGCGCATGCGGCGGCTTTCCGGGATCGCGAGAATGCCGATCCCGACCATGACGGCCAGTACCACGACCTGAAGCAGTTCACCCTTCACGAACGCGCCAATGAAGTTGTCCGGCACCAGATGCATGACGAACTCGGTGAAGCCTTGCGGAGCCGCTTTTGTCGCGATGACGGGCGCCGCGCCGGGGGTGACAGCCGTCATGCCTTTGCCTGTCTGCAACAAATTGCCCGCCAGCAAGCCAAAGGCCAGTGCGATCGTCGACACCACCTCGAAGTAGACGAGCGAGCGCCAGCCGACGCGTCCCGCGCTCTTCACATCGCCGGCGGAAGCGATGCCATGCACGATGGTGAGAAACACCAGCGGCGCAACGCCTGCCTTGATCAGCGCGAGAAAGATATCGCCGAGGATTTTCAGCTGCGCGCCGAACTTCGGAAAGATCAGCCCGACGGCAATGCCGAGCGCAAGCGAGATCAGAACCTGCATGCCCAGCCGGCGATACCACGCCCGCTTGGCTGGCGGCGCGACGGACTTGCTATGTGATGTGTTGTCGTTCGTCATGGTGTGGCTCCTCCGCAGCGTTCATCAGATCCCGGTCGACAGCGCGACGGCGCGATCTACCATTTGAGGCGCGAGGCCCAGATAGTTGGCAGGATCGGTCATCGCGTCAATCGCGCTACGATCGAAATGCCGCGTGACCTCGGGCAGTGCCGCCAGCGCTTCGGCCAGTGTGCCGCCGCTTTCGTTTACTGCGCGGCATGCGTCGTAGACGATGTCGTGCGCCTGCTGGCGTCCGGTGTAGGGCGCCATCTGCATCATCACGGCTTCGGCGACGATCAGCCCCCTGCTGATGCCGAGGTTGTGCTTCATCCGATCAGTGTCGACGATCAGTCCGCCCAGCGCGAACTTGGCCTGATGGAGCGCACCCGAGGCGAGGATGAAGCTTTCGGGAATGGCAATCCATTCCGCGTGCCACGGTCCGGTTGCGCGCTCGAAGTCCTGGATCATCGCGTCCACCATCAGGCCGGCCTGCTGTCGGACCGCTTTGGCGGCCGCCAGCATGAGCTCGCTCGAAATGGGATTGCGCTTTTGCGGCATCGTGCTGCTCGCGCCACGTCCCTTGACGAACGGCTCGTACACTTCGCCGAATTCGTTGGACGCCATGATCATGATGTCGGTCGCAATCTTGCCGAGCGAACCGGTGACGAGCGCGAGCAGGTTGACGGCCTCGGCGAATCCGTCGCGCGCCACGTGCCAGGTGGTCGCGGGGACACCGAGGTGCAGTTCGGCGGCAAGCGCCTCCTGCACCTCGAAACCCTTGTCGCCCAGCGATGCCAGTGTGCCGGCCGCGCCAGCGAATTCGACCACGGCCACGCGCGGGCGCAGTTGCGCGAGGCGCTGCTGATGGCGGTCGAACATTGCGAGCCAGATCGCCGCCTTGTAGCCGAATGTGATGGGTAACGCCTGCTGCAGATGCGTGCGGCCCGCCATCGGCGTGTCGCGATACTTCTTCGACAGATCCACCAGAATGCTGCGCAGTTCGCGGATATCGGCATCGATCGAGTCGAGTGCGTCGCGGACCTGAAGCGCGACGGCCGTATCCATGATGTCCTGCGTCGTGGCGCCCCAATGCACATAGCGGCCTGCCTCGCCGCACATGCCCACCAACTGGTGCACGAGCGGAAGGATCGGGTAGCCGACGATGTCCGTCTCCTCACGCATGTGGTCGAAGTCGATCCGCTCGATCAGCGACTCGCTCGCGATCACCGCGGCGGCATCGGCTGGAATCACGCCGACGCGAGCTTGCGCCTTCGCGAGCGCTACTTCCACATCGATATAGCGCTGCACCAGCGCGTAATCGGAAAAGAGGGCGCGCATCTTTGCGGTGCCGAAGGCGTCGCGAAACAGGATCGAATCGAAGACGGTGCTGGAAAGTGGGGCCGTGCGAGTAGTCATGACGAGGTCTGAGTGAAAGGAAGCAGGGTTGCGCGGTTATCGGACGGACGGGATGGAAGCACAATATGTCCGGACATATTCAATATAATATGTTCGAACATATCGTTCAAGCTATGATTTACCCTGGAGTATCACCACCCCCGCTATTGCCAGGCTTCATAAAGCATGAACAGACCTCATTACGCCGACATCGCTCGCGATCTGACCGAGGGCATCGCGAGCGGTCGCTTTCCGGTTGGCTCCTATCTGCCGACCGAACTGCAGTTGCGCGACCAGTACAACACGAGCCGGCATACGATCCGCGCGGCGTTGAACGAGCTTCAGCAACTCGGATTCGTGTCGCGGCGCAAGAACGCGGGAACGCGCGTCGAGTCGGCCCAGCCGAAAAACGACTTCCGTCCTTCGCTGGGTTCAGTCGAGGATCTGGTGCAGTTCGGTTCGGAACATCTGCGGGTCATTCAGTCGGTGGAAGAGGTTATCGCGGCTGGCAAGCTCGCCAAAGTTCTCCAATGCGAGGAAGGTACGCATTGGCTGCGCGTGTCGAGCCTGCGAATCGAACGCGACAGCTCGCGTCCGCCCGTTGGCTGGACGGATGTCTACATCGATGCCTCGTATCGGGAAATCGCCGAGGAAGCGGGAAGAGCCCCCGACACGCTGATCAGTTCGTTAATCGAGGCGCGATACGGCCGCTGTGTCGTTGAGATTCAGCAAAATGTCCAGGCCTTGAATGTCACGAAAGAGATGGCGGGCCGCCTTCACATACCTGTCGGTTCGGCAGCGCTCGAGATCGTGCGGCGTTATATCGATTCGACGGGCGTGGCCTTTGAAGTGTCGGTAAGTGTGCATCCCGCCGACCGGTTTGCTGTGTCGATGAGGCTGAAACGCTCAGGGGTGTGATTGCAGGTCTGCCTGGACGGATAAGGGTTTATCCCTATCAGAATCCCGTTGGTAAGGCCGATATTAATATGTACGGACATATCCGTGCAGTTAATGCCCGACAGGGCCTCACCTCATTCAGCGGATCTGCAAATGTTTTCGAGAGTCTCAATCAGGGCGCGGATCTCGCTCGCCTTCGGCTTGCTCGTCGCTCTGGTGTCGATCGTTGCCGCGTTCGGTCAGTGGGGAACGCAAGCGGGGAAGTCGGCACTCCGCGAAGTCTATGCCGTGCAGCTGTCGTCAGCGGTAGCGCTTGGCGATACCAAGTACAACCTGGCAATCGCGCGCGTCTCGATGGACCGGGCGCTTTTGCATCCCGAATCGCCGGATGTCCAGGTGCTTCTGCAAAAGGCGCGCGCCTACCTCGCAACATCGAAAAAGGCCTACGGCCGCTATCTTGCCCTTCCCCAATCGGCTGAACAGCAAAGACTGGCGGACGCCGTCTCGCTGACTTTGGACCGGCTGATCAAAGGGGCAATCGAACCCACGCTGCAGTCGCTCGAAACGGGCGATGCAGTGGCGGCAAATCGGATCACCATGGACGTTACGCCGCCGCTGGCACTCGCGTTTACCAAAAGCACCGACGCGCTCAACGACTACCTGATGACGAGCGGCGCATCGAGCTACGAGGATTTTCAGTCGACGCTCAGCACGGTTAGCGGCGCGTCGATCGCGGCGCTGTGCACCGCTATTCTTCTGTCGCTGGTATGTGCGATCGGGCTGCATCGCGCGATAGGCCGTCCGTTGACGAGAGCGCTGGAGGTCTGTTCTGCGATGTCCAACGGGGACCTCTCAAACGAGGTGCAGGTCGAAGGCCGCGATGAGATGAGTGCGCTGATGCACGGTCTGCTGGCGACTCAGGAGGGGCTGAAATCGACGGTTACCACGGTGCTCTCTAGCAGCGAGTCGATGGCAAGTGCAACCAGCGAAATCGCGTCGGGGAACTCGGATCTGTCGCGGCGCACAGAGGCGCAGGCCGCAGCGCTGGAACAAACGGCGGCAAGCATGGAAGAACTCACAGCGACCGTCGCCCAAAACAACGAGCGTGTCGGATTCGCTACCGAATATGCCAGCAACGCGTCGAACATTGCGAAGACCGGCGGCGCCGTGATGGACCGCGCAGTGCAAACCATGGCCGGCATCTCGGATCAGTCGACAAAGATCGCGTCCATTATCGGCACGATCGAAGGGATCGCTTTTCAGACCAACATACTGGCTCTGAATGCCGCCGTGGAGGCCGCCCGTGCGGGCGAGCAGGGTCGTGGATTTGCTGTCGTCGCCGCCGAAGTGCGCACGCTCGCACAGCGCTCGGCCAGCGCAGCAAAGGAAATCAAGGCGCTTATCGACGAAGCCGTGACTGGCGTAACCGAGGGATCGGGGCTGATCGACCAGGCCGGCCGGACAATGATGGAGATCGTCAAGTCGATCGAAAAAGTGAGCGATGTCATGCAGGAAGTAGCGGCGGCGTCCACAGAGCAACGAGACGGCATCGAACAGGTCAATCGCGCCGTTTCTCAACTGGATGAAACGACACAGCAGAATGCGGCGCTGGTGGAAGAGACTACCGCGGCGGCACTGTCGCTTGCGGATCAGGCACAGACCCTCCGGTCGGCGGCGAGTCGCTTCCGGACATAACAGGGCTGACATCACAGAGTTAATGCGTCCCTCGCCGCCGGCAGAAGAAAGGCCGTCACTTGAATGAACCGGCCCCGAGGAAAAGTGAGGTTGGACTACGCCTCAAGCGAGGCGATATACGTTTGTTACTGTGCCCCGGAAGAGCGCCTGCCGATCTTGCGTGCTCGCACCGGCAGTCAGGCGCTTGAACGCATTCCAGCCGTTGCTGAACGGGTAGGAACCTTTGTCGACCGGAAAATTGCTTTCGAACATACAGCGATTCGCACCGAACGCCTCGATGCACGTATGCATCCAGGGCTTCCAGGTTTCAGCTAGCTCGATGGAAGACGGCGGCTTCTCACCCTTTTCGAAGTCGAAACCGTTGATTCGCATGCCAAGCCCACCCAACTTCACGTAAACGTTCGGCAATTGCGCTAGTTCGCACATTGAGCGCGACCACGAATCAAAAACTTCCTTCCGGTGATCCGTGTAGCTGCCGATTTGCACCACGCCGCCGCAGTGGTTAATGATGAAGGGCGTATCCGGATTTGCTTTGGCGAGATCGAACAACTCGGGAAGCTGAGGAAAAAACAGCCACGCGTCATAAGAGAGTCCCAACGACTTCAGTTGGGCGACGCCCGCACGATAGTTGGGGTCGAGCAATAACCCGCGAGGTACGGCCGACAGCGGATTTGCAAGCGTTGCATCAGCATCCCACGTTACGAGGTGACGTACACCTCGTAAGCGCCCGTCACCTGCCTCCAGTTCTGCCTCAAGCACCTCTCGTACAGCGGCGCCGCGCCTGAGATCCGCGTATCCGACGATTCCTTTTGCAACCTGCGGCTCCTCCTTTTGCATGGGCGCGGTGACTTGAGCAACGTACTCGACCTCACCGACTGGACGAAGCTGTTCCGCACCCGTGGTGCGGTAGCGAGTCAATCCCTGCATGAAGACTGATGCGGTGATGTTGTGCCCCGACCGGGCATCCTCCAGATACTCATTGAGCAGATAGATCCAACCCGGACGCTCGTACAAGTGGTGATGCGCGTCGACAATGGGCATATCCGGTTCGAGCGCCGCTTCCGTTCCGGATGCAAGCCACTCCGCACGGACAGGGAGGTAATTGCTGGTTGTACTCATACTGCGCGATTCCTCTTTGGCAAACACATGGCGCACGCTCAGCGAAGGCATCACGATGGATGCGGCGGCAGCGCTTAGCAAGCGGCGTCGGCGGATCGAATGGCGAGATCGCATCCTTACTTCCTCTTATCGAAGGCAAACAGGGAAAGGGTCAACAGGGTCGTCACAGCGAGTACGACAGCCAAGCCAAGCATGCCTGCGGTGAAGGTGCCGTAACTGTCCTTCAGGTAGCCGACGAGGTATGGGCCGGCGAAACCACCCAGTGCACCGATAGAGTTGATCAGTGCGAGTCCGCCGGCGGCGGCCTGACCGGACAGAAACCGAGCCGGCAGCGTGTAGAAGATTGTCCGGCCGGCAATAGTGCCGACTAATGCCAACGTAATGCCCGTCAATGCGGGGACAAGTTGCTGGAAGCAGGTTGAAACGCCGAGCGCGATTGCGCCGATAAAAAGACCCGCGGCAAGATTGGCGATGTGGCCACCGCGACGATCAACGCGCTTGGCCCACCACAAAAGCGCGATGGTCGCGAAGAAGTAAGGTATCGCCGACACCCAGCCCGTCTGCGTTACGCTCATGCCATGAGCTTTGAGCATCTGCGGCAACCAGATGCCGATGCCATAAGAGCCCATCGTGAAGCCGAAGGAGATCATCGCGAGGATGTACATCCGTACATCCTTCAAAGCTGCGCGAAAATCCTTTTTCTTCGAATTTGCAGTGCCCTCACGGTCAAACGCGCTTTGCAGTGCCTGACGCTCTTCCGGCGACAGCCACTTCGCTTCTGCGGGCTTGTCCGCGAGCATCTTCAAAACGAAGAAGCCCAACATGCACGCCGGCAGGCCTTCGAAAATAAACATCCACTTCCATCCGGCAAGACCGAGGAAGCCGTCCATCTTCAGAAGCCAAGTGGACAAAGGCCCGCCAACCAATGACGAAAGCGGTGTCGAGACCGTGAACCATGCGAGTACTCGGGTGCGATAGTTGGCCGGAAACCAGACCGCGAGAAAGAAGATCACACCCGGGAAGAAGCCTGCCTCGCCGATACCCAGCAGAAGGCGAATCGCGTAAAAGCTGGTCGGTCCGACCGCGAGCGCCGTCGCGGCGGCGAAGAAGCCCCACGTGATCATGATGCGCGCGAGCCACCGCCTGGCGCCGAACCGATACAACGCGAGATTGCTCGGCACTTCGCACACACAATAGCCCGCGAACATGATGCCCGCACCCCAGCCGAACTGCGTGGCTGTCAGGCCGAGGTCGCGGTTCATCGTCAGCGCCGCGAAGCCGACGCTGGTGCGATCGAGATAATTGAAGAAGTAAGCGAGAGCAAGAAGAGGGATGAAACGCCAGGCTGCCTTTCCAACGGCCTGCTGTTCGAGCGTGGTGTTGCAGGCGCTTTCAGCCGCAATATTCGATGATATGGATGTCATGCTTCGTCTCCGGATGAAACACTGGACCGCACGCCGTCATCCCGACGTGCGACGCCGTGCTTCTTGATATGTGCCTTTCCGATTCAGGCGCTCGCCAGTTCGTTGGCAGAGGGGGTGGAGGCATCGCCGGATTGGCTTGCCTGGCACTTGACGACGCCGGCGTCTGCCAATTGCCTGAGATCTTCCGGGGAGTAACCCAACTGTTGAAGCAGAGCGCGCGTGTCTTGACCGAGCGAGGGTGGAGCCGCGCGCAATTGCAGCCGTTCACCACCAAGCGTCAAGGGCAGCAATGCCGTCTTCGTTGACACTGGCCGGCCTGCACCGCTCGCGTCAGGCGGCAGCGTGACGTCGGCGAGGCCGCCTGTTGCAAGAAGATGGGGATCGTCAAACAGGTCCTGCGGTTTCGTAATCGGCGCATAGGGCAGTCCATAGCGCTCGAAGATCGCACTGATCTCTGCTGCGGAGAACGCCTTCATATGCTCGCGAAGTTGTGGCATCAGCCATTCACGAGCTTGCACGCGCTGATTGTTGCTGGCGATACGCTCGTCGGATTTAAACGCTTCCAGGCCGAACGCGTCGCAGAAAAGCGCCCATTGCGTATCCGAGACGACGGCCAGGAAAATCTGTTCGTCGTCTTTGACCGAGAAAACATCGTATACAGCCCACGCTGAGATGCGGCTTGGCATCGGCGCCGCGGCCTTGCCGGTGACCGCGTACTGCATCATGTGCTGTGCGACGAGGAACACGTTGTTCTCAAACAACGCGCTTTGCACTTCCTGTCCGCGCCCGGTGCGCTCGCGCTGCGCAAGCGCCGCCATTGCGCCGATCGCGCCGAACATGCCGCCCATAATGTCGTTGACGCTCGTGCCCGCACGCAGCGGCCTTCCTTCAGGGCCGGTCATATAGGCGAGACCCCCCATCATCTGCACAACTTCATCGAGCGCGGTGCGATGGTCATAGGGGCCAGGTAGGAAGCCTTTATGCGAGACGTAGACCAGACGGGAATTGAGTTTGGACAACGCGGCATAGCCAAGGCCGAGCTTGTCCATCGTTCCGCTCTTGAAGTTCTCGCTGAAAACGTCCGCGCCGGCAAGAAGCCTGTGGAAGATTTCCAAACCGCGTGAGTCTTTGAGATCAACGGCGATGCTTTTTTTGTTGCGGTTGAAAGTGCTGAAGAAACCGGCGCCCGAACCTCGAAGATTGCGGGTACTGTCGCCGGTGATCGGCTCAACTTTAATTACTTCCGCGCCGAGGTCGGCCAGGACCATGCCGCACGTCGGCCCCATCACCATGTGCGTCATTTCCACGACACGAACGCCGTCATAGGGCAAAGATTGGTTCGATTGCTCTTCGCTCATTGCGCCGCTCCCAGCAAACAGCCTTCCGGTTGAGGCGCACTCGGTGCGCGCCCGTCTGCATACGAGAAGCCTTTCGGCAAACCCGCGTCTTGCACATGTCCGTAGAGAGCTTCGCCAGGAAGCGCCTCCGCGAGGATCGCGCGCGCCGCGATGAGCTTGTCGATATCGACCCCCGTGTCGTAGCCCATCGCTTCCAGCAGGAATGCCAGGTCTTCAGTGACGATATTTCCTGTTGCACCGGGCGCGTAAGGACACCCTCCGAGGCCCGCTTGACTTGAATCGATCGTCCTCACGCCGACGTCGAGCGCCGCGACGACATTTGCGAGGCCCTGCCCGCGAGTGTTATGAAAATGGGCACCGCCTGCCTTCTCTCCGACTTCGGATCGCAGCCGGCGGAACAGGCGACGAACCTGAACGGGGTTGGCATAGCCGCTCGTATCAGAAAGGCCGATTTCGTCGACGCCGCACTCGGCCATTGCGAGGCACATGCGAATCGTTTGGTCATCGGTCACCGTGCCCGCGATAGTGCAGCCGAAGGCAACCGAAACGCCCGCTTCGATCTCGATGTCAGGGAACCGCTCGTCGCGCAAAGCGACGATGTCGCGTACCTCGTCAATCAGCTGCGCGGTGGTTTTACGAATATTGGCCAATGCGTGCTCATTAGTTACCGAAACCGGCAACGTGACCTTATGTACGCCTGCTTCAAAAGCGCCCTGGGAACCGCGCAGGTTAGGAGCCAGAACAGCGACATGCAGGCCCGGAATGGTCAACGCATGCGCGACGACTTCCCGAATGTCGGCCATCTGCGGCAAAAGCTTGGGAGGAACGAATGAACCCACCTCGATTTCTCTGAGCCCGGCTGCTGCCAGCGCTGAAATCCATCGAAGTTTGGCAGCCGTTGGCATGACGCTCTTGATGCTTTGCAGGCCGTCGCGCGGCCCGACTTCGCTGATCAAAATTTGAGGACGTGAAGTACTCATATCGTTCCTATGTTCTGTCAGATAGACCCGGGTTTCGTTAGAAAGAACTATAGACGCGTCTTGAATCCCGTATAAGAGGGGTTAACCCAGGATTTTAGAACTGGAGTTCTGTTGGATAGAACGGTATAGTGAGGGCAACCGATATCCAAGAGGTTCCAATGGCCAAAGACGCGTCGCAAAAAGATCTGTCCGCTGACATTAACGCGGCGTCCAGTGGCGTTGCCGTCCTTGACCGGGCGTTCGCCATACTCAATGCGTTCGGACCAACCGACGACCGGCTTACGCTGACCGAGCTATCGCGCCGGACCGACCTCTATAAAAGTACGGTTTTGCGGCTGCTCGGCGCGTTGGAACACGGCGGATTCATTCGGAAACTGAGCGACGGGCAATATGCAATCGGTCATCAGCCGTTACGGCTTGCGACGCTCTATCAGCGATCCTTCCAGGTGGGGCCTGCCGTCGAGCCCTTGCTTCAACAGTTAAGCGCGGAGCTTGGCGAAACGGCGAGCTTCTACGTGCGTCAGGGCGATCATCGCCTCGTGCTTTATCGTGTCGAACCAAGCCGCAGCGTCCGGGTATCGATTCGCGTCGGGGAAGAGTTCGCAATCGATAAGGGCGCTTCCGGCAAAGTATTGATGGCTTTCACCGAGACGCAGGATCCGCGCTGGCAGGAGATTCGAGACCGGCTCTGGGCTCTCTCGTTCGGCGAGCGGGACCCCGAAACGGCATCGGCGTCAGTGCCCGTCTTCGATTCGTTCGGCGAGTTGCAGGGCGCGCTGACACTATCGGGACCCAAAGGCCGCTTCGATGTCCCGGCCGTCATCAACGCCGCATTAGCGAGTCTGCTTGATAGCGCGCGACGCGCGACCGTTGCACTCGGCGGCAAAGGATTGAGGTACGACGCGAGCATAGCGAGCCTCGCACAAACACCTGTGACCACCGGCGCAAGCGAAATTGCCAGAGGGACGGCGGTTTGACGCCTTGCTACCCAACAGAACCAACGTCGTCTCCACGAGGCGCAACTTTCGTCCGGGTGGCTGCGGCAGATGGATCTCGAAAGCAGCCATCGCCCAATGTCATTGTTGACTGACGGCCTTGAGTCGGTCGATGCCTTTCGCGCAATGCTCCCGGTCGGCGATCGTTCTCTTTGTGCAGTGCGCCTTCTTCCGACGAGTGGACTGAGGCAAAATGAACGCGGAAGTCACGCGCGATCCGCGGGATCGCACCGTTCGCGTCGCACCAATCGGACGCGTGGAGATGCGCTATGGAAAACCTCACGAGAAACTGCTCGACGCTTGCTGCGTTGGCGCTCCTGCTGACTGGATATGCCGCCGCCGGCGAGCCACATAGCGGGCCGCATCTGAGCCCAACGGAGTGCCGTGACCTGGCCGAGATTAAAAGCAACGCGCCTCGGACGAAGTCGCAGCACCAAAGCGAGCTTTCGGCCCTGAGGAAAGCGGGCTACAACCCGTCACCATGGCACGACGACCCACACTACCCAGCGAATCTACATGCGGCGCAGCGCCTGGTCGACCATTGGTTCGAAACGGACTGCAAGCAGTTGCAACCCGAGTGAGAAGCCCCCGGAGCCACTACGAACTTCTTGTGACTTAGCGCGCAGCAACGGCGGGCTGCAGACCGCTCCACGGCTCTCCTTTTCAACGTTCAAGGTATGTCTCGGACCGAGTTCAGCCAGGAAGAGTCATTCGACACCTCGCCTGGATCGTCGACATTCGGCCGATCTGACAACTCAATATTCATCAATGTCGATCGACGTTCCGGGAACCGAAGGTTATGCCGAGTATGCCGCGGCCTTGGCTAACGATTGGCGCAAGATCTCGTTCCGGGACCTCCACCAACCAGTTCTGCATCTGATACCCACGGCACCTTCGCGCATCCTCGACGTGGGGGCCGGCATGGGCCGCGATGCTGCCGCATTGGCAGCGATGGGGCACTCGGTGGTAGCGGTTGAGCCCGTCGACGAACTGCGGGCTGCCGCGATCAGCTTCTATCCGGCTTGCAGCGTCGTCTGGCTCGACGACAGCCTTCCAGAACTTCGCCTCGTCCGGGAGAGGGCGAACACGTTCGACGTTGTCATGGTTACCGCAGTATGGATGCACCTCGACGAAGCCCAGCGTCGCCGAGCGATGGGCACCCTCTCTGATCTGTTAGACGAAGGCGGCCTCGTCATCATGTCGTTGCGCCACGGGCCGACCCCGACCGGGCGGCGCATGTTCGACGTCTCCGCCGCGGACACGATCAGGCTTGCCGAAGCCCACCATCTGCAAGTTCTGCTCAATGATTGCAGCGACTCAGCCCAGCAAGCAAACAGGAACATGGGAGTCACCTGGACGCGGCTTGCTTTCCGGAAGTGAGGATCGAAGGGCGTGCGTCTGCCAGGAGATAGATTGCAATAACCAAAGCGACGCCGAAACCACTGCCTGGTAGGATGTAAGTGCTCATGCGGATCAGAGGGACTAGCGGTGCGTGATTGACATGCGACTTCGCGAGACACGGCACCCCTAAATAACCCTGCGGCAAGCAAGCGGCGCGATGTTGCGTACAGCGACGGCGGCGCCTACGTGCCTTTTGTCACGTTCAGAAGTTCTGGTGGCCGTGTGACGGTGTTTTGAGGAGATCAGCTCGATGCGGCTCACCGCGAGGCGTTCACCGGACTTCCCGGCGAGTCTTGAAGCCCGGAAGCATCCGCGCGTCGAGGCTCCATGCGAGGTGGACGCCCTGATCGACAGCCGCATCGAACTGGAATTCATTCGCCCACATCGGGATACGCGTTCGATAGAACGCAGCCCACTGAAAATCGGCAAAGGGTTCAGGCGTTTTCAGGTAGCCGCCCGCATCGCGCACAAAGGCTGCCAGACTACGGTAGGGGTCGTCGGGGAGGCCATAGACTTCGTCGGGAATTGCGGACATTGCCCGGAGGATGCCTCGCTCGTCGTAGGGGTGTACCCACCGTCGCTCGATAACCGCGTCCCAGAACTTTCCCTCGGGGAGTCGCGACAGGTCCTCCACAACTGTGGCGAATGCCTTTGTGATGCCGCCGTCCCAGAGGGCGCGCGCGAGATGATGATGGTCGATGACGTAGTGCCTGTCATGTTTGCCAATCACCGTGGGAATAGGTGCGCTCTTCAGGAATTCCTTCAGCGCCGTTGCACCCGTCGCTACAAGGCACTTTCGTTTCGCATCGACCTCGAGCAATCCAACCGTTGCTTGCAGCGGCCGTAGCTGTTCGATACTCACACTCATTCTTTTTGCAATCGTTCCGTCTCCCGGTGTTCCGGAGGATTCTGCTGCTGTACTCCCGTGCGCAAAGCAATTCGATATGAAAGCGACGCGCACCGCCGTCACTTGCACGCGAGCGGACACCTGGACGGCGTCGCGGGCTACTCGCAAACGCATGTTCCCGGCTTGGCCCGGCCAATAACATCCGGGTTTCGGTCAGACCACATGGCCGATGCAGCGTCGGTGCTTGACGGCGAGACGCTGTGTTACCCGGATGCGCCGACAACGTGGTGTGTGCGATCGACACAAGGACGGGCTGGTCATGCCTTTGCTCCGTGGTAGCGATGCAAGGCGTAGAGTCTTGAAAACGCCTCAGGGGGTAATCGATCGTTCGTGCCTGGCGCAAGCCGCACGCGTTACTCCGCGCCGGTCGCGCACTGGGTGCCTTTACTGCGCGGCGCCCTCGAATGAGCCACAGAGGAGGTTGGGCGACGCCGACAACGCGCTGCAGGCCAGCGCGCTCGCAGAAAACATGTCGGAGAGCGCGGCGCGCGACGGCGACGTCGTCGGTCAGGTTGTCGAAGTGATCGCTGACAGGTCGTCGAGTTCAAACCGGATCGTCGACATCATTGGCGCGATCGAACGCATCGCGTTCCAGACCAACTTCCAATGGCTCGCCGTACAGCAGTCGCGGGGAAACAGAAACGAGCGGTTACCGTCTACTGCGTGCCGTCTGGCGCGGGGCTGACGGCGACACGTGCCGCATCAGGAAAGGGACGAATCCTGGTCAGCGTTGCCCTACGACAAAGCGCATATCCTGAAAGAGAGAGTTGCGGGATATGCCGTATTTCAAAGGCGTCGGCCGTTGTCAAATGACGAGGACGAGTGACAAGGAGCACATCATGATGATTCGACACTTCGCCTGCGCACTGCTCGGCGTCGTCACTTTCTGGTCGGCCGACGGCATGGCTGCGCAACCCGATTACGCCTATCAAACGACGGTACAACTCGCCGACGGCAAGACGCTGACATGCGGCGTCAACGAAGCTCTGCCGAACGGCGACGCGCCCGCTGCTCTCACCCGCCGCGAGCAAACGCAAGCCGACGTCCTCGCGACCCAGCGCCTGCGCGTCCTTGGCGGCCCCGAGTCCGCCTATCCGTCGCCCTACACCGCGCCTACCATCATTTGCTCGAGCGCAGGCTAAGGTAGGCCGCTTCGCACCGTCTGGCGCCCGAGGCGACTACCAGGTGCAGTGATTTGTCGGCTTCCATGATGGTCGCGGTCACGTCGTCGTCGCTCTGTGGCGTGCAGCTTACTGCGCCGATATTTGCCGTCAAGCATCCGTGCTCGCTGCCGGCGTGTTCGATGCCGCGATGGCATATGGCGCGGCGAATCTTTTCTGCGATCTCCGATGCGCCTGCTGCCGGGTTGTCGCGTTGGACCGTGAAATACTCGCGTCCGCGAAATTACCCTGGCGTGCCACATCGCTACCAGAGCCAAGAACGATATCGCCTCTTGCATCGAGAACGAGCATTGCCCCGAGATATTTTGCGCTGGCCGCGCGATCGAACAGCTCCTCTCGGCGCAGTCGGGGGCGACAGGGCCATGACCGCGGGATCCTTGAGTCCGTCCACCACAGCCTGCAACGACAGGTCATAAAGTTCGAAATTGCGTCAATGTCGCGCGCGGCGATAGGCGCAATGTCGCGCAAGGCTTCGCGCATATGGTTCAGTGCGTCCTGCCGGCTCTCGTAAAGAACCATTCCGCAGAGACCGACGATGGCGATGACGGCACGGACCCGGCGACGAGGAGCGAAGATGGGGCGAGCTTCCGTTGGATGACCCCGATGAAATCAGCGATCAAACAACATCCTTCGAGGCTGCCGCCGTGTTGCCAGAGCTGACAGGCGCGCTCGAGGATTCTTTCGGCAAAATTCAGGTTGTGCATGCGGTCATCTCCCTCTGAAACGGAGTTCCCGCGCGAGCTACCTGAGCACCCTATGCCTCAATTATCTTCACCTTTGAAAACATGCCTTTCATCGACGGTGACGCATCACGTCCCAACATTGGCGAGGGTCCATCTGCCTGAGCATCCTCCGACGCATCAATTCGCGACGGTAATGACCAGCCACTAGCAGCGCGGCGACACCCAGCCCGAAAAATCCCACGGCAATTCCCGCCCACGAGTCACTCACGGAAGACTCCTTGACTGAAGAACTGGATCACCCGATCAGTGTCATTTGTCATTAAGCATGCGAGCAGCAGCTTTGAGAAAAAGCTGGCCGTGGTCGGTAACGAGAGGGCGTTGTTGACCGGAGGCGAGTTGCTCCAGTGTGACCAGCTGACGTTCAAGGAGCACTTCCAGATCCGCACGATCCAGGCTCAGTGGGTCTGGCGCGTCCCTAAGCAGCATAAGAGTGGCAAATTCATGTGGACTGAGCATCTCCGTCTCCTGGCTACACCTGCGTTTCGCTGGCAACCTGATTCGCCGTCCTCGCTTTTCGAGCGGGATCATTCGAGGATGGCGGCGCGGTACCCAATTGAGCGGGGGGATGCATGTCGCGCGCCAAGGTGCCCATCTTAATATCGAGACATGCCAAAGATCAATATTTGGGAAGAAAGTTTTTGGCGATGTGGAGGGACATCGAACTGCGCAAGTGTGTCGTGCTTCAATGTCGTCAGGTGGCGCAAAAACCGCGTCTCCTGTGTCGCCGCCGGACGGTTGTTGAAACTCTGGGGCGTGCCTGTGCGGCTCGCAGTCATCGGTCAACCCTCCCGCAGGATGGGTAGAAGGGCCAGCCCACGGACGCGGATCTCGTCGGGTGTGGAGCTGGGGTGCGCGCTCGGCAATCAGGCGGTCCACAGAAGTGGCCGTGGCGTTTGCCGACCTGAGCACGAATGCGTGGTTGTGCATGGGCGAGCTGGTCAGTGCTACGCGCGCAGGCAGGATTAAACGATTCCACTAACGCAACTAACCGTCGGTGCCAAAAATTTCAGCCTTGGAAGTCAAAACCGTTTGGCAGGTGACGGGGCCCGCCAGACGGTCGCAAATCGCGTCGTCAACAATGACGCCGGTTCTCGTTCGATCGATTCCGGTAAATTTGAAAATCGCCGACACCGTTAATTAGACGTCGCAGACGAATCTGACGAGGGTTCCCATGGACGTTGTTGCTCTGGCTCCGGTCGTGTTGCCACATGGAAGCACGATCGGTGATTCTGGTCGGATCATGTGCCTGAACTCGATGCCGCCAGGAATGATGCGTGCACAACGAAAATTCTCGAAACCCAGCATTGGTCGGGTGCGACGCTTGATGGCACGGTGGTCCTGCTCTACGCCGTTGTTCAGGTACTTCTTCTGGCGGATCTTGATCGGCGCCCCACGTCCAGCGTTGCGCGCCTGTAGCGCCGCGAGATTTGATCCGCTTTTATCAATCGTCACGGTTACCGGTTCGCCGTCGCGTCTTCCCCGCCTACTGCACCGATATTCCCGCCACGCGGTGACGGCTGGATCTGCATGCGGATAACAAAGCCGGGCGGAGGAGGCCCTGGCTGTCCGGATTCAGGGGGCGGGAAGGCCAGCAGAAGCCCGACGTGGCCACTGCGCCTGAGAACGCCGCAACCGGGCGTGGTTTCGTTGTCCGATAAATTGATGTTCGCCGTTATCGGGTCCGTTTGCACCTAACAAGAGCATCGGTCTTCATCTCACGCACGGCCCGGCGCGAGGCGGCATACCCATCGCGCGTGAGCGTCTCCGAAGGATCCCGGCCGCCCATAGACGGACCGAACGCCGGGTGGCGGAAAAGAACTGCTGGCTTGCTCAGGGGCCGTGCCGGGACCGTTACATTGTGCGACGGTTTTACACGGCAATTGCAAATTCCACCGGCTTTTCACTTCCATTGGAATCCGCTTGCGCAGTCCGTGCTATTGGGCTGCGGGTTTCGCCGGGCAAAAGGTGACACACGGGCAAGGTTTTTGCGATACATCACGTTGTGACATTAGCGTCGTGCTGAGGGCTCAGATCGAAACCCGCGACGCAGATGTGAGCAGACAACCGGATGTGAGCAGACAACCGGACAAGCGCTTGCCAGTCGGCCCTGGGCCGCGCAGGAGAACAAAGATGGGTCAGACGGTCAGCGATTGTCTTGTCGAACGACTGCGCCAATGGGGCGTCCGCCATATCTACGGCTGGGCGGTGCAGGCAGGCGCTGAGATCCGCGATCTGGCCATGGTCGGGCGAATCGAAACGGACGACGCTGGGCACGCGACCGGTGTGCACTACGTGCGCGCTGTGGTGGGGCAGTTTCAGCAGGCGCGTAACGTCGCAGTCGCGGGCTATGCGATCGAGACGCCGTGCCTGCTTCTGATGCCCGCTAGCGCCGCGTTTCCAGACGGGCTTACGAACAGCTCGCGACCGGTGGGCACGAACCTGATGGTGCAGATCAACCAGGCGGCATGGGGCGCGATGGACGAAGACATCCGCTGGTACAAGGGGCCGCCCTCGCTCGCCATGACTGAGCACTGGAACTACACCGACACGGGTAAAGATTTCTTCGGCGGATATTGTTACATGAGCCGGGGGGCGCTTCCGGCTGCGCGGGCGTCGACGCAGAACGGTCGCGGTTTATGGGGCGATGCGCTGCTTCATGAGATGGAGAAATACAACCATCTGGCGGAGCTCAAGATTGTAGGCGAGACCCTGCCGCAGGAGCGAAGCCGCGTCACCCTTGCCGACGAGAATGACCAGTATGGCCTGCCGATCGCCCGCGTCACCTATTCGCTATGCGACAACGACACGCGCCTCGTGCGACGCGCCCTCGACTTCATGGCGCGGCATCTGCGGGCCGCTGGCGCCCGCGAAATCTGGAATCAGGAGAACGATACCTGCCATTCGAACGGCACCGCGCGCATGGGCGACGATCCGTGCACGAGTGAAGTCAATGGCGACTGCCGCGGTTGGGACATACCCCATCTGTGGATTTGCGATGGGTCGGCGTTTCCAACCCTGGGTGGCGTCAATCCGTCTCTGACGATTCAGGCGATCGCTTGCCGGACCGCGGATCGCATTGAAGCGCTCGTCGCGCGTGGGGAGCTGTCGTGCGCCTCGCGCTAACCGCGGGAAGAAGCAAACTCGCATTCCTGACAGTGCCTTTCGTGTCGCTGCCGGCACACGCCGATGCGCCGCTTGAATATTTTCTGCATTCCAATGGCCCCGCAGCAACGCCGACGATGCATCTAGGCTGGGGTCTTACCGCGATGTGCGTCGCGGTTGTCGTCATCATTGCGGTCCTGCTGGCGGGCGCGCTGTTGCGCCGGCGTCCCGCCGCCGCACCGCGTGCATTGGGCAAGGAGGAGGGCGGATTGGGATGGATCTATGTTGGCGTCGGCGTATCGACGTTGGCATTGCTCGCTTCGCTCTTCTACACGCTCGTCACCCTGCAGGCCGTTGCGCAGCCTTCGGCGCCCGCGGGCATGACTATCACAGTCACCGCGTACGACTGGTGGTGGAAGATCGATTACGGCGACGCTGCCGACCCGTCACATCGTTTCGTAACAGCCAACGAGATTCACATCCCGGTGGGTGTGCCGGTCAAGATCGGACTCAGGAGCGCAGACGTGATTCACGCGTTCTGGGTGCCGCGCCTAGCCGGTAAGACCCAGGCGATCCCCGGCCAGATCAACACGCAATGGATTCAGGCGGACGCGCCGGGCGTCTACCGTGGTCAGTGCACTCAGTTTTGCGGTGCACAGCATGCGCACATGGCGTTTGACGTCGTTGCGCAGCCGCAGGCGGATTTCGATGCCTGGCGCGACGCGCAGGTCCGTCAGGCAAAGGCCCCAGTCGACGGCCAACTGCGAACCGGCCAGAAGATCTTCATGGATCGCTGTGCCGGCTGCCATGCGATACGAGGCAGCGACGCTGCCGGCGTGCAGGCGCCTGATCTCACGCATGTTGGCTCACGCAAGCAGCTTGCGGCGGGCACGTTGCCGAATACGCCTGAACATCTGCTCGACTGGGTCCAGCACGCACAGCAGATCAAACCGGATTCACTGATGCCCAGCATTGCACTGAGCGCGCAGGATGCCACTGCGCTGTCGGCCTATCTCGCAACGCTCCGCTAGCGCAACGCCACCAGAAAGGGACGAACATGGCCGACCTCGCACCCAATCAACCCGACCTTCGGCTCGCCCGCCGGCCGGAAATCGGCCGTCTTCCGCAAGGGTCGGCGCGCGAGCAGCGTCTGCGTGAACTATGGGAAAGTGAACCCGGGTGGCGCGGGTGGCTCTCGACCGTGGACCATAAGCGGATTGGCATTCGCTACATCGTGACCGCGTTCATCTTTCTGATCGCTGGAGGCATCGAGGCGCTGGTGATGCGCGTCCAGCTTGCGCGGCCGAACTCACATCTGTTGTCGCCAGAGCAGTACAACCAGCTCTTCACGATGCATGGCATAACGATGATTTTCCTGTACGCGTTGCCGGTCCTGTCGGGATTCTCGAACTATCTGTGGCCCCTCGTGCTTGGTGCGCGCGACATGGCATTTCCACGACTTAACGCGCTTTCTTTCTGGGTTTTTCTTTTTGCTGGCCTCTTTCTCTACGCGAGTTTTCCACTCGGTCAGGCACCTGATGCCGGCTGGTTCAACTATGTGCCGCTTTCGAGTCTCGAATACAACACCGGGCCGAACGTTGACGTGTACGCGCTCGGCATGGTGCTGCTCGGTGTCTCGACGACAGTTGGGTCCGTCAATTTTGTCGTCACGCTGTTGCGCATGCGCGCGCCAGGCATGTCGATCGACCGGTTGCCGATTCTGGTGTGGGGTACGCTGACTGCGTCTGCCGCCAATCTGGTGGCAATTCCATCGGTCAGTCTTGCGTTCCTGATGTTGTGGCTCGACCGGCAGGTCGGCACGCACTTCTTCGATGTCGCCAATGGCGGCCGCCCGATGTTGTGGCAGCACATGTTCTGGATTTTCGCTCATCCCTGGGTTTATGTCGTCGTGCTGCCGGCCATGGGCATCGTGTCCGATGCGCTGCCAACCTTCTGCCGCCGGCCGCTCGTGGGCTATACACCCGTCGCGATCTCCACTGTCGCAACGATGATGATCGGCTTCGTGGTCTGGATTCATCACATGTTCGCGACAGGGATTGCGCCGCTTGCGCTGGCGTTCTTTGGCGCTGCCAGTACGCTCATCTCGATCCCGAGCGCGGTGGCCACCTTCGCGTGGATTGCAACCATCTGGCTCGGCCGCCCGGTCTACCGCGTGCCGTTCCTGTTTTTTGCGGGCTTTGTGCTGATGTTCGTGATTGGCGGCGTTTCGGGTGTCATGACGGCTGCCGTGCCGTTCGACTGGCAACTCACGGACACCTATTTCGTGGTTGCGCACCTGCACTACGTGCTGCTCGGCATCAACGTATTTCCCGTGCTGGGCGGCATCTACTACTGGTTTCCCAAGTTCACCGGCCGGATGACCAGTGAGAGGCTGGGCAAGCTCTCGTTCTGGGTCACTTTGATCGGCTTTAACGTGGGCTTTTTCCCGATGCACATTTCGGGTCTGCTGGGCATGCCGCGCCGGATTTATACGTACCCGGCCGACATGGGATGGGACACGACCAACATGATCACGACGATCGGCTCGTTCGTGTTTGCCGTCGGCATTCTGATCTTCCTGATCGATGTGGCAGTGAGCCTGCGGCGCGGCAAACCAGCGGGCGACAATCCATGGGATGGCGCATCGCTCGAATGGTCGGTGCCTTCGCCGCCGCCGCCCTACAATTTCGCCGTCGTGCCGGTGGTGGCGAGCCGTAATCCGTTGTGGGAAGACCGGATCGGGGAGGGCGCTCGCTCACAGCTCGAGGAAGGGTTCGTGCTTGACCATGGACGTGAGGCGCTAGGCACGACTTCGCTCGATGCGAGACCCGACATCATTCTCAAGATACCGTCAGACTCCTATGCCCCGTTCCTGCTCGGTTTGTTCAGTGCGCTGCTGTTCGTCGCGATGTTGCTGCATGCGTGGATATTCGCGGGATTCACGGCGGCGGCATGCGGTGCGGCGATCCTGCTCTGGCTATGGCCCGAACGCCTGCTGATTCAACGGGAACCGCAGCGTGTGCAGGACGTGGGAACTGGCCATGAGTGATCGGCTCCATAGCGATCTGATCCTGCCGGTCGGTAGCGCGGGCAAGTTGTCAAGCGGCTGGTGGGGCATGATGGCCACGGTCGCGACGGAGGCGTCGCTATTCGGCTATCTGATTTTCTCGTATCTGTACCTTGGCTCGCAGACCGAGCTGCACTGGCCACCCGAAGGACTTCCGAAGATCGGTATTGGCGCACTCAATACTTGTGTTCTGCTCTCGAGCAGCGTGTTCGTGTGGCTATGCGAGCGCCTGGTGCGCCGGCGCAGGATCCGCTGGGCGGTTGCGTCGATGGCGTTTGCGATCGCGCTGGGGATCGTGTTCGTCGGCATCCAGATGAAAGAGTGGCACGACCATCCCTACGACATCGCGACGCATCAGTACGGGTCGCTCTACTTCACGATCACCGGTTTTCACGTGGTTCACGTGCTTGTCGGACTCGTCGTGTTATCGGCTTTGCTGACCTGGACGGCCTTGGGCTACTTCGACGAAAAGCGCTGCGCCGCGCTGAGGATCGGCGGCCTGTACTGGCATTTTGTCGATGTCGTCTGGCTCTTTATCTTCATGACCCTATACGTCACGCCGTTACTTTTCTAGGAGAGCGACGATGTTCGCCGCAGTCAGCTATCAGAAAGCGCCTGAGGGGACAGCCCGGGCGTCAGCGCGTCCAGTTTCGGGTGACAATCCCGCACGCGAAGGCCCGCGGCGACGGCGCGGCGGCGCGCTGATGATGCTGTTCGGCCTGATGGGGGCGGCGGCAGCGTGGGTGTTGCAGACGGAAATCGGTGAGACGCTGGCTGCCCAGGCATGTTTCCCGCATCGAAGTGCGCTTGCGGCGCCTCAGTGGTCGTGGCTGATGCCGGCGCTGGACGCTATAAGTGTCGTCGCGCTGCTGATCGGCGTCGCGGGGGTTTGGGCGGCGTGGCGAGGCTGGCGAAGCGCCGCACGTCCGGATCCTGCTTCGCCTGCATCCGACGCGTCCGTTGGACGAACACGTTTTCTCGCGCTGGCCGGGATTATTCTCAGCCTGCTCTTTGTTGTCGGGCTGGTCGCGACCGGTTTGGCGGTGCTTCTCGTCTCACCGTGCAGCGCGTGGCGGTGACAGACATGGACCTGATCTCGCCGCGCGCCGTTTGGGCCATCTTCGCCGCATTGATCGCAGCGACCGTGCTGGGCCTATCCGCACACACCTCCGCGCAGACGCGTGCGACTGATGCCGGGAACGCGGCTGCGTCGGCGGACCCGGCGCTGATTTCACGCGGCGAATATCTGGCGAAGCTCGGTGACTGCGCCGGCTGCCATACCGAGCCGAAGCAGGGCGCGCCATTTGCCGGTGGCCTCGCGATGGGCTCGCCCTTCGGCACAATCTATTCGACCAACATCACGCCGGACCCGCAAACCGGGATAGGCCGCTACAGCTTTGCGGATTTCGAGCATGCGCTGCGGGACGGCGTGACACCCGACGGCAAGCGACTCTACCCGGCCATGCCGTATGCGTCGTTCACGAAGATCAGCGACGCAGATATGCGTGCGCTGTACGCGTACTTCATGCATGGCGTACAGCCGGTCAACCATCGCCCGCCCGAAACGAAACTGCCGTTCCCGTTCAGCCAGCGCTGGGGCCTGTTTTTCTGGGATCTGGCATTCGTGCGGCACGGGCGCTTCACGCCAAACGACAGGCACGACGTGCAGTGGAACCGGGGCGCTTATATCGTGCAGTCGCTCGGGCACTGTGGAGCGTGCCATACGCCAAGGGGTCCCGCCTTTGAGGAGCGCGGCTACGACGAGTCGTCGAGGCTGTACCTGACCGGCGGCACCAACGATCACTGGTTCGCACCGAACCTCACTGGTGACCCCGGTTCCGGACTGGGGCGCCTGTCGCCGCGCGATATCGCATCTTTCCTCAAGTCGGGCCACGGCGTCGATGTGCATGTGGTGACTTTTGGCAGCATGGTGGAGGTAGTCGAAGATAGCGCGCAATATTTCAACGACGATGATCTGGCGGCGATCGCGCATTATCTGAAGAGCCTGCCTGCGCGCGAGGCGTCGGGCGCTTTCAGCCCGAACTCCCAGAGAGCACAGGAGACGGCTGCCTCGTTGAAGACCGGTGAGGTCGAACGTCCCGGCGCGGGGCTTTACACGTCGTTCTGCGCGAAGTGTCATCAGGCCGAGGGGCGCGGTGAAGCACACAAATTCCCGGCCTTG
This sequence comes from Paraburkholderia aromaticivorans, assembly GCF_002278075.1. Lineage (NCBI taxonomy): Bacteria > Pseudomonadati > Pseudomonadota > Betaproteobacteria > Burkholderiales > Burkholderiaceae > Paraburkholderia > Paraburkholderia aromaticivorans. Next base: position 78,925 of record NZ_CP022991.1, on the reverse strand, counting down.
GCGGGCAATCCCGTCGTCCTCGCGCCCGACCCGTCGTCGCTGATCCGACTTGTGCTGGAGGGCGGCAGTAGTCCGCAGACGGAGGATGGACCGACGCATCGAAAGATGCCGGCGTTCGAGAATCAGTTCACCGACACCGAAATCGCCAGGGTGTTGAGCTTCGTGCGCACGACCTGGGGTAACGAAGCAGCGCCGGTTGCGACGCGCGAGGTCTCGGTAATGCGCGGCAAGCTCAAGAAGAAGTGAATCCAGGGTGATATTCGCGGCTGTCGAATAGCTACCCGCACAGAGCGCTCAGCTTCCTGGGCAATTCGGAAGCGGCGTGTATGCGTGCTCGACCATCTGGACCCGATCCCGGATGGATCGCGCGGAACCCGCCGTTGCGCGAGCAACCGCCGGTCCTCGCGCCCGCTGACAACGCAGAGTTAAACCGTCACGAAGACAGCGCCTCAAGTCATGATCAGATGGCTGATCGTCCTGTCCCGGGAGATTCGCCTACATGTCAGCACCGGCGTTCCCTTGACGCTTGTCAACGACGCGGCTGCGGTCGATGGGCAAGTGATTTGATTCTCCATGCGGGGAAATGCCGTTCCATCGTCTGTGACTTGACCGAGGTCAATGACTTGTCCTTGAGAGGGACGAGCATGACGGAGTGAACACGGCTGCAGCCGGGTCGGCAGATTTCGTAGGAGCGACGATGAGCAAACTTGAAGTGTTTGAACCGGCCATGTGCTGCGCGACCGGTGTCTGCGGCGTCGATGTGGACCCGACGCTTGTTCAGTTCAGCGCTGATGTTCGGTGGCTTGCTGAACATGGTGTCGAAGTCGTTCGGCACGGCTTGGGACACGATGCAGCAGCCTTTGCGGCCAATCCGGAAGTGGTCCGCGAGCTGCATGCGGGTATGGACCGTCTGCCCATCGCAACGGTGGATGGCCGGATTATCTCCGTCGGGGTGTATCCGTCACGTGCCCAACTGATTCAGAAACTTGGGCTCAAGATTTCCGCCGCCGACAAGCCGCACATCAAAGCGGGGGCCTGCAGTTGCAAGCCCGGCGAATGTTAACCGGCGCACCGATATGACACTTCCTGCCGTTACAACTCGCCACCTCTTTTTTACCGGCAAGGGCGGCGTCGGTAAGACGTCGCTCGCCTGCGCAACGGCGCTGCAGTTGGCTGAAAAGGGAAAGACTGTGTTGCTCGTCAGCACCGACCCGGCATCCAATCTCGATGAGGTGCTTGAGACTCAACTTTCCGGGCGGCCGACACCAATCGCCAAGGTTCCAAACCTCCACGCGCTGAACATCGACCCGGAACTCGCAGCGGCCGCCTACCGCGAGCGTATGGTCAGCCCTTATCGAGGCGTGTTGCCCGATGCGGCAATTCGCAGCATGGAGGAGCAGTTTTCCGGTGGCTGCACCGTCGAGATAGCGGCGTTCGACGCCTTTGCCGACCTGTTGGGCGGGAGTGCCACCGCGAATGCGTATGACCACATCATTTTTGACACCGCCCCCACGGGGCACACGTTGCGTTTGCTGACACTGCCGTCTGCCTGGAGCAACTTTCTGTCGACAAACACAACCGGCAATTCGTGCCTGGGGCCTCTGGCAGGCCTCGAGCAGAACAGGCAACTGTACGCAGCGGCCGTTGCCGAACTGACCAACCACGACCGCACTACCATGGTTCTGGTGACCCGACCGGAGGCATCTGCATTCCGTGAGGCGGAGCGAACCCGTGTCGAACTGGTCGACCTCGGGGTCCGAAACCTTGTGCTCGCCGTCAATGGCGTTTTCAAGGCTGTTTCTTCTGACGATGACATTGCCTGCGCGATGGAAGGACAGCAGGCGGCAGCCATAAGGGCAATGCCGCCGGGGCTCGCAGCACTTGCGCGAAGCGAAACGGGCTTCATTCCCAGGGGATTGGTTGGGCTGACCGCGTTAAAGGCGTATTTGCACCCGGAGCAGATTACCGCGCCCAGGACAGATGCACCGTTGAGCATGAGGTTGCCTGGCGGCCTTTTGCCACTCATTGACGACCTTGAGAAGGCAGGGCACGGCCTTGTCATGACGATGGGCAAGGGTGGCGTCGGCAAGACGACGGTGGCTGCGGCGATAGCGCTTGAACTGGCGCAGCGCGGGCACGCAGTCCTGCTTTCGACCACTGACCCGGCCGCGCATGTGGCGTGGACTCTCCAGGAATCGCTGCCGGGTCTAACCGTGAGTCGCATCGACGCGGAACTGGAAGTCAACCGCTATCGCGAGGAGGTTCTTGCCAAGGCCGGGGCTCATCTCGATGCCCAGGGGAGGGCGATGCTGGAGGAGGACCTGCGGTCGCCATGCACTGAGGAGATAGCGGTTTTTCGTGCGTTCGCGCGAACAGTGGATGAGGCCCGGGACTCGTTCGTGATACTCGACACGGCCCCGACCGGACACACCATTCTGCTGATGGACTCGGCGGAGGCCTACCATCGCGAAGTCATGCGCACCCAGGGGGATATGCCAGACGCGGTTCGCCAGCTTTTGCCAAGACTGCGCGACCCCGATTTCACCCGCGTACTTATCGTGACGCTCGCCGAGGCGACACCTGTTCATGAGGCTGAGCGACTGCAAGCCGACCTCCGCCGGGCCCGGATTGAACCGTACGCCTGGGTGATTGACCAAAGTCTGCTCGCAAGCGGTACCCACGACCCGGCACTCGCCGAACGAGGGCGCTACGAGGTGCCATTCATCGAGCGCGTGATGAAGCAGGATGCGAAGCGGGCTGTGCTATTGCCGTGGCAGGCGACTCCGCCCGTGGGTCTACACGGGCTGGAAGAGTTGGCGCGCGGACATCGGCCAATAAACTCAAGGTAGTAGCGAGGAGGGCGCCCCTCGGTCATTGGGGAAGGTCCGCGGGCTCGCGCTCGAACGAGGGCGAACCTGTTCAAAATGCTGCATGGATTCCGAAAACGGCCACCCTCATAGAGCGGTTGAGTTGCCACGTTCACGGTCCGTACCAACGCCGTGCCGCGTTCAATACTTTCACGACGACGGCCGTGACTGACACTTCGACGAGAACACCAACCACGGTCGGCAGTGCAGCCGTGCGGCGCCAGAATTGAGGCCGAGAAGGTAAAAACTCCCAAATTGTAAAGTGATTGAATCCGTTTGATCAGCGGCATGCTGCTACGCCGTAGCACGGTAATTGGCCAGTGAGCCTGCATGCCATGTAGTCACTCATCGCGAGACGCATTCTTCGACGAACATGACCGCTGGCTTTCCGACTCGACGAGTGAATCACTGCCTGTCGCTTCATGATGGTAGCAGCATGCTTTTTTCTCGCGCGCCCGTCGGCTCATCGCGGCGCGAGCCGTTGACGCGGGCCAAATCTTCCCGGTCGCGGCATTTCGGTTCTATGACGTGCGTGTCGCTCCCGAGTTCACGAAAGCGGGAGCGCCGATCTTGAGGGCAAGGCGCTTCGAGACGGTGTCGACAAGAGGGGCGCTTGATGCGTCATGTCAATAACGCCATGCGATTGAGTTGCAATCAGACTGCGTTCAACGCACGCTTAAGGCGTTCGCTGACCTCTGTCGCGAGCGTGGTCAGATCCGGCTTCTCGACCAGTTCGAACATCACGGTCGGCTCGATGACATCGACGTGAACCACGCCTGCCGCGTCTTCCCTGGTGACGACATTGCAGGGCAGCAAGAGGCCGATTTCAGGCTCCGCTCGTAGGGCGCGGTGGGCTAGCGATGGGTTGCAGGCGCCAAATATGCGATAGGGGGGCATGCTTTCGCCAAGCTTCCTCTTGAGCGTCTCTGCGACGTCAATGTCACTCAGGATGCCGAATCCTTGTTCGGCGAGTGCGTGCTTGACCCGCTCGATTGCTTCATCGAAGGAACATGTGACCGTTTTACCAAATCCGTACGACACGCTGCTCATGGTTTTTTACTCCAGTAATGAGGGGAGCCAGACATGCAAGCGGGCTCCTCAAGCGCTTGATCCGGCGCGCATCAAGACGCGGCTGAGCAGTCGCGGTCAGCCACTGACCCATCCCTCGTCGTCTACGCGATTGGTGGTTGCGATCACAACCGATGCCGGCAGATTTTCCACTAGCGCAGCATCTCCGCCAGCATTGCCCGACGCGGAAAGCCCCACGGCACCTGTCGTGGGAAAGTGCGCCGGGTCGTCGCGCGCACGCATGCGTGGCTGGAGCACTTCCGGCGTTCCCCTATCCCGGATACGTCCCGTTCGTCGCACTTTTACGACGCCGCACACCGTGTCGATGAAGCACTAGACCACCAGTCACACGTATCGCGTCTTTCGAAACCTTGCGAGCTGCATGTAAGAGAGCCCGGTCACAAGACCGTAGAGAATGTGCAGACTAAAATTGATCCACGTTCGGGCGTCGATGAACCACGCAAATGCCGCTGTCATCACGTAGAAATTCACGAAATAGAGAAACGCACCGAACATTGTCCCAACGAGCAACGTCATTAACGAGTTGGAGCCAACGTCACACACTTCAATGAGCGTTGCAAGAACGAGTGCAAATCCGATTGCCAGCGCCAGATGAACGCTGAGCGCCACGATCAGCACGGCGATATCGCGTGAAGCCGGCTCTACGAAAACACCGTCCCCAATAGCAATGGCAGCGACCATGCGGATCGCTCCCCACAAGCTCCCACCTTTTGCGACGATCACACTCACGACGGAACATGTCAGAACAGTTGCCGAGATCATGCCCGAAATTATTGCTGCCCGCCAATCTGGAGTTCGAAGCTTGAACTGGCCCCCGCACAAATGAAATTCCATCACAATCTCCTTCAATGCAGGCGCAACAAAGTCCCGGAGCGCGGTCTGTATTCTTCTTGAATGCCTCTTTTTCGGGGTCCCTGAGGAGACTCAAAATGCGGCAGCGGGACATGCTCGTTCATCGAGTGTCGGCAGCTTGATTCACCATGCTAGCTTGTCGATCCCGATACGATTCATAAGTCAGAAAGAACCATTAGGCACCGAATGCATTGTTACCCTTTGATGGGGATCAACTGTCCTCGAACGGCGCCGGCCTAGATCTTGTCGTGACGAGTGGGTGTTTCCAACGGAGAGATCTCACTCAGAATCCGTTCGCCGCAATAGCCTGCTATTGCATCGCGTGCGGTATCACGCAGGGCCGCAGCAGCCTTCATGTCGTCTCCGATCGGTTCCAGAGCGGGGAGCACGGTCACCGTAATGTCGGCTCGTGTTGGCAACCACTGTCCATCCGGAAGCACAACGCGTGCGCCCGCGATTGCGATCGGTACGACAGGCCGGCGCGATGCGCAGGCGGCTACAAAGGCGCCGAGACGAAACTGCCGCAGTCCCGCGGATCGGACGAATGTTCCTTCAGGAAAGAAGAGCAGTGAGGTTCCAGCCGTCGCCTGCTTCACCAGCTCGCGTTCGTCTTCGGCCATGCGGGGATAGTCGACGCGCTCGACAAAGCGGGTGCCGATTGCCCGAAGGAAGGCACCCATCAGCAATCCGCCGGCCAACTCACGCTTGGCAACGATGCCAAGCGGCATGGGAATGGCCGCCAGCAACACAAGGCCGTCAAGATAGCTTGCGTGATTCGCAACGAAGATGGCTGGCCGCGCCATATCGATGAGATCGGCACCGCGTACCGTTACGTGAATGCCCGCAAGCTTCAAGGCTAGCCGTGCCGCGCGCGATCCAATCGCCCAGTTTCGCCGGACGTTCGGATGCGGTACGGTCAATAGCCATGTCGGAATGGCGATCAGGGTTACGACCAGCCAGCACCATGCGCCGTAGGCAGTCTGCCTGGCGGCGGCGCGAACCCGCCGGCCGATCGGCCGTACGGTGTTCGCTCCGATGCCGAGCCACTGAAGCCACGCAGGGCGCGGCAGGAGATTCCCGCGACTACGCAGGTACATCTCCATCGTAGCCGCATGCCGGATTTTGCCGCTCGATGTCTTCAGAATGCCATGCGGCGGGACCAGAGCGACTTCCTCTGGTGGAGCGCCCAGCAGAGCCACGGAGGCTTCGTTAATGCCAGTGCGCATCGCCGCGAGTACCTCAGGTGCCGTTTCGCGAGTCTCCGCAATGACGATCAGGCGATCGGTACCGGTCTCAATGTCGGGCGTTCCACACACTGCGACACAACCGTTGCGCACGCCAGGCAGATGCCCGACCGCCGCCTCCAGTTCATAGGGGAAGAAGTGACGCCCGGCCCGGATCACCAGATCCTTTACGCGGCCTGTGATGAACAACTCTTCATTGGCCATATATCCCAGATCGCCGGTATCGAGCCAGCCATCATGAATCAGCCGCGCGGTCATCTCCGGATTCTGAAAATACCCACGCGTCGCGGACGGGCTTCGGAATTCAATTCTCCCGACCGTTCTTTCGGATACGTCATTGCCGTCGACGTCGACGATGCGAATCTGGTTGCGGGGCAATGCGCGTCCGCACGAAACCAGTTCGAGTACGTCATCTGGCGACTCAGCTTTTGCCGCACGCTGCGAGTCAGCCAGTCGGGTGCGACTGATGCAGTCTGTTCGCACCCCTCGGCCCGGATCCGAAAACGCCAATCCGAGCGTGTTTTCCGCCAGACCGTAGACGGGGTTCAGGGCGGTCTCCCTGAACCCGTGACCGGCAAAGCGTGAGGCGAATGCCCGCATGGTCGGCGCGCTGACGGGTTCTGCGCCGCAGAAAGCGAGGCGCAATGAAGACAGATCGACGCCTTCGAGATCGGCGTCGTCGATCTGGCGCGTGCATCGCTCGTAGGCAAAGTTGGGCGCCGCCGTCATGGTGGCATGGTAGTGGCCGATCGCCCGCAACCAGTGCGCTGGGCGTGCGAGGAACGTCAGCGGAGACATCAGAATCAACGGGATACCAAAGTAGAGCGGCCCAAACCAGGCTCCAATCAGGCCCATGTCGTGGTACAGAGGGAGCCAGCTTGCGAAGATGTCGTGTTCCTCGATCCGGGCAGTCTCTCCCATCGCCCGGATATTGGCGAGCAGATTGGCGTGTGTGAGCACCACGCCTTTTGGTGCTCCTGTGCTACCGGAAGTGTACTGAAGCAACGCAACATCTTCCGCGCGCGGGACGTACCGCTCAATGTCCGTTTCGCCCATGAGCTGATGCGCCGTAACGATCTCACCTAGCGTCGGTATTCGCGCCTTTGCCAGTAGGCTTGCTCCGAGTGCACGAGACGGCACGATCATGACGCGTGAGCGCGCATCCGACAGAATGGCCGCGTGGCGTTTCAGGTGATCGTCGATCCGTGCCGATTGCACAGGCGGATACACCGGCACGACTATCGCGCCAGCGAGGAGGATGCCCGCAAAGCACGCGAAATAGTCGTTACCGGTTGGCAACATCAATGCGACGGTGTCGCCGGGGTTCACGCGGAACCTGCGTAACCCGCTCGATACCCGTAGGGCGGCCTCGTACAGCGCCGAGTAGGTCATCGTATGCGAAGATGCGTCCGCGTCGAGAAATACGATGTGTGTGTGATCAGGTTGCCGGGATACGTGCCACTGCAATGCCTCGACCAGCGTTTGTGCTTCGATCGGTGGATCCAGGGCGCCGGCCGGCGCTCGAAGCTCGGCGGCGCCGAATGCGCACCCGGGTTGCCTCGATGTCTCTCGTTCAAGTGCGCGCAGTAGATCGCCGGGCGTCTTCGCCTGCTCGAACAACGCAACCGGAAAATGCACGCCGAGCGTTTTCTCGATGCGGGCCAGCAGTTCGGTGCGCGCGAGACTGTCCAGGCCAAGGTCACGTTCGAATTCGCTGTTCAGCGTAACGCCATGTGGCCCGTATCCCCGTGGGCCGACTTCAGCGGCGAAAGCCTCGGCTATATCGAGCAACCGTTGGGCGTCGCTCGATCGGCGGCGGGTGACGTCTTCGTTCATATCGCACGACCGCTTCCGTGTCGGGATTTCAGCATAGGCGCGACCAGGAGGAGGGCGCTTGATCGTCGTCAATTGCTGAATTGCGCCTCGCGCGCAATCACGCGCCTTTACCCATGCAATCGCATCCCTGGCTCGGTCAGGTTAACGTTCGGCGGAGTACCTTGCCGAGCTGGTTCAGAGGCAAGGTGTCACGGAATTCAATTGACCGGGGAACCTTGTAGGCGCTTAGATTAGCGCGGCAGTGCTCCAGCACGGCGGCGGCTGTAAGATCCGCCGAGGACCGGACGACGAATAGTTTGACGGCGTGTCCGGTCCGTTCATCCGGCACGCCGACTACCGCTGCGGCGCTTACGCCCGCAAGCGCGGAGACCACGGCCTCGACGTCCGAGGGGTAAACCTTGAAACCGGACACGACGATCACGTCTTTCTTGCGGTCCACCAGGACGAGCATCTGCGCGGGCGTGAGATAACCAACGTCCCCCGTGCGAAGCCAGCCCTCGGGCGAGATCACTTCCGCGGTCTCGACGGGGTTCATCCAGTAGCCGCGCATGACCTGCGGGCCCCGCACCCAGACTTCTCCGATGACACCCGCGGCGACAGCTGCGTTGTCGTCGTCACGGATGCTGACCTCGGTTGAAGGCAACGGATAACCGACTGATCCGGAAAATTGCTTTGCATCCGTCGGATTCACGCAGACGACTGGCGACGCTTCGGTCAGCCCGTACCCTTCGATAATCGGCACTCCCGTTGCTGACTGCCACCGCGCGGCAACGGAAGCCTGAATCGCTGCGCCGCCGCCGATCACGAGACGCAGGCGTGACCAGTCCACAGCGTCGAAATGCGGTGTGGCGAGAAGGGCATTGAACAGTGTATTCACACCTAGCAGCGCGGTGGGCCGTGCGCGGCGCATCGTTCTGACGAGCGCGGCAAGGTCGTGGGGGTCGGTCACCAGCACATTGTGCCCGCCGATTTCAACAAACGTCAGCAGACTGGCGGTCAGCGCGAATATATGAAAGAGTGGCAGCGGTGTGAGAATGGTCTGAGGCGTAGAACAGAACGCCGAACCCAGCCATGCTCGAATCTGTGCGACGTTCGAGCTAAGGTTGCGATGCGTGAGCATCGCGCACTTGGGAGTGCCTGTGGTTCCTCCCGTGTATTGCAGCAGCGCGACATCGTCGAGACTGGGGCGGATGTGATCTCGCTCGATCGAATGCCGACACGACAAGGCCGCACTAAATGTCCAGTATTCCCTCTTTGCAGGCGGAATCGAGTCACGCACAACGTGCTGTACGAAATCCATTGCGGCGCGCCTGGGCAGCGGAAGCAGATCGCCCACCGCGACGGATATAACAGCCTTCGCCTGATTCTCATCCAGGATTTCGTCCAGTTTGCAGGCAAAGTTTTCCAGTACGATGATCGCTGAAACAGCTGCCGTGGCGAGCTGGATCTGAATCTCACGAGGCGTAGCCAGCGGATTGATATTAACGACGACAAGCCCGGCGTCGAGGACGCCATAGAAGGCGACGACATAGGGTAAGCCATTCGGCAAGATGAGTGCGACGCGCTCGAATGGCGCAAGTTTGAATTCGTTGACAAGAAACGCGGAAAAGCGGTGCGCATATAGCGCAACGTCCCGATATTCGAGCGTGTGATTGAACGAACTGAACGCGGGGCGTCGTGCGTAACGCGTACAGGCAGCGTCGAACATTTCAGGCAATGTTCTAACGCTTCTGGCATCGATAGCTGCGACGGGCGGCTCGGAGGAGGGAACGTCGATCGCTTTCGGGCACTTCATGGTCGATCGGGCCTTTGTCGTATAGGGCAGACGCGATGACAGTCAGGTCTGCGCACCTAACGACTACGTGTGCGTAGCCGGTTTGGCAGGCGTTAAAAGATCAACGAGTACGGTATTCCGCGACATATTCACTTCCGCGCCTGATTTGTGTCGCTATGGATCGAGCATAGGACTCGTTCGCCATGAGAGATTGACGTGTGTCAAGACGACCGGTGTGCCCAACGGATCGAATGCGATGGAGGTGGAGTTGCCCCTGTAACTCAGGACACTCGGACACCGTTAAGTTGATGAGGCAGCGGTTCGCCGGAACTCCCGGGGAGAACGGTACTTCAGTGCCTTATGCGGGTGGCGTTCGTTGTAGTGCTCAAATGCGCCGGCCAGATGTGAGAGCGCGGTTGGCACATCGGGCTTGTGCATAAAGGCAATGTAATCGTGCTTGATTGTCTTCACGAACGACTCGGCCATGCCGTTACTTTGCGGCGAACGAACGGGCGTAGTCAACGGCTCCAGGCCCAGTTTTCGAGCGAAACTGCGCGTGCGATGGTCGATGTAGGCAGAGCCGTTGTCCGACAGCCATTCGATGGGTGCGCCTGCCTGCGTCGTGCCGAAGCGTTGCTCGACCGCTGCGAGCATCACATCACGCACGACGTCGCCGCTATGGCCGCCGGTAGTCGCTGCCCAGCTAATAGCCTCCCGGTCATGGCAGTCCAGCGCAAACGTCACGCGCAACGGCGAGCCGTCGTCACAACGGAACTCGAAGCCGTCCGAGCACCAACGGACATTACTCTGGTCAACGGCGATGCGTCCGTCATGCCGGCGGGTATCGCGACGTTGGCCAAGGCGCCGAAGCAGCAGTTGATGGTCGCGCATGACGCGATAGACCCGCTTGGCGTTCACGCACGGCGCACCAGTCATTTCGTGACTACGTCGCAGCAGTGCCCAGACTCGCCGGTATCCATAAGTCGGCAAGCCCGCCACGTGCTCCTGGATTGCAGCGACCAGCTCCGTGTCGTCGGTCTGTCGGGCGCGGCGGCCGTCCAGCCAGTCCGGGGAGCGGGCTTTTCTGACTGCCAAAGCAGAGCGCGCTACGCCGAGAACATCGCAGACCGTTTTCATTGGTCGTCCCCGGGCAGTAAGGGCGAGCGCGCAATCCAGTTTTTTGAGCGGCCATACTCGACTGCTTCCTTCAGGATTTCTGCCTCCTGCGTCTTCTTGCCAAGCAGACGCTGCAGCTCCCTGATTTCCTTCATCGCTGCGGCTAACTGCGAGGCCGGCACCACGGCTTCTCCAGCCTTCACCGCAGCCAGGCTGCCTTCCTCGTATTGCTTGCGCCACGCAAACACCTGGTTTGGGTTGACCCCGTGTCGCCGGGCAACCGCTGAAACCGTTGCTCCCGGCTCCAGGGTTTCCTGCACGATGGCCACTTTCTCCTGGACCGAACGTCGACGACGGCGCTCCGGCTCGGTCAGAACTTCAATGCTTTCCACGATTTGCCTAGGCTTGAAACTAGTCACAAGATTCCCTCTTATTTTAAGGGGTGCCTCGTGTCCTGAGAATCAAGGGGCTACTCCAGGAGGCTCATCATGTCTGTTCGCAGCCAGAGCAATGCATTGGTCGTAATGAATGGTCCGTCGGGGCGCGCAATCATTCGCTATTGGAGTTCGAACCGCAATGCGAGGCATGAAGTGTCCCGTTCAGACGGCTGCGAACAACAGTGATAGCCCGTGGGCGGATGGGTTGATTCAGGTCAATCTGGGGGATGAGCCGGCGAATAGAGTGTACTGGGGCGTTGTTATCCGGACAGCCCGTGGGCAGGGCGCATGAGAGTGTCGTCGCGCGCGAAGGCTCGACAAACCGTCTGAGGAAACATATCGGACCCACCATGCGGACACCTTGGAGACTTCGTCATGAACCCTGCCAGTTCAACCCTCCTTGATCACGACGAAGTCGGTCGCATTCTCATCGCTGTAGACGCTTCGCCCGCCTCTTTGCGCGCTGCGGCCTATGTTCAGGGCATTGCGGCGCCAGGGGCACACGTGCGAATCGTAAGTGTGGCTGAAGATCCACGCAGGCTGATCCCGTTGGATCCACTTGTCGGAGTGGATCTCAGCTCGGTGCGCGACGAGTTGCTGCGCGGTGCTGAAGATGCGGTAACTCAGGCGCAGAGCATATTTTCGAGCGGCGAGACGGTCGTCGACACTGAGGTGATCGATCTTTCCATGCAGGGTCGGGATCTAGCCCACGCACTGCTTGAAGCAGCGCGGACGTGGCGAGCCGATCTCCTCGTGGTTGGCACCCGACAGAACCGTCGGCTACTACGCTGGCTGGAAGGAACAGTCTCTGAACCTCTGGCGCGAATCTGCCCGTGCTCGATTCTAGTTGTTCCAGTTTCTTATGAAAGAGATATCTGTGGCGGTCCGAAGCGAATGCTCTTCGCCGTCGACGGTAGCTCACCATCGCGGCATGCGCTTCGATACGGATTAAAATTCGCCACGAAGCAGACGTCCTTGCGTCTCGTACATATTCTTGATCAGGCGGTGAGGATGAGCGATTTTGTGCCGCTTCCTCTGTTTGAAGATGCACTTGTCAAAGAGGGCAACGCAGCACTTGCGGCGGCAGCGGAGTTGCTTGCCGGATTACGAATCGCGGCGGAATCCGCGATGATCAGCACGGAAAGGACTGGCGACGATGTGCCCCACGCCATCGTGAGGGAGGCAGATCATTGGAACGCCGATCTGGTCGTCATGGGCACACACGGCCGGCGTGGTATCTCGCGCTGGCTGCTGGGTAGCGTGGCGAGTCGCGTACTGCGTATCACCCACGTGCCGGTGTTGCTCGTCCGCCCGATCGCAGCGTGAAACAGGCTCCGGTCGTTGAAAGCTTGGGCGAAGTGATTTACTTGTATTCCTAAGCTCGTGCCAGCACCGCTGGCGATCCACTACTTAGGTGTGTCATTCCGCTGAACCGGTTGCCGCACCTGTTGCCGTGTCGCCTCTGTCTGCCATTCGCGCCACAGCGCCATCAGAACAGCCAGTATGGCGGGTCCAAGGAACAATCCGATCAGACCGAATGCGGCGAGTCCACCAAGCACACCAAACATGACGAGCAGAAATGGAATGCGTGCGCTGCTGCTAATCACAAAGGGCCTTATCAGATTGTCTACCCAGCTAATGACCAGCATTCCCCAGAGCAATAATCCGACTCCGGCCACCGTGCGGCCTGCAAATAGAAGACCGACCGCCACCGGCACCCATACCAATGGCGTGCCAAAAGGAATCAGTGCTACGAGAGCAGTGATCCCTGCCAGAGTGACGGGCGCAGTTACGCCTGCGACCCAGTAACCCAGCCCGGCCAACGCTGCCTGCGCGATCGCTGTCAGCACAATGCCGTAGACGACGGATCGGGTCATGCTGCCGATCGCGGTGAGATAGTCGTCAAGGCGCTCGCCGAGGAAGGGCCGCAAAGCCTGCCGTATCTGATTCAGTAGACTTTCTCCATCGCGGTACGTGAAAAACAGCGTCACGAGAGCAAACCCCAGCTTGGTGGCGTTTCGGGCCGCACTTCCGAGGATGTCACCGATTTCGCTTGTCCAGCGATTCGCCCATCCTGAGAGCTGGGAGCGGATGGCGGGGGGATCAATCTCCACATGATCGAGAAACGCCTGCAACGAGGACCCGATCCAGGGGATGCGCGCCAGAGAATCGGGTAAGTCGCGAGGACGATCGGAGAAGTAGGCGACGATAGCCCGGCTGGCGTCCCTTAGATCTTCTGTCAAAGGCTTCATCAGCCAGATGACTGGCATTGTGCACGCGCAGGTCAGGAGAAGGGTCATCAGCAGCGCGCTAGTACCCGCGCTTTCGCCGAGCAGGCGTCTCAAACGGCTGTAAGCGGGCCAGGTGACATACGAAATAATCAGCGCCCACGCGACCGGGACTAGAAAAGGGCGCAGAACCACGAACCCCAAAGCTACCAGACCAGCCAGAAGCAGAATTAGCACGACATGCTTTCCCGATGGCATAGAGCGCTCCCGTTCGTGGATTCGGCATTTCTGTATCTGGGCAGTCATCGCAGGCCGAAACAATGCTCCAGATACGACACCGGAGACCATATGATCTGCCCCTACCTGCACGGTACTGGTTGATAAAGGTCAATCAGCGAGTCTGACCCGCACCGATACTGGCACTTGCCGCGTACCTCTTCAATGCGACGTTCGTCGACTCTCGTACAGAAGGATCGGTCCATGTTGACTCCGACGCGCACGATTAGCCCTGAGGCAGAAGGTTCCGACAAATGGCACGCAATGCAGGTCGCGACCATCGCCATGCAACTGGGCACCGATTGCGATTATGGTCTGACACTGGCAGAGGCGCATCGGCGCCTCGCCAAAGACGGGCCGAACGAGATTCGTGAGCAGCGGCGCCGGAGCGTCCTTGACATGCTGACCTGTCAGTTCAAGGACTTCATGATCGTCGCTCTGTTGGCGGCGGCTCTCGTGTCGGGCCTGATCGGCGAGGCCGCGGACGCGCTCGTGATCGTCTCGATCGTATTGCTTAACGCCACAGTCGGCTTCATCCAGGACTATCGCGCCGAGCGTGTGATGGCGTCGCTCGCACAACTCGCCAGGCTGCAGGCGACAGTCATTCGCGAAGGCGAATGTCAAACGGTCCCGGCATCGGGCATTGTGCAGGGCGACGTCGTTTTGCTGGATACCGGTTCTACCGTTCCCGTCGATCTTCGCCTTGCCGAGGCGTCCGGGCTGAAGATCGCCGAAGCGGTTCTCACCGGGGAGTCGCTGCCGGTAGAGAAGGGCACCGCGTCGCTTGACGACGCTTCGCTACAACTCGCCGACCGGACAAATGTGGCTTTCAAGGGCACTGTTGTCACCTACGGTCGAGCACGAGGCATTGCCGTTGCTACCGGCATGGCCACCGAACTCGGCAAGATCGCCGGGATGATCGAAGCGGCACCCGTAGTCCAGACGCCGCTGCAAAAGCGCCTTGCAGCGTTTGGCCGCCGGCTGGCCATGATGATTCTTGTGATCTGCGCGATCATCTTTGCGACGGGTGTGCTGCGGGGCGAGCCAGTGCTGCTCATGCTTCTCACGAGCCTGAGTCTTGCCGTCGCCGCTATCCCTGAAGCTTTACCCGCAGTGGTGACCGTGATGCTTGCCCTTGGTGCGCGCAATATGGCACGACACAATGCCCTGGTGCGACGTTTGCCTGCGGTCGAAACCTTGGGGTCCGTGAGCTGGATCTGTACCGACAAGACTGGCACATTGACCCTGAACGAGATGTGCACAACTGAGCTGTACGCTGATGGCGTGCGGTTACCAATCGCATCGTTCGATACAAAAAGGCCTGCTGCGAGATGCTTGCTGGAGGCATTGGCGTTATGCAACAACGTTAGCCGTGCTGCGGGCGGGGAGGTCGCTGGCGATCCGACCGAGGTTGCGTTGTGGAGAGTGGCCGCTGACGCTGGCTTCGACAAGAGCGCGCTCGAAGTCACGAGCCCGCGCTTCCTGGAGTTCCCGTTTGACTCTGATCGCAAGCGGATGACGACGATTCACCGCAGCGAAACCGGATTTATTGCTTACACGAAGGGCGCACCTGAGACGGTCATTGAACGTTGCAACGCATCCCTCCCAGATCACGGTATGGTCGCTGTGGACCACGAACGCGTGCTGGCGGCGGCTGAGGCGATGGCGGAAAGTGGTCTTCGTGTACTCGCCGTTGCGAGCCGGAAGTGGGACAGTCTGCCTGCCGGTTGCAATATCGAAGAAATCGAATGCGGCCTCACTTTGCTTGGCCTGGCTGGCATGCGTGATCCCCCGAGGCCCGACGTCCGGCAGGCGGTTGCGGCCTGCAGATCGGCAGGAATCACTCCCGTAATGGTTACGGGGGATCATCCCGTAACCGCGTGCGCTATCGCTCGCGAACTCGGCATCCTTGCCCCCGGGGACACCGTGTTGACCGGCCAGGAACTCAGTCGACTCACGAATGAAGCTCTAGTCGCGCAGGTTGTGCATACCCGCGTGTTTGCCCGGGTGGACCCGGCGCAAAAGATCAGGATCGTCGAGGCGGCTCGGGCGCACGGCCAGTTCGTCGCGATGACCGGCGACGGCGTGAACGATGCACCGGCGCTCGCAGGCGCGGATATCGGCATTGCGATGGGCAAAAAGGGCACCGACGTCGCGCGGGATGCGGCCAGTATCGTGCTGCTGGACGACAATTTCGCCACCATCGTCGGTGCCGTCGAAGAGGGGCGGCGAATCTTCGATAACGTACGCAAGTTCATTCGCTACGCCTTAACGTGCAATTCGGCCGAGATATGGACTATTTTTCTCGCGCCATTCCTCGGTCTGCCGATTCCCTTGCTTCCCATACACATCCTGTGGATTAACCTGGTCACCGATGGACTGCCGGGGCTGGCGCTGGCGGCCGAACCGGCGGAGACGGGCGTCATGCTACGTCCACCACGGCCCCCCGGGGAAAGCATCTTTGCCCGCGGCATGTGGCAGCACATCGTCTGGGTTGGGCTCGCAATGGCCGGTGTCACGCTGCTAACGCAGGCATACGCCATCCACGTCGCGTCGGCACATTGGCAGACAATGACCTTTACGGTGCTCACACTCTCCCAGATGGGACACGTACTTGCCATCCGATCGGAGCAAGCGTCGTTTTTCGCGCGGGGAGCGCGTTCAAACATGCCGCTTGTGGGCGCGGTGCTGCTCACCTTTGCGCTTCAACTGGCGACGATCTATGTACCCATGTTGAACACCGTTTTCCGGACGACCGCGCTTAATATGACTGAGCTGGCAATGTGTGTTCTGCTCTCCAGTGTGGTGTTCGTTCTGGTCGAGCTCGAGAAACACCTTATCCGCCGGGGACTTCTATACCGTTGAAACCCGCATCAAACAAACCCGTGCCGATCGCCAGCATTTGTGCGCCATCGCGCAGCAGAAAAAGTGCGTCCAGCTGCTTGCGGCGTGCGAAATCCAGGCCTTTCTGAGGCCCCAACACCATGAGAGCGGTTGCATAAGCATCCGCGTCCATGCAGGACCTCGCCAGCACTGTGACCGACGCGACCCCGTTGCATAAGGGCTCACCTGTGCGCGGATCCACGACATGCGAGATGCGCTTGCCCTCGCATTCGCTCCAGTGACGATAGTCCCCCGAAGTCGCGACCGCGATATCCGTTAGTTCGATCACGCCGAGCGCCTCCCGGCGTTCATAGTCGGGACGCTCGATCGCGATTGCCCACAGTGCCTGGCCAGGCTTTGTGCCTCGCGCACGCATCTCACCGTCGATTCCGACAAGCCACGACCGAACGTCATGACTGTCCAGCACACGCGCCAATTCGTCTACGCCGAAGCCTTTGGCGATACCGCACAAGTCGAGGGTCACGTGCGCCTGCTTGCGAGCGCGACACTGCTCCACGTCGACGTCGAGCAGTTCGACCAGCGGGCGTCGGGGTCGTTCGCGCGAGGCTTCCCGCATGGTTGGCCGCGGCGCGTTGGATGGGCCGAAGCCCCACTGATCCACCACATCGCCGACACCTGCGTTGAACGCATTGTCTGTCTCGCGCCCCATCTCCGTCGCACGCACCAGCACCGTCGCAAGATTGCGGGATATCGGCACCCAGACGTCGGGTTCGGCTCTGTTCAAGCGTGTCAAATCGGAACTGTTCTTCCAGTTCGACATTTCCTCGTCTACCGCTCGTACCGCCGCATCCAGTTCAGAAGCGATCAGGGCGCGGTCCAACCCCGCCGGCGCGTAGCATTGCACGCTGTATCGGGTGCCCATCGTCGGTCCGTTGAACGTATAGCGCTCGGGACAACCGGCCATCGGTCCTTCAATAGACATCTTCGACATATCTTCCCTTCAATCTCATCTCGTTCACGGAAAGACCGGAGCCATCCAGAATGTGTTCCCACGCTCGGGCCACGCCGTTGGCCATGTCTCTGCCTCCGCACACCATGATCTGCGCTCCGCAGGCTGCGAGTTCACGAAGCGTTGGCGCGTCGGCCATGAGTCGCTCCTGCACGTAGGTCTTCCGTGCGGGGCACGAGAAGGCGGTCTTGAAAGCCGTCAGCCGGCGGTTGCCGACCAGGTTCTGCAATTCTTCGTCGTACAGGAACGACTCGCCTGAGCGTCTGGCACCAAAATACAGATGCATGGGCCGCCCCGCCGAGTTTTGCCGGATGAAGCCGACGAATGGGCTGATGCCCGTCCCGGCGCCGATAAGAATGATTGGCGCCTTTCCCGCCGGGGGTCTGAACGCAGGGTTCCGGCGAATGAACGCCTGAATCGCGTTGCCGGGCTGCAAAGCTGTCAGATAGCCAGAGCAGGCCCCATGCGCATGCCTGCGCACGCAGATTTCGATAAAACCATCTCGCGAAGCGCTCGCGAGCGAGTAGAACCTCGGCACGGTGTCGCCGGGCGGGATCACTCCTAGCAGGTCGCCCGCGTCGAATGACGGCAGAGCCCTTTGCAGCGGGGTGTGCCACCGCCGATTGCGCTGTGTGCTGCGGACAAAGCGCAACACCGACGTGACACGCCCAGAGTCGAGTCCATAGTCCTTGCGCTCCACAAGCGTCAGGGAGACGGTGCGCGGTAGCGACGGCTGGTAGCGCACGTCGAGTCGCACGTCGAGTCGCACGTCGAGTGCGATACCCAGTTGCTCGGTCCACTTCCTGAACGTGCTCTCCGACTGCCGGTCAACGCTGCTGCACTCGATGAGCGCCTGGCCGCCTTTGGCGATCAACGCATCGTGCACGGTTTGCGCATAACCACAGAAATGCGGGAACTGGCGATCCCCAAAACCGAGGACGGCAAACGCGGGTGGAACATAGTCGTTCATGCTCGCGAGCTTGCTCAAATACTGCGTGGCGTTGGACGGTGCATCGCCATCGCCATACGTCGAAGTCAGCACGATCAGGCGTTGCGCCTTGCAGTGGCGTGAGGAAAGATCGTTCATCGGCGCTATATGCACGCGAAAATTCGCGCGCGTCAGCGCCTGATGAATTGCGGCAGCAAACGCCCAGGTGCTGTTTCCTTCACTTCCCACGAGAATGACCGTATCGGCCTGACCCGCGCTCACGTTGTCTTGAACTTTTACCGTCGCGCGGCGACGCCGCACCCATAGCCATGCTCCAGTAATCGCCAAAACCGGCACCGACGCGCTCGCGAGCCCGAGGATCAGCGCGAGCCACCACAGCCCCTCGCCCGTATGAAGCATGAATACGACCTCGTGAAAACGCTGCCACGCGTCATTGGCCTGCCACGCGAGCCATTTCCCTGACGACGGGTCGATGTAGCCGGTGCCGCTCGATGTCCGCAACGCGTAGACGTCGCCCGAGTTCTGGGGGGAGGGCAACATCAGTTCACGCAGGTCGGTTATATCGACGTTCCTGAGCGCAGCAACGCGATTCACTGCAAGCGGGGCGCCGGTGCTCACGGAGGCCGGAAACGGAAGTTGCGCCGTGGCTCGTTCGGGGATCAACTCGAAGGTCGTCAACGACAGGACGAGCCCTGTTGCAGCCGAGAGCGTCAGCCCGAGAATGGCGACGCGGGCAACCTCATTGTGGATTCGCTGCAGACCGCTACCTCGAATGCGGCCGAACAGCTTCGCCCAGCCGCCCATACGGCGTTCGAGTAGCGCAAGGCCGGATGCGGCCAGCAGCAGCATCAAACCCGCCCCGACGCCGGTTGCGACGCGCCCGGCATCGCCGATGAGCAGCTTGCGATGGAGATTGGTCAGCCAGCGCGTGGTGGTCGACAGTGCATAAGGTTCGATACCGTCGCCCGTCACGGGATCGATGCGAGCGGCGCCAGATTCGCCGCCTGACGAATAATAGGCAATGACGGCGCCCGAGGGCTTTCGCACGATCTTCTCGAGCCCGGGGTAACGGGCCTTCACACGTTCGGTGAGCGTCGCGGCGTCGAGCGAATGCTGGCTAACCTGAACTACACCTGCGCGTTCGATCGCCGGGTTCAGAGATAGCATCGCACCGGAGATCGCCGCGACCATCAGGATGATGGCGGCGATCAGTCCGGGCAGCGAATGAAGCTTGCGAAGCATGGTGTTCCTCACAACGTATAGCGAAACGCTTTCACATAGCCGCGCCCTTTGACAGACTTTCCGGTTCCCGATGTCGTCAATGGAACGACCACCTCGGACGGGTTCTCGTTCATGTTCTCCACTGCGGTATCCACGTGAATTTCATAGCCGGCGTCGATTAGCGTATCGGCAAGATCGAGCGTCGCCTTCAGCGTCCTGCCGGCACCAACGCTCGCACCCGTAATGCCGTCGATCCTTGCCGCGCCATTTCCCGTCATCCGGTACCAGGCGCTCAGGTGCCTGTAATACTTCGCCTTCTCGCCTGCCATCCACAGCGTGCCCTGATAGCGGCCAGCCCGGTCGGTGACGTACATCACCACGTACGCACCGTCACCGCCGTAATTGGTCAATTGCGCTTCAATCGTGACGGGGCGAGCGAACGCCAGCGAGGGAATCGCGAGTGCACCGGCAAGCGCTGCAATAGGGAATGTGTATTTCATGACCTGTCCTCTTCAATAGTGGCTACGCCGGGCGAGACAGCACACTTACCCTGCGTCAGCGTTGATTTGCGTATGACGAAAGCGTGTTGCGACGACGGTTCTCGCAGGTCAGCGGATCTGAACCTGCGGCCGGCTCCCCGGGGTCAATAGCCCATTGGATGGCTGCGCGCCGCTTGCCGCGTTACCCGGTTTGTCGTTGGGCGTGCGCGGTCCTGCCGCACCCGGTCGCGGGCCGCTCTGCTCCTCGCGCTCACCGCCGTCTTCACCGTGGCGCTCGTCCCGGGCGTCGCCATCGGTCTTCAGCCGGATGATCGCGAGCGTGGCCGGATCGACTTTGGCTTTGAAGTGCCGCCCCTGCGCGTCGAGTCCACGGATCTCGTAGCAACCGTCATCCGTCCTGACCCGACTCACGTTCCAGCCTTGTTTTCTGGCTAGCGCATCGATCTCGCTGACCGGTTTCCAGTTCGTGAGCGGTGCGGTGCAGTCCTCGTCTGCCTGCGCCAGCTGAACAACGCCGGCGCATAGCGCTACAAAGGACGCGATGGCAATAATTCTTCCGAGCGGCGGTCGTTTCATGACGGGGCGTGTGGTTTTGTCCTGACAGGCTCTACAATGCGACCCATACCTGAAGCCAGCCTTGCGAACGAAAAGATTTTTCTTCAGCCTGGCGTAAGCTTGGCGTAGCACAGTTTGCGATAACAACCGCCGGGACTATCGCATGAGAGTACTGCTTGTCGAGGACGATCCGCTGCTCGGCCAAGCCGTCCGGGACCAGATCACGCGGGACGGACATTCCACCGACTACGTCACGACCCTGGGCGACGCCCGGCGCTACGTGCAAGCCGCGAACTACGATCTCATCCTGCTGGACCTGCTGCTGCCGGACGGCAAGGGAATCGATTTTCTGCGTGAATTGCGTGTATCCGGCTCGTCGGTACCCGTGGTGATCCTGACGGCGCTCGACCAGGTCGCCAACCGCATCGCCGGATTAAACGCTGGCGCCGACGACTATCTTGTCAAGCCATTCGATCTATCCGAGCTCACCGCGCGCGTCAACGCCGTTGCTCGCCGGTATTCAGGCAATCCCAACCCATTTGTCACACTGGGCGATTTGCAGATCGATCTGGCTGCCCACAGCATCCGTCGAGAGGGCCGGTCCATTTCCCTTACCGCCAGCGAATGGGCATTGCTCGAGGCGTTCATTCAGCGACAGGGCATGATTCTTTCAAAGGCGCAGCTGGAAGAGCGCCTTTACTCGTTTAACGCCGAAATCGGCAGCAACACTATCGAGGTGCACATGAGCCGGCTGCGCAAGAAGCTGGGGGGCGACCTGATCGAGACGGCGCGTGGCCTCGGCTACAAACTCAGGCAGTGCTAGCGATGCTGCACAGCCTCCAGGCGCGCCTCGCAGTAGCGCTTGCCGTTGGCCTGGCCGCACTGTCGCTCCTTGTAGGAGCAGCGGCGTTTCATGTCCTGCAAGACGAAATCGACCGGATCTCGGACAGCGCCTTGCAGGAGACGGCGCAGCGGCTCGTGCCGCTGGCCGTCACGGATATCCTTGATCTAAATACGCAAGGCAGCACCGGACAGCGCGTAGCGGCCGTACGCGCGCACGACGAGCTGCTCACCTATATCGTGCGCGACCAAACCGGCAAGACCGTCCTGCAGTCTCATGACGCGGACCCTGGGGTCTTCCCGGCTGATCTGAAGGCAGGCTTCACGTCGACGGCCAGCCACCGGATTTATACGGAAACGGTCCTGCAAGGAACGGTACTGCTCGCGGTTGCGGAACCCCTGGTTGAGCGCCGTCACGTCAGCACCCGGGCCGCACTTGCGGTGATCGAGCCGCTCCTTGTTCTCATCTTGTTTGGTCTCGTCGGCACGTGGCTGATCGTGAAGACAGGATTGCGTCCGATCAGCCTGTTTTGCGAGGGTGTTGCCTCTAGAGGCCGCGACGATCTCACTCCGCTCGCCAAGGCTGGCATGCCTACGGAAATCGAGCCCATAGCTGACGCGGTCAACGACCTGATGCAGCGGCTTGACCGGGCACTGAGCGCCGAGCGCAGCTTCACGGCCAACAGTGCGCACGAGCTTCGCACGCCGATTGCGGCAGCACTTGCGCAAACGCAACGCCTGGTAGCCGAGGCACAAGGCACGCCAATCGAGCAACGTGCGCGAAACGTCGAGATCACTTTGCAGACGCTCGTGCGACTCAGCGAAAAGCTCATGCAATTAGCTCGGGCGGAAGGCGCCCACGTCCTCTCTGATATCGTGCAAGACTTGCGGCCTGTCCTTCAACTCGTGGTCGACGATGTCCGGCGCATTGCACGATCTAATCAGCTCGCACTGACCCAGCCCGATGAACCCGTATTGTCGCGCATCGACCAGGACGCCTTCGCCATTCTCGCGCGCAACCTTATTGAAAACGCCGTCAAGCACGGTACGGACGCAACCGCCGTTCGTATCACGCTCACGAGCGGCGGCACCTTGAGCGTCCGGAACCGAGGGCCTATCGTACCCTCTGAGACGCTCGCGCGTCTGAGCCAGCCGTTCGAACGCGGGACCACCACAGCGAAAGGAAGCGGCCTCGGGCTGGCGATCGTAAATGCGATCGCCCAGGCGGCGGGCGCACGACTCACGCTAGGTTCGCCAGCCGCCGGCATGCCGGACGGCTTTGAAGCCGCCGTGGAGGGACTGGCAATACCTGATTCGCCACCAGTCTTTCGCGAGAGAGTCCGCTAGCCAGGGAGGAAATCAAGGCCGGTCTGGCCAGGCCACTTTCTATAAATATGGATGCCTTATCAACAGAACGGGGTGGAATCCCAGACAACGAGCGTGGTGTATCTATACCGATAACTCAGTGAGTGGCGCGGCTCAGGGTCGGTCCGCCTTGACGAGCGCAGCCAGCTTTTCCCGCTCGGTAGCGACGTCCTCCTTATCGTCGGACGGCCAGTCGAGAACAACTCCATCGTTGAGGGATTCCCGTACCAGCGACGAATAATCCCACTTGCTCAGCTTCCCCGATTGCAGAGCCTGTCTGATATCTCGTCGAAGATCCACCGGGAAGCTTGCATAGGCGCCCGATAATGCCGCGTACTGTCGGGCATCGATTTCGGCAGACGAATGAAGTGAGGCCCAAGATACGACGGCGACGATTGCCATGAACGGCACAGCCGTGTAGCGGAGTATGAACTTGATGGGCGTCATTGCAGATTTTCGGGAAGATGCTTGAGTCACGATCGGGCTGACCCAACGTTTGATCTGGTGCATCGCATCGGCAGGAAGCAGCCGAGTGGCGGGACGGCCTGCGACAAGCCGCAGGCCGAGCGTCTGGTGCGCTCTGAGCGAACCCGGAACGACGCCGGATGCCTGTCGAATGTATCTGACTTCGGTGAGGTTGACGCGCGGCACTTTGCCACAGAAGCAGTCGACCTGGCAGGCTTCATCAAGCTGACTATACTGAAAGAAGTCGCCTTGTTTCAGGTGTGCCTGGCTCGAGCGGCGGGCTCTGGGCAGGACTTCAGGACGAGCAGACCTGGCCGCTGGGAGAAACGTATGTTCAAGCATGTGCTGGTGCCGACCGATGGTTCCACACTTTCCGACGCCGCTATCCAGATGGCGGTGACGCTTGCCACGGAAAGCGGCGCAAAGGTCACTGGGCTCCATGTCATTCCGGAATTCCATGTCCTTGCGTATGGCACTGAAATGATCGCGGACACCGAGGACCAGTTCATTCAGGTTACCCGGCAGCATGCGGATAACTATCTGCAGGCCGTCACAAAAGCGGCTACCCAGGCCGGTGTCGAGTGCGATACGGTTACCAAAAACCACGCTCACCCGTATGAGGCGATTATCAGCGTGGCAGCGCAACGAAGCTGTGATCTCATTGTCATGGCATCCCACGGCCGAGGCGGCATGCGTGCCTTGTTGCTCGGCAGTGAGACCCTGAAGGTGCTTACGCACTGTCGGATCCCGGTTCTCGTCGTCCGGGAGCAGGCGCAGACCGGTGCGGGCCGTGTTGAGGAATCCAGCAGGCAGCCGTCTGAATAGATGCCTTCTCCGCTCCGCACGTACATCGTAGCCCGCGCCTTGGTCGCAGCCTTCCCGGTGCTTGTTTTCCCCCATCGCCTGGACCGCTGCGACGGCTGGTAACGGTGACTGTGGATTTCAGGTTTTCACCCATGCGCGGGAAACGTCGACTGACGCGCTGGGCGGGTTCGGGATTCAGTCGGCACGTGCGCTACCCAGCCCCCACACCGCTACAATTACCAGAAAGATCGCGCAGGAGCCCCACTGGGTCACGACGCTTGACCATGCCAACGCTGGATCTGAAGTGACTTCGGTATGGCCGGCCCTACGCAAGAGCGCACCGGGTGCGAGCTTCGACTGCTGTTCCACGCCCCACCACTTCAAAGTCAGGGCGATAGACGCCAGTCCGCTGCCGATCACGATAGCGCCGAGGAACGGGTCACCGCCCCTGCGCGACGGCGAGGACGCGTAGGATCGCGTGAGGTATGTCACGGCGGTGCCGTTGATGACTGCTGAGAGCATCACAAACCACAACGGAAAGCGTAAGCTGATCGCCACCATGAAGGCGATCATCGTCAGCACCTGTGGCCATACCCTACCAATTGCTTTCAGCCTGCTCAATTGCTCACTCATCGCGCGTCGTCCTTATAAACATCAGTGTGGCGTATTGGAGTAGCCATCACACATGGATCCCGCACGGAACCCTCAACCAGGAACACTGTCAGCGGCATTTGTCACGGCTGGTGATCATGGCTTGAGCGTCGTGCGTTTCACACGAAGCGCGGCGAGAATGCCTCTCAGGATATCGATGGGGGGCGGCGGACAACCGGGTACCGTGACGTCGACAGGGAGAAGTTTCGAGAGCGGCCCACACACGGCGTAGCTTTCCTTGAACATGCCGCCTGTGCAGGCGCACTCGCCGGCCGCGACGACGAGCTTCGGATGCGGCGCTGCCTCGTAGGCCCGCAGCACTGCTTCCTTCATGTTCAGTGTCAGCGGGCCAGTGACGAGCAGCATGTCGGCGTGACGGGGACTCGCGACGAACTTGATACCCAGACCTTCGATGTTGTAGTACGGGTTGTTGAGCGCATGGATTTCCAGTTCGCAGCCGTTGCAGGAGCCCGCATCGATCTCGCGAATGCACAGCGCCCGACCCAGCACGTCGAGTATTTCCTGCTGGATACTGTGGCCTTCGGAGCGCCATGCGTCATCGCCCTCGGGCAGGCGTTGAGTCGGTGTGCCGGTTGTCGCGATCTGTTTGAGAAGTTGCCACATTACAGGTCGTGTCCCGCGTAGTTCAGATTGAACGACTTGTTGATCAGCGGGAAATCCGGAACGATATTGCCGATGATCGCGTGCTCCAGGGCCGGCCAGTTCTGCCACGACGGGTCATGGCAGTGACAGCGCAAAATGGTTCCGTCAGCCCCGGTCTCGAGTGCGATGAATACATCGCCCCGCCAGCCTTCGATCCAACCGACCCCGCAGGATGGCGAGCCACTGTATTCGATCCGGGAGACGATGGCACCACCAGGCAGATCGGCCAGGAGGGTGCGGATCAACCGGGTGGACTCGTAGATTTCGCTGAACCTGACCGCGACCCGGGCTGCCACATCGCCCCGGTCATCGCTGACCATCTGCACCTGAACCTCGTGGTAGGGCGCGTAAGGGTGATCGATGCGCATGTCGATTTTCCGGCCGCTCGCACGTCCGACCGGCCCGCACACACCGAAGTGCTCCGCCAATTTTGCGGAAAGTATGCCCGTACCTGCAAAGCGATCCTGCAGTCCCGATTGATCCTCGTAGATGCGCTGCATGACGCGGACTTGCGTGTCGATCTGATCGCACTGCGTCAGCATCGAGGTGACGAAGCGCGCATCGAGGTCCGTTGCTAGGCCCCCGGGAACGATCCGGTCCGTCAGGTAGCGATGCCCGAAAGCCAGATTGTTCAGGCGTAACCAGTCTTCCTTCAGACGGGAGAACTGCGAGAGACCATACGCGAACCCCGCGTCGTTGCCGAGCGCGCCAAGATCGCCTAGGTGATTGGCAATGCGCTCGCGCTCGAGCAATAGCGCACGCAGCCACTGCGCGCGTGGCGGAATCCGTCCATTCAACGCGCGCTCGACCGCCATACAATAGGCCCACGTAAAGGCGACCGTGGTGTCTCCGGCGATGCGTCCTGCGAGACGGTGTCCGTCGAGCGCGGGCATGTGTTCGAATAGCCGCTCGATTCCCCGGTGCGCATAGCCCAGCCGTTCCTCGAGGCGCAACACCTTTTCGCCGACGACCGAGAAGCGGAAGTGTCCGGGCTCGATGATGCCTGCGTGGATCGGACCGACGGCAATCTCGTGGACACCGTCACCATCGACGTGGACGAACGGATAGTCCGCTTCCTGGATCTGAAACTGCTCGGTCCCGGAAGACAATTTCTGCAACGGGAAGTAATCGGCAGGCCAGTTGCCGTGATTCAGCCACGGCCGCGTATCGTCGGCGCCGATCGCGCGCAGCCCGACCAGATCGTAGACGGCCCGTTGCATGCGTGTCGCGCACGGAAAGAGCGCCGATATATCCGGGTATCCGTCGCTGCCCCCATGCCCGTCGCCTACCGGCAACTTAAGCCACAAGATGCCGTCTTCCAGCGCGTAAGCGACGGAGATAGTGAATGTGCCCGGAGTCTCTTCTGCACCCCACAGGGAGATCAGACGGCCACCCGTCTCGCGCACGGTGCCGGCGGTGCGGGTCCACGTGTCAAAATCGACATGTGCGAGAAAAGCCGAGGACCTGCCCGCAAACACGGACAGGCGAACCAGGTCGGAAAACCCGAATGCCTCAATGCGCATGTCTCACCCCACGATCATGGCCGCCGCCTGCCGATACCACGTTGCAAGATAGGGCGGAATGTAGACTCCCAGCATCAACCCGACGCCGAGATGGACGAACACGGGCAGCAACGCCGGTGGGTGTTCAAGAACTTTGGCCGTCGAGTCGCCGAACACCATGCCTTGCACGCGCACGAAGATAGCCGCAAAGGCTACAGCAAGCGCGAGCAACAGGAAGGGCGTGGCCCACGGCAGCTTGCTCATCGCGGTGGTCAGGATCAGGAACTCACTCGCGAAGACGCCGAATGGCGGCATGCCGAGGATCGCGAGCGCGCCGAGCATCATGCCCCAGCCGACGGTTGGGCTCACACGCAACAAACCTCGGATGTCGTCGATCGCCTGGGTGCCAGCCTTCTGGGCCGCATGCCCCACGGTAAAGAAAATGGCCGACTTCACCAACGAATGCACCGTCATGTGGAGCAGACCCGCAAAGGTCGCAACGGGGCCGCCGAGTCCGAAGGCGAACGTCATCAGACCCATGTGCTCGATCGACGAATACGAAAAAAGCCGCTTGACGTCCTTTTGCCGGAACAGCGAAAAGGTGGCGACCAGCACCGAGACCAATCCGAAGCCAACCAGCAGGTTTCCCGGCAGGCCATTGTGGAGTGCGCCATCGGCCAGCACCTTGCAGCGCAGCACGGCATAGAGTGCAACATTGAGCAGCAGGCCGGACAGCACGGCGGAAATCGGCGTGGGGCCTTCGGCATGCGCGTCGGGCAGCCAGTTGTGCATCGGCACGAGGCCGACCTTGGTGCCGTAGCCGATCAGCAGGAACACGAACGCGAGCGAAATGATGGTCGGGTCGAGACTGCCCTTGACCGCATTCAGACTGGTCCAGAGCAGTGCCTCGTCGCCGCCGAGTTGCCGGCTCGCGGCAAGATAGAGCAGGATCGTGCCGAACAGCGCCTGTGCGATGCCGACACCGCACAGGATGAAGTACTTCCACGCGGCTTCGAGGCTGGCCGCGGTGCGATATACGCTGACCAGCAGCACGGTCGCGAGCGTGGCGGCTTCCATGGCGACCCACAGAATGCCCATGTTGTTGGTGAGCAGCGCGAGCAGCATCGCAAAGATGAACAGCTGGTACATGCTGTGGTAGAGGCGCATGCGAGGGCCGGTCATCTTGCCCCGGTCCCGCTCGATGCGCATGTACGGCCTCGAAAAGATCGAAGTGGTCCAGCCGACAAAAGCCGTCAGGGCGACGAGGAACACATTGAGCGGATCGACGAAGAACAGTTTGCCCAGCGCGAACGCAGGCCCGTGTGCCACGGTTTGCACGGCAAGCAGCGCGGCGGCCGCGAATGTGAGGAAACTGAACCCGACGTTGAGTTCCGCCGCGACACGGTGTTGTCCCACGAGCGCCAGACATGCGCCCGCGAAAAGCGGGATCCCGAAAACCAGCAGCAGTACCCAGGCTTCAGTCATCCTTGAGTTTTTCCAGGTGATGAATGTCCAGACTGTCGAACTGCTCCCGGATCTGGAACATGAACACGCCGAGGATCAGGCTGCCCACCAGCACATCGAGTCCAATGCCGAGTTCGACGATCATCGGCATACCGTTAGTGGCTGCGGCCGCGGCGAAAAACAGGCCGTTTTCCATCGACAGGAAGCCGATCACCTGAGGGATCGCTTTCGCACGCGTGATCATCATCATGAACGACAGCAGCACGCAGGCGAGCGCAATGCCGAGCGTGCCGCGCGCGACCGACGAGGCGAGCTGGCTGATCGGCGAGGCGACATTGAACGCGATGATCACGAGCACGATGCCCACCAGTAGTGTGGCGGGAATATTGAGGAGCGGTTCGACATCCGTCCTGACATTGAGCCGCTGCACGAGCTTGTAGAGAATCCAGGGGATCAGGCCGACCTTGAGCACGAGGGTCAGCATCGCGGAAATGTAGAGGTGCGAGTCGGCGGTCACGTATCCGAGCACCAGGTTGGCGGATACGAGCGTCAGGCCCTGCAGCGTGTAGAGGTGGATGAGTGACAGGATCCGGCGCTGGCTCAACATCGCAAACGACAATAGCAGCAGGATGGCGGCCAGAAAGTTGATGATCTGCGTGGCGAATCCGTGCATTCATGCCCCCAGCAGAAAATGAACGAGCATCCCGATGACGGCCAGCAGGAAGGCCGTGGCGAGAAACTCAGGGACGCGGAAAATGCGCATCTTCGCGTTGCTCGTCTCGACTATCGCGAGCACCGCGCCGCCCGCCAGAAGCTTGACGAAGAGCGCGGGGATGGCGAACAGCAGCGCAGTCGGATTGCCGGCTTCGGCAATGCCCCACGGAATGAACAGGGCAACGCCGATGCAGGAGTACGCGAACAGCTTGAGACTCGCGGCCCATTCCATCAGAGCGAGATGCCGGCCCGAATATTCGAGGATCAACGCCTCGTGGATCATCGTGAGTTCGAGATGGGTAGTCGGGTTATCGACAGGCAGACGCGCGTTCTCGGCGAGCGACACCATCGTGAACGCGATGCCCGCGAAAGCAAGGCTCGGATAGATTGCCAGTTCGCGGTGACTGAGCGTGGCGACGATGCTGGTCAGCAAGGTGGACTGCGTGATGAGCGATGCCGAGAACAGGACCATCAGCAAGGCGGGCTCGGCGAGGAAACCCACCAGCATTTCGCGGCGCGCGCCGAGCGTGCCGAACGCGGTGCCGATATCCATAGCGGCCAGCGAAAGCGTCACACGGGCCAGCGCGAAGAGGCCGACCAGCGCGATTGCGTCCGCGGCAGGCGAGAGCGGCAGGTCGGTCGAGAGCGTCGGCACGATCGCGCAGGCGAGGGTCATGCACGCCCAGACAACATAAGGCGCACCACGGAATATCGGGCTTGCATGGCTAGCGACCACTGACTCCTTGTTGAACAGCTTGTGAAGCATCCGGTAAGGCTGCCAGATGCTCGGCGCGCGGCGGTTTTGTAAGCGGGCGCGGCACATGTTGACCCAGCCCGTGAGCAGCGGAGCGGCCGCGAGTGCGAGCAGAATTTCGAGCCCCTGCGAGATCAGTCCGGAGAGCGTGATCATCGTCTCACCAGCATCAGCAGCACGATCAGCACAATGAAGCTATGCATCAGATACATGGCAATGCGGCCGGTCTGAAGGCGTCCGGCCAATGCCGCGATGCGCATGATCAGCCGTTCCAGTGGCGCATAGATCAGGGTCCACGCGCGATCGGTCACGGTGACGCTGTACTCCGGGTGTTGGTCGAACGGCGAAGGAAGCCGGCGCTCGATCTTGAATAGCGGCGCGAAAATTTCGCGGATGGGTTGCCCGAACCCTTCTGCGGTGTCCTGCATGCGCGCGGTCACGAAGGGATAGCCGCAGGCCCACGGCGCCGCGCGCCTCAGGCGCCCGTGGTAGAGACGGCGGACCAGTAACCAGGCGAGCGCGCAGCACGCGCAGAAGAACAGCAGAAAAACAGCCGGCATATAGCTGGCCCGGTCTACGCTGGTGGGCGCGAGCAGCAGCCAGCCATTGCGCGCGACGGCCTCGCCGATGCCGGTTCCCACCAGCGTCCGGGTGACGCGGTCCAGCACGGCCACGAACTGCACCGGCAGCAGCCCGAGCAATACGCATATCGCCGCCAGCCAGACGAAGCCGATGCGCTCCCAACGGCTCGCGTCGCGCGCTTGCGCCAGCTTCGTCTCTCTCGGTTGACCCAGAAAGACGATGCCGAAGAACTTCACCATGGTGTAGCCCGCCAGCGCGGCCACCAGCGCGATCAGCGCCGCGACCAGCGGCACCACCATATTCAGGAACGGGTTCGGCAAGCCCGGCGTGAACAGAAAGCTCTGCAGCAACAGCCATTCGGAGACGAACCCGCTCAACGGCGGCAGTCCGGCGCTCGCAAATGCGCCCACGAGCGCCGCCCATGCGGTCCACGGCATCACGCGGATCAATCCGCCCAGACGGCCGAGATTGCGTTCGCCGGTGGCATGCAGCACGGAACCCGTGCCGAGAAACAGCAGGCTTTTGAACGTTGCGTGGCTTGCGATCTGGTAGAACAGCGCAGTCAACGAGAGCGCGGCGAGACTGTTCATGCCGTACGCGCGAAACAGGATCGCCAGTCCCATGCTGACGAACATCAGCCCGATGTTGTCGATCGACGAATACGCGAGCAGCCGTTTCATGTCCGTCTGGATCGCGCTGAACACGACGCCGAACAGGGCGGCGAAGAGTCCGAGCGCCAGCACGAAGACTCCCCACCACCACAACTGGACATGCAGCAAGTCGAACACCGTGCGCAGAATGCCGTACAGACCCGCCTTCAGGATAAAGCCGCTCATGAGGGCGGACACGGGTGACGGCGCAGCCGGATGGGCTTCGGGTAGCCAAACATGCAAGGGGAAGACACCCGCCTTTGCGCCGAAGCCGAATAGCGCCAGCAGGAATGCGGCGGAGGCCCAGAATACGTCGAGATGCTGTTCGCGCATGTTGGCAAACGTATAGTCGCCGGTATTGGCTTGCAGCAGGCCGAAACACAACAGGAGCGCCAGCGCGCCGACATGGGAGATCAGGAAGTAGAGGTAAGCGGCTCGACGGATCTCCGCGATGCGGTGATTGGTCATGACAAGAAAAACTGCCGACACGGTCATCGTTTCCCATGCGACCATGAAGCTGTACGCGTCGTCCGCGAGTAACAGCGTCGCCATGCTCGCGAGGCACACGTGATATTCGAAGCAGAGTAAGCCGGGCGGCGTGCCTTCACCCTTGCGGAAATAACCGGCGGAGAACGCGCTGACGCCCGTGCTTACCACGCCGAGCACAGCCAGGAAATACGCCGACAGTCCATCGAGCCGAAGATGAAAGGGGAGGTCGGGCAACCCGAGCGGCAGGATGATTTCCTGAGGACCGGCGAAAACGCCGGTCAGACCCAGCCCGAACAGAGCCAGGCCAAACACTGCGCCGACCGGAAACAGCCCGTGCGCGACCACCCGTGTCCGTCGCAGGCTGGCGAGTCCCAGAACGCTGACGATCAGCCAGCCCGCGACGACCAGCAGCACGTAGTGGATGACCAGCAAGTGTTCCATCGCCGTTGTCTCCGGGGCTGTCAGATGTCGTGTTCGACGGCAGGCTCGCCGGACGAAGGGTACCCCGAAACAGACTCCTCCCGGTGATGATGTTCCATTCGTTTGACGTGGCGACGCAGGTCGAGACCCAGCGATGTCGTCAAGGCCTTCGCGCGGGCATGGAGGTCGTCCCACCCCGGCACGGTTCTCCGCTTGAAGCCGACGGCAATAACGTTTGCCCCGCACTGCGCCGTGGTGCGGAGCAGGTTTGCGTCGCACGCCCGGCGCATGCGGGCGAGGTGCGTGGCGAGCCGGGCGTCATTGTTCAGCAGGTTTGACACGAGAACCCCTTTGTCGCGCAGCGCTGCACGGCAAGAATCGTAAAACGACTGGCTGGACAGGGCAGCGGGCAGACCCGTTGCGTCGAAGCCGTCGAGCAGGATCACGTCGGCGATGCCCGTCCTGTGTGAAAGATACGCGGCCGCGTCGGCATGCACGATGTGGAATCTTTCCGAATCGGGCGGGACGAAAAAAATTTCACGCAAGGCGATCACATTCGCGTCGATTTCGACCGTAGTGACCCGCGCCGATGGAAACTTCTGGAAGCAGTATTTCGACAACGATCCTCCGCCCAGCCCCACGATCAGGATGTCTCGTGGGGCGTGGTGGAAGAGCCCGAAGGTCATCATGGCCCGTGTGTACGGGAGGTCGAGTTCGAACGGGTCGCGCTTGCGCATCGAGCTTTGTATGCCCAATGGACCGAAGCGCAGCGACCGTTTGCGCAGCCCGTCGCTTACCACGGGCACGGGATTTCCGGGCGGGCCATTCAACAGTTCCGCCAGCGCCTGCCTGAAGTGATGGTGATTGGCCGACAAATCAATCGTCTCCGGGAACTGCCTGGGCCGGGTGCGTGCGTTGAATCTGCCAGGCCGGAAGGTGCATCGGGTTACCAGTTTATGATAATAGCATTATCATCGTAGCAGCTTTGTCGAGATGGTTCCACCGATGCCGCTCCGGCGACATCCGCGGAAAAACGGCGCCGCGTCCTTCCGGGGCGTTGACGGCGCGAGCCTCACATACCGCATGGAATTTCAGAAACAGCTTGCCGCACCGGCTCCTGCATGCGCCGGCGCGGCTCGGTGCATGCAAACACTGGAGTCGATACCTGATGCCAGCAGACTATTTCCGAACCCTCACGGGGAAGGACCGCACTGTGAGGGGCGACCGGCAGCTCGGTTTTTCGCTTGCGTTCGTGGCCGGCGCGACGAATGCCGGCGGTTTTCTCGCGGTGAAGCAATACACGTCGCATATGAGCGGCGTGGTATCCGCGATTGCAGACCAGGCTGCGCTGGGTGACTTTTCACTGGTCCTGGCAGGCGCCGGGTCGTTGATCTCGTTCCTGTTGGGTGCCGCCTGTTCGGCGGTGCTCGTCAACTGGGGCCGGCGCAGGCAGTTGAATAGCCAGTATGCTTTGCCGCTGCTGATCGAAGCCAGCCTGCTCCTGTGTTTCGGCCTGCTTGGCAGCCACCTCGCCTTGTGGGAAGCGCTGTTTGTGCCGGCAACGGTCGTACTCCTTTGCTTCATCATGGGTTTGCAAAACGCCATGATCACCAAGCTGTCCGGTGCGGAAATCCGTACCACCCACATGACGGGCATCGTGACCGATATCGGCATCGAGCTGGGCAAGCTCTTCTACTGGAATTCCTCGCGCGATGACATCGCCGCGCACGGCGTGCTGGCGAATCGTGCGAAGCTGAAAGTGCACGGAACCATGCTGGCCCTGTTCCTTGTTGGTGGACTCACCGGTGCGGTGGGCTTCCGTCATCTCGGGTACGCGGCGACGACTCCTCTCGCGGCACTGTTAATCGCGCTGGCGATCGTGCCGCTGATCGACGATCTGCGCGGACGGATCTACTGGCTCGACCGTTAGCGCAGTAGCTGGCTGCGGCTTCGTGACGCCCCCGCTCACCGCGCCCGAAGCCACCATCGGGATGGAAACGGTCTGCCTGATGTGGACGCACATATTATGATAATAAGATCATCATTAAAGTGCGCTACAATGATAATACTGGTTATTGACCGGCACGCCCTTTGTGTTTCCGAGCCTGAATGCGGCGAGCGTCCGAGACGGGGCGCTGCGTTTGAGGGGAGATTGACGTGATTGACACCAGTATTTCGCTTCTGTCCCATGACTACACGCACCGGTTCTTGCGAGACCTGATGGGCCGTCACGGACTGATTGTCATTGGTGTGGGCAGGGCGGGCGAGCGGGGATTCCAGATGCTGTACCGGTTCTCCGACATCTGCGACAGCCTGGAAGATTGCGGGATCAACGTCATCTTCGTCTATCAGAAGGAATCGGCCCGCCATGTCCACGACACAACCTCGCTTCTCGGGGCGCGATACCGGCAGCGGCCCTGTCTGTTTCTGGACGACGACGGGAAGTTCTTTCGTGTTCCATTGCGTCCAAAATCGCTTCGGGCGGTTCATCTGGATCGGGATTTGAAGCGACTCGGCACGGTCGACATTGCGGTGCGGGATGACGAATGGGACCGGCAATTACGGACTTTCCTTGCACAGAGGGCCGCAAGTTCCATGCATTGAGTGCTGTATAGCTATGTTCGGGCGTAGCGCGCCGGCTGTGACGATTTACGTGCAAAGGGGAGTCGGTTGGTCGAGGCATTGATTCAGATAAATGGCCGGTGGGGGCTGAACGGGCACGAATCGGCGAGGCTCGCGGTGAGTGCTGCCCGGTTTGGCAGCGATATCGTCTGCATGGCGAACGGCCGCTCCGTTAACGCCAAGGACGTCATGTCCGTCATGTCCCTTCGGGTGAGGCGAGGCACGCTCGTACGCATCCTGATTACGGGGCCCGACGAAAGCGCCGCGATGGATGCCCTGTCGGCGGTCCTGCATGCCCAGGTGTCTTCGTGACCCGCTTCAGGCAGGGCACGCCACTCGACACGCACTCGCCAACTGATCACGCCACGATTCGCACCCGATCATGCTCAAGACAGGAAAGAGAAACCCGAACAAGCCATTGGTGATTGAAAACGACCAGGTGGTGTCGTTGTACTTCGACGCGCGCGGCGTCCAGAGCACGATGTTGCGGCACGATCCCTATGCTCTCGCACTGGGTTATACGCGGACCATGATGGGCTTTCTGTTGTTCCGGCCGTCTCCATGCCGTATTTCAATGATCGGTCTGGGAGGCGGTTCACTGGCGAAATACTGCTACCGCCATTTGCCAGACACCGCCATCACCGCGATCGAAATCAATCCGGATGTCATCGCGCTGCGTGACCATTTTCACGTGCCGCGCGACGATGGGCGTTTCACAGTGGTCTGCGCAGATGGTGCGCAGTACGTCGCCGTGCCGGGTCACCGGCCCGACGTGCTGTTGGTCGATGGCTTCAATGCCGACGGCCTGCCGGCCAGGTTGGGCAGTAGCGCGTTCTACGAAGCCTGTCGCCGCAGACTGAGCGACGATGGCGTGCTGGTGGCCAATCTGGTGACGGACGAACCCGACTTCCACCGCTACCTCCGCGCGCTCTGGGAGGTGTTTGCCGGCGCGGTTGCTCTGGCGCCGTCTGAAGGTAGTGAGCACAACGTGACCGTTTTTGCGTGGAAAGGAGCGGGCGGACTTCCATCATTCACAGCAATGC
Source organism: Paraburkholderia aromaticivorans (assembly GCF_002278075.1). Taxonomy (NCBI): domain Bacteria; kingdom Pseudomonadati; phylum Pseudomonadota; class Betaproteobacteria; order Burkholderiales; family Burkholderiaceae; genus Paraburkholderia; species Paraburkholderia aromaticivorans. Next base: position 43,100 of record NZ_CP022991.1, on the reverse strand, counting down.
TTGAGCGGGCGCGCGCGCTTCAGGCGCGGCACGCGGTCAATCTCCACGCCACGGCCACGCGCATTGAATACGGCAAAAAATTTAACTGGAGCCGATATGGACGGACGGCTTGAGTGAAGGGGTCGGCTATCTGCGGACGGTTTCATCTCTACGGACCGGACAGATCGAGCAAGTGTGCGCTCGCGGGAGGAAGGCGACGGCAGGACGCGGCAGCGAGGGCGGCGTCAAGATGACTCGGGAGCGGCCATGTATTATAATCAAATTAACATATCTGGACTCTGCCCGTCATGGAAACGAAAAGCGCTCGGCTCACGATTTTAATCGATCCTGTGAAGAAGGAAGCGTTCGAGAAACTGTGCGCAGCGCAGGACCTGACGCCCTCACAGGTGGTTCGGCAATTGATCCGCGATTACCTTGAGCAGCACGGCGTCAGCTACAAGACAAAGAGCGCTATTGGTGCGCGTCCGCGCCGCAAAACTGCCTGAAATCAAGGCGGTTTTCGAGTCCCCACCTCGATCCTTGAGCGTCGCTGCGCTTCGTTGCAAGCGCGTGGCGGCTGCACAATTTCTGTCAGTACTCGCCCAACTGCGGATTCTGTTCAGATCTCCAATGCATGGCGAGACTCGTGCCTTGCTTCAGTCGACGCGCGGTCGCGAGCAGGTTCAGCGGATGTATCGTTGCAAGGGTACGGGCACGTGCGAGTAGCGCATCCCGGGACGGAAGTTTCGACGCCCCCTTCCATGCAAACATCGTGTAGTTGCAACTGTCCTCTGCCATAAAAATGGAGAGCGAGTCACCAAACGCCGAGCGCGCCTCTTCCAGATAATAAGGAATGAGCGGATCGTCCTCGACGAAATTGGCGACGAGCACTCCATCGTCCGCAAGTCGCGCGTGGCACGCCGAGTAAAACGCCGCGTTACCCAACTGCGCGGGCATGCCGTGTGCCAGAAAGCCATCTACGAGAATCACCTCAGGGCGCGCGTCGCCGCCTTTGACGTATCCCGCCCCGTCCGCACAGATCACCTCGAATCGCTCGTCATCCGGCGGAATATGGAATGTGTCGCGCAGCGCGATCACTGCGGGGTCGATTTCGATGGCCACTATTCGTGTGTCCGGAAGGTGCCGGTAACAGAACTTGGCCAGCGACCCTCCGCCCAGCCCGATCATCGAGATTCTGCTGGGCGTGGGCTTCAGCAAAAGAAATCCCATCATTGTCCGGGTATAGCCGAGCACCAGCTTGTGCGGATCGCGCCGGGACATGAAGCTCTGCGTGGCCAGCAGGTCGAAGTGCAGCGACAGCGCATTGGCTGTTTCCAGTACAACGGGCATGCCGTCCGCGGGCGGCTCGGCAAGAAACTTCATATAGGCGTTGAAGGACGCGTGCGAATGATCCATGCAGTTGCCTGGGCAGCGTGTAAGTCTGGCTCTTCAGCCTCGTGATAACCCGGAGCGCCTTCGCTCCGCTTCCGCTCGGCCGGCAATCATGTCACACGGCTAACCAGATTTGCAGATTATGATAATGATATTATCACGTCAGTCATTTCGGCCGCCACTGTGTGACGGGTCGTGGGCAAGGGACTTTGGCATCTGAGCGGAGCCAGTCGATCGGTTGCGCGGCGCGTGCCTTTGACATTGCATTCCCACCGAATATCGGCGGGGCACGGGCTGCGTGCTGATCCGAACGTGATACTCAAAGGAGCGACGGCGTGGCGAAGAGGGCGGTGAAAAGGCGGGCACTGGATGTGGCAGCGGAAGATCTCGACATGCAGGACGAACGCGTCCGCGTAACGGTTGCAGGTCAGACGCCTGCAATCACGACGCAACCGGCGAACGCCTCGGCGCAGGACGTGACGCCGCACACCGGGGTCCCGGACGGAACGGTCCCGACGCGGGCGGCGTCACGTCGCACGAAAGCGAGCACACTTGTGCATGCTGCGATCACCTCGATGCCGGATGAGTCCAGCGGAGAAACTGAAAGCGGCCGCGCAGACCTGAAAGCACTGATCAAGCTCGGAACCGAGCGTGGCTTCATCATTTGTGGGGAAATTAGCGATTGTCTGCCCGGGCGCCTCGCGCAACCGGATGCGATCGAGAACGTGATCAGGGCGTTCAGAGAAATGGGCATTGCCGTGTTCGAGCAGGCGCCGGAAGCTGAGTCGATGATCATGAGCGATTATCCGGCCGCGCTTGCGAGCGACGAGCAGATGGAGGAAGAGGCCGTAACGGCTATCTCGAGCGTGGACGCGGAGTTCGGCCGTACTACCGATCCCGTGCGCATGTACATGCGTGAAATGGGCGCCACGGAGCTGCTCACCCGTCAGGGCGAGATTGCCCTTGCGCGACGAATCGAAGAGGGCCGCAACGGCATGATCCGGGCCATATCTTCGTGTCCCGCAACGATAGCGGAGATCCTCACGATTGCGGACGGCGTCGCCTGCGGCGAAACGGCCATCGACGAGCTCGTCGACGGTCTGGTCGATCCGGATGAAACCGGGACGGACGATATGACCGAAGTGCAGGAAGACTCACTCGATTCGGCCCCTGTGTTCGACGACGATCTGGGCGGCGAAGACGATGACGACGCTGGAACCGAACCCGCCGATCAGTACATCCAGACGCTGAAACACGACGCGCTTGCGAAATTTGCGAAAGTGGCTGACTGGTTCGGGCAATTGCGGGATGCCTATGAAACGCAAGGCTACGGTTCCGCACGCTATTGCGCCGCACAGGCAGCGATCGAGGCTGAGCTGATGACGATCCGTTTCACCGCGCGCACGATCGAACGCTTGTGCGGGGCACTTCGGCTGTCAGCCGACGAAGTTCGAACGATCGAGCGCGAAATCGCGCGGATCGTAGTAGAGCGATGCGGCGTGCCGCGTGACACGTTTGTCGCGCATTTCCGCGGTAATGAAACCAACCCTGCGTGGGCGCGGCAGATCGTTGCGGCAGGGCAACCGTTCAGCGGGGTGCTGGAACGAAACCTCCCTGCGATCCAGCTGGAGCAGGAAAAACTGTTTGCCCTGCAGAAGCGGGTCGTGTTGCCGCTCGACGAGTTTCGCGAGGTCTGTCGCGCGCTGAGCGCAAGCGAGGCAAAAACGCTGCGCGCGAAAGGCGAAATGATCGAGGCGAATCTGCGGCTGGTGATCTCCATTGCCAAGCGCTACACGAATCGCGGACTGCTGTTTCTCGATCTGATCCAGGAAGGCAACATCGGGCTGATGCGCGCCGTGGACAAATTCGAGTACCGCCGCGGATATAAGTTCTCCACGTATGCGACCTGGTGGATCCGGCAGGCCGTTAGCCGGTCGATCGCGGATCAGGCTCGCACCATCCGCGTTCCCGTCCACATGATCGAGTCGCTCAACAAGCTCAAGCGGATTTCGCGCAAGATCCTGCAGGAGACGGGAAGTGAACCCGACGCCGCTGTACTTGCGCAGTTGATGGAAATGCAGGAGCAGAAGGTTCGGGCAATGCTGCGAATCGTCAAGGAGCCGGTTTCTCTCGACGCGTCCGTCGGGGAAAACGACGACACGTCGATAGGCGACCTGATCGAAGACTCCGCCGCGATTCTGCCCGACGACGCGGCGCTCCACGCCAGCATGCGGGACGCCATTGGCGAGGCGCTCATGACGCTGACGCCGCGCGAAGCGAAGATTTTGCGCCTGCGCTTCGGTATTGAGAGCGGCAGGGATCACACATTGGAGGAACTCGGAGAACAGTTTGAGTTGACGCGCGAGCGGATCCGTCAGATTGAAGTGAAGGCGCTGCGCAAGCTGCGGCATCCGGCCCGATCCGAGCGCCTGAAGTCGTTTCTGGATGAAGGCTAGACGGCACCGGCAGAATGACGAAACCGTGCGCCGGCAGTCAGACCCATCGCCGCACGGCCAATTCGTGATCAGAAATACCATGAGCACCGAAAAAAACAATCTCGACATCCACAGGATTCTCACGCTGCTGCCGCATCGCTATCCGATTCTGCTCGTAGATCGGGTGCTCGAACTCGAGCCGCATAAACGCATCAAGGCGCTGAAGAACGTATCGATCAACGAGCCGTACTTTATGGGTCATTTCCCGAGCCGTCCTGTGATGCCGGGTGTGCTGATCCTCGAAGCGCTCGCGCAGGCCGCGGCGCTGCTGACGTTCTCGGAAGAGCCGCACGATCCGGCCAGCGCGCAGTATCTTTTCGTGGGTATCGACAATGCGCGCTTCAAGCGGGTGGTCGAGCCGGGTGACCAACTCATACTGACGGTTTTGTTCCAGCGCCACATGCGCGGCATCTGGAAGTTCACGGCACTCGCTGAAGTGGAAGATGCGGTGGCAGCGCAAGCCACTCTTATGTGCACGGTCAGACACGCGGATTGACATTGCCTGATATATGCGCATTACGATAGTGACATACTGATTCTGGTCCATGTCCGGAACTCACTTCGTCGCATTAGTTGTGAACCACCATCATCGTCATTCCAGGCGGCCTGCCGCCATCTAGATCAGGAAGAAAAGTCATGGAAAGTTCGACGAGACAACAAATTCCCGCAACGCTGATTCCCGGCGACGGGATCGGGCCGGAAGTGGTTGACGCCACGGCCCACATTCTTGACGCCTTAGGGGCGCCATTCATTTGGGACGTGCAGCATGCCGGGGTCGCCGGGGTCACCCACAGTGGCGACCCTCTACCAGCCGCGACACTCGACAGTGTTCGCAGGACCAGGCTTGCCCTCAAAGGTCCGTTGACGACTCCGATCGGTGAGGGGTTCCGTTCTTCCAACGTTCGGCTTCGGGAAGAGTTTCAGCTTTTTGCCAACGTCAGGCCGGTGCGAACCATCGTGCCCGGTCGCTACGACAACATCGACCTCGTGCTCGTACGCGAGAACCTGGGTGGGTTCTATGTTGCACATGAGTACTATGTTCCTGTCGGCAATGACCCGAAAGCGGTTGCGGTCGCAACAGGAGTCAACACACGCGATGCCTGCACGCGAATCACCCGATTCGCTTTTGAATACGCCTTGAAGCATGGACGGAAAAAGATCACCGTTGTCCATAAGGCCAACATACTGAAGGCACTCACCGGATTGTTCCTGGAAGCCGCGAGAGACGTGGCGCGGGAGTACGCAGGGCGTGTGGAGATGAATGACATGATCGTCGACGCGTGTGCCATGCAACTGGTGATGAACCCATGGCAGTTCGATATGCTGCTGTGTACCAATCTGTTCGGCGATATTCTCTCGGATCAGTTAGCGGGTCTTGTTGGCGGACTCGGCATGGCTCCAGGGGCAAACTACGGCAATGACACTGCGATATTTGAAGCCGTGCATGGATCGGCGCCGGACATTGCTGGCAAGGGGGTGGCCAATCCCATATCCTTGCTCCTTGCGTCTGGCTTGATGCTCGACCATGTCGGCCAGGGTGATCTCGCCCAGCGATTGCGAGCTGCAATCACTGAAACACTGAACACGGACCAGATCCGCACGCGCGACCTGAAAGGGACTGCGTCGACGAACGAGTTCGCTGGTGCCGTGGTTCGTCGGATCGCGAACGCCTAGCCTACCGAACCGGTTGATTCGCACCGGATGGTGGATATAACGCATGCGCTTTTGTCGAGGTCTTTGGTGCTGGCGAACAGGTGCTCGTGCGCCGCATGAACTATCGGGTGCAGCTTGTCCCGGAAGCGCAGAAGTTTCCTGAAGACATAGAACGGTTCATCAGCTAAGCGGGCGCTCATTTCTCATCTGACAACGCCGGCAGATTCTGCGGTATTCGAAAGGACCGGGCTCGATTCAATCGAGCCCGGGAAGTAGATTGCATTGGTTTTAAAACGTGGTACTCCGGAAGATCGGCCGCGCCGACACTCACTTCTCTCGTTGTTAACCCGTCCGAGTGCGAAAAGGGCGCGACCTTTGAGCAAGATCGCTGGTGCGTTTAGAAATATTGCTATCGTGCGGATCATCACCACACACAATGAGGCAATCCCGACTGGGTCCGCCGTATTGTTGAAGACAATGCTGATCCTTGTGATGACGATAGATGGCAACAGAGCGGTTTTACAGGCTTTGTCACGTTGCCAAGGTGGTCGCGTAGAATCGGGAGATGAATAAATCCAGATCGCTCTATCATGGTCATCGCTTTCCGGCGGTGGTGATCAGTTGTGCCGTTCGCTGGTACTTTCGGTTTCAGTTGAGCTTGCGCGACATTGAAGAGTTGCTGTTCGAGCGCGGGATCGTGGTGAGTTACGAAACCGTGCGCCGCTGGTGCGATAAATTTGGCACAGGGTTCGCGCATCGCGTCAAGGCTGCCCGGCGCAAAGCGGGCAGTACCTGGCATCTCGATGAATTGTTCGTGATGCTGCGCGGTGAACATTATGTGCTGTGGCGAGCCGTCGACGAGCACGGCGCCGAACTCGATATCCTGCTGCAAAAGCGGCGCGACACGGCCGCAGCCGAACGATTCTTCAAGCGCATCCTTCGGTCTTGCCCGGTGCCGCGCAGGATCGTCACTGACCAGCTGCGCAGTTATCCGGCCGCGAAGTCCCGGATCCCCGAGCTGGCAAACGTCAAGCACGTGTTCGTCAAGGCTGCGGCCCGCGTGAACAATCGGGCCGAAAATAGCCATCAACCTACGCGTGAACGTGAGAGGCGCTTGCGCGGATTTCGCGACCCAAAGCGCACCCAGGCGTTTCTTTCGAGCTTCAGACCGATCCGGCAGCACTTCGCGCTCAAGCGACATTTGCTGCGCGCGTCTCTACCGCAAACAGCTCGCTCAACGCTTTGACGCGTGGCATCGTTTCACCGAGCTCGCCCGGAATCCGTCCGCCGTCTGAGCAAACACACGTCCCCAGCAGTTTTTACGCCGTCGCCCCGTCAACGTGACAGCGCCGTTTTTCGGCATGCTGCTGGAGGCTGCACAGCATGAGCGCCCGGATAGCGGCACGGTGTTGCAGCGCCGACTGCGCCTTTATCACAAGCTGACCGACCTTGTTGAATGGGCCGCTGGCAATAAGCTGATCGTGTTTGTCGATGAGGCGCAGCGGCTTAGCTCGGACACTACGAATGACTGCGGGACGTGCAGGACGAACTCGAACGTCGGGGCATGCGGATGTTCACATTCCTCGTCAGTCAACCTGGTATCCTGAACAGTAAGAGAGTTCGTTCCGGCAGAGCGTGGAGAGTCGCAGATTGCACTCGCTTTGGAGGCGATGGACACGTTCGATTTGCCGCTTGTTGAGCAGGTTCCCCGAAGGCGAACGTCGGCTCAATGCGATGGAAATGGATACGGACGAAGAGGTTTGCAACATTATCGCGCGTCGACAGCCCGCCGCGCGACCTGCGACTCCTGATGGCCGCGTCCTAGTGCATCACAAACCTTGAGCGTGCAGGTGACGAGGCCCGGAAAATTACGAAACGGGCGCGCCGCATTGCCCTGGAAACCAGCGCACGGGGCATCAGCATCTCCGAAATCAGGTTTCCGGCGAAATGGTCATACACATTCTTCGCCGAGCGCTGGATGCGTTTGCGCGGATGATGCCGGTGCAGCAGCACAGATTATTAAAGATGACGAGGCTATCGAAAATGAGTTTCGAGCCTTCGTGCGCCAGCCGGAGTGCTTGGCGTACGCATAAATCCGTTTCTTGAGGCCCCCCACATTCAACGCTCTATTACGTCAGCCTCATGACATTCGAAAAGAACTGGTTCGCATCTTAGAGAGGCGAAGCCGCATAATTCCCCCGGTTATGGGATTCGTCAAACGGGGGCAACGTCAAATCAATTGCTAACGGAGCGCGACTGCAAAGATTTGTCAAGACACCGTTAAACTGTTTTGATATATTCGGCGGGCGCTTAGCGTTGGCCTTTCAACGCGAATCACTCGATGATCTGAAAATCGATCCGCAACCGCAAACTCACATTACCAATAAAGATGATCAGAGACCTTGCCAACGTCGACGCGAGTTCACCGGGCTCGTCGATCTCGGCGGCGACAACCGTTGCGAACGCTACCGGACCTGACGCGTCTGAAAGCGGAGTGCTCGCCGTCGGCGACGCCGCAGAGCCGCGCAAAGCCACGTTCCGGGCAGCGGCGCCGTTACCCACGCAGGCAGCACCGCTTGGCGTGCGGTTCGATTTCAACGACGGCTGCCGGATCGTATTACCCAAGGCCTCGAAGACCACATGGCATGTCAGGCTCGCGGATTTTTCGACGGGCAATGTGCTTTTTGAAACCACGCTCGAAACGGGCGCCGTAGCGAGTAGTAAAAAATACTTCGTGCCATTTTCCATCGAAATCGAAGCGAACGGCACGCGTGTTTTCGAGCATCGTTTCGACGCAACAGATAAACCGGTGTTAATCGAGTTTCCCGTTGGCACACTCGGCGACATCATTGGCTGGTTTCCGTATGCGATGAAATTTCAGCGGCAGCATGGGTGCAAACTCACGTGCTCGATGGGGCCGCTGCTCATCCCGCTCTTTCGGGACTGTTACCCGGACATCGAATTCGTCACTCCAGAAGAGGTCAGGCCCGAGCACTATTACGCAAGCTATCGGATCGGCCTCTATTTCGACGATGAAACGAATGTTCATCAACCGACTGACTTCCAGCTCGTCGGGCTGCATCGCACCGCCGGCTATATCCTCGGCGTGGACCCTGTCGAAGAACCTCCACAGATCAGCTTACCCGATGGCGAGCGCCGTCCCGTCGCCGAAAAATACGTTTGCGTCGCCGTGCAAAGTTCGACGCAATGCAAGTACTGGAATCATCCGCCCGGATGGCGCGAACTCGTCGCGTTCCTGAAAGAGCATGGCTACCGCGTAATCTGTATCGATCAGAAGGCTACGCATGGCTCAGGGATGGTGTGGAATCACATTCCGCACGGCGCGGAGGATCACACGGGAGACCGGCCGCTCACCGAGCGCGCGCGATGGCTCAGGCACGCGGAATTTTTCGTCGGGCTGTCGAGCGGCCTGTCGTGGCTTGCCTGGGCAGTGGGCACGCCGGTCGTCATGATCAGCGGGTTCACGCATCCAACAAACGAGTTCGCGACGCCGTACCGCGTGATCAACTTCCACACCTGCAATAGCTGCTGGAACGACGTACGCGTGCGTTTCGATCACAAGGATTTCCTGTGGTGCCCGCGCCATGCCGGCACGCCGCGCCAGTTCGAATGTACGCGGCTCATTACGACAGAGCAGGTCAAGCAGGCGATCCGGCGAATACCGGCGTTCGCCGCACAGGCTGCTGGCGGTGCTGACCACTGAGTCGCAAATGCGCTCAACGAATGAACAGCTAAAACAAGCAAAGAACGAAACAAAAACAAGGAAACATCGGGGGTTGTAATGAAGCCGTTGACATATCGCCGCAAGTACGGCGTGCATCGTTTCGGGTACTCGAGCGCAAGGCTGTCGAAGCTGGCCTGGCGCCTCGTTCAATGGAGTCTCTATTCCGCCGGCGTCCTGGCCCCGTCTTTTGTCGCCGGCAACGCCAATGCCGGTGTGATCACCCTTTCTGCGGGACTGACGGAAGTAGGCGCGGAATTGTCATCCGGCGACACTATGTACGTGCAAAGCGGCGGGAGCGCGGTCGGCACGACTGTCCTCTCCGGCGGCGCACTTGCGGTCTCCAGCGGCGGGTCGGCCTCGGACACTGCCCCGACCTCGACTCATTACCCCTTCACGGTGAGCAGCGGGGGCGAACTCGCCGTGTCGGCGGGAGGGACCGCCGCCGGCGTCGCAATCAGCGCGGGCGGCATCCTCGTGACGAACACGTCGGCCACGCTATCCGGGACCAACTCTGCAGGATCGTTCTCGATCGCCGGCAATTCCGCGTTCAATTTGGTCCTGGATAGCGGGGGCAAGCTCGACGTGCTCCCAGGAGGGTCGACGACGTACACGTTTGTCAATAGTGGTGGGCAGCAGAACGTACTGTCCGGCGGAGTGGCGGACCAGTCGTACGTCAGATCGGGCGGAGTGGAAAATATCGCGAGCGGCGGCCTCGCTACCAACACTTTTGTCTACGACGGCGGCACGCAGAACGTTCTGAGCGGTGGTAGCGCAACCTTCTACACAGAGATCCTGGCGGGCGGAACGCAAAACGTGATGTCCGGCGGAAGCTCGTTGGGAACGGTGCTGTTCGGCGGCGCACAGAATGTGTACGGTGGAGCATCCGCGTCTTTGACGATCATTAGCGGCGGAACGCAGAACGTGCTGAGCGGCGCTCAAGCTACCGATACGCGCGTATCGTCCGGCGGCACCGTGGTCGTTTCGAGCGGCGGCTCGATTGCGGAGCTGACCGTGATGAGCGGTGGCACAGCGTCGATCTCGGCAGGCGGCGTGCTGATCGCCGAGACCTCGGACGAGATCGTCTCCGGCACGAATGCGTCCGGGACTTTTTCGATTCTGAACAATACAGCGCACTCGCTATTGCTCGAGAACGGCGGCAGTCTGAGCGTGCTCAACGGCGGTGTGTCCGTCGATACGCTAGTCAATAGCGGCGGTACCGAAACCGTATCGGCAGGCGGCAGCGCGGTAGGCACGCTCGTGACCTCTGCAGGCCGGCAACTGGTCTATGGACAGGCGCACGGCACGACCATCACCAATGCCGGATCCCAAGCGGTTTTCCTGGACGGTTATGCGAGCGGTAGTCTGGTCACTTCGGGCGGCTCCATGAGTGTCGCGAGCGGTGGAAGCGCCGCGCATCCGACGGTGCTCGGCGGAGCTAGTCTGTCTATCGCGCAGGGTGGCGCGCTGATAGCCAGTACCTCGGACACGATCGTGTCCGGCACCAACGCTTCCGGGGCGTTCTCCATCGCGAACAACACCGCGACGCATCTGTTGCTGGAGAATGGCGGAGTGCTTGCCGTGCTGAACGGTGCTTCGTCTATCGACAGCATCGTCGACAGCGGCGGTACCGAGCTGGTTTCGTCAGGTGGAGTGGCGAGCGGCACCACGCTTAACTCGAGCGGCACGCAGCGCGTGCTTGCGGGCGGCTCGGCTGTCGGCGCCACGGTCAACAGCGGCGGCACGCAGCAGGTCGCATCTGGCGGCACGGCGATCTCCACGGTCGTCAGTAGCGGCGGCGTGCAGGATGTGACTTCCGGCGCCAGGATCGTGAATGCGCATATTCTGTCGGGGGGCACGCAGAACGTCATCTCGGGCGGAATGGCCAGCGGTGTCACGATTTCCGCAGGCGGGGTGCAGTCGGTGACGTCGGGCACCACCAACGGTACACAGGTAAACCAGGATGGCACGCAACTGGTGGGCGCGGCAGGCATTGCGGTCGCAACGGTAGTCAACGGAGGCGCGCTCACCGTGTCCTCCGGCGGCGTAACGAGCGGTACGGTCGTGAATAGCGGGGGCGAAACACTATCGTCGGGCGGTACCGCATCGGGTACGACGATCAACAGCGGCGGCACGCAGTCTATTCTCGGGGGCGGCGTCGCTTATGCGGCCACCGTCAACAGCGGGGGCCTCCAATATGTCGATGGCGTGATCGAAGGCTACGCGTACAACACTACCGTCAACAGCGGCGGGACCCAGGAAGTGGCGTTCGGCGGCTATGCGTCGGGCACGCTGGTCCAACCGGGCGGCGTGCAGACCATCGATTCTGCTGGCTCGGCGGTCAACACCACGCTCAACGGCGGCACGCAGACCATCCTGTCCGGCGGCTCGGCGGTGGCCACACTGGTCGCGAATGGCGGCATCGAGAACATCCTTCCCGGCGGCTACGCAAGCGGCACGACGGTTTCCTCCGGCACGATTATCGTCGATGGCACCGCAGCCGGCTTGAGCGTTGGTAACGGCGCGACGGTGGCAGGCAGCGGCACGGTTGCGTCGGACCTGACGCTCACAAGCGGCAGTACGCTCGTCGCACGCAGGTTGGGTACAGGTCTCACTGTGAACGGCATGCTCACTTTTGGCAGCGGCTCTTTATATGCCGTGACTGTCAACGCCGCTGGCCTGAGCGGCGTCACCACGGTGGTCGGCAGCCTGGTGATCGGGGGCGGGAGCACGCTCGTAGTCACCGCAAGCGCTGGTTCGTATTCGGCCGGCACGGCATACAGGATCATCACCTACACGGGAACGCAAAGCGGTGCGTTCGCGGCGGTGAACGCGGACTTCGCGTACCTGACGCCATCAGTAAGTTATTCAGCGGGCGCGGTCACGATCACCCTGAATCCGTCGACAGACTTTACGACGCCAGCCTCCACGCCCGCAACGCCTGCCGGCTTCGCCATTGCTGCCACGACCCGCAATCAGACGAGCGTCGCTAACGCGCTGACTCGCATCTATAGCGGTCGCGGGAACGCGCTGACAACGGCACTCCTGAGCGCGTCGAAGAGCGAGGCGTCCAGTGCGCTCACGCAGATCTCCGGCGACGAAGCCGCGATCTTCCAGCAGGTCGCCCAACACCGCACGAATGCGACGCAGGACGTCGTCGCGCAGCGCCTCGCGGCCCCCGCGTCTGTTGCGACGCGCAATGATCTCTGGGCCAGCGGCAATTATCAGCGCACGCACGTGTCCGGCGACGACGGCATCGGCAGTAGCGCATACGAAGACCAGTCGGCGAATCTGACACTCGGCTACGACCAGGCAGTGACGCACACTGTGCGCGTTGGCGGCGCGCTCGCGATCAACGACGACACGGTGCAGTTTTCCAGCCGTGACGCGAATGCCCGGGTCGACGGCGCGCAGGCGTTGCTGTACGGCTCCTACATGCCGGCTGGCACAGCCTTGTATGTCAACGCCCTCGCGGGCGTTGGCTACTGGGACAACGCACTCAAACGTTCCGCGCACGTGGGCGCATTGTCGGGTTCGCCTGAAGCTTCGTTTCACACCGCGAGCGTGGCGATGTACGCGGAGACGGGGTTAGAGCTCCCGTCCGCGATCGGGACCTGGCAGCCGTATGCGGCGATGCGTGCCGGACATTACACCCAGCAGGGATTCAGTGAACACGGCGGTGGCGGGTTTGATCTGAACTACGCATCGACGAACAGCAATGCGCTATCGAGCGTGTTGGGGCTGCGCTTTCTGAATGGACTCGGCACGGTGTTCGGTCATCCTCTCGACTGGCAGACGGAACTGGCATGGGAGCACCGCTTTGGCAGCACTGTGCAGTCGGTGAGCGCGGCTTTCGCGGATGCGCCGTTGCAAAGTTATCAGGTGTTCGGCACGCCGTCGGATCGGGATGCGGGGCGCCTCGCCATTGGCGCGAACTGGCATGCCAATTCGAGCACTACTGTGTACGCGAAGCTGGGTGCGCAAGCCGGTTCGCATACAAGGAACTATGAAGTGACGGCCGGCGCGCAGTGGAAGTGGTGACGCGGAAACGGCGGGCGGAAGCGGTGCGCCCGCTTTAGTGATGATCGAGCGCGGTGAGGCTCATGCCTGCGTGCTGCCGCTCCGCGATCGCCAGCAGGTCGTGGCTCGGGGCTGATCACACGAGCGTTAGCCAGGCGTGTTCGAAACGAGAAACGCTGCGGGCCAGCCGCGACGCCATCAGGCGGTTGTTAGCCCTGATGGACGCGCCTTCGCCGTGCCGGTGCGCTGCCGCACGTTGATGGTCCCGCCGCCACGCGCGAGTTGCCCATTGCGACAACCCATCAGCGCTTCGGCGGGCATCAGGCGCATGGCCAGCAGCTTTTCGCGCAGCAGCGCAAGCGGGTGACGGCCGAGTGTCAGGCCAGTCGAGCGGTAGTTCGCAATCAGCTTCTGTCCTTCCGTTGGCCCCGTGAGAGCGGGCGCATCTTCCTCGCGCGCCATGGCGGCTTCCGGCGTGGTAAACATCACGCTTGCGGCGCTGCCACTAGAGTGCCGACTGCCAGACGATGAGCGATCCGGCCTCACTTCGCCAAACCTGCGGTGTCGGGTTGGTGGACAGACAACGGTAGAATGAAGCGATGAACAAGACGAAATCGCTTTATCACGGCCACCGCTTCCCTGCTGTTGTCATCAGCTGCGCCGTTCGCTGGTATTTCCGGTTCAATCTGAGCCTGCGCGACATTGAGGAGTTGTTGCTTGAGCGTGGCGTCGTGGTCACGTACGAGACGGTCCGCTGCTGGTGCGACAAGTTCGGCGCGGGATTCGCCAGGTGCGCGAAGTTGGTGCGACGGAAGTCGGGCAGCACCTGGCACCTTGACGAGATGTTCGTAACACTGCGCGGCGAGCCGTATCTGTTGTGGCGCGCGGTCGACGAGCATGGTGCCGAGGTCGACGTGCTGGTACAAAAGCGCCGTGATAAGGCCGCCGCGAAGCGCTTCTTCAGGCGGGTGTTGCGATCAAACCCGGTGCCGCGCAAGATCGTTACCGATCAACTGCGCAGTTATCCGGCGGCGAAGGCTGACATTCCTGAACTCGCTCAGGTAAAGCACGTCTTCGTCAAAGCGGCTGCTCGCGTGAACAACCGCGCCGAGAACAGCCACCAGCCAACCCGCAGGCGCGAACGCCAGATGTGCGGCTTTCGTGACGCGCGTCGCACGCAGGCGTTTCTCTCATGCTTGGGCCCGATCCGGCAGCACTTCGCGTTGCCCAGAAATCAGATGAACGCGGCATGTCATCGCGCCATACTAAAAGAACGCCTCGCCACATGGCATGAATGGGCTATCGCAACCGCAGTCGAACCAGTTATCTGATAAGGAAACCTACTCTTTATCCAGACACGTAGCCTACGCCCCTCAACTTGACAGTGCCCTCTTCCGTGATGCGACCGCGACATACATCGTACCGTCGCCTCCGATCAACCTGACAGAGCCGTGTGGACAGGTAGCATTCCGCCGAGCTGTTCGGTCAGCCTTCGCCCGGCATTCTTCACGATCTCGGCCCATACGGGCTCCAGTCTCTCGCGAGGCATGGTCAGCGTAATGACCCCGGCGAGTTGCCCGGACGCGCCAAATACGGGTGCGGCGATACCGGCTAGTTGCGGTTCGCGGTCTCCTGCCAGCGTGATGACTTGCTGGCGGCGAATCTGTTCACCGAGTGCCTCGTCCCCCTCGTGGCAGTGCGCCTGAAACACCCGGCCTCCTGCGCCGCGATCCAGCGGCAGGAGCTCGCCCGCGCGGATGTGATCTCTCACTGGCTGGGGCGAGTCTACGCGATACAGGCATAGCCGTTGCGTACCTTGCCGTACGTGAAACGCGGCGCTTTCACGGGTTGCGGCCACCAGCTCATGCAGTACGGACATCACCAACGACTCGCTGGAAGACGATTGCGCATAGACCGCATGCAGTCGTGCGACGCCAGACCCCAGCACGTAGCAGCCGTCGGCCCGGCGCACCACGAGATGCGCGTGTTCGAGCGACGCGAGCAGGCGCAGGACGGTGCTCTTGTACAGGCGGGTGCGTTCGGCGAGCGCACTCAATGACAGCGCGGGCGTGTCGTTGCCGAAGGCGGCCAGCAGGTTGAGCGCACGGTCGACTGCCGCCACGCCGCCGGCTGCCGGACTGTCGTCGGCCAACGATGCGATGGCGGGGCGTTTGGACATCGTGTTTCTCCTCAGGCGCAGCCTTGCAGCAACGCTTCCACTACGCCGAAGCCGAGGTGGTCCGCCGGATCGAGCCGCCGCAACTGGGCGATCAACTGTGCGGCTGCTTCGCGTTCGCCGCGCCGCAGGCCAATAAAGGCGAGCGCCTTCAGCGTGAAGAGCCAGAAACGGGCCGGACCGGGCGCGTCGAAGTTCGCGTCGCCGGCTTGTACCGTCTGCCAGTCCTCATTCAACCCGGCAGCATGTGCGGCGGCTTTCAGTCCGCGTCGGGCCGCGCGCTGTGCATGATCGAGTTCACCGCGCCCGGTGTGGAACTTGTAGAGCAGATAGTAGACGGCAAGGCTTTGCGGCGAGGTCAGTGTGACGCTCCACAGAACCGCGACGACCTGCTCGGGCGGCGCGCCGTGCAGGCCTTCGATGAGCCGCCGCACGGCGGGCGACACATCGCCGCCGAACAGCTCGGTCGATTCGACACCGGTCAGCAGGTTCACCAGACCTTCTCCGCCGCCATGAGGCGCTGCACCGGTTCACCGCCCTCCAGGTGGCGCGTGAAGATTTCCGGCACGTCGGCAACCGTCACGCCGCTGTAGAGCACCGCCTCCGGATAGACGAGTACGTTCACGCCCTGATCGCACGGGCCCAGACAGCCCGAATACGTGATCGCGACGATGTCGTACGCCTGGCGTTTCTGCTGTTCCGCCCAGAACGCCTGCAGCAGCGCGGCGGAGTTCCCGCCGCCTGCGCAGGAGCCGCGCGGATGCTGCGGCGGCCGGTTCTGGGTGCAGACAAACACATGTCGTTCGGGTCTGGCCATGACGTGTCCCTCAACCGAATTTGAACAGGATGCCGTGACCACCGCGCGGGTAGTCCCACTCGATGTTCTGGTGGTCGGTACAGAGAATGCGGCAGCTGCCGCATTCGAGGCAACCGTCGGTGATCAGCGTTACCGTGCCGTTGCCTTCGGCCTTGTAGCAGGACGCCGGGCAGACGAAGGTGCAACTCTTCGCGCTGCACTCGCTCAGGCACACGTCGGCGTCCTTGATGCGGATGTGCGGCCGCCCCGCATCCACGCGGTAACGGTTCTGGAACAGCTTTTCCTCTACGTTGACGGGTACGGTGCTCATCGGAAGGCCCTCAGGAGTTTGTAGGCGTCACCCACCATGCCGGCAAGCGAACGGGCTTTGCGGAAGCTCGAAAAGATTTCGCGCTCCTTGCTTTTCTTGTCCTTGCCGTCGACCGTGAGCATCGTGCGCGCGGCGCGTGCCACGAGGTCGGGGTAGGTCGTGAAGAACTGCGGATTCTGGTGCAGCACGGCCGGCATGTCGCGGTACTTGTGCAGGTCTTTCATCACGAAGCTCTGGTCGAGCGCGGTCTTGTAGGCCTTGAGCGTGGCCGCGCGATAGCCGAGCCCCGCGGCTTTCGCGTGGATTACCGTTTCAGCGGCGAGGCGCCCGGTGGTCATCGCGAGATTCGAGCCTTCGCGGTGCGCGGCGTTCACGAAACCACCCGAGTCGCCGACGATCATCCAGCCGTTGCCGTAGACCCGCGGGATGGCGTGAAAGCCGCCTTCCGGAATCAGATGTGCGCAATATTCCTTCATCTCGCCGCCCGCGATCAGCGGTGCGATCGACGGGTGCTGCTTCATCTTTTCGAGCAGCACGTAGGGGCTCGTGCGGTTGGGGTTCTTCTTGAAGTCTCCCAGCATGCAGCCCACGCCGATGGTAAGCGATTCCTTGTTGGTATAAAGAAAGCCGGTGCCCGTCATGCCGTCGGTGATCCTGCCGACCATTTCGATCACCACGCCGTCGTCCTCGCCGATGTTAAAGCGCTGGCGGATCGTCTCCTCGGGCATGAAGAGAATCTCCTTGACCGCGAGCGCGACGTTGCCGGCTTCGATCTCTCCATGAAAGCCCGCCTTGCGCGCGAGCGTCGAATTCACGCCGTCGGCGAGCACCACCACGTCCGCATACACGTCGCCGTGCTCGCGATCGCACTGCACGCCCACCACCTGATCGCCGTCCATGATGAGTTCCTTCACCGTGGTCTCGCAGATCAGCAAGGCGCCGGCTTCGCGCACTTTCGATGAAAACCACTTGTCGAACTGCGCGCGGATGATCGTGTAGCGGTTGTAGGGCGGCTTGTTGTATTCCTCGCTGCGCATATGCGTGCCGACGAACGAAGTGTCGTCGAGCATCCATATCCGCTGCTCGATGATGTGGCGCTCCAGCGGCGCGTCGTCGCGGAAGTCCGGGATGATTTCTTCGAGCGCCTTCGCGTACAGGATCGCGCCCTGCACGTTCTTGCTGCCGGGATATTCGCCGCGCTCGATCTGCAGCACTTTCAGGCCGGCCTTGGCCATCGTATAGGCGGCGGCGTTGCCGGACGGACCGGCGCCGACCACGATCGCATCGAACTGTGAAGGCTTCTTCATGGTGATTCTCCTCAGGCAGCCTGTTTGCGTCGCCGCGACAGATGCTCCGCAAAAGCCTGCGTCAGCGCGGGCAACACCTGCAGCGCGTTGCCGACAATGCCGTAGTGCGCGAAGTCGAAGATCGGCGCGTTCGGGTCGGTGTTGATCGCCACGATCACGTCCGCGCTTTCCATACCCACGCGGTGCTGGATCGCCCCGGAAATGCCGGCGGCAATGTAGAGCTTGGGCCGTACCGTCTTGCCGGTCTGTCCCACCTGGCGCTCGGCTTCCGCCCAGCCGGCCTGCACGCATGGCCGGGTCGCGCCGACTTCGCCGCCGAGCACGTTCGCCAGTTCGAACACCAGCCGGAAGTTCTCCGGGTTCTTCATGCCCTTGCCGCCGCTCACGATCACGTCGGCGTAAGGCAGGTTGATGCGGTTGCTGCTCGCGTCCGGGATAAAGTCGAGCAGCCTCGTGACGATGTCCGTCTCGATCATCCCCAGCGTTCCGTGGACGATGTTGCCGGTGCGCGCGGTGTCACGCGGCGGCATCTGCATCACGCGTGGGCGGACCGTCGCCATCTGCGGGCGGTACGCGAGCGTCATGATCGTGCACAGCAGCGAGCCGCCGAAGGTGGGGCGGGTTGCCGCCAGCGCGCGCGAGACGGGATCGATATTGAGTTCGGTGCAGTCGGCGGTCAGCCCGGTCAGGAGCGTGGTGGCGACGGAGCCGGCGAGGTCGCGGCCCGTCGACGTCGCGCCGAGCAGAAGGATCTCAGGCTGATGCCGGTTGACGAGATCGGTCAGCCCCTTGGTGAACGGCTCGTTGCGATAGCCGCGCAGGACCGGGTCGTGAACGATGTAAGCGTCGTCCGCGCCGTAAGTGAAGGCTTCCGCGGCAAACTGTTCGAGCGGCTCGTCCGCGCCGCCGAGCACGGCGACGCCCACGCGGCTGCCGAGCGTATCGGCCAGCTTGCGGGCTTCGCCGAGCAGTTCCCACGAGACGCTGTGCACCTGTCCGCGGTCGTGCTCGATGAAGACCCATACGCCTTTATAGGCCTTCAGATGCTCCGGCAGTTCGAGGTTGCGGCCCGCGCGGCCGGCGGGTTTCTTCGCGGGAGCGGCGGGTGTGTTCATGATCCCTCCTTCATCAGCAGGTCGGCTTCCAGGGTGGGATGGCGCGTGAAAATCTTCTGCAGCAGGTTCATCGACACATCGCGCAGACTGGAGGCGTCGAGATCGAGCAGCTCCGCTTTCTCGCTGCGCGGGGTCGGGCCGAACACCTTGCTGACTACCGTCGGCGAACCCTTCAGGCCGATCTTGCTGACGTCTTCGATGCCGGCCTGTTCACGGTTCCATTTGCGCACCGGATAGCCGGCCGCGTGAATCATCGCGGGCAGCGTCGCGAAGCGCAGTTCGTTGGTGTTCTCCAGCATCGTGATCAGGCACGGCAGCGCGGTCCTGAGCACCTGCACGCCGCCCTCGGCGCGCCGCTCGACGGTGATCGTGCGCGCGTCGAGATCCGTTTCGACAATGCGCGACACGTAGGTCAGCAGTTGTAGCCCGAGGCGTTTGGCGATGCCGGGACCGACCTGCGCGGTATCGCCGTCGATCGTCTGCTTGCCGGTGAACACGATGTCGACTGCCTGCTCCTTCGCGATCTGCTGGACGCCCGCGGCCAGCGCATACGAAGTGGCCAGCGTGTCCGCGCCCGCGAACGCGCGGTCGGTGACCAGCACGGCGTCGTCGGCGCCGAAGCTGATGCATTTGCGCAGCGCTTCCTCGGCCTGCGGCGGCCCCATGCACAGCATCGTGACCTTGCCGCCGAAGCGGTCCTTCAGCCGCAGCGCTTCTTCGAGTGAAAACAGGTCGTACGGGTTGACGATCGCCGGGACGCCCTGGCGCATGATCGTGTTGGTCACCGGATGAACTCGGATCTGCGCCGAGTCCGGAACCTGCTTGATGCAGACGACGATGTGCATGGTCTTGCTCCACCTGTCAGGCAACGGTGCGCGCGGGCAGCGACGCGCGCAGACTGTCGAGGGAAACGTGCTGCCGCCCGGCGGTGTCCTGGAACACCTTGAACACTTTTTCCTGGGCTGGCGTCGAGACGACGAAGTCGCCGTATGCCTTGAGAAGCAGCGCGTGATACGACGCGAACAGCGCGGCCTCGTCGCCTTCGGGCAGCACGTCCTGTTGCCGGATGTACTGGAAAAAGCGCTTCAGGATATGCAGCCGGCTCACGTTGACGACTTTCTGGTCGAACGGAATGCCGAAGAACTGCAGGAAGTCCTCGGCCGAGGATAGTGCCTTGAGTTGCTGGACAAAGCTTTGCATCGCGTTTACTCCTCGCGGGCGGATGGGGTTGGGCGGAACGCAGGCGGCGCGGTCTGCGCGGTTGGTGCCGCTCACGACAACTCTCCCACGGTGTCGCGCGCTTCGATCAGGAAGCGATACAGGTCGGCGGCGCTGGGCGCCTGCTTGTGATGGGTCGCATGGTGGCGGATACGCGTGAGCAGCAACGCGACAAGCGTGTCGCTGACCGGCAGGCCGAGCGCGTCATAAGCCTGGCGCACGCTTTGCGAACCCGAATGCTTGCCGAGCACGACCGAGCGCTCGCGGCCGAGTTCGGCGGGGTCGAAGCTCTCGTAAGTCGAGGCATTCTTGGCGAGCCCGTCTGTGTGGATGCCGGACTCGTGCGTGAAAACGCCGCCGCCAACAATGCTCTTGTTCAACGCGACCGGGCGTCCCGAAGCCCGTTCGACGAGACGCGAGATGCTCAATAACGCGGTCGTGTCGACGGCCGTATCGCGGCCCATGATATGACGCACGCCCATCACGATTTCCTCCAGCGCCGCATTGCCGGCCCGTTCGCCCAGACCGTTGACGGTCGTGTTGGCGTGGGTTGCACCTGCGCGCAGCGCGGCAAGGGTGTTCGCGGTCGCGAGTCCGAGATCGTTATGCGCGTGGATTTCGATTTCCAGATCCACCGCGTCGCGCAATCGCGCTATCGCTTCATAGGTCGAAAACGGATCGAGAACGCCGAGCGTGTCCGCAAAACGGATGCGCTGCGCGCCGCACTGTTGCGCGCGCCGCGCCACGTCGGCGAGGAAAGCCGGGTCCGCGCGCGAGGCATCCTCCGCGCCCAGCGAGACCTTGCGCCCGCTCCTGACAGCGGCGCCTATCACGCGATTGACCTGCGCCAATACCCATGAGCGGGGCTGGCGCAGCTTGTGTTGAAGATGGATGTCGGAAACGGGAATCGACAGGTGGATGATGTCGGGATTGCAGCGCAGGGCCGAGGCCAGGTCCGCATCCGTGAGGCGGCCCCAGACCATCAGATCGGCGTCGAGATTCAGCGCGACGATGGTCTGGATGCAATCGATTTCCTCGTCACCCATCGCAGGGATGCCGATTTCGAGTTCGGGCACGCCAGCGCGTGCGAGCGCCTCGGCAATCGCGCATTTTTCGGCAATCGTGAAGGCGACGCCGGCCGTCTGCTCGCCGTCGCGCAGCGTGGTGTCGTTGATGATCGGATTCGACATGAGAAGTTGTCCTTTTGACCTTTGATCTCACTGTTTGCAAGTGCTGTGCCATGCGCGGTTGCGTTGCATCGACGCCTGTAGCGGGCGCTTTCCGGCATTCGCGGGTGTCCGGATGAAGCGGTCCCAACGAAGGCCTGTCGCGAATGTCCTGTTTCGGACAGCCAGGTGTAGTGATGAATGCAGCGTTGCGGAAAGCAGTTGCGATGTGCGATACGACGTGCGTGGTCAGCCGCGCGCGAGGTTGCGTGTGTGTGCCGGCAGTTCGATCGTTAGGTCGGCGTCGCGCAGCTTCACGCAGCATGCGAGACGCGATTGCGGGTCAAGGCCCCACGCATGGTCGAGCTGGTCGCTCTCTTCGTCGTCGGGAGGCGCCAGCGACGCACCGCCCTCGCGCACGTACACATGACAGGTGGCGCATGCAGCGACCATCTCGCAAGCGTGCTCGATCGCGACGCCGGACGCGAGCAGGCTCTCGCACAGCGAAGTGCCGCGCCGCGCGTCGAGGTCGTGTCCGTGCGGACAGAGATCGGGGTGGGGGAGAATACGGATGCGCGGCATGAGGTGGGGCTCCCGGCTCGGGCGAGGTCACACAAGGTCAAATGAGGTAAGGCGAGTTCAGACGAGGGTATCGAGGTTACGTCCGGCGAGCGCATTGCGGATCGACGCGTTCATGCGCCGCGCAGCGAAGGCTTCGGTCGCGCCCGCGAGATCCGTCGACGCAGCCTTGAGCAGATCGGCAGACGCATCGGTCTCCAGCGCCTCGCCCACCTGGAACATTGCGCGCCGCACGGCTGCCAGCTCGTCGGCGGACAGGAGCGCGGCGTCGCTGTCCAGCGCCGCTTCGGTTGCATCGAGCAGACGGCGTGCGTCGATTTGCGCCTCGCGCAACGTGCGCAACTGCATATCGGGCAGCGACGCGTCGATGGCCTGTTGCAGCATCGCCGCGATCTCGACATCGGTCAGTCCGTAGGACGGCTTGACCTCGACGTGCGTTTCGACGCCGGTGGTCTGCTCGCGCGCGGTGACCGCGAGCAGGCCGTCCGTGTCGATCTGAAAACTCACGCGCACGCGCGCCGCACCGGCAACCGCCGGCGGGATGCCGCGCAACTCCAGGCGGGCGAGCGAACGGCAATCCGCCACGCTCTCGCGTTCGCCCTGCACGATATGCAACGACATGGCCGTCTGGCCGTCCTTGAAGGTGGTGAATTCCTGGGCGCGCGCGGTCGGCAGCGTGGAATTGCGCGGGATGATTTTCTCGACCAACCCGCCCATCGTTTCGATGCCGAGCGACAGAGGGCAGACGTCCAGCAGCAGCCAGCCGTCGCCATTGCGGTTGCCGGCCAGCACATCGGCCTGGATCGCCGCGCCGAGCGCGACCACCTGATCCGGATCGATATCGGCAAGCGGTTCGCGACCGAAAAATTCCTGCACGGCGTCCCGTACCAGCGGCATCCTGGTCGAACCGCCGACCAGCACCACGCCGTCGATATCGCCGGTGCCGAGCTTCGCGTCGCGCAACGCGCGCCGCGTGGCGGCGAGAGTTCGTGCGACGAGCGCGGCGCCCAGTTCCGCGAATTGCGCGCGCGACAGCGCCGCCTGCCAGATGCTGCGGTCGGTGTGCGCAAGCGCGATCACCGCGGACCCGGCGTGCGATAACGTCTCTTTCGCCACGCGGGCGGCCATCATCAGCCTGCGCTGTGCGGATGGCGCCAGCATGGCGAGGCCTTCGACACCGTGCCGGTTGCAGAACCACTGCGCAATCGCGCGATCGAAGTCGTCGCCGCCCAGGGCCGAGTCGCCGCCGGTGGCCAGCACTTCGAACACGCCTTTAGACAGCCGCAGGATCGAGATATCGAAAGTGCCGCCGCCCAGGTCGTAGATCGCGAAGACGCCTTCGGCAGCGCGGTCGAGGCCGTACGCGATCGCGGCTGCCGTCGGTTCGTTGAGCAACCGCAGCACCGTCAGCCCGGCGAGGTGCGCCGCGTCCCTCGTTGCCTGGCGCTGCGCGTCGTCGAAATAGGCGGGCACCGTGATGACAACCCCCGCCAGTTCGCCGCCGAGGGATGCCTCGGCGCGCACGCGCAAGGTCCGCAGAATGTCGGCCGAAACCTGCACGGGCGAGCGCTCGCCAGCGTCGGTAGCGAGTCCGACCATGCCTGTCTGGTCGATGAAGCGGTAGGGCAGCGAGGCGGCTTCCGGCAGATCGGCAAGGCGCCGTCCCATGAAGCGCTTGACCGACACGATCGTGTTGAGCGGATCCTCGGCCTGGCGCAACTGAGCCGGGTGGCCGACCTCCGGCTCGGCGGCGCGCGTATAACGCACGACCGACGGCAGCAGGCAGGCGCCGTCCTCGTCGGGTAATGCCCGGGCCACCGCGCTCTGCACCGTGGCAACCAGTGAGTTCGTGGTGCCGAGGTCGATTCCCGCCGCCAGCCGGTGCTGGTGCGGAGCGGCGCTTTGGCCGGGTTCGGCGATCTGCAGGAGGGCCATGTGCGCGTCCTTGAGTGGGTGTGTCAGACCGCGAAGCTTTCGCCGCAACCGCAGTTCGCCCTGGCATTCGGATTGTGAAATCTGAAGCCTTCGTTCAGTCCTTCACGCACGAAGTCGAGCTCCGTGCCGTCGAGCATGGTCAGGCTGCGCGGATCGACGACCACGGTCACGCCGTGCGCTTCGAAGCGCTGATCTTCGTCGTTGGCGGTATCGACGAATTCCAGCGCGTACGCGAAGCCCGAGCAGCCGCTCGTCCTGACCGCGACGCGCAGTCCTATGCCGCTGCCGCGTTTGCGCAGCGATTTCTCGACATGCCTCGCGGCGGCGGGCGTCAGTGAGATTGCCATGATTGCCTCACACGGAAAACGAACTGCCGCAACCGCAGGTGCTCTGCGCATTGGGGTTGTGAATCACGAAGCGCGAACCTTCGAGGCCGTCTTCATAATCGACGCGCGCGCCGGGCAGGTATTGCAGGCTCATCGAATCGACCAGCAAGGTGACGCCGTCGGTGACGGTCTGCATGTCGTCGTCCGCCACCTGGTCGTCGAACGCGAAGCCGTACTGGAAACCCGAGCAGCCGCCGCCGGACACGTACAGCCGCAGCTTCAGGTTGGGGTTGCCTTCTTCCTCGATCAGCGAGGCCACTTTCGCGGCGGCTTGAGGTGTGAATTCGAGCAGGACGGGTAGGGCGCTGGAAGTGGCGGCGGCCGGTTGGGCGAGCGTTTCCATGGTGGTTCCTCTCAGGCTTGAATGGACTCAGTTCGGATTGGACGAGCAGACCGGTTGGTCGGCGAGTTGCAGGCTGTCGGCGGCAGTGTCCCGATTCGCCTGGCGTGAACGGAAGTCGGCCACGGCGGCCTTGATCGCGTCTTCGGCGAGAATCGAGCAGTGGATCTTGACCGGCGGCAGCGCCAGTTCCTCGGCGATCTGCGTGTTCCTGATCGCGAGCGCTTCGTCGAGCGTGCGGCCGCGCACCCATTCGGTGACGAGCGAACTGGAGGCGATCGCCGAGCCGCAGCCGTAGGTCTTGAACTTCGCATCTTCGATAACGCCTTCGCGGTTGACGCGAATCTGCAGCCGCATCACGTCGCCGCATGCCGGCGCGCCGACCATGCCGGTGCCGACGTTCGCGGCGTCCGGATCGAATGCGCCGACGTTGCGGGGGTTCTCGTAGTGATCGATGACCTTGTCGCTGTATGCCATGAGGTGCTCCGCAAAGGTGGTTGAATGCTCGCGTATCCGGGGGTTCGGCTGGAACGGGTATGTCAATGCTCTGCCCACTGGATCGTCTGCAGATCGACGCCGGCCTGCACCATGTCCCAGAGCGGGCTCATCGCGCGCAGCCGGGAGACGACCTGGGTGATCAGATCGATCGTGAAATCGATCTCGTCGGCCGTGGTGAAGCGGCCAATCGAAAAGCGGATCGAACTGTGCGCGAGTTCGTCGTTGCGGCCCATTGCCCGCAGCACGTAACTGGGTTCGAGACTCGCGGACGTGCAGGCCGAGCCCGATGAAACTGCAACTTCCTTGATCCCCATCAACAACGATTCGCCTTCGACGTAGTTGAAGCTCGCGTTGAGATAGTGAGGCGCGCGGCGCCCGGCATCGCCATTGAGTTCCACGGCATCGATCTTTTGCAGGCCGCTCCACAGCCGCTCGCGCAGCGTCTGGATGCGCGTGTTTTCGGACGCCATGTTCTCGCGCGCGAGCCAGAACGCCTCGCCCATGCCGACGATCTGATGCGTGGGCAAGGTCCCGGAGCGCATGCCGCGTTCATGGCCGCCACCGTGCATCTGCGACGCGATCCGCACGCGCGGCCGGCGTCCCACGTACAGCGCGCCGATACCTTTGGGGCCGTATATCTTGTGAGCCGAGAACGACATCAGATCGACCGGCAACGCGGCGAGATCGATCGACACTTTGCCGGCGGCCTGGGCGGCGTCCACGTGCAGCAGGACGCCCCGCTCACGGCAGAGCGTGCCGAGCGCGGCGATGTCCTGAATTACGCCGGTCTCGTTGTTGACGAGCATGACCGAAGCCAGCACGGTGCCGGGCGTGAGCGCCGCGGCGAACACGGCGAGGTCGACGAGGCCGCTTTCCTGCACCGGCAGCACCGTGACCTCGAAGCCTTCGCGCTCGAGTTCGCGCATCGAGTCGAGCACCGACTTGTGCTCGGTCGCGAGCGTCACCAGGTGATTGCCTTTGCCGCGATGAAAGTGCGCGGCGCCCTTGATCGCAAGATTGTTCGATTCGGTCGCGCCCGAGGTCCAGACAATCTCGCGCGGGTCCGCGTTGACGAGCGAGCTGACCTGCTCGCGAGCCAGTTCGACCGCTTCCTCGGCGACCCAGCCATAAGCGTGCGAACGGCTGGCGGGATTGCCGTACATCTCGGTCAGATACGGCAGCATGCGTCTGACCACGCGCGGATCGACCGGCGTGGTGGCGGCATGATCCAGGTACACGGGGTTGGCGCCTCGCAGACGGGGACCGGTACTGACTACGCGTTGGAGATCCGGCATCGCAGGCTCCTGAGGGCTGGTGGGTGATGCGACCTTCAGGGCAACTTCCATGCCACCGGATTTTCGCGCATGAGCGGCCTGTTTCAGCGGGACGCTGGCAGTCTTGCTGTTGTCTTTGTCTCGATGCGTGCGACACGCGAGAATGTCCGCTGTTCTTTTTGTCGGCTTTGTCGTTCCGCAAGCGGGATCGACAGGCGCGAAGGCTGAATCGCCGGGCGTAGATATTGCTTGATTTCGAAGTTGTGCCTTTGGCGTCGAACTTGCGCCTTGCGCTGGTGCATTGAACGCGCGCGGCGCACGAAGGAGAAATCCATGGTGAACATTCAGGCAACCGTCGCCCGGCAAGCACTGGACTGCGTCTATGAGGTGAGCAAGACGCTGGTTTCGTCGCTCGATGTGGCGAAGACCTTCCGCGAATCCCTGAACTACCTTCTGCACACGATGGAGTGGCGACGCGCCTTTGTGGTGCTGGCCGAATCCGACGGGCAGTTGCGCGGCCTGTGCGCCGCGGGTCTTTCGCGCGACGAACAGCAGCGTCTGCAGTTTCGTCCAGGGGAAGGCATTGTGGGCCGCGCGTTCAAGAGCGGCATTGGCGTGATCGTACCGGACGTGAACGACGAGCCGGTGTTCCTGAATCGCACCGGCGGCGCGGACCAGATGCCTGGGGCGTGCATCGCCATGCTCGCGACGCCGATCTATGCCGACCGGCGCACGCTGGGTGTGCTCGCCGTGGATTGCGTGAATCCCGGCGCGAGCCGGCTGTTCGCCGACGACCTGCATCTGATGAAGATCGTCGCCACGCTGATGGGCCAGGCGTTGCTGCTTCAGCGCAGCGTCAGCGCCGCGCACGACAGCATGCAGGATGAAGTCAGACGTATGCAGAAGGCGATCAAGCCGAGCCAGCAGATCGATCAGGTGGTCGGCGTTTCGGCCGCCATGCAGGCGGTGTTCGGCCAGGTGCGCCAGGTCGCGCCGGCGCGGACCACGGTGCTGCTGCGCGGCGAGAGCGGCACCGGCAAGGAAGTGATCGCGCGCGCGATCCACAATCTGTCGCCGCGCAGCGGCGATTCGTTCGTGCGGGTCAATTGCGCGGCGCTGACAGAATCTCTTCTGGAGAGCGAACTGTTCGGCCACGAAAAGGGGGCGTTTACCGGCGCGCAGGGACAGCGCAAGGGCCGCTTCGAACTGGCGCACGGCGGCACGCTGTTTCTCGATGAAATTGGCGACATCTCGCCGTCGTTTCAGGCCAAGCTGTTGCGCGTGCTGCAGGAGCGCGAGTTCGAACGTGTCGGCGGTACCACGCCGGTGAAGGTCGATGTGCGTCTGATTCTCGCCACCAACCGCAACCTCGAACGGATGGTGAAGGCCGGCGAATTTCGCGCGGATCTCTACTACCGCATCAACGTGGTCAGCATCGAATTGCCGCCGCTGCGCGAGCGGCGCGAAGATATTCCGGCGATGGCGCAGCACTTTCTCGCCCGTTTCAACCGCGAGAACGCGCAGTCGATCCGCTTCGACGCCGAAGCAATGCGGGTGCTGACGAACTGCTACTGGCCGGGCAACGTGCGTGAGCTGGAGAACTGCGTCGAGCGCACGGCGACCATGACGCGCGACGGCGTGATCGACCGGTTCAAGTTCCTGTGCCAGGAAGATCGCTGCCTGACGAAGGTGCTGCACTACATCGAGCGCGAAGATGCCGTGCGTCCCGCGCGCCTCGCCGACATTCCGATCGCCGAAGTGTCGTCGCCGCCGTACGGCCATCATGATCTGGATGTCCCGTCGGTGCCGGCTGCCTGGTCCGGCGGCACGGACACGGACGCCGAAACCGAACTGGATCCCGCGACCGACGAGCGCGCATTCGCGACATCGTCGGCCGGCAAGCCGGAAGGCGAACGCGAACGCTTGATCTGGGCGATGGAACGTTGCGGCTGGGTGCAGGCTAAAGCTGCGCGGCTGCTGGGCATCACGCCCCGGCAAATGGGCTACGCGCTGCATAAATATGCCATTGAGGTTCGCCGGTTCTGAGCGGAGTGGGAGGCTTCGCTTCACAACTACCGTCTTTTTCCCGCGTGCGGGGATAGATGCGTCTTTATTCCAGTCTGCGTCAGACGTCGACCACCGCAAGCGTTTTGCGTTCATGTGAGATTTGTCGCAACACCGACACGACGCAACGAAATTGTGAGGATTGGTCGTTCGCCTGGATCATACAGAACTGCGAAATATCTCCTGATGCATTGAATTCAGGCCTTCTCGCCGAGTGGCATGGATCTGGCTTTATAGGCTTCGCGCGGCCGCCGTCGGTTGCGAGGAGATATCCATGCAAGCGAGTACAAATGCGAGCGACCTGCCCGCAGCGACCTATATCGGCATCGGCCAGATCAAACCCCTCGGTGTGAAGATCGACGTTCCCTCCGCCGGTGGGGGGTGCGGTACGCAAGGTGGCGAGGGCAAGGCCAGTTGCGGCTCGTCGGGCGGTCCCGACGACATGCCGGCGGAGATCTGGGAGAAGGTCAAGAATCATCCGTGCTACTCGGAAGAAGCCCACCATCACTATGCGCGCATGCATGTGGCGGTGGCGCCTGCCTGCAACATCCAGTGCAACTACTGCAACCGCAAATACGACTGCTCTAACGAGTCGCGCCCCGGCGTGGTCTCGCAGAAGCTCACACCGGAACAGGCGGTCAAGAAAGTCGTTGCGGTCGCAAGCGAAATTCCGCAGATGACCGTGCTCGGCATTGCCGGCCCCGGCGATTCGCTGGCGAGTCCGAAGAAAACCTTCGAGACGTTCCGCATGCTGCAGGAGCAGGCGCCGGACATCAAGCTGTGCCTGTCGACCAACGGCCTCGCGCTGCCCGACCTCGTCGACGAAATCTGCAAGTACAACATCGACCACGTGACGATCACCATCAACATGGTCGACCCGGCGGTGGGCGCGAAAATCTATCCGTGGATTTTCTGGGAGCACAAGCGCGTGACCGGCTACGAGGCGGCCCGCATCCTTCATGAGCGGCAGATGAAGGGGCTCGAGATGCTCACCGCGCGCGGCGTGCTGACCAAGATCAACTCGGTGCTGATTCCCGGCATCAACGACGAGCACCTGTTCGAGGTCAACCGCGAGGTCAAGAAACGCGGCGCGTTCCTGCATAACATCATGCCGCTGATCTCGGAGCCCGAGCACGGCACGCACTTCGGCCTGAGCGGACAGCGCGGACCGACCGCGCAGGAACTCAAGGCCGTGCAGGACGCCTGCATGGGCGGCGCCAATCTGATGCGCCATTGCCGCCAGTGCCGCGCGGACGCGGTCGGCCTGCTCGGCGAAGACCGCAGCGAAGAATTCACGCTCGACAAGATCGATCAGATGGAAGTGGTCTACGACCTCGAACGCCGCCGCGAATATCAGCAGCGCGTGGAAGCCGAGCGCCAGGCGCAGCACGACGCGAAGCAGGAAGCGCTGGCGGTCTCGCGCGAGATCGACGTTGCCGACCACATGAAGGTGCTGGTTGCGGTCGCAACGAAAGGCGGCGGCCGCGTCAACGAACACTTCGGCCACGTCACCGAGTTTCAGATTTTCGAAGTCTCGGCTGCCGAAGCGCTGTTCGTCGGCCATCGCCGGGTGGATCTGTATTGCCAGGGCGGCTACGGCGACGACGAGCAACTGCCGTCGGTGGTGCGCGCGATCAACGACTGCCACGCGGTGCTGGTCGCGAAAATCGGCGCGTGCCCGAAGGACGAACTGGCGCAAGCCGGTATCGAACCGGTGGATCAGTACGTCGGCGAATTCATCGAAAAGGCGGCCCTCGCCTGGTTCAACGATTACCGCAGCCGTATCGAGAGCGGCGCCGTCGTGCATCAGGACCGCGGCGATGCATCGATTCGCCAGGGCGCTTACACGTCGTCAGCCTCGGCGGCATGACCCCCCACATTCTTAAAGACAGGACATCAGGAGAATTGTCATGGCCCTCAAGATTATTGCGTCCACCTGTACGGGCTGCTCGGCCTGCGAACCGGAATGTCCCAACGTCGCGATCAGCGAGAAAGGCGGCATCTTCGTGATCGACCCCAAGAAATGCACCGAATGCGAAGGCCATTTCGACGACCCGCAGTGCGTCGCGGTGTGTCCCGTGGACGGCTGCATCGTTCAGGTCTAAGTCAGGCTTCTCGCCGGGCCGGCCATTCATCTTTCAGGAGACTGCGCATCATGCTGTCCAACGTAACTGTCACAAGCGCTGCCGAGAAATTCATGCGCCGTATCGTGCGTTTTTCGGGGCTACCGGCCGGCGCCGGCTTCCGGCTGGTGGTGAGCGCCGGCGGCTGTTCCGGCTACACCGCGGAATTCACCGTCGAGCCGGCGCTGCAAGCGGGCGAACAGGAACTCGACGTCAACGGTCTGCGGGTATTTCTGCCGGCCGAGAGCCGGTTGATGCTCGAAGGCGTGACGATCGATTTTGCCGATACGCCAACCCAATCCGGCTTGACCTTCTTCAATCCGAATCAGGCGGCTTGCGGTTGCAGCAGCAGTGGGGAGTCCACGCCGCCGGGCGTGGCGACCATCGAGATCGGCGCGATCGGCCGCGGGCGGCCGCCGCTGCCGCGTCAGGTCTCCTGAGGCGGAGCGATGGCAATGGATACCGGCGACCGTGCTCTCGACGATGCCATGACCGCGTTCGCGCAGAGTGCGGTCGGCGGCGGCCTGCCGTCCGGCGTCGATGCATTGATCGCGGAGGCGGGCCGGCTGCGCGAACGGCGCGACGAGGCGCTCGTGTTGCTGCAGCGCGCCCGCGCCGCGGCGCCGCGCCATCCGGTGCCGTTGATCGCGTTGTATCGCTTTTACTTCTACGGTCATCAACTGACGCAGGCGCGTGCAATCGGCGAAGACGCG
The DNA here is from genome assembly GCF_002278075.1 of Paraburkholderia aromaticivorans. NCBI lineage: Bacteria > Pseudomonadati > Pseudomonadota > Betaproteobacteria > Burkholderiales > Burkholderiaceae > Paraburkholderia > Paraburkholderia aromaticivorans. The sequence continues at coordinate 11,798 of NZ_CP022991.1, read as the reverse complement.
CTGGCGATTGCGCGCACCGCGCTCGGCCCCGATTTCGGCGACGAGCCGCTGGCTCCCGCAATCACGCGTTACGACGCGGCCGCGCGCTTTTATCTGTTCACGCTGAAGGGGCTCGCGTACCTCGACATGCGCCTCGGCGACTTCGACGAGGCGCGCATGCTGCTGCGCGAACTGCGCCGCCTCGATCCCGAAGACAGGGTGGGCGGCGCGCTGCTTTCGCAGATTCTCGCGCGTCATGAGAGCGGCGCCGGGTCCGACGACGCAACGGATGCGCTGGGCGCCTATCCGACGCGCGGCTGGACGGGGACCGAGCCATGACCATACAGAACGTGCGCGCGCCGGGTGGCGACATTGCGCCGCTTCACTGGCAAGGCGGCCCGCTCGACTGCGCCGGTTGCGAGTATGCGCGGTTGCGCGAACGGGCGGAGCAGGGCTGCGAACCCGGTCACGCGTGCATGCAGGATGCGTACGCACGCCGCATCGAGCGCTTCTTTCACTGGCATCCCGATCTGGCCAACCAGCAGCTCGCGCATCCGTACTTCGAGGTGCGCGCTATCGCCGCGCGTCACGCCGACGTGTTCCGCTTGCGCGCGTTGCTCGGCGACCCGGACGAGACGGTGCGGCTGCAACTCGCGTTGCGTCTGCCGCTGGGGCAACTGGGGCGCCTGATTCACGATCCGCATCGCGAGGTACGGATTCGCGTCGCGCAGCGCCTCGCGCCCGCCGCGCTCGGGGACATGCGCGCCGATGCCGATTACGGCGTGCGCGAATGGGTCGCCCGGCGTCTGCCGCTGGCGCTGCTGCCGCAGATGATTCGCGACCCCGATCGCGTAGTGAGGATGCGCGTCGCCGAACGCCTCGAAATGCCCGCGCTGTTGCGCCTCGCCGACGACAGCGACGCGGAGGTGCGCCGCATCGTCGCCGAGCGTCTGCCCGCGCCGCTGCTGTCGCGCCTCGCCTTCGATCCCGACTGGCGGGTGCGCTGGGAAGTCGCGCGGCGCGCGGCGGCGGGCATCGCGGCCTCGCTGGTGAACGACGCGGACGAAGAGGTGCGCGCGCTCGCGCGGCAGCGCCGGCAGTCGGACACGCTCAGGGGCATGACAACCGGCGGACAGATGCAACGCCCAGCAGGAGTGGATCATGGCTGACATCAACCGCGACGACGACCTGATCGAGGTCGCGTTTCCTCCGCGCTTCAACTACGGCGAGCGCGTGATCGCACGCTCGGTGATCCGCAACGACGGCACGTACAACGGCAAGGACATCGGCGAAGTGCTGGTGAACAAGGGCGAGATCGGCTACGTCACCAGCATCAACACGTTCCTGCAGCAGTTCTACATCTACGCGGTGGATTTCGTCGAGAGCGGCCACCGTGTCGGCATGCGCGCAAAAGAGCTGTGCACGCTCGACAACCTGCCCGATGACGTGCTGCAAGGTCTGGGCGAGCGCGCCGAAGCGCTGCGCAAGATCGGCACGCGGGTCCAGCCGGATACGTCGCAAGTCAAGGAGCCCTCGCCATGAGCATCGAACCGGTTCAGCCCGCATATCAATGGGGCATGCGCGTGATCGCGCTGGACGACCTGTGCAACGACGGCAGCTTCCCCGAGCGCGGCGCGGACGAATGTCTCGCGCAAGCGGGCACGGTCGGCGAAATCGTCAATGTGGGGCAAGTGGTGGAGAGCGGCGAGCCGGTCTATCTGGTGGAGTTCGGCAACTGCGTGGTCGGATGCACGGAAGACGAGATCGCGCCCGTTCCCGCCGGCGTGCTAGCCGAACCGGGTGGCCTGGCGTGACGGCGCGGGCTAACGCGCCAGCAGCGGCGACGCGACGCGGCGGCCTGCACGCGGGCTGCCTCGTCGACCTGACCCTGCGCCAGATCGAGCGGGCGTTGCGCGAGCGCACCCGCTACCGCTATGTGTCGCCGCGCGTGCTGCGCGAGGGGCAGGGGTTTCGTATCGAGAGCCCGTGCTGCTCGCGCAATGTCGACACGACCGGCGGGGTGATCGATATCGCCTGGCTCACGCGCGACGAAGACGGCGTGTGGCGCCTGAGCGCGCGCGATCACGCGCTGCACCGGTGGATGCTCCAGCACGAGAGTACCGATCTGGCCGAACTGCTCGACGCGCTGTGCATCGATCGCGAACGTGTGTTCTGGCCGTGAAGCCAATCAACGGAGCTGGGCGATGATTTATCTCGACCACAACGCAACCACGCCGCCGGCCCCCGCCGTCGTGCAGGCGATGCTGTCCATCCTGACCGATGTATGGGGCAACCCGTCGTCGCAACATGCGCTCGGGCAGCAGGCGAAGGGGGCGCTCGCGGCGGCCCGCGCGACCATCGCGCGAACGCTCGCTTGCAAGCCGGCGGAACTGGTCTTCACCAGCGGCGCGACCGAAGCCAATCATCTGGCGGTGTGCGGCTTGCACGCGGCGGTGCCGCACGGCCGGCACCGTGTCGTATTCAGCGCGGTCGAGCATGCCGGGCACCTGAAACTGGCGCGTGCGCTGGCGGCGCGCGGCATTGCGCTCGACTGCATTGCCGTGCGGCCCGACGGCTCGCTGGACCTCGACAGCGCCGCCGCGCTGATCGGACCCGATGTGGCCGTGGTCTCGCTGATGGCGGCCAACAACGAGACCGGCGTGGTGATGCCGGTCGCCGAAGTGCGCGATCTCGCGCATGCGGCCGGCGCGCGCCTGCATGTCGATGCGACGCAGCTCATCGGCAGGCTGCCGTTCGACTTCGCCCGGAGCGGGATCGATGCGGTGTCGCTGTCGGCTCACAAACTGCGCGGGCCGAAAGGCATTGGCGCGCTGCTGGTGCGCCAGGGCGTGACGCTGATGCCGCAGGTACACGGCAGCCAGGAGCGGCATCGGCGCGGCGGCACCGAGAATCTGCCGGCCATCGCCGGCTTTGCGGCCGCGCTCGAACGTCTCGGCGACGTGGCGAGCGAAGCGGCGCGCGTAGGCATGCTGCGCGACGCGCTGGAGCAGGGGCTGAAGCGCGCGCTGCCGGAGGTCCACGTTTTTTCTGCGCAGGCGGCGCGCCTGCCCGGCACCAGCTACCTGCGCTTCGGCTTGCTTCCCGCCGAGGTCGTGCTGCAGCGGCTCGGGCGGCTAGGTGTTGCCGCGTCGTCGGGCTCGGCCTGCTCGTCGGGCGGCAGCGAGCCTTCGCACGTGCTCACGGCGATGCGCGTGCCGCGCGCCGAGGCGCTGGCGGCGGTGCGGCTGTCGCTCGGCGAAACCACCACCGCACAGGACATTCAGTATCTGCTCGCCCATTTGCCGCCGCTGTTGCGTCCGCTGCTGGAACAACCCGCATGTTCCGCCTGAGCCTGGTTTGAATCTGTCGTCAATCTCCGGAGTCCGTCACCATGAAAGTCATGATCCGCAAGGACAGCAAGGGCGCGCTGAGCGCTTACGTGCCAAAGAAGGACCTGGAGGAGCCCATTGTCGCGATGGCTCAGCCCGGGATGTGGGGCGGTCTCGTCACGCTCGCCAACGGCTGGCAGCTCGAATTGCCCGCGATGGCGGACGACACGCCGCTGCCCATCACCGTGGAAGCCCGGCGCATTGCCGGCGTGGAGGAGTGAGATGAGTCTGAACGCCGAACAGCTCGACGTCGCGGCCGACCTGCTGCGCACGGCGCCGACGCTGCGCGAGGCCGCGCTGCAATGGCAGCAGCGCTATCCCGAGGTGCGCACCATGCGGGTCAGCGCACTGGAGATGCGCGACGAGACGGCGGCGCTGCGACTCGGCGCGCGCAGCGTCTACTTCCTGATGTCGGACGGGCATTGCATGTCGATCACGCAGCGGCCTGAAGAGGCCGACGCGTTGATCCTGACCGAGGACGAGCCTCATGGAAATCGATGAGATCGCACTGAGCGAACCGGCTTGCGCGGCGCGCGAGATCGATTTCGTCAACGCCGTGCTGCAATCGTCGCGCTGGAGCGACGGGCCGATGCTCGACTCGTTCGAGCGCGCGTTCGCCGGCTGGGTGGGCCGCACGCATGCGGTTGCGGTGGCGAGCGGCACGCTCGCCACCTGGATCGCGTTGCGCGCGATGGGGATCGGCGCGGGCGACGAAGTGATCTGCGCATCCCACACCTGGCACCAGGTGGCGCAGGCGATCACGCTGGCGGGAGCCGTGCCGGTGTTCGCCGACATCGACTACTGGAGCGGATGTCTGAGCGCCGAAAAAGCCGCGCAGAAAATCGGCCCGCGCACGCGCGCGATTCTCGCCGGCAACACGAACGGCCACCCGGCCGCCTGGGGCCCGCTGCGCGACCTGGCCGACGCGTATGGCGTGCGGCTGATCGAAGACAGTACCGAGGCGCTCGGCTCGCGTTATCGCGGCCGCACCACCGGCTGTTTCGGCGACGTCTCTGTGTTCGACTTCTCCGGCCCGTCCGCGTTGAGCACGGGAGCGGGCGGCATGCTCGTCACCGACGATGACGAACTCGTGCACGAACTGCGCTATCTGCGCGAGCGGCGCGTCACGGACCGCGCGTCGGTTTCGGTCGGCTCGTGGGTGCCGTTGCAAGCCGGCATCAGCGATCTGACCGCCGCGCTCGGTCTCGCGCAACTGGCCGAACTCGACACGCGCCTCGCCCAGCGCAAACAGGTCGAGAGCTGGTATCACGAAGAGATGCAGAGCTTCGAGGGAATCAAGCCGCCCTATGTGGCCGAGGACGTCGAGGAAGTGCACTGGATGCTCTATGTGGTCCACCTGGGCAAGCGTTTTACGCAGAGCGCGCGCGCCCAGATGATCGACGACATGAAATCCTGCGGCATCGAGACCGCGCCATACAGCCATCCGCTGCATCAGCAGTTCCATTACATGAACACGGGCGACGCGATCGGCCGCAAGCGCGGTCTGCTGCCCGATACCGAGCGCATCGGCGACCGCGCGCTGGCGCTGCCGCTGCACACGCTGCTCGACGCCGATCAGGTCAGGTACATCGTCAAGACGCTGAAGGACACCGCGACCAACGTGGGCGCGGGTGCCGCCATTTATCTGTGAGGCTCACTCCATGACCGTTTCAGTCCAGACCATTGCCCGCCAGCTCCAGGGCGGCGGCGTGATTCCCTACCTCGGCCCGGCGCTGCTCGCGCTGTGTCCCGATTCGCCCGTGCCGGCCACGCCGGGCGCGCTGGCCGAGATCATGACCGCGAAAGTGAGCGTGCCGCACAAGATCCGCAAGCGGCTCACGCAGGCTGCGCAATTCATCGAGAACTTCAAGCATCGCAAGTCGGTGGTGAACCTGATGAACGGCGCGTTCGCCACCACGCCGGTGCCGTCGGCGCTGCACCGCGCGCTCGCGGCCAGCGGCGCGGGGCTGTATGTCGATTGCTGGTACGACGACACCTTTGCCGTCGCCCTCGACGAGGCGCGACCACAAGGCGGCTGGGTTCAGGTGCAGGGTTTGTCGCAGTCGGAACATTTCGGCCAGTGGTTTGGCGCGTATGCGCCGGACGGCACGTTCCTGCATGCGGTGCCGGCCTCGGGCGCGCTGCTCTACAAGCCGATTGGCGGCCACGCGCCCGCATCGAATTATCTGGTCTCCGACAGCGACTTCGTCGAAGTGCTGACCGAGATCGACATCCAGACGCCGATTCCGCCCGCGGTGCAGGCATGGCGCAGCGGCCGCAGCTTTCTGTTTCTGGGTTGCCGTTTCGACGACCAGCTCACGCGCAGCTTCGCGCGCCAGATCATGAAGCGCTCTTCCGACACGCATTGGGCCGTGCTGCCTGATGAGCCGACGCGGATGGAAGCGCGCTTTCTCGAAGAGCAGCGCATCAAGCGCATCGCGATGCCGCTCGCCGGTTTCGCCGGCGCGTTGGTGGATGCGTTGCAACCCGCGTTGGCCGCGTGACGCGCGGCCGCCTATCCGTTGTTCTCTACCTGTCGCCTTCTATCAAGCTCACCATCATGACTACACTGACCGTATTGCCTTCAGGCAAGACCTATGACGTCGCCGCCGGCGCGACCCTGTTGCAGGCACTGCTCGCTGTGGGCGAGCACATCGCGCACAAGTGCGACGGCAAGGCCGATTGCGGATCGTGCCATCTGTTCGTGCAGGAAGGGCGCAAGAGCCTGTCGAAGATCCAGCGGCTCGAAAACGACAAGCTCGATACGCTTGTCGGCATCGGCTCCAAGTCGCGCCTCGCGTGTCAGGCCGTGCTCGGCGAAGAACCAGTGACCGTCGAACTGCTGAGCTTCGTCTGAGCGGGAAGGCCGCCCTGCATCATCAGGGCGGCCCGATCGACGGGATCCATGACCGCAACCGTGCGGCTCAGCGCAGCAGTTTGCCGCGCTCAGCCGGCGAAAAATTGCTGAGGTGTCCTTCGCGCGCCGCCTGGCGCCGCGCCGAGGAGATGATCGCGCGGCTCTTGCCGGGCGCGACAGGGGCGCTCACCTGCCTCGCGAGCGCGGTACTGCCGCATTGCGGGCAGACCGGCGTATGGCCGCCGCGCACCAGCGTTTCGAATGTGTGGCCGCAGGCCGTGCAGTGGTAGTCGTAGAGGGGCATGGTGCTCGGATTTCCGTTTCAGGTGGAAGGGGTGCAGCGAGTTGTCCGTTGGTCGGTGCGCTGGTCCGCGTGTTGGTACGCGCCGTGGGCCGCCGTTGCGGCGCAGCCTTCGAGTGGCGTGTCCGGGGCCGGAGGCTGCGCGCCGAGCCCGACCCACGCATGCACCTGGGCTGCATCGAAGCCGACCATGCGGCGCGCGTCGCACTGCATCAGTGGCCGGCGGATCAGCAGCGGCTCGGCTAGCAGCAGCGCCAAGGCGGTATCGGCGTCGAGCGTTTCCGGCACGATCTCGCCCGACTTGATGCGCGGCGCCGCGCGGTTGAACCATTCGCTGACCGGCAGCGGCGCGATGAATGCCAGCAGCGCGTCGGCGCTCCACGGCCAGCTCAGCAGGTCGCGCACGTCGAGCGTGTGACCTGCCGCGCGCAGCAGGGCTTTCTGGCGGGCGTTGCCGGCGCAGCCGGGTTTTTCGTAGAAGACGAGGTGGGCCATTGTCAGGCTTCCCGGAGTTGACGAAGCAGTTGCAGGCAATCGACGCTGGCCGCCATGTCGGCGGCCGTGAAGCCGTCCTCGGAGCGCAGCGCCGGATCGGCGCCCAAAGCGAGCAGCGTGCGGAGCACTTCGGCCTTGCCTGACGATGCCGCGAACATCAGGCAGGTCGCGCCGTTCGCGTTGGCATGATCGATCGGCACGCCGGCCGCAGCGAGACGCGTGACGAGCGACGGATTGCCGTTCACACAGGCGAACCACAACGCGTTGTTGCCGTCCTCGTTGATGGCGTCGAGTGCGACGTCGCATGCGAGCAACTGCTCGACCACGGCCGGCGCGCCGCGCCATGCGGCGTTCATCAGCGGTGTGTTGCCGTGCGCGCCGCGCGCCTGCGTGCCGATGAAGCCTTCGCGCGCGAGCCATGCGGCGAGTTCCGGCGCAAGCGCTTCACCGGACGGGTTCGAGCCGTCGACGCCCGCCGTCCACGCGCGATGGCCGCCGACCAGGTCGCAGACATCGGTAAAGCCGAAGTCGGCGAACATCTGCGCGCAGACCTGGCTGGCGTTGCCCTTGTAGCAATAGATCAGCACGGGCCGCTGCCGGTCGGTGCGCAGCAGCAGTGCGTCCTGGCTGTCGGCTGAGAGGCGCACGGCGCCGGGCCAGCCGTCGCGTGCGTAACTGGCGGCGTCGCGCGCGTCGAGCAGCAGCGCATCCGGCCGTCGTGCGAGCCATGCGCGGACCTCGTCGAACGTGAGGCGACGGAACACATGTCGGCCTTTCATCGTGCGAGCTCCCGCCGGCGACATCGCTCGTACCGGTTTCGTCGACGCTGCGCATGTTGACGGATGGCCCGCATGTCAGACGAAGTCCGGCGTCGCGGCGATACGCTGCGTGCCGGCTTCTTCAATCTGGCCCATCTGGCCCATCTGGCGCGCCGCGCGCAGCAGTTCCAGGCCGAGGTCGGCCGCCATGTCGAGCGCGCTGCGTCCATCGGGCGCGCACAGTTCAGCGCTTGCGCCCTGCGCAAGCAGCATTCGCAGGACGTCGAGCCGGCCGCTCGCGGCGGCTTGCATCAGGCAGGTGATGTCGTCGTCGTTCGCATGGTCGATGGGCGAGCCGGCTTCGATCAGCCGCAGGATCGTCGCAGGGCCGCCGCGCAGGCACGCGAACCACAATGCATGGTTGCCGTCGTCGTCGAGCGCGTCGGCGCGCGCGCCGAATGCGAGCAACGCTTCGACCACCGCGTCTTCGCCATGCTGCGCGGCCCGCATCAGCGGAGTCTCGCCGTTCACGCTGCGCGAATGCAGATCGGGAAAGCCGTGGTACGCCAGCCACGTGGAAAGCGCGGCGGGCGCGACCGTTTCGAGGCGTGCGTCGGCGCTCCGGGCCACTCGGCGCGGCAGGCGTTCGCGGACAGCGAGGACAGTGTCGGTGTGCATGATCGTGATCCCGTTCGGGTGCAAGGAACATCGGGGAAGCGGCCGCGCGGTCTGAAGCACGGCTGCCGTCGGCCCCGCGTTTCAGACCGGGCGGTTTTCGTTGGGGTTGCGCACCGGCCCCATCAGTTCGAGCCCTTCGCTGTAGGTGATCGTGTCGAAGGTCACATCGAACTTGATAGCCGCGTCCGCTACCGCGTCGAGCTTGCCGCCTGTGTCCTTCTTCTTCAGTTCGTTCTTTTCGAGGTACAGCAATTCGAGCATTTCGTTGTACACGGTGGATTCGAGAATCGGCAGCACATAGAACATCGCGCCCTTGTACGGCACCTGATAGCGCTTGCTCAGGTCGATGTTGTCGCAGAACAGAAAGTACTTGCCGCCCGCCGACAATGTGTCGCCGAGCACCTCGGCCACATCCTTCAGATACTCGAAACTCAGCAGATACCCGGCGAAAAAGGGCAGGTGCTTTTCGCCGATCGTCGCGCAGGCCATCACCTGATCGCAGGTCAGTTCGGGCGGGCGCGCCTCGTCGGCGAGCTTCGGGGCAAAGCGCAGCGCGAGTTCGCCGCGAAAGCCGACCCGGCCGAACCTGTTCGTCAGTCCCTTGAGCACCGGGTTGAGCAGACGGCCTTCGTGTTCGAGACGGGCGAACGCGGTGTCGTCGATCTCCTTGTGGGCGAGCGTTTCGGTCATCACAGATCCTTGAGTTGAACAGCGTTGAAGAGGAATTCACGTGGGCGTGTTGCGCATCCAGTCGGCGGTTCTGAAAAACGCCTGCATCAGTTCGTCGCGCAGTGCTGGATCGACTCCCGTCTCGTCGAGCGCGCCGTGCATGCAGGTGAGCCAGGCATCGCGTTCCGCGAGCCCGATGGCGAAGGCCGCATGACGCATGCGCAAACGTGGATGGCCGCGCTGCGCCGAGTACTGCTTGTCGCCGCCGAGCCATTCGCACAGATACAGCACTAGAACCGCCTTCGTCGACGAGAGGTCCGGGTGATGCATCGCGCGAATGCGCTGCGCGTCGGGCCGCGTATCCATGAGCCGGTAGAACGCGTCGACCAGACGGATGACGGCAGGCTCGCCGCCCAGACGGTCGAAATGCGTCGCGCGCGGCATGTGTTGCGGAGAGGGGATGGCAGGTGTGTTCATGGCGCGATCAATGCAATAACCGAACCAGGCTGAGCCGGGCCGCTCATGAAGCCGCTGCCGGCCGCGCACGCGGCGCCCGGGCCGCGCGCATGGATGCAGACCAACGCGACAGAAACGCCCGACAAACCGCCCGACCAATGACCTGACAAACAATGCGACAAACGCCCCCGAACGGTTTGATTCGCGACGAAGTTCGCGAGCTTTGTCGCGAAACCGACAAGACCGCACAGGAGTCCGGAAAGTCACGAACGTACCGCACAGTGCGGCAGCACGGACGCGACACGGCATCGCTGGCGACATGGCACGGAAGCTGCATTTGGGGTCCAGCGCGGACACAGGTCCGGCCGACGCGTGACTCGATATAAGAAGACCCATACAGGCACGACAGGCTGACATGGTCGCGGTTACGCAACCCTGGTTTCAACCCTCCTTCCTGAATGGAGAAATGCAATGTCCAAACTTCGGCAAATCGCGTTCTACGGCAAAGGTGGCATCGGCAAGTCGACCACCTCGCAGAACACCCTGGCAGCCCTGACCGAACTCGGCCAGAAGATCCTGATCGTCGGCTGCGATCCCAAGGCGGACTCGACCCGCCTGATCCTGCACGCCAAGGCGCAGGACACCATCCTGTCGCTGGCCGCCGAAGCCGGCTCGGTGGAAGACCTCGAACTCGAGGACGTGATGAAGATCGGTTACCGCGACATCCGTTGCGTGGAATCCGGTGGCCCGGAACCGGGCGTCGGCTGCGCGGGCCGCGGCGTGATCACGTCGATCAACTTCCTCGAAGAAAACGGCGCCTATGACGGCGTGGACTACGTCTCGTACGACGTGCTCGGCGACGTGGTGTGCGGCGGCTTCGCCATGCCGATTCGCGAAAACAAGGCCCAGGAAATCTACATCGTGATGTCCGGCGAAATGATGGCCATGTACGCCGCCAACAATATTTCGAAGGGCATTCTGAAGTACGCGAACAGCGGCGGTGTGCGCCTGGGCGGTCTGGTGTGCAACGAACGTCAGACCGACAAGGAGCTAGAGCTCGCCGAAGCACTGGCGAAGATGCTGGGTTCGCGTCTCATCCACTTCGTTCCGCGCGACAACATCGTGCAGCACGCCGAACTGCGCCGCATGACGGTGATCGAATTCGCGCCGGATTCGAAGCAGGCCGAAGAGTATCGCCAGCTTGCCACCAAGGTGCACAACAACGCGGGCAACGGCACGATCCCGACGCCGATCACGATGGATCAGCTGGAAGACCTGTTGATGGAGCACGGCATCATGAAGTCCATCGACGAATCGCAAGTCGGCAAGACCGCAGCGGAGCTGACTGCCTGAGCGGGCGTTGCCGTGCGCGGTCCGGTGTTGTTCTTCACGCACTGACCGGGCCGCGCATGCAACCCGCCGCGAGGCCTGATATTCACCCAATGGAGCATTCCCATGAGCGTCACTGTTGAAGAGCGCAAGGCCGCGAACAAGGCCCTGATCGATGAAGTGCTGAAGGCCTATCCCGAGAAAATGGCCAAACGGCGCGCCAAGCATTTGGGCACCTTCGAGGACGGCAAGCCCGACTGTGGCGTGAAATCCAACATCAAGTCATTGCCGGGCGTGATGACGATTCGCGGTTGCGCGTACGCCGGCTCGAAGGGCGTCGTGTGGGGGCCTATCAAGGACATGATCCACATCAGCCACGGCCCGGTCGGTTGCGGCCAGTACTCGTGGGCTGCGCGCCGCAACTACTACATCGGCACCACCGGCATCGACACGTTCGTGACGATGCAGTTCACTTCGGACTTCCAGGAAAAGGACATCGTTTTCGGCGGCGACAAGAAGCTCGACAAGATCATCGACGAGATTCAGGTGCTGTTTCCGCTGAACAAGGGCATCTCGATCCAGAGCGAATGCCCGATCGGGCTGATCGGCGACGACATCGAGGCCGTCTCGAAGAAAAAGAGTGCGCAGTACGAAGGGCACACCATCGTGCCGGTGCGCTGCGAAGGTTTTCGCGGTGTCAGCCAGTCGCTCGGCCACCATCTTGCCAACGATGCGATCCGCGACTGGGTGTTCGACAAGACCGATCCCGACAAGCGCCCCGATTTCGTTTCGACGCCGTACGACGTCGCGATTATCGGCGACTACAACATCGGCGGCGATGCCTGGTCGAGCCGGATTCTGCTCGAAGAAATCGGCCTGCGCGTGAT